>NZ_JBIKQP010000004.1:0-89570 GCF_044349645.1 Flavobacterium sp. | reverse complement strand
TCCAATTAATTATATTTTAAGTTTAACCTATTTATTCTAACCATTTAGAATATTTATTATTTGTAATATAAAATTGAATTTATGAAAAATCTTTTATTTAAGTCATCACTTTTATTGTTAATGTTATTAAACTCGTTAACAATTTTTTCTAACAGTTTAAGTAATATTACTGTAACTAGTACAAGTGACGATGGTAGTTCGGGAACTTTAAGATGGGCTATAAATTCCGCAAATTCAGATCCAACAATAACACAAATTGATTTTACATCTGGATTAACAGGGACTTTGACTTTAACATCAAATTTACCTCAAATTGTTAATGATTTGACAATTATAGGATCTGGCGCAAACCTTTTTACTATTTCTGGCGCAAATTCATATACTATGTTTAGTGTGGCTGCGGGCAAAACCTTAACTATTTCAGATTTGAAATTTATTCAAAATAGTGGTGGAAATGGCACTATTTTTTATGCTAATAGTTCAAATTTTATTGCGTCTGATATTATAGTAACCAATAATAATAATGGTATTGCTTTTTTTTCAGCAAACAATTCCACAATAACTATTACAAATTCAACTATTAATTCCAATTCAAGTTATCAATTGTTCGGAAGTGATTGGGGTTCAACTCCATCAACTACATCTTCTACTTTAACTGATTACACCAATAGAATTACCGTAACCAATTCTTCATTTACAAGTAATACCGGAACTATTTTTAGAACAGAAAGGTATGTAAAATTAGATAATTGTAGTTTTTCAAATAACTCAGGACAAATCGGTAATTTTAGAGGTGTTAATAGATATCAAATATTAAATTCTACTTTTACTAATAACACATCAGGAACATTATTTATTTTTAGTAGTTGGATTGGAATTAATTCTTGGGGAAATAATGCTACTATTTCAGCTAACAACACCTTATTTGATGGTAATACATTTACAAACAATACAGGAACTGTTATAAATCCAGGTGGTAACGCAAACTATAATGCAAAGACTACTATTATAAATAACATTTTCTCAAATAATGGTACTAATTGGTCTGGAAGTCCTGCTGTTATTTCTTCAAATACTTTAGATAATTTTATAACTTCTGTTAGTCACTCTCTTGTAAATAGTATAGTTACTGTTACTATGAATCGAAGTGTTTTCAGTACAAATAATGGAACAGGATCGCTTGACGTTAATGATTTTCAATTTTCTTTATCTGGTGGTAATGCAACTTTAGTATCAACTACTCCTACAAGTATATCATCAGATGGGAATGTTTATACATTGGGTATAAATATTAGCGGAACAACCAATGGTTCGGAACTTCTTACTGTAATTCCAGTAGCTAATTCTATATTTGATTCTAATGGTAATGAGGGTGGTTTAACACAACGAAATAGTGCAAATTATCTATCTTGCATCCAAACAACTAGTTCAAGTTCAATAAAATTATTAAATGGTTCAACATTAGTCACTACTTTATCAGCTCAATCCAATTGGACAATAAGTGGTGGTACAAATCAAGGTTTGTTTTCAATTGCAAATAATAATGTGCTTAATTTTAATAGTGCTGCAAATTATAGTAATAATTCTTCTAATGTCTATCTTGTAAATGTTACTAATGGTTGTGCAACTAGAAACCTAACAGTTACAATTAGTGCTTTATGTGGAACGTGGTTAGAGCGAGGTGGGAACGGCTCATCACAATCTAATCCAGGATCTAGTGCCTATCAAATTAAAAGAGATTATCCAAATTCCGTTGATGGATTGTATTGGATTTCAAATGAAAATATAAATAGTGGTTCCCCTTTCCAAATTTATGCTGACATGACAACCGATGGAGGAGGATGGACATTGATTATGTGCAACAATAATAATTCAGGTTGGGATGGAACCAATGCAATTTTGAGAAACGCAAATAATCCGACTATTAATGGTCAGTATTCTATCATCTCTTATGCTGATTATATTAAAAAGAGTGCTAGTGGGTTTCAATATATGTTAGATGCAACCACTAGAGGAAATTGGGGTGGTATTTGGACAGCTAATCAAGCTTATAGTTTTGTTAATACCTCAAATAATCAAACAGATGTAACATTGAATACCACTTTTGGAAATTGGCAATATAATGATACTGGTATTGAACAAAGATTACCATGGTACTATGCCAATGGACCAGGATTCATTACTACCAGTTCTGAACCAGGAAATCAATGGTGGGGTACTTTAATTGGAACTTACTTTTCTCCAGCTCCTTGGTTAGGTTGTTGTGGAAATTCAGAACCAGGAATTATCTGGTATTGGGTGAGATAAAATAATTATTTCATTATACTTTATCCCTACTGTGAAAGCAGTAGGGATTTTTTATTCTTAAAATAGTAATAATGTAATTCTTTTTTCTTTTAATGTAAATAGGTTTTTAAGTAATAGTACAACCTTTGTTGTCATAAGTTAGGGTTATTCATTTATCACTATTTCATTATAAACAACAATTAAAATAACTTAAAAATGAAAAAATCAATCTATTTATTTATTTATAGCAATGGTATTGCTATTAAACATTTTTCAAACTCGCATTTATGCTTCTGAAAAAGTCCCAATAATTATCGAGAATCCAAAAGAAGTTCCAATTGAAGTTCAGGCAATGTTCAATCGATTGGATGAAATTAAAGCAATGGATAAATCCAATTTGAATTCAGTTCAAAAAAAAGAACTTCGTAAAGAAATTAAAACAATTAAAAGTCAATTAAGAACCACCAATAACGGCGTTTACTTATCTATAGGAGCAATAATAATTATTATTTTATTGCTAATTCTAATTCTTTAACAAGCACTAAGAATTATATAAATTAACTGTTCATTTATGTAACATTTATGAATCCTAAAAGCGCAACATTTGTCTTATAATAAAACTACCGTTTTAATCAGTAAACTATAATATTATGAACAACTTACTTTATGTTTTTGCAGTACTTCTAGTTATATTTTGGGCATTGGGATTCTTTGTTTATAACGCAGGAAACATCATAAATATCTTATTAGTAATTGCCGTAATTGCTATTTTATTAAGGATTATTAACGGAAAAAGTATTTCAAAATAAATTACCAAATTCACATTTAAAAAAAAATCAAATGAAAAATTAAATCAATGACAATCTATAAAAGTAATTTTAGTTTAAAGTCAATTGTTTTGATTCTATCTTCAATTCTATTGATTTTTAATTTGGTCGGGTGTGCTAAGAAAATTCCATTTCAAACCTCTGCACAAGTGCCAGCAGCGAGAGGAAATGTAACTTATTCAAAGGATAAGAACAATAATTATGTTATCAAATTAGAGATTGCCTATTTGGCTGAACCTAATAGATTACAACCATCAAAGGCAGCTTATGTGGTTTGGTTGGAATCGGATCAAAGTTCTAATCCTATTAATTTAGGACAGATTGTAGTATCATCAAAACTTAAAATTAAGTTTGAAACCGTTTCTTCATCAAAACCTAAAAGGATTTTTGTAACAGCAGAAGATGATCCAGCAATTCATTATCCAGGAAGTTATTTGGTTTTATAAACCAATAATTTTTGATAGATATGTTTTTAAAGGCTACATTTTTGTAGCCTTTTTTTTTAAAATAAATATCAAAATTTAATAGTTGCCGTCGTTAATTAGTATATTGTTTTAACCTTACCTCATTAATTTTACATTCAGAATAAACAATACTAATTTAGAAAACTTAGGTTATTGATTTTATTCCTAACAGTTTAGTCGAATTAATATGCTGATTAATACTATTTTGGTAGTAGATAGAGGGGAAGTTTCAAAAAATATATTTGAAGCAAGTAATTATTCAAATTATAATATTCAGAATTATAGCAGCTCTAGTTCAATTGAGGAATTTGAAATAGAAAACTCGGAATTGATATTTGTTTTTGTTTACGAATCATCAGATTTAGTTGATGTAATTCCACTTTATAATAGAAATTTTTCGTTAATTATTATTTATTCTGATCCAACTTTATCATTTGATAATCTAGAATACGCCTATTCAATAAATATTTCAGAAGGACTAAAAAAGACCAAAAAAGAAATTAAATCGATTATTGATTTTATTGAAATCCATAAAGATTAAATCAAAAAAAAAGACAAACTTTTTAGTTTGTCTTTTTTTGTGGGCGATGAGGGGTTCGAACCCCCGACCCCCTCGGTGTAAACGAGGTGCTCTGAACCAGCTGAGCTAATCGCCCTAAATAGGAGTGCAAATATACATTTAGAATTTGTATTTGCAACTATTATTCAATAAAAATTACTTTTTAATGATGTCTTTTAAAACAACTTTATCTGGGTAATTAATAAATTCTAGTGTTATTTGAACATTAGAAGTCGTTTTTCCCTCCACAATATAGATTTTCCCTGATTCATATTTAATATTGCTTTTATCAAAATCCACATCACCATATTTCAAAGTATTTTTGATATCTGCCATGGTTACCCATTTTTCATCTAGCTTTTTAGAAGCTTCAGGAGACAAATTAAATGGTTTAGTGCTAAGATCATTTAAAACTCTAGCATTTGGAAAATAATTACATCGAGTATCCTTACCGCTTAATACCATTGCCACAAAAAAGCAACCAATAATCAATCCGACTAGATAATATGCAAATCGTTGATAAAATTTCATTTTTTATTTTTTTTTGCAAATGTAAGTGAAAGTGAGCTTAAAATACAATTAAATTGATATCACTGTAATTTAAATTAAACCATTCGCCAATAGCCTTATTTGTTAATATTCCATGATAAGTATAAACGCCGTGTTTTAATCCGTTGTTGTATCTAATGGCGCGTTCAATGCCACCATCTTCAGCAATTTGGAGTAGGAAAGGGGTAATTATATTGCTTATTGAAAGAGATGCCGTTTTTGAATATCTAGAAGGAATATTTGGTACACAATAATGAATAACCTCATGATTTATGAAAGTTGGTTTTTCATGAGTTGTCACTTCAGAAGTTTCAAAACAACCTCCAGTATCAATACTTACATCGACAATAACAGAACCTTTTTTCATTAATTCAACCATAGTTTCTGATACAACAACCGGACAACGTTCTTTTCCTCTCATAGCACCAATCGCCACATCACAGCGTCTTAAGGCTTTTAATAACGCTTTTTGCTGAATTGTAGAAGTAAATATGCGTTGGTTTAAATTGTTTTGTAATCTTCGTAATTTGGTAATTGAATTGTCAAATACTTTTACGCTTGCTCCCAATCCTAACGCGCTTTTAGCAGCAAATTCACCAACAGTTCCAGCGCCCAAAATCACTACTTCTGTAGGCGGAACACCTGTAATATTTCCGAATAACAATCCTTTTCCGAATTGGTTGTTTATCATTAATTCTGAAGCGATTAATACCGAAGCAATTCCTGCAATTTCACTTAATGACTTAACAGCTGGGTAAGTGCCATCTTCGTCTTTTATATATTCAAATGCTAATGCGGTTATTTTCTTCTTGGCAAGTGCTTCAAAATAATCTTTGTTTCTAGTTTTTAACTGAATAGCAGAAATCACAATCGTTTCTGGATTAACCAACTCAATTTCTTCTATAGATAAAGGGGATATTTTCAATAACATAGGACAACTGAAAACTTTTTTTGTATCAGCAGTTATTTCTGCACCAGCATCACTAAACTCTTGATCGGTATAACTAGCGCTTAAACCAGCTCCCGATTCTATCATCACTCGGTGACCTTCAGATACCAAGGAATTTACTGCGTCTGGAGTCAAACAAATTCTTCGCTCTTGATAACTTGATTCTTTTGGAATACCTATAAAAAGATCACTTCGCTGCTTAGAAATTTCTAATTTTTCCTCTTGCGGAAGTAATTGCGACTTAGAAAAAGGGGTAATGGCCATTGATTATTTAATTAAAATATAAATTTATAAAAAATTATGTGAAATAATCAATTATCGAAATTATTTATAAATCAATTTTCTAAATCCATTTGGTAAAATCTCAATATTTATTGTAGAACACTTTTCGGGAATCAAGCTTTCTATCTTTTCTGGCCACTCAATAAAACACCAATTTCCAGAATATAAATAGTCGTCAATTCCCATGTCCAAAGCTTCTACTTCAGTTTTTAAACGATAACAATCAAAATGGTAAACTAGTTGATTATCATAGGTTTGATATTCATTAACTAAAGAAAAAGTTGGACTACTTGTATTTCCAATTACTCCTAATTTCTGACTCAAACTTTTTATTAAAGTAGTTTTCCCAACCCCCATATTCCCATTAAATAATAAGACTTTGTTAGGATTTTGAGCTAATATTATTTGTGCAACATTATCAATTTCTTCCAATGAAAAAACAACTTCCATTCTATTTATATTATCAATTATTATTTTGGATTCATTACTAAAAACGGAACAATCATCTCTTCCAATGAAATTCCGCCGTGCTGGTAAGTATTTCTATAATAACTTACATAATGATTGTAATTATTTACATAAGCTAAAAAATAATCATTTTTTGCAAAAATATAGGAGCTACTCATATTTATTGCTGGTAAACCTACTTTTCTAGGGTCTTTAACAGCATAAACATCTTTATCTTCGTAAGACAAACTTCTTCCAGTTTTATATCTCAAGTTCAAACTCGTGTTTTTATCCCCAATTACTTTCGAAGGATTTTTAACATTTATCGTTCCATGGTCTGTTGTAATTATCAATTTGAACCCTAGTTTTTGTGCTTGTTGGATGATTTCTAATAAAGGCGAATTCTTAAACCAACTCAGTGTCAAAGAGCGATACGCTTTGTCATCTGAAGCCAATTCTTTCACTACATCCATTTCGGTTTTCGCATGTGAAAGCATGTCAACAAAATTGTAAACCACCGTTACCAAGTCGTTATTCTTATAGGTTTTGAAATTATCAACTAATTTTTTGCCTGAAGCTAAATTGGTAATTTTAAAGTAATCTTGTTTAATGTTTAATCCTAAACGTTTTAAATGTGCTGTTAAAAAATCAGCTTCATATAAGTTTTTTCCTCCTTCATCAGGATCGTTTTTCCAATATTGTGGAAATTGTTTTTCCATTTCAAGCGGCGTTAATCCTGAGAAAATGGCATTTCTAGCATATTGAGTTGCAGTAGGTAAAATAGCATAATAAGGAACTTCTTTCTCTAATTTATAGTGGTTATTTACCACACTTTCAAAAACTTTCCATTGATCATAACGCAAATTATCAATTACCACAAATAAAATAGGCTTGTCTTTTTTAGTGATTTCAGGAACGACCAATTCACGAAATAAATTGTGTGACAAAACCGGTTTGTCCGCTTTAGGTTCGTACCAATCTTCGTAATTTCGCTCAATAAACTTTCCAAACTGCGAATTTGCTTCCACTTTTTGAGATTCCAATATCTGAATCATACTGTGATCATTGATATCTTCTAATTCTAATTCCCAGAAAATTAATTTTTTATACAATTCAATCCAATCTTCATATGAATTTACCATTGCCATATCCATTGAAATTTTTCTAAATTCCTTCTGGTAATCCATCGTTGTTTTTTGAGATATCAATCTAGAATGGTCTAAATTCTTTTTCAAACTCAATAATATCTGATTCGGATTGACCGGCTTAATCAAATAATCGGCGATTTTCGACCCAATCGCTTCCTCCATTATATATTCTTCCTCACTCTTAGTGATCATAATCATTGGGGTTGCCGACTTTTTTTCCTTCATTTCCGACAAGGTTTCCAATCCGCTCATTCCCGGCATATTTTCATCTAGAAATACAATATCAAAATTGCCTTCCTCAAATATTTCAATAGCATCACGACCATTATTACAACTCGTAACATGGTAATTCTTCATTTCTAAAAATAAAATATGTGGCTTTAACAATTCAATTTCGTCATCAACCCAAAGTATTTTGATCTTATCCATGTCGCTTTTATTAGTTCAATTATCTATTAAAAATAATGCAGCAAATTAACACTTTTTCAACGCTAACTTCTTAAATTTATTGTAATTTTTTGGAGCTATTTCCTGCTTTCCGTTCCACTCCTCGCTAAAAAGCGAGGGAGTTCACTGCAATCAGGGCTAAAATCGTTTCGATTTCTATTTGATGATTATTCATTTTATAGAATTTTGCATTTCATTAATCAAATTTATTTTAGCGCAAACCAATTTTAATCTCTAAATTTGAATTTCCAAAAACTAAATATTTAGCATTATGAAAAACTCAAGAATACTAGTAATCCTTGTTGTAGCAAGTTTAAATTTAATAAGCTGCAATAAAAAAGAAGTTGAATTATCTGATCCATTAGTTACCAATCGTGATACCCTGGTTAATCCTGCCGATGACTTTTTTAAATATGCCAATGGCGGTTGGTTTAAAAAGAATCCAATTCCTTCAACGGAACAAAGCAACGGGATTTTCCGAACAATTGCCGACACAATAAACAATCAAATCAAGCAGATTTGTGAAAAATCAGCTCAAGATGAGTCTGCTGAAAAAGGAAGTAACAAACAAAAAATCGGAGATTTCTATGCTTCTGGAATGGATACAATCGCTATCAATAAAGCCGGAATTTCACCTTTAAAATCGGAGTTTGCTAAAATCGACGCTATTAAAGATGTTCCATCATTAGTAACATCAATCGCACATCTTCACACCATTGGCGCAAGCCCAGCATTTTCATTTTACTTAGGTCAAGATGATAAAATCAGTACTAAATACGCTCTATTTTTAGGTCAAGGTGGTTTAGGACTTGGAAATCGCGATTACTATTTCAACACTGATGAACAAACAGTAAAAATCAGAACGGAATATGTAAAACACCTTCAAGCAATGCTGAAATTAATTGGTCAAAATGAAGCAAGTGCTACCTCAATTATGAAATTGGAAACCGATTTGGCAAAAGCCTCAAGAAAATTAGAAGACCTTCGAGATCCAATAAAAAATTACAACAAAATGACTGTTGCAAGTTTGGGGAAAATAACACCAAATATCAATTGGAATTCAATGTTTCCTGTGCTTGGAGTTGCAAAAGTTGATTCAGTTATTGTTGGCCAACCGGAGTTTTACAATGCTTTAAATACTTTAGTAAAAAGTTATTCTATCGAAGATTGGAAAACATACTTGAAATGGGATTTAGTAAATTCATATGCAGCTTACTTAAATAGCGATATCGAAAAACAAAATTTCAAATTTTATTCAACAGTTATGAATGGTGTTTCTAAGCAAAAACCAAGATGGAAAAGGGTAGTGGGGCAAACAGACAATTATCTTGGGGAGTTAATTGGGCAGGTTTACGTTGCTGAATATTTGCCGAAAGGCTCAAAAGAGAAATTGTTAGAAATTGGTAATAATATTCGAGATGTTTATGCTGATCATATCAAAAAACTCGATTGGATGAGCGAAGCAACAAAAGTAAAAGCGTTAAAAAAGTTGAGTAAAATTGTAATGAAAGTAGGTTATCCAGACAAATGGAAAGACATGAGCTCAATGAAAATTGATAGAAAATCGTATTGTGGTAATGTTATTCAAGCGAATATTTGGAGCTATAAAGACATGATCAATAAATATGGTAAACCTGTAGACAGAACCGAATGGAGCATGAATCCGCAAACCTACAATGCCTATTATAATCCAAGTAATAATGAAATTGTAGTTCCTGCTTGTAATATTATCGTTCCAGGTTTTGAAGGAAGAATGCCTGACGATGCAATTTTATATGGAATAATAGGTGGGTCGACTTTTGGACATGAAATCACACATGGTTTTGATGATCAAGGAAGTCAATATGATGAAAATGGAAATTTGAATAATTGGTGGACACCAGAAGATTTGAAAAAATTCCAAGCCAAAACAAAGTTGATTGTTTCTCAGTTTAATAAATATACTGTTTTAGGCAACAAACACATTAACGGTGAAGCTACACAAGGAGAAAATATTGCGGATTTAGGCGGTGTAGTAATGGGTTATGAGGCTTTCAAGAAAACAGCTCAATTTAAAAATAATCAAAAAATAAGCAATTTATCTCCCGATCAACGTTTTTTCCTTGCTTATGGTTATGCTTGGATGGTAAACACTAAAGATGAGGCCTTGGCATCACAAATTATGACCGATGTTCATGCGCCAGCGCAATTTAGAATTAACGGTCCTTTGAGTAACATTCCTGAATTTTACAAAGCATTCAATGTAAAACCAGGTAATAAAATGTACCAACCAGATTCACTTAGAGTTGTTATTTGGTAAATTTATTTGGAAATTTATGAGACCGTACTTAGTGCGGTCTTTTTTTTGTTAAAATTTCAATTTTAAAAAAGTGATAATTGTTTATATTTGCACAACAAAACCCAATAGAAAGTGAATCAAATCAATAAATTAAAAATATTAAACGATCCTATTTATGGGTTTATTTCTATTCCAAATCCATTTATTTACGATTTAATTCAACATCCTTATTTTCAACGGTTGCGAAGAATTTCCCAAATGGGTTTGTCTTATTTGGTTTATCCTGGGGCGCATCACACTCGTTTTCACCATGCTCTAGGTTGCATGCATATTATGCAAAAAGCCATTGAAGTACTACGTTTTAAAGGAGTTTCTATTTCCGAAGAGGAGGAAAATGCTTTACTTGTAGCCATATTATTGCACGATATTGGTCACGGTCCGTTTTCACACGCAATGGAACATAGCATCGTTGAAGATGTAAATCACGAAGCAATTTCTTTGTTGTTTATGAATAAATTAAACACAGAATTTGAAGGGAAATTAAGCTTAGCTATACAAATATTTAAAGGCGATTATCATAGAAAATTCATGCTTCAATTGATTTCCAGTCAGCTAGATATGGATCGAATGGATTATCTAAAAAGAGATAGTTTTTATTCGGGAGTTGCTGAAGGAAACATCAGTTCTGACCGTTTAATTCAAATGATGACCGTAGTTGACGATCAATTGGTTATAGAAGAAAAAGGAATTTATTCGGTAGAGAAATTCTTAATGGCAAGGAGATTAATGTACTGGCAAGTTTATTTTCATAAAACTAGTTTGGTTGCAGAGTTGATTTTGACTAAAGTTTTAAAAAGAGCTAAAGAATTGACTCAAAAAGGTATTGTTTTAAATTGTAGTGAATCGTTACGTTATTTTATGAATAATAAGATTTCGTTGGCCTCATTTGATAATGAAACTTTGGATAAATTTGCTAATTTGGACGATTTTGACATTATTAGCGCGCTAAAATCTTGGATCAATAACGAAGATTTTATTTTAAGTAATTTGAGTAAAATGATAATTAATAGAGATTTATTGAAGATAAAATTGAACGGTGAAAAATTCTCGAAAGCGGATTTAGAATCACTTCAACAAACTTTTTCAACAGAAAATCAAATATCTATTCAAGATTCAAGTTACTTTATTTTTAAAGGGAAAATAAAAAATCAAGCCTACAGTGTTCAAGCAGAGCCAATTAGAATTCTTAAAAAAGACAATACCGTTGAAGATGTAGTTGAAGCTTCTGATCAACTCAATTTAAAATCAATATCAAAAGAAGTGACAAAATATTATTTATGTTTTCCAAAACAACTGATAAAAAGTTAAATAATAATTACTATTTTTTTATATTTTTGTAATGTTAAAAAAGCCAATAAATATCTAATGATTAAAACAGCTACAAATATTCAGTTCTTTCTAAATAATCTAAACAATTAATTTGATTCAGATGAAATTTACAGCGGAACAAATAGCGGAAATTTTAGAAGGAGAGGTAGTTGGAAATCCAAATGCTGAAGTATCTAAATTATCAAAAATTGAAGAGGGAGCTGAAGGATCATTGACTTTTTTATCCAATAAAAAATACAATAACTACATTTATACTACTAAGGCCACAATTACTATTGTAAATAAAACCTTTGTTCCTGAAGGAGAAATTGCCACTACGCTCATTAAAGTTGAAGATGCCTACCTTTCATTTTCTAAATTATTAGAATTTTACAATCAAGCAAAATCTAATAAGGTTGGTATCGAACAACCCTCTGTAATTTCTGAAAACGTGAAGTATGGTGATAATTTTTATTTAGGTAGTTTTACGTATATCGGAACTAATGTTATATTGGGAGATAATGTAAAAATTTACCCAAATTGTTTTATCGGCGATAATGTTGTGATTGGTAATAATGTTATTATTTTTGCTGGAGTAAAAGTTTTTTCAGAAACAGAAATTGGCAATAATGTAGCTGTACATTCTGGAGCAGTTTTAGGAGGTGATGGTTTTGGGTTTGCACCAAATCAGGATGGAACATATAGTAAAATACCACAAATTGGCAATTTAATTATAGAAGACAACGTAAATATAGGTGCTGGAACCACTATTGATAGAGCTACAATGGGATCAACAATTATTCGAAAAGGAGTAAAGTTGGACAATCAAATTCAAGTAGGTCACAATGTGGAAATTGGTGAAAACACTGTAATTGCAGCCCAAACAGGAATTGCGGGTTCAACAAAAATAGGAAAAAACTGTATGATAGGCGGACAAGTTGGATTTGCAGGACATATAACTGTTGGTAATAACGTGCATATTCAAGGAAAAACAGGAGTTACAAAAAGTGTCAAAGACGGTGAAATCCTTCAAGGAAATCCCGCAATGTCTTATAAAGAATATTATAAATCATATGCTCATTTTAAAAATTTACCTACGATTGTAGATGATTTAGAAAAATTAAAATTAAACAGTAAATAAGTTATACAATGACGGTCAAACAAAATACAATTGGCAAAGAAGTTTCTCTAAGTGGAGTTGGTTTACATACTGGAAAAGAAGTTAAAATGACTTTTAAACCAGCGCCAATAAACAGTGGTTTTTCTTTTGTTAGAATTGATTTGGAAGGTTCTCCTGTTATTGAAGCAGATGCTAATTATGTGGTAAACACACAACGCGGAACTAATTTAGAGAAATTAGGTGTAAAAATTCAAACTCCAGAACATGTTTTAGCGGCTTTAGTAGGTTGTGATTTGGACAACGTGACAATTGAATTAGATTCTTCGGAGCTCCCAATTATGGACGGTTCTTCAAAATATTTTGTTGAAGCTATAGAAAATGCTGGTATTGTTGAGCAAGACGCATACAGAAATTATTATACTGTTAAAGAAATCATTTCATTTACAGATGAAACTACAGGAAGTGAAATTATTGTAATGCCAAGTGAAGAATATCAAATTACTACAATGGTAGATTTTGGCACAAAAGTATTAGGAACTCAAAATGCAACGTTAAAATCCATATCCGATTTCAAAAAAGAAATATCAGAATCTAGAACTTTTAGTTTCCTTCATGAATTAGAATCATTATTAGACAATGGATTAATTAAAGGGGGAGATTTAAATAATGCTATTGTTTATGTGGATAAAGACATTTCTGAAACCACAATGGAAAATTTAAAGAAGGCTTTTGGCAAAGAAAAAATCTCTGTTAAACCAAATGGTATTTTAGATAATTTAACTTTGCATTATCCAAATGAAGCGGCAAGACATAAATTGTTGGATGTTATAGGTGATTTGGCATTGATTGGTACTAGAATAAAAGGTAAGGTAATTGCCAATAAACCGGGTCATTTTGTTAATACTCAATTCGCAAAAAAAATGGCAAAAATGATTAAAATTGAGCAACGCAATCATGTTCCAACTTATGATTTAAATCTCGAGCCATTAATGGATATTCATAATATTATGAATATTCTACCGCACCGACCTCCTTTTTTGTTTATCGACAGAATTATTGAAATGTCTGATAATCATATTGTTGGAATGAAAAATGTTACCATGAACGAAAGTTTTTTTGTTGGACATTTTCCAGGAGCACCAGTAATGCCAGGAGTTATTATTGTGGAAGCAATGGCGCAAACCGGAGGTATTTTAGTATTAAGTACTGTTCCTGATCCTGAAAATTATTTAACTTATTTTATGAAAATAGATAATGTTAAATTCAAGCATAAAGTATTACCAGGTGACACTTTAATCTTTAAATGTGAATTAATAACTCCTATTAGAAGAGGTATTTGTCACATGCAAGCCAATGCTTATGCAAATGGTAAATTAGTTGCAGAAGCAGAATTAATGGCACAAATTGCTAAAAAACAATAATATACTTCAATAGGATTTTAATCTAATTGAATAGTTAAACGATAAATATAAGAAAATGAATCAACCATTAGCCTACGTACATCCAGGTGCCAAAATTGCAAAAAATGTTGTAATTGAACCATTTACAACCATTCATAATAATGTGGTTATTGGTGATGGAACTTGGATAGGATCCAATGTAACAATTATGGAAGGTGCTAGAATTGGTAAAAATTGTAATATTTTTCCAGGAGCAGTAATTTCAGCAGTACCACAAGATTTAAAATTTGGGGGTGAAGATTCGTTAGCAATAATTGGCGATAATTGCACAATTCGTGAATGTGTAACTATCAATAGAGGGACAATCGCTTCAGGTCAGACTACACTTGGAAACAATTGTTTAGTAATGGCTACAGCTCACATCGCTCACGATTGTCATATTGGTGACAACGCAATAATTGTAAACGGAGTAGCACTTGCAGGACATGTAACCGTAGGTAATTATGCTATTATTGGAGGTTTGGCTGCTATTCATCAATTTATAAATATTGGTGATCACGCTATGATTTCTGGTGGTTCGCTAGTTAGAAAAGACGTTCCTCCTTATACTAAAGCTGCTAAAGAACCACTATCTTATGTTGGAATTAACTCTGTTGGTTTAAGAAGAAGAGGATTTACAACTGAAAAAATTAGAGAAATTCAAGAAATTTACAGAACATTGTATCAAAAAAATTACAATACAACTCAAGCTGTAGGGATAATTGAAGCTGAAATGGAAGCAACTCCAGAAAGAGACGAAATTATCGATTTTATTAGAAATTCATCAAGAGGAATTATGAAAGGTTATTCTGGTAATTTTTAATAATTAGTTTAATTTAAAAATAACAAATCAATAAATAAAAATAAAAATGGCATCTACATCAGATATTAAAAACGGATTGTGTATTAAATATAATAATGATATTTATAAAATCATTGAATTTTTACATGTCAAACCGGGTAAAGGACCGGCTTTCGTGAGAACTAAATTAAGAAGTTTATCAAATGGAAAAGTACTTGATAATACATTTTCTGCAGGTCATAAAATTGATGAAGTTAGAGTTGAAACTCATTCATTCCAATTTTTATATGCTGAAGGAGATCAATTTCATTTTATGAATGTTGAATCCTATGAACAAATTACATTAGATAAAAAAACTCTTGATGCTCCAGATTTGTTAAAAGAAGGAACTATTGTGATGGTTCAAATAAATACAGAAACGGATTTACCATTATCAGTAGATATGCCTTCATCAATAGTTCTTGAAGTAACATATGCAGAACCAGGAGTTAAAGGAAATACTGCAACAAATGCTACCAAACCTGCAAAAGTAGAAACAGGTGCTTCAGTAAATGTACCTTTATTTATAAACGAAGGTGATAAAATTAAAATTGACACAGCTACTGGTTCTTACATGGAACGTGTAAAAGAATAATAATAGAGTTTTATTTAAATGAAATTTCCAAAAACGTATCCACTTCATGAAATTGCAGCTATAATTGGGTGTGAATTTGTTGGTGATTCTAATTTTCCTGTTACCGGAATGAATGAAATTCATGTGGTTGAGAATGGCGATATCGTTTTTGTAGATCATCCAAAGTATTATGACAAAGCTTTACAATCTAAAGCAACAATAGTTTTAATAAATAAAAATGTTGATTGCCCAACAGGAAAAGCATTATTGATTTCAGATGATCCTTTTAGAGATTTCAATAAATTAACCAATTATTTTAAGCCTTTTAAATCTTCAAATAGTTCAATTTCTACTTCAGCAAAAATAGGCGATGACACTGTTATTCAACCTAATACATTTATTGGTAATAATGTAACTATTGGAAAAAATTGTTTGATACATTCCAATGTTTCAATATATGATCATACTGTTATTGGTGATAATGTGATCATTCATGCAGGAACTATATTGGGTGCAGACGCTTTTTATTATAAAAAAAGAGAAAGTGGGTTCGATCAATTGATTTCTGGGGGTAGAGTAGTAATTCAAAATAATGTTGGAATTGGCGCTCTTTGTACCATAGATAAAGGCGTTACGGGAGATACCGTTATTGGGGAAGGTACTAAAATTGACAATCAAGTACATGTTGGTCACGATACTGTAATTGGAAAAAAATGCCTAATTGCCTCACAAACAGGAATTGCAGGTTGCGTAATTATTGAGGATGAAGTTACGCTTTGGGGGCAAGTTGGAACTACAAGTGGAATAACAATTGGAGCTAAAGCTGTTGTTTTAGGACAAACGGGAGTAACAAAATCTATTGAAGGAGGTAAGAGTTATTTTGGTACACCAGTTGAAGAATCACGTGAAAAATTGAAGCAATTAGCTAATATTAAGAAAATACCAGATTTAATTCAAAAATTAAAATAGTTATGAATTTAAAAAAGATAATTCTTGATTTTTATAAATCAGAAGCGTTAATAAATCCATCTGTTTTGGCTACCTATTTACATGACGACATCCTTTTAGAATGGAATAGTAGCACTGGTTTTATACGAATGAATAGAGAGGATTTGTTATCATTGGCATCTGAATTAAGCAGGTCTTATGTTCGATCAAAAGTTGAAATATCACACATCGTAAAAGAAGGCGATTTAGTTTCATTAAGATACGCTCATTCTGTAAAGACAATTGAAAATCCTAGAGAATACATTTTGTTAGCCAATTTCATGGTAATTTGGGAGTTAAAAGACGAAAAATTATATCGTGGTTATCAAATTAGTCAAGTAGTTTAAAAATATTTAAAAATTAGTAATAAATACTTTTCTTTAAAGTGTCAATAGCTTACTTTTGCATCGTTCAAAAAAAATAAAATAAAATAATAATATCATGAGTGTTTTAGTTAATAAAGATTCTAAAATAATTGTTCAAGGTTTTACTGGTAGTGAAGGTACTTTTCATGCTTCGCAAATGATTGAATACGGAACAAATGTTGTTGGTGGTGTAACTCCTGGAAAAGGGGGTACTTCTCACTTAGACCGTCCTGTTTTCAATACTGTAAAAGATGCAGTAGATCAAGTTGGTGCAGATACAACTATTATTTTTGTTCCGCCTGCTTTTGCTGCTGATGCAATTATGGAAGCTGCAGATGCTGGAATTAAAGTAATTATTACCATTACTGAAGGAATTCCGGTTGCTGATATGATTAAAGCAAATCAATATATAAAAGGTAAAAATTGTAGATTAATAGGTCCAAACTGCCCAGGGGTAATTACTCCAGGTGAAGCAAAAGTAGGTATTATGCCAGGATTTGTTTTCAAAAAAGGAACAGTAGGTATCGTTTCAAAATCTGGAACATTAACTTATGAAGCTGCAGACCAAGTAGTAAAGCAAGGTTTAGGAATTACTACTGCAATTGGAATAGGGGGTGACCCAATTATTGGAACAACTACAAAACAAGCTGTTGAGTTATTAATGAATGACCCTGAAACTAAGTGCATCGTAATGATTGGTGAAATTGGAGGTCAATTAGAAGCTGATGCTGCTAAATGGATTAAAGCCGATGGGAATCGCAAACCGGTTGTTGGTTTTATTGCGGGTGAAACTGCACCAAAAGGAAGAACAATGGGTCACGCTGGTGCAATTGTTGGTGGTGCTGATGATACAGCTGAAGCAAAAAAACGTATCATGAGAGAAAACGGAATTCATGTAGTTGACTCTCCAGCAGAAATTGGTAAAAAAGTAAAAGAAGTTTTAGGTTAGTCCAAAACACAAACAATATAAAATACCTCACGGTTTTTCGTGGGGTATTTTTTTATAATAATGATTATATAAATAAGTATGTTTAAAGAATTAAAAAGTATAAAAAATAAGAATCAATTTCAATTTGATTTGAATGATAACCTTGAAGAAGTTTGTAACGCTCCTGATGCCGCTTGTGGTATTTTCTTAGTTTATGACATTTCAAATGAAGAAAAAGAACTAATAATGGTAGGTTCTACCGGTACCGTTCAAAATGATGGGACTCTAAAAAGCAAAAATGGGGGTTTGTATGACAAAATTGTAAACGGACATCAATTTGCCAAAACAGGGCGTAAATATTCCTGGCCTGCTCAAATGAAAAAAGAGTCAATAGATAAATTAGAGGTTTATTGGTATGAAACTTTTAATGAAAAGAATAAAATCATACCTACGTTTATTGAAGGGCAAATACTTCAAAACTTTTTAACAGAGTTTAATAAATTACCAAGGTGGAATATAGCATTCTAAATAAAATAAAAATCCCGCTCTTATATTTGAGCGGGATTTTTTTAGTTAAATGGGTTGGACCATTTTGTATTAACATAAACATCTGTTCCTGTTAGCGTTCTCAAAAATGCAATAACAGCATTTACTTCTGTTGCATTTAAATTCAATTGTTGGCCATTTCCTCCAGGCATTAATCTAGGATCTAAATTGTTATTTCCAGGTGCTAAATTAATTGTTCCATAGTGCCCAATGGCTGCTTGAAGCGTTGTTATTCCTCCAGTATGCATCATTTGACCATTAGTAGTGCCATCAAGTTTTACTAAATCTCTTAATGAAGGAGCTCTTGTATTAGTTACATCAATACCTCCAACTCCAGAAATCCTCCCAAGTATTCCATTGTTTCTTGAGTTAGGATCAATATCAAACTCTGGCGCTCTATGACATCCTGCACAGCCTATTCCACCTGCTATTCTTACCCCATTAGCATTGAAATTGGGAGGTGTCAAAAATAAGTTCTTTCCTAGATTTTCTTGTGCAGTAAAATTACTGAAATTTGCTCCGTCGTTTGGAGCTGAGGCTCTTCCAATATCATATTTTGAATCGAAGGATTGAATACTTCTAATGAATTGAGCTAAAGCAAATTGAATTTTTGTTTCTGTTATTTCTTCAGTGCCATAAACAAATTTGAATAGCTCTTTATAATAATTTACTGCACTTAATTTTGTGATTAAATCATTAAAAGTTAAATCGCCATTTGTTCCACTGAAACCCATTTCACCATGATCTCTAATTGGCATCGTAGTTTGAATTTCTAATGTGGTGGCTCGTTCATCCCAAAAGAATTTTGATTCTGCAGAAAAACGAGTATTAATTAAGCGCATTGAATGACGACTGGTTGTTCCATTTACACCTGTACTTGCTACAGTATCATCTCCAAATGCAACCGTTTGCTTATGGCAACTTGAGCAAGAAATGGTATTATTGGCAGACATTTTCTTATCATAAAACAAAACTCTCCCTAAAGTCGCACCTTTATTTGAAATTGGGTTTAATCCACTATTATCTTTTGTAATATAAGCCGGTACAGTTTGGTTTGCATAATTAGCTAAATTATTTAAATCAACCGAATTGCCAAATTGGGCTTGAACAGCTGGATACGTTTCAGGAATTGCAGTGTAACTATCTTCATTGTTATTACATGATAATACCAAAAATGCAATTATTAATATAGAAATTGATTTTTTCATAATTTGATTTGTTTAATATTAAATTTATTCATCTAAATATTCTAAGTTAATAATCTATTCTCTAGGAGGTGGCGGAGGACGATTTTCATCACCAGGTTGTCCTGGTCTATCTTCACCCCAGTGTGGCGGCGGAGGTCTATTTCCTTCTCTTGGTCCTCGTGGATGATCACCATCTCTTGGAGGTGGTGGCGGTCGGTGCTCATCCATAGGCGGAGGAGATGAAAAATTTGATTCAGCCTTATTGTCTTTATTGTCAAAATTAGGTCTTGGAGGATGTCTAAATTCTGGACGAGGTCTTCTATTTTGATTTGAAAATAATTTTTCTAATTCTTCTGTTAATGAATTGAAATCTTCAAGTTGTGATTTAGTACATATTTTTTTTATGTCCTGAAAATGCATAAAATTCGCTTCTTCAATACTTTTTTGATTCAACAATATTAATTGAATTAAACTGTCTTTAACCTTAACATTAAAATTCGATAGTTTTAATTTTGAATATAATTCTGCTTTTATTTCTCTGTTATTTTTATTTAAAGAATCAACAAGTTTTTTATGAGCCTCAATAATTACTTCGTATTTTTTTATTTGATTGTCGTTAAAATGCAACTTTTCGATAATAATATCTTTAGGTCTTCTTCGATTTTCATCTTGATTGGAATTGAGGTTTGATATGTATAAGAAACAAATTATTCCTATATTTAAGAGAATAAGTCCAATTACTGAGTAGGTTAATAATTTTAGTTTATCCATTTTTTAGTACAGTTGATTCGTATTTGAAATTGTTGAAATAACACTTTCAGTTTGAGTGTTTGATTTGACTAAACTTGACTTGACAAGACTAATATTAATTGAAATTAATAAAGCGAATGTAGCTGCGGCAACAAAAATCCATTTATGAGAAACCCTATTTTCTAGACTGATTCTGTTTTGAATTTTATCAAATAGCAATTTACACGGAAGAACTTTATTCATTCCGTTGGTACTTTCCATTATTTCGAGTGTCCAATTTTCAGCTTTCATAATTATTTAGACGAATATTAATTTTTATTCTTGCGATATTCTTCAAATTTTTTTGATAATTTTTCTTTCAAGGTTGTCTTTGCTCTAAATACTAAGGATTCAACAGATGAAATACTTAAATTCATAATTTCAGAAATTTCAGGATTATTCAATCCATCGACTTTTGAAAGTAAAAAAGCTGTTTTTTGATTTTCTCCAAGTTCATTTATTATATCAAAAAGTACTTTTGCTTTTTCTTTATTTTCCAACAAAACTCCAGGGTGTTCAAAATTGGATACATTCAAAATCTCAAGTTCATTTTGGCTTTTTTTTCCGAAAATAAAAAACCTTTTTTGGCTGTTTTTATGTTTGATAAAATCCAGGCATTTGTTTATTGTTATTCTGTAAATCCATGTTTTTAGGGATGATTTTTCTTGAAATTTACTTAGTGAATTATTGATTTGTATGAAAACATCTTGAGTAATTTCTTCAGCTTCTTCAACGTTTTGCAGATAATTGAGCGCTAAATTATAAACCAATACACTGTATTGATTGTATAATTTTTCGAAGTCTTTATTATCTAATGCCATATTGCAATAGTATGAAAATTAATTGTTTAATACGGTATGCTTTGAATTTTGGTTTGAATTTTTTTTAAAATAGGAATTGTTATATATTTGAACGAAATATTTTTTAGCCCTGATGGAAGGGAAAATCCCTCGCTTTTTTGCGAGGATTGGAATGACAGCAGGAAATAGCTTCAAAAAGAAATAAATTTATTATATGAAATTATTACAAGGAAAAACTGCCATTATCACAGGTGCAAGCCGTGGAATTGGTAAAGGAATTGCGGAAGTTTTCGCTAAAAATGGTGCAAATATAGCTTTTACCTACAGTTCATCTGTAGAATCAGCATTGGCTTTGGAAAAAGAACTTAATGAAATGGGCGTAAAAGCAAAAGGATACCAGTCGGATGCTTCCGATTTTAATGAAGCTCAAGCTTTCGTTGATGCTGTTTTAGAAGATTTTGAAACAGTTGATGTATTAATAAACAATGCGGGAATTACTAAAGATAACCTATTGATGCGAATGACTGAGGAGGATTTTGATAAAGTAATTGACGTGAATTTGAAGTCAGTTTTTAATATGACTAAAGCGATTCAAAAAACATTTTTGAAACAACGTTCGGGCTCAATTATCAATATGAGTAGCGTAGTTGGGGTTAAAGGAAATGCAGGTCAAACTAATTATTCGGCTTCGAAAGCAGGTGTTATTGGATTTTCAAAATCGGTTGCACTAGAGTTAGGATCACGAAATATTCGTTGTAATGTTATCGCTCCAGGTTTTATTGAAACTGAAATGACAGCAAAATTAAATGAAGAGGTAGTTAAAGGTTGGAGAGACGGAATTCCATTAAAACGAGGCGGTTCTACTGAAGATGTTGCGAACGCTTGTTTGTTTTTCGCATCTGATATGAGTTCGTTTGTGACGGGGCAAGTATTGAATGTTTGTGGCGGAATGCTAACATAATAGGATTTAAAGATTCTAAAATTTAAAGAGTTCAAAGATTCTAAAATTTACAGATTTTTAATTCATAATTTTTTCAAGATATATAAATGACTACAAACACCGTTCTGTTAATTTTTTTATCCCTTTTAATAGCTGGTGCGTATTCCTATTATAACTATTATTACAAAGCTAAAATCAAATTGAAAGTACATTTGGTTTTAGCTTTTTTGCGTTTTTTAACAGTTTTCTGTGTTTTACTATTATTGATAAACCCTATTATTTCTAATAAAACTATTGAAATTGTAAAAACTCCCTTGGTAATTGCTGTTGATAATTCTAGTTCAATTTCTAATTTAAAAGCTACAAAAACAGCAACCGATTTATTCGAAAAATTCATTTCAAATACTGATTTAAAAGATAAATTTGATATTCAAACGTATCGCTTCGATTCTGATTTTGAAAGTTCTGACAATTTCGACTTTAAAGGATTACAAACAAACATTGATGCGGTTGCAAAGAATAGTAAAAGCATCAATAAAAATACTGTTTTTCCTACAGTATTAATAACAGATGGAAATCAAACCTCGGGAAATGATTTTGTATTTTCATTCGATCCTAATAATAAGGTATATCCAATAGTGGTGGGAGATACTACCACTAATTTAGATTTAAGGGTAAGTCAGTTGAATGCAAATAAGTATGCTTTTCACAAAAATAAATTTCCAGTTGAGATATTTTTAAATTATTCTGGAACAAAAGCAATAACATCTAATTTTTCAATTTCTCAAGGAAATACAGTTTTAAATTCTCAAGTGGTTTCTTTTTCTCCTTCAAAGAAATCGGTTGTGATTTCAGCACTTTTACCAGCAGATAAATCAGGATTGCAAATTTTTAAAGCCAGCATTACATCCAAAGAAAAAGAGAAAAACACTTACAATAACTCTTATAATTTTGCTGTTGAAGTAATTGATCAAAGGACTGAAATAGCATTAATCTCGTCATTTAATCATCCGGATCTTGGTGCTTTGAAAAGAGCAATTGAAAGTAATGCTCAACGTAAAGTAACACTTCTTAAGCCAAAAGAAATTAATGATTTAAATAAGTATACGATTGCTATTTTATATCAGCCAACTATTGAATTTAAATCCTTCTTTGAAAAAAATACCGATTTGGGATTGAATACATTTATTTTTACTGGAACAAAAACTGATTTTAACTATTTGAACCAAAATCAAAAAGACTTGGTTTTTAAGATGAGTTCCCAATCTGAAAATTATATTGCAGAGTATCGAGAGGATTTTAATTTATTCGATCTAGAAGACATTGGATTTAGTCAATTCCCACCATTGGAAAATCCATTTGGGATAATTACAACTTCTGCAAATGTAAATGTATTATTGGGTTCTTCTATTAGAAATATAAACACCAATTCGCCTTTATTGGCTTATTCAGAAAATCAAGGAAAAAGAACAGCCTATTTATTAGGTGAAAATAGTTGGAAGTGGCGTTTGCAAAGTCATGTTGTCACAAAGTCTTATGAGAAATACGATACTTTTATTGATAAAACAATTCAATATTTAGCCTCAAATGCGTCGAAGAAATCATTAGTTGTTAACCACGATGGTTTTTATAATTCAGGGGATGCAATTGAAATTTCAGCTCAGTACTTCAATAAAAACTATGAATTTGATGACAAAGCCAATTTGAATATTACTGTTATTAATATAAAAACAAAGGCTAAAAAATCTTATGATTTATTGAAATCCAACACTGATTTTAAAGTGAATTTAGACGGATTAGAAGTCGGTAAATACGACTTTGTAGTTAAGGAACTAAACTCAAATTCTGTTTACAAAGGTTATTTTGAAATATTAGATTTTGATATTGAAAAGCAATTTGTAAATCCAGATTTATCAAAATTATCTCAATTGGCAAATGAAACAAAAGGGCAATTGGTATTTCCTGATAAAGTTGATTTATTAATAAAAGCGCTATTAGAAAATGAAGAATATAAATCTGTTCAAAAATCTATTATAAAGAAAATTCCTTTAATAGATTGGGTTTGGCTTTTAATTATCTTAGTACTTTCTCTAGCTACTGAATGGTTCCTTCGAAAATACAACGGAATGTTATAAACTATTTTTGATATTTTTTATTCTTTAGCATTTCTGAAGCTGTTTGATAGTATGAAATAGTTTCATTTTCTAAATCTTTTCTTGGAACAGCAATTGGTTTTTGTTCATAAAATAATTGAAATTCACTAGCAACTTTTGGATTTGGAATCAGTGATAATTGCAACTGTTTCACTTGTTGTTTAGGAGAAATGATAGTTAAAATATTATCTTTAATTAAACCTAAATTTTGATATGTCGCTATTAAAGCTCTTGGTTTATAATCTGATTTCAATACATCTTGACCATAAAATTTACTTTTATAGTTAAAATTAAGCATCCCAAAAACGGTAGGCATTATATCTATTTGAGACATCAAGGTATTAAAATGCGAAGGCTCTACAAAACCAGGGCTATAAATCATTGCTGGAATTCTATATTTATCTATAGGAAGTTCCGTTTTTCCTGCACTTGAGGCACAGTGATCAGCAATTATTACAAAAACAGTATTGGCAAACCATGGTTGTTTTTCGGCTAATTTGAAGAATTTTCTAATTGCAAAATCGGTATATTTCACACCACCTTCACGAGATTTAGAATCACCTGGAATATCTATTTTACCATTTGGATAGGTAAATGGTCGGTGATTACTAACTGTCATTATATGATTAAAAAAGGGTTTGTTTTGTTTGAATTCAGAATCCATTACTTTTATTGCTTTATTGTACATGTCTTCATCACACACCCCCCAAATATTATCAAAGGTGATTTCATTTGGTTTAAATGTTTTCTTATCTACAATGTCGTAACCATTACCACCAAAAAAATCTTGCATATTATCAAAAAATGCATCACCTCCATATAGATATTTAACATTATAGCCTTTTTGTTTGAATACACTTCCAGTAGAAAATTTATTTTTATTGTCTTTCCGTTTTACCACACTTTCACCAGCTGTAGGGGGAATACACAATGTTACTGCTTCAAGCCCACGAACTGTTCTATTTCCAACGGCATATAAATTGGAAAACACCATACTTTTTGTAGCTAAACTATCTAAAAACGGAGTTATTTTTTGTTCGTTTCCATACATCGCCATAAACTCAGCGCTATAACTTTCTATGGTAATTAGAACCACGTTTTTACGAATTTCAGGCGAATTACTTTTGATAATCCTTTGTGTAGATTCGTTTTGTGAACCAGGAACTAGATTGTGAATTAAAGAATAAGCTTGATCATTTGGAATGGTTTTGTAAAATTTAAAATAATCCAATTCACTATTCATGAATGCAATATAAAATTTATAAATTCCATTTGCCTGCAATTCATTTGCAAAAATATTATCAGAATTTTCTTTATTTGAAAGTAGTGGAATTGCTATAATTGAAGCACCGAACAATGCAAAATAAACACCTGAAATTTTTATTTTTTCAGAAAGTGTTGGAATGTCTTCAATGTAATTTTTTGAATATTTTACTATGAAATAAGTAACAACCCCAGCAGTAAAATACAATCCAGTAAATAATGGGATCACCGGATAAGACTGCATAATGTTGCCGATAACTTCATTGGTGTAAACCAAATAATCAACTGCAATAAAATTAAACCGAACACCAAATTCATTCCAAAAAAAGTACTCACTAATTGCAATTTGTAGAAATATGGCAACAAAAAGAAAAATTACAAAGCTGAATAACCAATATCTAATTTTAGAACGATATTTAGGAAGGAATAACAATAAACCAAAAAATATCGTTTTTATTGCTATAAATGCAAAGCCAATATCTGGTAAAACTCCACCGTATTCATTGAGAATGGTGTTAAAGAACTTTACATAAATTAATAAAACTACAAATACACTAAAGAGGATATATCCGTAAGGTTTTAGGTATTTAGAATTGGAAATAAATATTAGATACAACCACAAAAATGCACTAATAATTATAAAAATAAAAAGATCAGATAGAAAACCAAAAGTAAATATTTTAATTGTTTCAAGAAATGAAAAGGAGGCTTGCGTTATTGGATGAAAAATTAAAATTGTTCGCAAAATGAAGCTTACAACTATATAAAACAAAGCAAGTGTGAAAAAAGGGGTAGTTTTTCTTAAAAAAGTCATGATTGTATTTTTCACAAAAATAAGCAATTAGAATTATAAATTATAATCTCTACCATTGTTATACTTAGTTTCACAAAACTGTCGGCAAATTTTAATGTATTGATAATTAATTGGGTTATATTTGTTTATAAATAAACATTTAAAAAGTATATTTTAAACTCAATAATTAATTATAATTTTGAATTATTAATTTTAATAATGGATATAACCAAACTAAAATCACAATTACAAATAGAAGTAGATACCGCCTTTCTATATTCTAGTATCGCTTCAATTCAATCAGATGAAAATTTAAATCGTGTATTGAATAGTTTGGCTGAAATTGAAAAAGGGCATGCTAACCATATGTTGAAAAAGGTTAATGAACTGGATTTAAGTTATGAAATGCCCTCACCATCTTCAAGAGCAAAATTCCAATTGAAAGTTGGTAAATTATTTGGCTATAGCTCAATTATTAGTAGTTTGTCAAGCGTTGAAAAACAATTTGCTGTTAATTCAATAAAAAATAAAATTGAAAGTGGTGAAAAATTAAGTGGTTTTGAGCACAATCATTTAAATATCATAGAAGCCGTAAACAACAATAAAGCGTTAAATGTTTCTGGAGGATTATTATCAAAATTTGAAAGTCGGCATAAATCTGTGGGTGGAAATGCACTTCGTGCAGCAGTTTTAGGTTCTAATGACGGATTGGTTTCTAATATGAGTTTGGTAATGGGAGTAGCAGGAGCTGCTGTTTCGAACAATACCATTTTATTAACTGGAATTGCTGGTTTAATGGCAGGATCAATATCAATGGCATTAGGGGAATGGTTGTCAGTTCAAAGTTCTAGGGAATTGAACCAACGCCAAATTGACTTGGAAATGGAAGAATTAGAAGCATCGCCAGAGGAAGAAAAAAAGGAATTGGTGTTGCTTTATCAAGCAAAAGGAATGAGTATTGAAGAAGCAAGAAAATTAGCGGATAAAGCATTTGAATCACCAGAAACTGCAATTGATGCAATAATTAAAGAGGAGTTAGGAATCGACAAAGAAGATTTAGGAGGTTCAGCATGGGAAGCGGCAATTGCTTCTTTTTTATTATTTTCAATCGGCGCAATTATTCCACTTTATCCATTCATGATTTTAGATGGGCAAAATGCAATTATTCTAAGTATTATTAGCAGTGTAGTAGGTTTATTTGGAATTGGAGCAGCAATTACTTTATTAACGGGTAAAAGTATTTTGTATTCTGGTTTGAGACAAGTAGCTTTTGGATTAACTGCTGCTGCCGTTACTTATGGAATTGGGACCTTAATTGGAGTTTCATTAGCAGGTTAATAAAAGAAATAATTATACAAATAATCAAAATTTAAATACAAATAATCAAAGCTATATTTATAAATAATAAAACAAGATCATTATGAACGACGCACACTTACATTTATTAGTAAATCATTTCCCAATAATAGGTACGATTTTAGGTTTGGGAATATTGATAACTGGAATGTTTTTAAAGAACAATTCAGTTAAAAACACTGCCTATATTTTATTTATTGTGGCTGCAATATTTACTGCATTTAGCATGGGTACTGGAGAAGGAGCGGAAGAATTAGTTGAAGACCTACCAAGTGTTGGTAAACAAATAATTCACGAACACGAAGAAATTGCTGAAAAATTTGCAATAATTATTTATTTAACTGGATTTTTAGGTTTACTTTCTTTTTACACTTCAATTAAGAACCATAATTTAGCTAAAACTTTTTCATTTATAACATTAGCTTTGTCTTTGCTAGCAGTTATTTTTGCGAAAAGTGTTGGAACAACTGGTGGTGAAATTCGTCATACTGAAATTAGAGCCAATTCTAGTGCGTATTCAAATGAAAACACACCTGGTTTGCAAAATGAAAAAGACAATGATTAAACTATAAATTTCCAAGTTCATCCAGTAATTGAACTTGGGATTTTAATCTTTCAATTAGCATTGAAATTGTTCTTTTATTCAATGCAGATGCATTTTTTGAGTACAATTTATATTCTTCAATTTGTAATAATCCAATGGTTGTACCAATAAGTAAATTTCTAAACTTATTATCGTTGAATATTGAATTTTCTATATAATCTAATTTTTTATCTACCGTAAATTGGCCAAATAGAGCTTTATTTTTGATTATATAATTTTTAAATATTTCAATAAACAATTCATTTTGTAATTTCAAAATTGGTCGTAAAATTTGATTTTGAAATAACTCTTCTTCAGAAGTCTGAGAATTGATTTCTCCTAAAGTTCCTCCTCTTAAAGTTGTAATCAAATGGTCTCTATTGCTCATGATTTTTATTAATTTATCAACAATCTAATTTATGAAATCTAAGTTTAATATCATGTAAATTTATGTTGTATTTTTGTAAAAAATAAATGCAATGAGATTTCACACACGTAAATGGGTAAAACCAGAAGATTTAAATCCTAACGGAACTTTATTTGGAGGTAAATTATTAGCTTGGATTGATGAAGAATTAGCTCTTTATTCGATTATCCAATTAGAAAATAGCCGTGTGGTTACCAAATACATGTCGGAAATCAATTTTAGAAGTTCTGCAAAACAAGGTGATATTATTGAAATAGGAATTGACGTAGTAAAGTTCGGGAATTCATCATTAACCTTAAAATGCGAAGCAAGAAACATGATGACTAGAGAAACTATTATTACAATAGATTCAACTACAATGGTGAGTTTAGGTGATGACGGAAAACCAAAACCACATGGAAAAACCCAAATTGAATATGTTGCCGATAGATTAAAGTAAACTTATTTACTTACATCAATTGTATTTGGCATCTCACAAATCTCTAAATCAAAATACTTGATAGAAGCGAATATATGGTCAAAAATATCTGCCATAATGTATTCGTAATTCTCAAACTTTTTATCATTTGAAAATGCATAAATTTCTAATGGAATTCCATTTTGCGTAGGCTGTAGTTGTCTGCACAACAGAATCATATCTTTATTTAACCCCGAATGATTATGTAAATATTCAGTTATATATTTTCTAAATAAGCCAAAATTAGTCATATTTCTACCATTTATGGCAATGGTTTTATCTACATTATGAATTGAGTTGAACTTTACTATTTCATCTTGACGGTGTTGAATATAGGACGTTAATAATTGAATTCTTTTTAAGTTTTCAATTTCTTGATCTTTCATAAATCGGATGCTACTGGCTTTAATAAGTACGTATCTCTTAATTCTTCTTCCGTCTGAATCCAACATTCCGCGCCAATTTCTGAAAGAATCTGAAATCATACTGTACGTTGGAATTGTGGTGGTTGTATTGTCGAAATTTCTAACTTTTACAGTTGCTAAATTGATTTCTGTAACATCTCCATCGGCACCAAATTTATCGAAAGTAATCCAGTCGCCAATTCGAACCATATCATTCAATGAAACCTGAACACTCGCAACAAAACCTAAAATTGTATCTCTAAATATCAAAATTATTACTGCTGAAACTGTACCTAAAATTGCCAGAAGATTTTTAGTATCTATATCAAAAATTTCAGAAACAATTATGATTACTCCAAATATCCAAAGCACGATCATAATTACCTGAATGTAACTATCTATAGGTTTGTCACTAAATTTATGATCTTGTTTAAGATAATCTCTAATAGCATTAAAAATAGTTCTAATAATCCAAAGAATTAGTAAAACGATGTAAACACCAACAAGTTTTCCGAATACAGTTTCCCAATAAACAAATTCTTTAAGAATTATTGGAACCGATTTGTATATGAATAATAATGGAATTAAATGCGCAATATATTTTGCAGTTTTGTTTGAAACCAATAAATCATCAAATTTAGTTTTAGTTTTTCGGGCAATAAATATCATCGCCGTAACTAATATCATTCTAAAAATAATATATATAGAATAGGCTAAAGCGCACAATAATGCAGTATTTATTGCAATGCTTACATAGGAAGCAATTGAAGGATTAAAACCTATTTTAAGCAGTAAGGTATTACACCATCCGAATATTGATTCGATTATTTTAATCATATTTTAAATATTTTCGTTCAACATAAAAAGTTGCAAATGGTAGGAGGGAAGCTAATAATACAATTCCTAATTTAATTATATCCCATTTTTGTGATTTTGTAATTATAAATGCTAAAACAACATATCCAATAAAAAGTAAACCGTGCGACATCCCAATCGGATATAATAATTGATGATATAAATCAGGATTATTTGGTTTTACCAATAACATATTTGTAAATAATGCTAAATACGATATTCCTTCTAAAATTGCGACAGTTTTAAAAATTTTGACCATTTTAATTTTTATAATGATTACAAATTTAATTAATATCATTCATAAATTTACATAGATTCAAAAAGTAATTTACATTTGTGACAACATATATTTCAAAATGAGTAAACGAGATTTAAAGAAATACCTAAACGAACTCAACAAAGAGCAATTGGAAGAACAAATTATCACTTTATATGATAAATTTCCAACTGTTAAAACATATTACGATTTTGTTTTTAAACCAAATGAAAGACAATTGTTGCAGGATTTCAAATTGAAAGTTTCCAATGAGTATTTTCCTGTGAAAAGCAAAAAAGCAAAAGCCAGAAGATCTGTAGCTCAAAAAATGATTAAACATTTTATTTCTCTGGGTGTAGATCCTTTTGTGATTGTTGATGCAATGTTGTATTCAATTGAAATTGCACAAACTTATTCTTCAGAGAAAATTATTAAGCAAGAATTATTCTTCAAAAGCATACTAAATTCCTTTGAACAAGCGATCAGTTTTATGATTGAAAATGGAATTTTATATGATTTTAAAAATAGGGTGGAAGCGATAAGAACGGAAGCCGAAAATCAAGAATGGTTCAATGTATTTGAATTTAATTCTATTATTGAAAAATTCGATTATTAAAAAAAGTTAAAATATAACTTCAATATTCTCAAATAACCCTTTTTTAAACGTATTTTTGCAAAAATTACAATTTTAAAAATGCCGCACAAAGAGTTAGATACTGAAATCGAAGATAAAAAAGAGCTTTATGGTTATCAGCAATCTGATATTGACGTCATTTTTGAACGTTTAGACAACGCGCCCAGTAATCATCATTTGTTGTATCAATTGCCAACAGGAGGAGGGAAGACGGTAATTTTTTCTGAAATTGTTAGACAGTATATTGCAAAACACGACAAGAAAGTTGTGGTGTTAACACACCGAATTGAGTTGTGTAAGCAAACCTCAAAAATGCTTAAAGGGTTTGAGGTAAAAAACAAAATAATCAATAGTAATATCAAGGAATTGCCTGATCAAAATGATTATTCATGTTTTGTAGCAATGGTAGAAACCTTGAAAAACCGAATTAATGATGAAAAATTGCATTTGGATAACATTGGATTGGTTATTATTGATGAGGCACATTATAACTCGTTTAGAAAATTATTGAGTTCTTTTAAAAACTCCTTTATTCTTGGTGTAACTGCAACTCCTTTAAGCTCTAATGTTAAATTACCAATGAATGAAAACTACGATGAATTGATAGTTGGTGATACGATTGCTTCATTGATAGACAAAGGATTTCTAGCAAAAGCGATTACTTATAGTTATGATGTAGGTTTGACCTCATTAAAGGTTGGAATTAATGGTGATTATACCGTAAAATCATCTGATGATTTGTATTCAAATATGGTAATGCAAGAGAAGTTATTGCACGCTTATACTGAGAAATCACTTGGTAAGAAGACACTTATTTTCAATAATGGAATTAACACTTCGCTATTTGTATACGAAACTTTTAGAGAAGCTGGATTTGAAATTCGCCATTTGGATAATACATGCAGCACTGAAGAACGAAAAGAAATATTGAGTTGGTTTAAGAAAAAGCCCGATGCGATTTTAACTTCAGTTGGAATTTTAACTACCGGATTTGATGAGCCAACTGTGGAAACTATTATATTAAATAGAGCTACCAAATCATTGACTTTGTATTATCAAATGATAGGTCGTGGTTCAAGAAAATTACCCAATAAAGAAACGTTCACCGTTATTGATTTAGGTAATAATGCCGCTAGATTTGGACTTTGGAGTGAGCCTATTGATTGGCAACATATTTTCAGGTCACCTGAATATTACCTTGAAAATCTTCGGGATGATATAGAAATCGAAAGGTATTTTAAGTACCAAATGCCACCTGAATTAAGGCTACGATTCAAGAATTCACCAGAGGTAACATTTGATATTGTAGAAGAACACAAGAAAATTATTGCTTCCAATTTGCGTTCAAAAATCGTACTGGAACGTTCATTGGAACAACATGCTTTGATGTGTGTTGATAATTCAGAGGATTTGCGAGAGGCAAAACTACTTGCTCGTGAGCTTCATGACGATATTGAATGCAGAATGAAAAGATATGCATCTTGTTTAAGCCATTGTTCAAAAAATTATCGGGAATGGTTGGTTGAAGATTACAAAGTTAAATTAAACCTTCTAATTGGTAAGAAAATTCGAGAATCATTATTTGATTAATTATATAATTTTATTATTTATATAAATAGTTATAATATTTTAATTTTTAATATTTTAAATAAATATAAATTATGTCAAAAAAGTTTGTAGATCTCGGGATTTCAAAAGAAATAATAAAAGCACTTACCGATATTAATATTGAAAATCCAACCGAAATTCAATTTAAAGCAATACCATTAATTCTAAATGAAGCTCTTGATTTTGTTGGTTTTGCTAAAACAGGAACAGGGAAGACGGCCGCTTTTGGTTTGCCATTACTACAATTAATTGATTATAAATCAAAAGCCATTCAAGTTGTGATTTTAGTTCCAACTCGTGAATTAGGCCAACAAATACTGAATAATTTTAAACAATTTTCTAAATATTTACCTGAAATTTCAATAACCTCTGTTTGTGGCGGAACTCCAATTAAACCTCAAATTGAGCAATTAAAAGAGGTTAATCACATCGTAATTGCAACTCCAGGTAGATTAATTGATTTAATTCAAAGAAAAGCCATAAATATTAAGGAAAGCAGCTATTTAGTTCTAGATGAAGCCGATGAAATGGTTACAGTACTTAAAGAAGGTTTAGACGAGATTGTTTCGGAATTGCCTAAAAAAAGAAGGACTTTGTTGTTTTCAGCAACAATGCCAGGACCAATCAAGCAGTTGATTCAGAATTACATGTCCAAACACGTAACTCAGGTTAGCGCCAATATGAAAACTGTTGGTAATCAAGGAATAGAACATCATTATATAGTTGTAGAGCCTATAGAGAAACTAGATATTCTAATGCATTTTCTTAATTCAAAAGAAGGTGAGCGTGGAATAATATTTTGTAAAACAAAGGCTGCAGTCAATAAATTAGCTAAAAACCTAGCTATTAATAGATTTTCATCCGGAGCAATTCACGGAAGTTTAACTCAGCCAATTCGTGATAGAATCATGGGACAATTTCGCGAAGGTCACATCAACATATTGGTAGCCACTGACTTGGCAGCTCGAGGAATTGACGTTCAGGAAATTAGTTATGTGGTTAATTATCATTTGCCAGATACATTTGAAACTTATGTTCATAGAAGCGGAAGAACAGCTAGAGCAGGCGCAAAAGGAATGTCGTTAACAATTATTCAGAATGATGAAGTTAACGAGATTCCGTTATTTGAAAAAGAATTGGGAATTAAATTCAATTTAATGAATAAGCCAAATGCAAATAGTATTGAAGAAAACAACACAATGTTATGGGCAAAACAGATTTTTAAAACCAAACCAAACCACGAGTTAGATCCTGAGTTTAAAAATAAAATCAAAACTATTTTTCATCATTTAACCAAAGAGGAACTCATAGATAAACTATTAGCAAATTATTTAATGAATTCTAAACAAATTACAAATAATAAGCAAAAAGTATAACTATAAATTTATCCTAAATAAAATAATAAGTGACAATTAAAATTATTTTTTATTATCTATGTTAGGATAATTTTCATCTTTTTGTTTTTTACTAGAATATAAAATTCCCCAGACTGTAAAAACCATATATAATGAAAATATAATTCCTCCAACTATAAAAAATCCAATACTCATGTTGTTCTTCTTTGACGGATTACTAATGCAAATAATAAAATTGTTCCCGGCCAGTGAGCAGAATAAAGAGCTTCGTCATGTCTACCAAGAAGTCCTAATGCAATAGAATAAAGCATACATATAAATGCCAATATAACAGGATACCATTTTAAAATAAATAATTTCATAAAGCTTATTTTTAATATAATTAATTTATGCTAATTTACGTCTTAAATATTATAAACAAAACCTTTTATGTTTAAGATAATGTAAAATTTATTTTTTTATTATTTTGAATTATAATTTATATTATGTAAAATAGAAAATTTAATAAATCCCTCTACTATTGTGTGATTTAATAAATAAGTTTAAATTTACACATCTATTTAATATTCCAATTCAATAATGAATACAATCGCCTCTCGCGTTGCTTACTTTTTAAAACAATATCCACCGTTTAATAATCTAACAATTGAAGAATTGTCGATAGTTGCAATGAGTATTAAAATTATTAATCTTGAAAAAAATAAAGATTTATTTCAAATTAATGATACTTTGCACGATAGCTTTTATATGGTTGATTCAGGAGTTGTGAATTTATTTGTGATTTCTGATTCTGAAGAAACATTATTGAATAAATGTATTCCTGGTGATGTTTTCGGTTTGCGCCCTTTCTTTGCCAAGAATAATTACATGATGACTGCAAGAGCTCGTGAAGAATCCATAATATATGCTATTCCTATTGCGACATTCAGACCCTTTGTAGCACAAAATTCAGAAGTTTTGAATTTCTTATTGGAAAGTTTTGCTAACAATACCAGTAATCCTTCTGATATTGAAAATAAAGGTAAATTATTATCTGATAATATCGCATTTTCTTCTAAACCTACTGAAATTCAGTACTTCCAAACATTGTCTTACAACAGATCTCCTTTAAAAATTACTCCAAATGCTCTAATTAAGGAAGTTGCACAATTGATGACGGATAATTTAGTTGATAACGCTATAATTTCTGAATTGAATATACCTGTTGGAATTGTTACAGATACCGATATGAGGATTAAAGTTGCATCAGGACGCGTCGATATTAATATGCCAATAAATAAAATCATGTCCTCACCTGTTATTACCGTTCCGGAAAACGTTTCATTGGCGGAAGCACAATTATTATTGTTAAAAAATAATGTAAGCCATTTATGCGTAACTATCGATGGATCTGACCAAACCGACATTAAAGGAGTAATTTCTGAACATGATTTAATAGTTTCACAAGCTAGTAACCCAGGCGTTTTTATTAAAGAAATTAAACGTTCTCATTCTGCAAATGAACTTAAAAATGTTCGTTCGAAAGTAACTGACTTAATTTATACTTCATTAACCAAAAACATACCTTTAGCTCATATTACAAATATTGCTAATGAAATAAATATTGCAATTATAAAAAGAGCTGTAGAATTAGCAATTTTAGATATTGGTTCACCTCCTGCCCGTTTTGCTTGGCTGAGTATCGGAAGTCAAGGCCGTAAAGAGCAATTATTGTTTACAGATCAAGACAGTATTTTAGTTTTTGAAGATGTTGCCGTAGAAAAATACCGAGATGTTAAAAATTATTTTTTAAGATTAGCGAAGAAAACAGTATCAAATCTAGAAATTGTAGGATACCCTTCTTGTCCAAACGGCCATATTGCAAGTAATATGATTTGGTGTAAATCGATGACGGAATGGATGAAGCAGTACAGTAATTGGATGAAAATACCTGGTGAAATCAATAATGACATTAGCAGTATTTTCTTTGATTATGAAATAGCTTTTGGTGAACAGAAAATTGAAGATGCTATTACCGATATCATATTTGTAAACACAAGAAAGAACAAATTATTCTTTGATTATCTAGGAAATGATGCATTGAGAAAACCACCAGCTTTAAGTTTTTTCAAGAAAATAAATGTTGAAGAAACTGGACCAAACAAAGGAAAATTTGACATAAAAAATAGAGCTTTACTTCCATTGATTGATGGCGCGAGGTTATTTATTATCAGTTATAATATTCGTGGAATTAATAACACTTATATGAGATTTAAACATCTTTCAATGGTTGATTTAAAAAATTCTGAAATCTATTTGAATTGTGCTGAAGCTTATCAATCATTGACTAAAATTAAAACTACTGAAGGTTTGAGATACGATAACTCAGGTCAATTCATTAATTTAGAAGATTTAAACAAAGTAGATAAAGAGAATTTAAAAAATGCTTTAAATACAATTAAAGATTTAGAAGAACTTATTAAAGATAGTTTTCAACTTACACAGTTTTCATAAATATGATAGATTGGATTAAAAATATTAACAAAGATTACCCTGAATTTTGGAGAAATTATCTTTCAAAATTTGAAACAAGACCTCAAAGATATGTTGCCTTAAGCATAGATTATTCTGGAGCCAACCCTCAAAAAGACGTTATTTTTGCTTTTGGTGCTATTGGAATTGAAAATGATAAAATAAATATTGGTGATTTCTTTGAAGTTGTTTTATTACAATACGTTTATTTACATGAGAATGGGCTTTCAAATGAAGCGATTATTGAAAGCAAACAACCAAAATTAGGTGAACGTGAAGCAATTCAAGCTTTTATTGAATTTTTAGGAAATGCTGTTTTAGTAGGTCATAAAATAAATTTATCGATCGATTTAATTAACGCAGCTCTTGAAAAAATGAATTGTGGCCGATTAAAAAATGATGCAATTGATATAGAAATAATGTTTAAAAAATACAAAGACACCTCTGAAAAATCCTACTCTATTGATGATTTATGTAATGAATTTAAGTTGCCAATAATTGAAGAAACCGCAATTCCAGATTTAGCCTACACCGTTTCTCTTTTATTTTTAAAACTAAAAAGCAGATTAGGTTTAAAATAAAAAAGGCTGCCGAAATTGGCAGCCTTTTTTAATGTTATTATTATTACAATTTTCCATCTTTAATTTCATCAACTATTTCAGGATTTAACAAAGTAGTCGTATCTCCAAAATTTGAGAAATCCCCTTCAGCAATTTTACGCAATATTCTTCGCATAATTTTACCAGATCTTGTTTTTGGTAATCCTGATACAAATTGGATTTTATCTAATTTAGCAATCGGTCCAATTTGGTCTGAAATTAATTGATTGATCTCAATTTTTAGATTTTCATGATTTCTGTTTTCACCAATTTCTTTCAAGATAACATATCCATATAAAGCGTTTCCTTTTATATCATGTGGGAATCCTACTATTGCACTTTCCGCAACTGCTGGATGTTCATTAATTGCATCTTCTATTGGTGCAGTTCCTAGATTATGACCAGAAACAATAATAACATCATCCACGCGACCGGTAATTCTGTAATAGCCCGTTTCATCTCTTAAAGCACCATCTCCAGTGAAATATTTGCCTGGAAATGCGGTAAAATAAGTATCTTTATAACGTTTGTGATCCCCCCAAATAGTTCTCGCTATTCCTGGCCAAGGAAATTTTATACATAAATTACCCGTAACCTGATTTCCCTCAATTTCATTTCGCTTTTCATTCATTAAAACAGGCTGAACTCCTGGTAAGGGTAAAGAAGCGTAAGTTGGTTTTGTTGGTGTAACAAATGCCAAAGGAGATATCATGATTCCTCCAGTTTCGGTTTGCCACCAAGTATCAACTACAGGACAACGCTTCCCTCCTACGTGCGCATTATACCAATGCCAAGCCTCTTCATTTATAGGTTCTCCAACAGATCCAATAACTTTTAATGATTTTAATGGGAAACGTTGAACATAATCCAAACTCTCTTTTGCTAAAGCACGAATTGCTGTTGGTGCAGTATAAAATTGTGTTATTTTATGCTTTTCAATTACCTCCCAAAAACGACTAAAATCAGGGTATGATGGAACACCTTCAAAAATAACCGTAGTAGCACCATTTAATAATGGACCATATAAAATATAAGAGTGTCCTGTTATCCAACCAATATCTGCGGTACACCAAAAAACATCATTTTCAACATAATTGAATACATTTTTAAAGGTATATGCTGAATAAACCATGTAACCTGCGGTTGAATGAACCATTCCTTTTGGTTTTCCTGTTGAACCCGAAGTATAAAGTATAAACAACGGATCTTCAGCATCCATAATTTCTGCAACATTATTATCTGAAGCATCGTCTAAAAGCGGTTGAAGCCAATGGTCACGTCCCACTTTCATGGATATTTCCGAATTGGTACGTTTAGCAACTAAAACTTTTTCTACACACGGACAATTTTCAAGTGCATCATCAATAATTCCTTTTAAATCAATAGTTTTATTTCCACGATAACCACCATCAGAAGTAATTACCATTTTACATTCACTATCGTTAATTCTCGCTGCTACTGCAGTCGCTGAAAATCCTGCAAAAACAACCGAATGAATTGCTCCAATTCTTGCACAAGCTAATGTGGCTATTGCCAATTCAGGAATCATTGGTAAATAAATGCAAACACGATCCCCTTTTCCAATTCCTTGCTCTCTTAGAACATTTGAAAATTTTGAAACGCGCTCATGTAATTCATTGTAAGAAATATGTTGCGCTTCATCGGTCGGATCATTTGGTTCAAAAATAATAGCAGTTTTTTCCCCTTTCCTTGCTAAATGTCGGTCAATACAGTTTTTTACAATATTCACTTTGGCACCAACAAACCATTCAATTTTTGCTTCAGCCATGTCAAATTCAATGACTTTTTCCCATTCCTGGTACCAAGTGAAATTCTCTGAGGCTACTTTACCCCAAAACTTCCTTGGTTCACGAATAGATTTGTTGTAGTGCTTGAAATATTGCTCTAAATTGTCAATTTTATAGTAACTCATATTATTTCAATTTAACCGATTTTATTACTATCAAATATAAAAAATAGTTACGCATAATAAATGCTATTTTTTTTCTTTTGTGAATTTGTAATTATTAATAGTAATAAAAATCATTTTCATTACCATTTGTTACCTTTTTTTATTTAATTTGTAATTAAATAATTCGCAATGCAATTCAATCCAAAAGATTTAGAACAATCCGCTATTTACAAATTATTGACTGGAATTGTAATTCCTAGACCAATAGGTTGGATTTCAACTATTAGCGAAGACGGAATTCATAATTTAGCCCCATTTTCCTACTTTAATGCCGTTGGTGATGATCCGCCACACGTAATGTTCTCAACAGTTCATTCCAATATTTCAAATAAAGACACCTTGAATAATGTTTTGAAAACTAAGCAATTTGTGGTAAATATGGTTACCGAAGATTTGGTAGAACAAATGAACATGACTTCTCAGCCTATTCCTGCAAACGAAAGTGAATTTGAGTTGGCAGGCCTCACTCCAATTGAATCAATATTGGTTTTACCACCACGAGTGAAAGAATGTAAAATCACTATGGAATGTGAAATGGTTCATCATTATAAATTAGAAAATTCAAAAACGGGCGGAGCAACAATTGTAATTGGTAAAATTGTTTTGTTCCATATTGACAAAAGCGTTTTATTAGATAATTATAAAATTAACTTGGAAACCTACAAGCCTATTGCGCGTTTGGCTGGTTCAAATTACTCAAAATTAGGAGATATTTTTTCAATAAAAAGATAATATGAAAATAACTGTAATTGGTGGCGGTCCTGGTGGTTTGTATTTTTCAATTTTGTTGAAGAAGGCATTACCACATTGCAAAATTGATATTTACGAACGAAATAAAGCAGATGACAGCTTTGGGTTTGGTGTTGTTTTTTCAGATGAAACGTTAAGTGAATTCTTAACTCGAGATCCAAAATCATATGAATTAATCCGAAGTAAATTTGCCTATTGGGATGATTTAGATGTTGCTCGCGACGGTGAAATTGTTCGAATTTCAGGTAATGGATTTTGTGGGTGTTCAAGAAAAACGCTATTGCAATTACTACATCAAAGATGCACCGAAGAAGGTGTAAATTTACATTTTGAACAAAATGTGGATGACCTAAACAAATATAGTGATTCAGATATTATTGTAGCTTGTGACGGAATTGGAAGTCAAATTAGAACCAAATTTTCTAAGGAATTTGGAACAAAAATTGATTTAAAGAAAAATCGTTTTGTTTGGCTAGGTTCTACAAAACCATTAGATGCATTTACCTATTTCTTCAGAAACACTCCTTACGGGATGATTGTGGCTCATTCCTATCAATATGAAAAAGGAATGAGTACATGGATTTTTGAATGTTCGGATGCAACATGGAAAAATGCGGGATTTGAAGTAGAAAACGAACAAGATACTATTAAAAAAATATCAAATTTATTTAAAGAGGAGTTGGACGGGCATTCTTTAATTTCAAATAAATCACATTGGCGTAGATTCCCAGCAATTACCAATGATAAATGGCATTATGAAAATATTGTTTTACTTGGGGATGCCAAGGCAACGGCTCATTATTCAATAGGTTCCGGAACAAAATTAGCAATGGAGTGCGCCATTGGTTTAGCAGATGCTTTAATTGAATTTCCAAATGATATTCTAAAAGCGTTTGATAAATATGAAAAATCTCGACGAAATAGAGTCGAAATGATTCAATATGCTGCTAATGTTTCTTTGGATTGGTTTGAAAATATGGATCGCAATGCAAAACATGATTTTCAGCAATTTGCTTTTGGATGCATGACACGTTCAAAAAAGGTAACTTTTGAGAATTTAGCCATCCGTGACGCTTCATTTCCTGAAAAGGTGTTAGATGAATTCAACTTAAAACTTGGAATCACTGATTTGAAAACACCTGCTGCCTTCTCTACATTTTCATTAAGAAAAATGAAATTAGAAAACAGAATTGTGATGTCTCCAATGGGACAATATTCTGCAAAAAATGGCTTAGTAAATAATTGGCATCTAGTTCATTATGGCGCCAGAGCAACCGGAGGTGTTGGATTAATTTTAACCGAAATGACCGCTGTTTCTGAAAAAGGACGTATTACTTTAGGTTGTGCTGGTATTTGGAATGATAATCAAGTAGTTGAATGGAAAAAAATAACCGATTTTGTTCATCAAAATAGTAAATCAAAAATCGGAATTCAATTAGGTCATTCGGGTAGAAAAGGTGCTGTAAATGTTCCTAAAATTGGAAACAATATCCCTTTAGACAATGACAACTGGGATTTAATTTCAGCTTCTCCAATTGCCTTTTCATCAAATAATGCTATTCCAAAAGAAATGACTATTCAAGATATGGATCAAGTGGTTTCTGAATTTGTTCAAGCAACCATTAATGCTGATATTGCTAACTTTGACATGATCGAATTACAAGCTCATCATGGCTTTTTACTGGCTTCTTTCCTTTCTCCACTTACCAATATTCGTAAAGATGAATTTGGCGGAAGCATAGAAAATAGATTGAAATTTCCTGTGAGAGTTTTTACAGAAATGAGAAAGGTTTTCAATCCGGACAAACCCATGTCCGTTAGAATTTCATCATCTGATTGGGCTGAAAACGGAATTTCCGAACATGATGTTTTACAAATTGCAATTGCTTTTAAAAATGCAGGTGCTGATATTATAAATGTATCTACTGGAAATACTGTCGAAAATCAAAAGCCAACAATTGGTAGAATGTGGCAAACTCCATTTTCAGATGCTATCAGAAATACTGTTGAAATTCCAACAATTACAACAGGTTACATTCAAGATATTGATCAAATAAATACCATTTTATTAAACGGCAGAGCTGATTTAGTTGCACTTGGTAGACCTTTATTATTAGATGCTAATTTCGTTAGAAATGCCGAAGCATATGAAAATTATAAATCGACTACCATTCCAGAACAATATTTGACAGGAATTTCGCATTTATATCCTTATAAAGCAGCAGAACGAAAAGCTATGGAAAGCATGAAAAAAGCTTTAAAACCTGATAGTCATAGTCCTAATAAATAAATTATTGAAGTAACTATTCCAAATTTATGAAACTGTACCAAGACCAATTTGCACAAAACCATTTGCCTGAAAAACAATATCAACCAGATTATTTTTACAATCATCCTGATTTTGAATTTGATGCTAGTTTAAATTGCGTTGAACGTCTATTAGACAATCATATTAAGGAAGGGCGAGGAAATTCTATAGCAATTCGAACTTTTAATGAGTCATGGTCTTATCAAGATTTATATGAAAAATCGAACCAAATTGCTCACGTATTAGTTGATGACTTAGGATTAGTATCAGGTAATCGCGTATTGATTCGATCAGCAAATAATCCAATGTTTGTGGCTTGTTGGTTTGCAATATTGAAAGCAGGTGGAATAGTCGTAGCGACTATGCCTTTACTTCGAGAAAAAGAATTAGAAACTATTATAGATTGTGGTGAAATATCCCATGCTTTTTGCGATATCCGATTAAATGAAGCCTTATCATTAGTAAAATCTCCCTATTTAAAATCGATTTGTACATTTGATGGATCTAATGAAACAAAATCGGAATTAGAAGTATTAATGGTTTCGAAATCCACAGAATTTTCAAACTTTCCCACATTTGCGGAAGCGGTTTCGATTATTGGATTTACTTCTGGAACAACAGGCTTACCCAAAATGACTGCCCATTATCACAAAGATATTTTATTGATTTGTGAGGCTTTTCCGAAATATGCTTTACAACCAAAAACAGATGATATTTTCACTGGAAGTCCGCCTCTAGGATTCACATTTGGCTTGGGTGGCTTGGTTTTATTTCCTTTTTATTATGGATCCTCCACCTTCCTAATAGAAAAGCCATCTCCAGAAATATTACTTCAAGCAATTCAAGATTTTAAAATCACTATTTGTTTTACAGCTCCAACCGCTTGGAGAATGATTACTCAAAAAGTTTCTGATTTCGATATTTCCAGCTTACGCAAATGTGTTTCAGCTGGTGAAAATCTTCCTTTAAAAGTTTGGGAAGATTGGCATAAAGCTACTGGGCTTAAAATTATTGACGGTATTGGATCAACCGAATTACTTCATATTTTTATATCTTCGAATGAAGAAAACATGAAACCTGGAGCTACCGGATTACCAATTCATGGTTATGAAGCTAAAATTGTAGACGATGATGGAAATGAAGTTGTTATTAACGAAATAGGTAAATTAGCTGTTCGAGGAATTACAGGTTGCAAGTACTTGAATAGACTTGAAAAACAAGCTGAATATGTACAAAACAAGTGGAATTTAACAGGTGATATTTTCAAAAAAGATGAAGATGGCTATTTTTGGTTTATTGCTCGCGGCGACGATATGATTATTTCTTCGGGGTATAATATTGCGGCAATTGAAGTAGAAAGCGTACTTTTGACTCACGATGAAATTCTAGAATGTGCTGTTGTGGGGATCCCTGATGAAAATCGTGGAATGTTAGTTTGCGCAAATATAGTATTGAAAAATCCTGCTTCCGCAAATGACGAGCTGGCAAAATCAATACAAGATTGGTTCAAACAAGTAGCTGCTCCTTATAAATATCCAAGGTTTATTAAATTTCATGACGTTTTACCAAAAACGGAAACAGGAAAAATTCAACGATTTAAATTGAAATAATATGAATCAACCATTTAAAAAAGAAGAACAAATTCGATTCCAACATGTAGACTACGCAGGTATCGTTTTTTATCCCCGTTATTTTGAAATGCTAAATTGCATTGTTGAAGATTTTTATGATGAAGCACTAGGTTTGCCATTCAATAAAATGCATGAAACAGGAGGAATTCCAACGGTTGATTTGAAAGTTCAATTTATGAAACCAGCTCGATTAGGCGAAGTATTAACGAAGTATTTTTGGATTAAAAATATAGGTGGTTCTTCTCTTCTTTGCGGATTCAAATTTGAAAATAGTCAAAAAGCGATTTGCCTTGAAGGCGAAGTAACTTTGGTGAATGTAGCTTTTACAGAAAATCGAAATTCTATCCAAGCGGCACCATTTTCGGATTTAATTAAAAGTAAATTGCAAAATTATTTAATCCATTAAATCATGACTTTCAATAAATTCAAAGCGGCTGCAGTTCAAACCTGTCCAGTTTTTCTAAATGCTGAAAAAACAATTGATAAAGCTATTACTTTTATAAAAGAAGCTGCTGTAAATGGTTCACAATTAATTGCTTTTCCGGAAGTATTTGTATCTGGTTATCCATATTGGAATTGGATTATGACACCTGTTCAAGGAAGTAAATGGTATGAAAAATTATATAAAAGTGCTATAACTGTTGATGGTTCGGAAGTAAAACGAATTTGTGATGCTGCCAAAGAGTTCAATATACATATTGTAATTGGTATCAACGAAAAAGGAGCAAGTTTTGGTGAGATTTACAACACCAATTTGATCATTGACAATAATGGAAATCTTATTGGTAAACATAGAAAATTAGTTCCTACTTGGGCTGAAAAGCTCACTTGGACCTCCGGTGATGGCTCATCATTAAAAGTTTATAAAACAGAAATCGGACCCATTGGAACTTTAGCTTGTGGTGAGAACACCAATACTCTAGCAAGATTTGCATTATTAGCTCAAGGCGAATTAATTCATATTGCTAATTATATTTCGTTGCCAGTTGCCCCACCCGATTATGATATGGCAGAAGCAATAAAAATACGTGCAGCTGCGCATTCATTTGAAGGAAAACTATTTACTATTGTTTCGTGTTCAACTATTTCTCAAGAAATAAAAGACGCTTTAAGAGAAGATGTGCCTGATGTAGATGAACTTTTAACTCGTAAAAATTCTGCTTTTTCAGGATTTATTGGACCAAATGGAGCTGTAATTGGAACGCCGTTAATCGATGATGAAGGAATTGTTTATGCCGATATTGATTTAGAAAAATGCATTCAGCCTAAGCAAATGCACGATATTTTGGGACATTACAACCGATTTGATATTTTTGATTTACGAGTAAATACAGCACCAACAAGAAATATTACTTTTATAGACAATCACGAAGAGTTTAACAAATAATAAACTATGGAAGCAAAACATTCAGACGACCAATTAGGAAGAGCTAGAGTCCAAAATACCCCGGAATTAGAAGCTTATTATAATGAATTAGAACAATTAGGTGCTGGTGCTTTATGGACAGTTGCTAATGATATTGAGCCTTGGGAACCTCGCTCCTCCTCTGTCCCGATGTTATGGAAATATGACAATTTAAGAGATTTGGTTTTGAAGTCATCTGAATTGGTTACTCCTGAGCAAGCTGGACGACGTGTGGTTTATTTGGTTAACGATAAACGCAAAGATGTCAGTGCTGCTGTGGGCTGGCTATATACTGGAATCCAAGTGACACGCCCTGGTGAAAGCACTTCGGCTCATAAACACAAAGCTTCTGCACTTCGTTTTATTATGGAAGGCGAAGGCGGTTACACCGTAGTTGATGGTAACAAAATCACTTTCGAAGTCAATGATTTCGTGATTACACCTAATTCGACTTGGCACGAACATGGCGTTGATGAGAATGGGAAAACGTGTATATGGCAGGATGGTTTGGATATTCCACTGGTAAACGCCTTGGAAGCAAATGACTATGCAGTTTTTGATGGAAAACAACCGTTGACTAAATCGGTGAATAATTCCCCAATTACTTATGGATGTGCTGGCTTAATTCCTGCAGATCAAACTTGGGACAAACCCTATTCACCCTTATTTAAATACTCTTGGAAAAGCGTATATCCGGCTTTGATTGAAGCTGCAAAAGTCAATGAGGTTAATCCTTTTGACGGGTTTTTGATGAATTATTCTAATCCGTTAACTGGTGGACATGTAATGCAAACAATGGGAGCATCGATGCAATTACTACCTGCAGGGTTTAAAGGAAAGGCTCACAAACACACTGGTTCATTTGTTTACCAATGTGCTAAAGGTCAAGGCTATACTGTTATTAACGGAAAAAGATTTGATTGGAAAGAAAGAGATATTTTCTGTGTTCCGAGTTGGGCTTGGCATGAACATGTGAACCTTTCTGAAACTGAAGATGCCTGTCTTTTTTCATTTAACGATTTACCGGTGATAGAAAGCTTAGGATTGTTTCAATTCCGAGAATTGGAAGAAAATAATGGGTTTCAAAAGCAATAGCAATAAAAATTTAGATAACAACAATAATAAACCTTAGCGAACCTTTCGTAAATCTTTGCGTACTTTGCGGTTAAATAAAATTATGAAATTACTCACTTACAAAACACAAACATCTGAATCTAGATTAGGATTTATTCATAACAATCAAGTGGTCGATATGGAAGATTTTGGGGATATTTCCAATTTCCCATTACCAGATTCTATGTTAGGATTAATCGATATGGGAATTGAAGTTATAGACGAAATAAATTCTTTAGTTGAAGATGCTAATCCGGCTGAACTGGCCGAAATTAGTTATTCATTTGATGAAATAACCATTCTTGCTCCGATCGAAAAACCAAGAAAAAACATCATTGGTATTGGTTTAAATTACACTGAACACATTGCTGAAAGTGCTCGAACATTAGATACTACTGGAAAATTACCTCAAAAACCAATTGTATTTTCAAAACCTCCAACGACAGTAACAGGAACCAATACCGAAATTATAAAAAACACCAAACTTACCGAACAATTGGATTGGGAAGTGGAATTGGCTGTAATTATTGGTAAAAAAGGAAAATATGTTCCTAAAGAAAATGCGATGGATTATGTTTTTGGCTATACCGTAATTAATGATATTTCAGCACGTGATTGCCGTCGTGAAGGACAATGGATTGTTTCCAAAGGTCAAGATACTTTTGCACCAATGGGACCTTATTTAGTAACAAAAGACGAAATCGAAAATCCTCACAATCTGAATTTATCTTTGACTGTTAATGGTATTGAAAAGCAAAATTCTAATACTCAATTTTTATTGTTCAATATTAATGATTTAATAAACGATTTGAGTACGGTTTTCACTTTAGAACCCGGAGATATTATTGCCACTGGAACCCCTTCAGGAGTTGGTGCTGGAAGAAGTCCGCAGGAGTGGCTTCATGATGGAGACGTTGTAGAATGTAAGGTTGAAGGAATTGGCACGATTAGAAATACCGTTAAAGAAATATAAATTTATTTCGCAAAGTTCAACTAAGAAAGACACACAGTAACACAAAATTTATGTGAATCTTTGTGAAATCTTTGTGAATCTCTGGAATCATTACAAAAAAATAAAAATATTAAATAGAGTGCTCAGACCAACACAAACCTTTGCGAACTTTGCGAAAACCTTTGTGTCTTTGCGGTTAAATAAAAAAACATGAAAAAATATAGAATAGGACAAATAGTTCCGTCGTCTAATGTGACCATGGAAACCGAAATACCCGCCATTTTTCGATCTCGAGAAACCATCTTACCAGATCGTTTTACTTTTCACAGCAGTAGAATGCGAATGAAAAAGGTAACCAAGGAAGAACTTGAAGCCATGGATGCCATGAGTTTGAAATGTGCCCAAGAACTTTCAGACGCTCACGTAGATGTAATGGGTTATGCTTGTTTGGTTGCTATTATGAGCATGGGACGAGGCTACCACTGTGTATCGGAAGTGAATTTACATCAGGAAACTATTGCTAACGACTTCCCTACTCCAATTGTAACTTCGGCAGGTGCTTTAATTAATGGTTTAAAAGTTTTAGGTGCTAAAAAAATAGCCGTAATTACACCATATATGCGCCCGTTAACCGATATGGTTGTAGATTATATTGAACACCAAGGTTTTGAAGTTGTCGATTCAATTGCATTAGAAATTCCTGATAATTTAGAAGTTGCTGCACAAGATCCAATGAATTTATTAGAAATATACAAACGCTTGAATTTAAAAGACGTTGATGTTTTAGTAGCTTCTGCTTGCGTACAAATGCCGTCTCTAGAAGCAATTGATTTAATCCAAAAAGAAATCGGAATTCCGGTAACTTCAGCAGCAGTTTGTACAACTTATGAAATGATGAAAAAACTTGGAATTGAAGCAAAATCAGCTATTGGTGGTGAACTATTGAGTGGAAAATATTAATAATTAATCAATTCTAATAAAGCGTTTTCAAATCTGCCTTTTGGCAAATATTGGTCTTCTAATGCTTTTGTGAAAGGAATTGGCGTTTCTAAACTTGCCATTCGTTTTACAGGAGCATCTAAATATTCAAAACAGTTTTCCATTATCATTGAAGAAATATCACTTGCAACACCACCAAATAAAGAGTCTTCTTGGTAAATAATAGCTCTTCCTGTTTTCTTTACAGATGCAAAAATTGCCTCTGTATCCAATGGTTGCAAAGTTCTTAAATCCAATACATCTGCAGATATTGAAGGATTTTTATCTAATGTTTCCAACGCCCAATGTACTGCTGCTCCAAAAGAAATTATTGTTACTTGGTTTCCTTCACGAATTAATGATGCTTTTCCTAAAGGCAATGTGTAATAATCCTTTGGCACGTCTTGACTAATACTTCTATAAAGCTGTTTGTGCTCAAAGTACATTACTGGATTTGGATCATTAATAGATTCATTTAATAAACCTTTAGCATCGTATGGAAATGCTGGGTAAACAACCTTTAAACCTGGTGTTTTGGTAAACCAAGCCTCATTGGTTTGCGAATGAAATGGTCCAGCTTGGGTTCCTCCACCACAAGGCATTCGAACTACTACATCTGCTTTTTCTGACCAACGGTAATGTGATTTAGCAAGTAAATTTACTATTGGATTGAAACCTGTAGAAACAAAATCGGCAAATTGCATTTCTACAATCGCTTTATAACCATTTATGGACAAACCCATTCCGGCTGAAACGACTGCGCTTTCGCAAATGGGTGTATTGATAATTCTATCTTTACCAAATAAATCAACAAAACCACCAGTTATTTTGAATGCACCTCCATATTCTGCAATATCTTGCCCCATAATAACTAAATTACTATGTCGCTCCATTGACTGTTTTAAGCTGGTTGAAACGGCATCAATCAAACGGATGTTTTCAGTTTCGTCTGAATGTTTAACTTCTTTGAAATCAAATGGTTTGTATACATCATTTAATTCATCTTTATAAGTAGCTTCGATCTCAGGTTCTGCATTTGCAAGCACCAAACTTTCATCGATAATTGCAGTAATTTCAGCATGAATTTCATTATCATAATCAGTGGTTAATATTCCATTTTCAGTTAAAAACCTCTTGTAATTATCAACCGGATCTTTGATCGCCCATAAATCCATCAATTCCTGAGGAACATATTTCGTCCCACTCGCCTCTTCGTGACCGCGCATTCTAAAAGTTTTGAATTCTAATAAAATTGGTCTAGGATTATTAATCATTGATGTTTTTAATTCTGAAACTAAGTTGTAAACTTCTAAAATATTATTTCCATCTACAATATGACTTTCCATTCCGTAACCAATTCCTTTATCGGCTAAATTATCGCATCGGTATTGCTCATTTGTTGGTGTTGAAAGCCCATAACCATTATTTTCTATGATAAATAAAACAGGTAATTCCCAAACAGATGCAATGTTTAATGCTTCATGAAAATCTCCTTCAGAAGTCGCTCCTTCTCCAGTAAAAACTGCAGTAATTTTTCCGTTTTTCTTTAATTTATTTGCCAAAGCAATACCATCTGCAACTCCCAACTGCGGACCTAAATGCGATATCATTCCAATAATATGGTGTTCTTGAGTTCCAAAGTGAAAACTTCTATCACGGCCTTTGGTAAAACCATTTGCTTTTCCTTGCCATTGAGAAAAAAGTCGATATAATGGAATGTCTCTTCCAGTAAAAACACCCAAGTTTCGGTGCATTGGAAGAATGTATTCATCTTTGTCTAAAACAGCTGTAATTCCAACAGAAATTGCCTCTTGCCCAATTCCTGAAAACCATTTAGAAACTTTTCCTTGTCGAATAAGTTTTAGCATTTTTTCCTCTATAAGTCTTGGTTTGAGGATTCTTTTGTATAAATCTAATAAGGTTTCATCGGACAAATTCTTTCTATCGAAATTCATTTTTTGAGGTTTTTAAACGTACTCAAAAGTATAAAAAAATAACAGAAATGCCTCAAATTGTTATATTTTTTTGCATTGGTGTGTAAATTAAAATCTACATCGAAAAAAAATCTTTACATTTGTAATAATAAGGGTTAAACCTCAATAAACAACAAAATTTGATACTATGCAAAACATTCCTAGTGTTGACTTGCGTGATTTCCTTTCGGGCGAACCGGAACGTAAACAAAAATTTGTAAATGAAATCGGAAAAGCATTCGAAGAAATTGGATTCGTTGCTTTAAAAGGTCATTTTTTAGATGACCAATTAGTTGATGAACTGTACGGAGAAATTAAAAATTTCTTCTCACTTCCTTTAGAAACTAAATACAGTTATGAAATTCCTGGCATTGGCGGACAAAGAGGATATGTTTCTTTCGGAAAAGAACATGCAAAAGGTCGCAAGGAGGGGGATTTAAAAGAATTTTGGCACTTTGGGCAATATGTTGAAAAAGGATCAAAATATGCCGACGAATATCCTGATAATGTTGTAGTTAAAGAATTGCCAAGATTTAACGAAGTGGGTAAAGAAGCCTACAAAATGCTTGAAAAAACGGGTATTTATGTACTAAGAGCTTTGGCATTACATTTAGGATTAGATGAATTCTATTTTGATCAATATGGCTATAATGGAAATTCGATTCTAAGACCTATTCATTACCCACCAATCACTTCAGAACCAGAAAATGCAATTCGTGCTGCAGCTCATGGTGATATTAATTTGATTACACTTTTAATGGGTGCTCAAGGCAAAGGATTGCAAGTTCAAAGACATGATGGTACTTGGATTGACGCAGTTGCTGAACCTGACGAGTTAGTTATAAATGTTGGAGATATGTTGTCACGACATACTAATAACAAATTAAAATCGACGATTCATCAAGTAGTGAATCCTCCACGTGAATTATGGGGAACTTCTAGATATTCAATTCCATTTTTTATGCATCCTGTGAGCGAAATGCATTTGGATTGCTTGGAAAGTTGCATTGATTCAGAGAATCCTAAACTTTACGATGATATTACAGCAGGTGATTTCTTACATGAAAGACTAATCGATTTAGGATTAATAAAAAAATAAGAATTTCAAAATACCAATTAAAGTACGGATTAATCAATTCGTACTTTATTTTTTAAATGTAGTTTATTATGGACTTACAAGACCAATTAAAAAATCTATTTCCAGATCATGTTCCGTTACCTGAAGAAGAAAATGAGATTGAGAATAGAGAGCTTTGGATCCAAGACGATCCAATGATTTGTAAATTTGAAAAAAGAAAAGGAAAACCCACAACAATTATTGAAGGTTATACAGGATCAGACGATGACTTTAAAATACTGGCTAAAGAATTAAAGACAAAATTAAGTGTTGGCGGAAGTTTTAAAGACGATTCAATTATTATACAAGGAGATTACCGTGATAAAATAATGACAATTTTGAAAGAAAAAGGTTTCAAAGTAAAACGTGTTGGCGGTTAATAATGTCCATTTTCAAAACAAATTCAAACAAAAATATATGTTAAAAGCATCAGAATTAATTCTAAACCCCGACGGAAGTGTATACCATTTAAATCTAAAACCTGAGCACATTGCCCATGATATTATTTTTGTAGGAGATCAAAATAGAGTTGAAAAAATTTCTAATCAATTTGATACAATTGAATTCTCATTCCAAAAAAGAGAATTTAAAACCCATACTGGAACATTAAATGGGAAAAGAATATCTGTAATTTCAACAGGAATTGGACCTGACAACATCGACATTGTCATGAACGAATTGGATGCTTTGGTTAATATTGATTTAATAACCAGACTACCTAAGACTACTTCAACATCGTTAAATATTGTAAGAATTGGAACTTCAGGTTCACTACAAGCTGATATTCCTGTTGATAGTTTTGTGATGTCAAAATACGGATTAGGATTGGACAACATGCTTCGCTCCTATTTAGTTGATGAAATTTCAAATTCTAAAATGGAAGAATCGTTTATTAATTATACCAATTGGGATAGTAGAAAAGGAAGGCCATATGTAATTTCTTGCTCTGAAAAACTAGAACAACTTATCGAAAGTGATAAAATACATAAAGGAATAACAGCAACAGCTGGAGGATTTTATGGTCCACAGGGACGTGTTTTAAGATTGGATATTCAAGATAAAAATTTGAATTCTAAAATGGATACCTTTCAATTTGAAGGAAATAGGATCACCAATTTAGAAATGGAAACAGCTGCAATTTATGGGCTTTCAAAACTATTGGGACACAATGCTTTGTCATTAAACGCTATAATTGCCAATCGTGCAACTGGAACTTTTAGCGAAGATCCTTACAAAGCAGTAGATGAATTGATAAAATATACTTTAGAAAAATTGGTGAAGTAATAATTTACCATTCAATATTTTTTTTACCTATACTTTGCAAGTAGTTATTGGCCTGACTAAAATGTTTATTTCCAAACCATTTTCCTTGATTAGCACTCATTGGTGATGGATGTCCAGATTCTAAAACGAGGTGTTTGCTTCTGTCAATTTTCAAGCCTTTCTTTTGAGCAAAATTTCCCCATAGTAAAAAAACTACATTTTCTTTTTTGTCAGAAATCAAATGAATAACAGCATCTGTGAATTGATTCCAATTCAAATGTTTGTGACTATTTGGCTTGTCTTTTTGTACCGTTAAAGCTGCATTGAGCAATAAAACTCCTTGTTTTGCCCATCGCTCTAAATTTCCTGAAGTCGGCATTAACAAAGCATCTAAATCCAAATTTATTTCTCTGAAAATATTTTTTAAGGACGGCGGTATTTTTACTGAATCATTTACAGAAAAACAAAGTCCGTTTGCTTCACCCTCGCCATGATAAGGATCTTGACCAATAATCACCACTTTCAAATTTTCAAAACTACAATAATCAAAAGCGGAGAATATCAATTCTTTGGGTGGATAGCAAATATTTTTTGAATATTCATCTTCAATAGAATTCATTAATTCAATGAAATAAGGATGCTTTATTTCCTCATCTAATAATGATTTCCATGAATTATTTAAATTGATTTCCATAAAATAATTAAAACTCAAATATACAAAATCAGATTGTGAAATTGCTAAATATAATTGGTTCAACAATCATTAAAACTTTATAAATCCGATAGTAATTGACTGGTAATTATGTATTTTTGCATTGCTAATTTTCAAAAAAATAATGATCAACATTAACGAAAAAACGATTAATGACTTACAATTTCCAACAATATTAGAAACTCTTTCTTCTATTTGTAATACAGATATTGGTAAGCAAAAAGCCTTGGAAATCAAACCTTTTAATGAAAAAGAGGAATTGATGGATACTTTATTGCAAACCTCGGAATATGTTTCTTCTTTTCAGAATAATAATGCGATTCCAAATCATGGATTTGAAATAATTAATCATGAAATTAAATTTTTGGCAATTGAAGATAGTTTTTTAGAAGTTGGAAGTTTTAGAAAAATTGCAAACATCTCAATTACCGTAAATACCTTATTGTTGTTTCTTAAAAAATTCGAAGAGTATTATCCCAATCTGAATAAGCGCGCCATTAAGGTAGAATATACCAAAGAGATTATTGCTTTAATTGAAGATGTTGTTGATAAATATGGAGAAATTAAAGACAATGCTTCAATTGATTTATTAAATATTCGTAGAAATATGAATACCGTAAGAGGAAAAGTAAATCAGAGTTTTGGAATTGCCTTAACTCAATACAATTCACTTGGCTATTTAGATGATATCAAAGAAAGTTTTGTTCAAAATCGTAGGGTATTAGCCGTTTTATCAATGTATCGAAGAAAGGTTAAAGGTTCAATTTTGGGAAGCTCAAAAACAGGAAGTATAGCTTATATAGAACCAGAAACTACTTTAAATTATTCTAGAGAATTAAGTAATTTAGAATACGAAGAAAAAGAAGAAATCACAAAAATTCTTAAGTATTTAACTGATAGAATTCGTCCTTATTTATCACTAATAATAGAATATCAAGAGTTTTTAAGTGACATTGATGTTACAGCTGCCAAAGCTAAATATGCAGTTAAAATAAATGCGATATTACCAACAATTACTGAAGAACGAAGGTTGTATTTTAAAGACGCCTTCCATCCTATTTTATATTTAAATAATAAAGAAAATAAACTGATTACTTACCCACAAACTATAGAATTAGAATCAAATAATAGGATTATTGTTATTTCTGGTCCAAATGCTGGTGGTAAAACCATTTCCTTAAAAACAGTTGGATTACTCCAATTAATGTTACAATCGGGAATGTTGATTCCTGTCCATGAACGAAGTGAAACCTTTTTGTTTGACAGAATTCTAACCGATATTGGTGACAACCAATCTATAGAAAATCATTTGAGTACTTACAGTTATCGATTGAAAAACATGAATTATTTTCTGAAAAAATGTAACAGTAAAACCTTGTTTTTAATTGATGAATTTGGAACCGGTTCTGATCCTGAATTAGGTGGTGCTCTAGCAGAAATTTTCTTGGAAGAGTTTTACAACCGGGAAGCTTTTGGAATAATTACAACCCATTATTCAAATTTAAAAATATTGGCAAACGAATTACCATTTGCGATGAATGCCAATATGTTATTTGATGAAAAGTCATTAGAACCAATGTATAAATTAGTTTTAGGGCAAGCGGGAAGTTCCTTTACATTTGAAGTTGCTCAAAAAAATGGAATTCCTTTTGGCTTAATAAATAGAGCGAAAAAGAAAATTGAAGGCGGAAAAGTTCGCTTTGATAAAACGATTGCTACACTTCAAAAAGAGCGTTCAAAAATGGAGAAAACCTCTCAAACATTAAAAGAGGAGGAATTGAAAGCTCGTGAGGAAGGCAAGAAAATGGAAAATATTAATATTAAAATCAAACAGAAACTGGAAAGTTATCAGGAATTGTATGATAGCAATCAAAAGTTAATTTACATCGGACAAAAGATTGATGATTTGGCTTCAAAATATTTTAATAAAAAAAATAAAAAAGAATTGGTTGCTGAATTCCTTAAAATAATTGAAATAGAAAATTCCAAACGAATTAAAATTTCATCCAAGGAAGTAAAAGCAATAAGTGATAAAAAGAAAGAAGTAATTCAAGAGGTTTCTGAAAAAGTAGAAATTATTCGTGCGGAAAAGAAAGAAAAGAAACTAAAAGCTAATTTGGTAGTTGAAAAACCGAAGCCCGTTTTGAAAGTTGGTGATAGAGTTAGGATGTTTGATGGAAAATCTATTGGAACAATTGATAAGATAGAAAAAAATAAAGCACTAGTAAATTACGGCGTTTTTACCTCTACTGTAAATTTGGAAGCTTTAGAATTTGTTGAATCCAAGAAAAAGTAATTTTTTATGATAGCATTTCCCAAAGGTAAAAAGATAATTTTATTTGATGGTATTTGCAATTTATGCGAATCATCGGTGTTATTTGTAATAAAATACGATAAGAAAGATATTTTCCGTTTCGTAGCCTTACAATCGGATTTAGGAAAAGAAATTGTTAAGCATATTGGATTAAATCCAAAACATATTGATAGTGTAATACTATATGAACCTGGAATATCTTATTTCTATAAATCTGCTGCAGCTATTGAAATAGCAAAAGATTTAGGAGGTTTTTTTCATATGGGAACACTATTCAAAATAATTCCAAATGGTTTACGAAACTTACTTTATGATTACATAGCAAAAAATCGATATTCATGGTATGGAAGAAAGGAAAGTTGTTGGACTCCAAGCAATGAATTAGAAACTAAATTCTTATAATAAAAAAACTCCTCAATTGCTTGAGGAGTTTTTTAAAATTCAAAACTAAACTAATTAGTTTTTAATGATCTTTTTAGTTATAGAACCTTTCTCAGATGTAATGTTCATCATGTAAACTCCTGAAGATAAATCAGAAATATTAACTTGTACATTGCTTACATTTGAGTAAGTATTTTGTTTAACTATTCTTCCATTTAAATCAGTAATTGAAATAGAATTTACAGAAATATTTTCAGTATTAGAAATAGTAATAAAATCTTTAGCAGGGTTTGGAGAAACTGAGAATATCGTAGTTCCACTATCAAAAGTAGCATTATCTAATAATGTATCGGTAGCTGAAGCTCTAACAGTAAGGTTATCCATAACCATTGTTGCAGATGAAGTATTAGGAGCTGCTGTTGTATTTCCTGAGAAAGAAATGAAATCTATTTCAGCTGGTGCTGTACCTGCAGAACTTCCTGTAAGTGTTAAACCTGCAGCTGCTAATCCAGGAGCTTTAATCCTTATTTGACCTGTTGTAACGTTATATGAAAACCCTATTCTACTAAAAGTATTTGCTGGTAATTGAATTCCCGGAGCAGCAGCTAAGCTATACGACCAATTATCAACAGGATCTGGAGCTGGAGTAGAATAACAAACTAAAAATAATTCTCTTGTAGCTGCTCTTACAGTAAAACCTGCAAGAACTCTGTCACCTGCAGCATTAAAGATATAAGCACCAAAAGTATTTCTACTGGTACTTGTACCAGCACCTGGATTAATATCAATCTCTAATTCAATAATGTTGTTATTTGCTGTTCTAGCAGACCAAAGTGCAGGTAGACCGTCCTTCCAAACAAATCTACTCCCTAAATTACCATTAGGACCTTCTAAAAGTAAACCTTTACTGGCATTTCCTGAAGTTACTATTTGAGCATTAGTAACACCAGCATTAGTAGTTGTAGTTGGTGGAGTACCATTACTAGAAAAAAGGTAATAACCTCCTTGACCTGTAACTGAACCAGTAATTTCGGTAGATACATTGCCAGTATTTAAAGAATTAAAATCATCACTCATTAAAACTTGCGCATCAATAAATTGAAACGACAATGATAATGTAATTAAAAGTAAAAGTTTTTTCATAAATAAATTTTTAAAAAGTTAAAGATTAAACAAATATAAAAAAAAATAAAATGGATTTAAACAATATTAGAAAAAATTAATCTTCTTTCTCCCATTTTCCGACAACCGAAGTTGCTAAAGCATTCCCTAAAACATTGGTTCCACTTCTAAACATATCGCAAAAATGATCTATTGGCAAAATTAATGCTATTCCCTCGATGGGAATTTTAAACATTCCACAAGTTGCAGCAACCACAACCAAACTTGCTCTAGGAACACCCGCGATACCTTTACTTGTGAGCATTAATACAAAAAGCATGGTGAATTGAGTTGGTAAATCCAAATGAATTCCATAGGCTTGAGCGATGAATATACTTGCAAATGTCATGTACATCATACTTCCATCAAGGTTAAATGAATATCCTAGTGGGAGCATAAAGGATACAATCCTGTCTTTAACACCAAAACGTTCTAATTCTTCGGTCAATTTAGGAAATACAGCTTCAGAACTTGTGGTGCTAAATGCAATTACTATGGGACTAATAATACGTTTTAACAACAAACTCATTTTTGATCTTAAAAAAAGAAAACCAACAGCAACTAATATCACCCATAATGTTGTGATTCCTACCATAAAAGAACCGAAAAATTTGGCGTAGGTCATTAATAAATCACCAAAATCTCTGATTGCAAAAACTCCAGCAATAGCTCCGAAGACTCCTATTGGCGCAAATTTCATCACATAATTTACCATTTTTAAAACAATGTGTGATAATTTATCTAATGCATTCACAACTGGTTTTGAATTGTCACCTATTGCTGCTGCAGCCAATCCAAAAAAGATTGAAAAAATAACAATTTGAAGTATTTCGTTACTCGCCATTGCTTCTACAATACTTTTTGGAATAATATGCTCAATAAAATTTTGAGCAGAAAACACCTGAGTTTTCTCTGTTACTTCACTTGCAGTTTTTAAATCAATATTTGATAAGTTTAATCCTTCGCCTGGAGTTAATACATTAACCCAAAACATTCCAATTAACAAGGATACAAACGAGGCAGTGAAAAACCAACCCATAGCTTTCCCTCCTATTCTTCCAACTGCTTTAATATCCCCAAGCTTAGCAATACCAACTACTAAAGTTGAAAAAACTAAAGGCGAAATTATCATTTGAACCAAACGAATAAATATCGTTGCTAATAATTTAATGTAACCGCTAAATTCTTTTGCACCTTCTTCTGTAAGATTATTGTGGATAATTATACCTAATATTCCACCCAATACCATGGCGATTAGAATTTGGAAAGTTAAATTACCAAAAAGGGATTGTTTTGATGTTTCTTGCATTTAATTATTTTTTTATGAATTATTGGTAAATTTTGTTTAATAAGTAGAAATCAGCCAAAACCATTGCTGCCATTGCTTCTACGATTGGAACTGCGCGAGGGAGTACACAAGGATCATGACGTCCTTTACCTTGCAATTCTACTAAATTTCTCTGATTATCTAAAACTTCTTGTTTTTGGATTAATGTGGCAACAGGCTTAAATGCAACTCTAAAGTAAATATCCATTCCATTAGATATTCCTCCTTGTATACCGCCTGATAAATTTGTTTTTGTGGTCCCATCTGCATTGTATAAATCATTGTGTTCGCTACCTTTCATTTGGGAACCACAAAAACCGCTACCATATTCAAATCCTTTAACGGCATTGATTGAAAGCATTGCTTTACCCAAATCGGCATGCAATTTATCAAAAACGGGTTCGCCTAAACCAATTGGAACATTTTGAACAACACAGGTTATTGTTCCGCCTATAGTATCGCCGTCTTTTTTAACTTGTCTAATCAATTCCTCCATTTTTGTTGCGATTTCTGAGTCAGGGCAACGAACAGAATTGGATTCAATATTTAAAAAATCTAAATCTTGATAAGGTTTATTTACATAAATATCTCCAACTGAGGATACAAAAGCGTTGATTTTAATTGTTGGAATAATTTGTTTTGCAATAGCACCAGCAACTACCCTACTTGCTGTTTCACGAGCGGAACTTCTACCGCCTCCACGATAATCACGAATTCCATATTTTTTTTCATAAACATAATCTGCGTGACTTGGACGATAGGTGCTTTTTATATCAGAGTAATCATCTGGTTTTTGATTATTATTTTTGATTAAAAATCCTATTGAAGTTCCAGTAGTTTTACCTTCAAAAATTCCAGATAAAAATTGAACATCATCTTCTTCTTTTCGTTGAGTTACAATTGAAGATTGACCCGGTTTTCTTCTTGACATTTCTGATTTAATCGCATTAAGATCTAATTCAATTCCTGAAGGACAACCCTCAATGATACCGCCTAATGCTTCACCATGTGATTCACCAAAAGTGGTTAATTTAAATAGTTTTCCTATTGTATTACCTGACATATTAATCCGATTTTGAACAAATATAAGTTTTATAATTTGAAACCTAAAATATTAATTTTTAATAAGTAAAGAATTTTTTATACTTTAGCTAATTATAAAATTAGAATAACCAATTATGAAAATTAAATTTCTTTTATCACTTATAGTTTTAACTATCCTTTTATCTTGTTCAACAGATACAATTTCTGATTCTAACTCTAATCAAACAAACTATTTTCCTTTAGCATTAAGAAATTATTGGAAATACAGAGTTTTAACGAATAATGTTACTCAAACTGATTCATTATTTGTTTCGAATGATACCACTATAAACACTAAAGTTTATAAAAAGTTCAAAACAAGAACTACACCTATAGGTTTCTTTTCAAATTCAATGAATAAAAATGCAGCAAGAATTGATGGCGGTAGAATTTTATTAACGGGTTCGATTGGTTTTAATTTTGGCTCTGCTTTACCATTAGATTTATCAATTAATGATTATGTTATTTTCCAAGAGAACGCTACAAACAATCAAGACTTAGGAAGTGTTTCTGGTGTTATCAATCAAACAGTTCAAAATTATCCTTTAACAATAAACTACACATTAAAATCTACCAATATAGAATCATTACCAACTTTTAGTTCAAATGGTCGTGTATATACTGATGTTAAGAAAATTAAAACGGTTTTAAATGCCAAAATTTCTACAACTTTAACTGCTCCAGGAATTCCTTTTCCTGTAGTTGTTAGTATTTTAGATCAACAAGATGTAGTTACTTCCTATCAATATTATTCAAAAACAATTGGTATGGTCTATACAAATACAACAATTAGCTACCGTTTGAACACTTTACCAGGTGGAATTTCTCTTCCTTTACCTTCAACCGGAAGTCAAACACAAGAAGAGTTTTTACAAACTTATGATGTAAGCAATTAATTTTAGCGCATTAACACAATAGCAAATTAAATTAATCGTTATTGAAATATAAATTAATGTTATCACTTATGAAAAAGCTACTTGTTTTCTCGTTGTTTTTATTCGGAATTTATTCATCCTCAGCTCAAGATATTTCTAATCATACTATAGGTTTACGTTTAGGTTCAAACCGAGGGTTTGGAACTGAAATTTCCTATCAAATGAAATTAAAATCTGAGAATAGAGCAGAATTTAATTTGGGCTGGAGAAGCAATAATAATGTTAGTGCAATGAAATTAAACGGATTGTATCAATGGGTTTGGCCATTAGAACAAGGATTTAATTGGTATGCAGGAGTTGGTGGTGGATTAGGGAGTTTTTCCAATAACAATACCAATGGCAATAGTGGTACTTTTGTTTTTGCTGCTGGTGATGTTGGTATTGAATACAACTTTGACTTTCCACTTCAAGCATCAATTGATTTAAGACCAGAAATTGGTGGAAATGGTTATTTTGATAACGGTTTTGGTACTGATTTAGCTTTAAGTATTAGATATAGATTCTAAATACATCTTTCAATTATTTTAGAATATTCTTATATAAATTTTCATATAAAGATACTATATTCTTAATGTCAAACTGCTTTGCAGTAGTTGTTGCATTATTTTTAAATTCCAACAGAGTACTCTCGTTTTCCAGAATTTTAATTGCATTTTGAGACATTTCTTGAGTATTTCCTACATCACTTAAATAGCCAGATATTCCATCAAAATTTACTTCTGGCAATCCACCTGTGTTACTTGAAATCACCGGAACTCCCCAAGCCATTGCCTCTAAGGCAGCAAGTCCAAAACTCTCCGTTTCGGAAGGTAATAAAAACAAATCTGTAAAACTTAATATTTTATCTATTTCATTACTATTTCCAAAAAAGATAACTTTATGTGAAATCCCTAATTTATTACATAAATTTTCAGCAGCTTCTTTTTCGGGTCCGTCACCAACCATCATTAACTTTGATGGGATTTTTTGTTGGATTTTGTAAAAAATATCAATCACATCTGGAATACGTTTAACCTTTCTGAAATTACTAATATGAGTAATTATTTTCTCATTTTCATTAGCCATCACAGATCGATTAGTTGCGATCTTGGATATATTTTTAATTTTATCTAGTTCTATGAAATTTGGAATTACATGAATGTCATTTTTTATATCAAATAAAGAATAAGTTTCTTCTTTTAAATTTTGAGATACTGATGTCACAACATCCGACTTATTGATACTAAAAGTAACAGCAGTTTTGTAAAATGGATGTTTTCCAACAAGTGTAATATCTGTTCCGTGAAGAGTAGTTACCATTGGAATTTTAATTCCTTCAGATTTCAACATTTGCTTAGCCATATATCCTGCATAGGCATGAGGAATAGCATAATGAACATGTAATAAATCAATTTTATGTAGTTTTACCATATCAACTAATTTGCTTGACAAAGCCAATTCATAAGGTTGATAATGGAACAATGGATATTCAGGAACGTTAACTTCATGATAATGAACATTGGCATTTAATAGTTCTAATCGCACAGGCTGACTGTAAGTAATAAAATGAATTTCATGACCACGTCGTGCCAACTCCAATCCCAACTCAGTTGCAACTACGCCACTTCCGCCAAATGTAGGATAACAAACTATAGCTATTTTCATTGTGATAATTTAGTGAAACGAAAGTAACAAAAATTGGATTGTGATTAATTAAACTTTAGTTAAATGTATAATTATTTAACGATGGCCTCATAAATTACCTTTTGAATATCTTCACGAATATTCTCTTTGGATAATTTATTTACGGTACTATCTGGAAATGTTCTATTGGATAAAAAGACATATATAATTTCATTTTCAGGATCAGCCCAAGCTATAGTACCTGTAAAACCAGTATGCCCGAAGCTCGCCATTGGTACACAACCACAAGTTAGTCCAGCTCCAGATAATTGTGGTTTATCAAAACCAAGCCCTCTCCTATTTCCTTCTTTACAAAAATGACACGTATTAAAATCGTCAAATGTTTTAGATGAAAAATAGCTGACATCGCCATAATTTCCATTTTGTAAATACATTTGCATCATCTTAGCAACATCCATCGAATTTGAAAAAATACCGGCATGACCGCCTACTCCACCTTCCATAGCTGCTGCCATATCATGAACATAGCCTTGTATTTGTTGGTGTCTAAAGTAGGAGTCAATTTCTGTTGGTGGAATTTGACTTTTATCAAATTTATTTAATGGATTGTACATTGTGTTATTCATTCCTATTGAATTGTAAAAATTAGAAGCACTTAATTCATCCAATTTTTTTCCAGTCATTCTCTCTAAATATTCCTTCAAAATGATAAAAGTAAAATCACTGTATTTGTATTCTTTTTTCAATGATAACTTACTGTCAACAATCTTTTTCATAATGGTATCGTGGTAATCATTTCTCAAGAAAAGACTATCGGCCACTTTTATAGAAAAAATATCATTGCTCGTTTTGCTATAATATTTTGCTAATGGAATCTTTGAACTGTCTAAAGTTGCTTTATAAAATGGGATCCAAGATTGAAAACCAGCATTGTGAGATAGTAAGTTTTTAAATGGAATTGCTGCTTTATCAGAATTTTTGAATATGGGAAGCATATCGCCCAATTTGGAATCTAAATTTACTTTATTATGATCATACAATTGCATTACATTTGGTAATGTAGAAATGATTTTTGTCAATGAAGCGATATCATAGATATCTGTATTTTCAACTTTTTCTTTATTTTCATAAGTATGATAACCAAATGCTTTTTGATAAATTACTTTTCCTTTTTTGGCTACTAGAATTTGTAATCCTGGAGTCATTTTACTATCAATTGCTTTATTTGCTAGAGCATCAATTTTTGATAAAACTTGAGGGTTCATTCCAACATTCTCAGGAGTTGAAAAACCTAAACGATTTAATTTTTTGGTTGATAATCCAGCATTTACGGCAAAATTTTCACCAATAGAAACCGGTAATTTACCTTTTGCTTCGATTGCTCCAAATAGCAGTTCTGCTGAAACCTCTTGAGAAATATCGCAATTTTGATAAGAAACAACAACCGATTCAATTTCATCAAAATTTACAATTGGTAATAAAGAATAGGGTTTTGTGAAAACATCTAAGATAACATTGTTTTTCTTAGCAATTTCTTGTAACCAAAGTAATTCAGTTTCAGTAAAATCATGTTTTTTCCATGCTTTATCTGATTTATGAAAACCTACAATTACAGTATTAAAATTACTTAGCTTTACATTTAAACTATCAATATTGTCACTTAAAACTTCAGTAATTTCAGTATATTTCTTAAGGGTTGAAACAAATTTACTATTGCTATCATCACCCAATTTTACATACGCAATTTTATTATTTTCTAATGATTTAATAGGTAAAATACTATTTTTATTTTTAAGTACTGTAATTGCATTTTCATACAACTGATACTGTAAAGCATCATTAGAACTAGGATAAATATCACTAATTAAATTATCTGTTGTTATTGATTTGTATTTATAAAGACCAGCAAAATATTTATAACGTAGAATTTTCTTAACAGATCGAGACAATCTATGCTCTGAAATTAATCCGTTCTGATAAGCAATGCTAATTTTCGAAATTGCAGCGGGAACATTTTCAGAAAAAAGTAAAATATCGTTACCTGCTAAAAAGGCTTCTAAGTCAATATCGCCGGGACTTAATGCAACGCCATCTTCTTTTTTATAATTACTAGCCCCTTTCATATTTAATGCATCTGTGAAAACCAAACCTTCAAAACCCAATTGATTTTGCAAAATATTTGTTACCACATTGTAGGAAATTGAAGTTGGGTAATTTATTCTAGGTTCTAAACTTGGAACACTTAAATGAGCCACCATAACAGATGCCAAACCTTCACGGAATAATTTTTTATAAGGATGAAATTCAACGTCATTAATTCTCTCTTTTGAAAAAGATACGTTTGGTAACGACAAGTGTGAATCGGCTTCAGTGTCTCCATGGCCTGGAAAATGTTTTCCAGTAGAAAACACACCTTGGCTTTGAAAACCTTTCATTAATGCCAAGGCACTTTGAGTAACATTTTCTTTGTTTTCTCCAAAGGAACGGAAACCAATAATAGGATTTTTAGGATTGGTGTTTATATCTAAAACTGGAGCGAAATTAAAATGGATTCCTAATCTTTTCGTTTCTTGCCCCATTTTTATACCAACCTTTTCAATCAGTTTGGTATCACGAATTGCACCCAAAGTCATGTTCCATGGATATCGATAAGTAGAATCCAAACGCATGTTTAGTCCCCATTCTGCATCGATACCAATAAACAATGGTAATTTCGATTTAGATTGGTATCTATTGGTTAAATTTGCTTGTCGAATTGGACCTCCTTGAAAGAAAATCAATCCACCGATTTTAGATTCCTTAATTAGTTTATCAATGGAATTTACATGAATTGAATCTTTATTAGAATAAGCTGCAACCATAAAAAGTTGACCAACTTTTTCATCAAATGACATTTGATTATAAACGCTATCAACCCATTTTTCTTCTTTGTCTGACTCTTCAAAGAAAGGATTTTTTGTATGTTTTCTATCAATATGTAGTTCTGATTCAAAATCATTAGCAACTGTATTTTTTGAATTTAATTGTTTGGATGAGGAACAAGAAAAAACAAATACTAGTAAGAATGAAGCTACAATATGACTAAATTGAGGTAATTTCATTTAATTTATTGCTATTAAAAAAAGCGACTGTGCCAACTATCCATCGCTGGAACTTCCCACGATTCATTATATTCTGCAATATTGTTTATAAGATTGTTAAATACAATAGTGTTTTCGGTAACTGCTTTGTCTTTTGCCATTTTTTTGAAATCAATGAGCGTTTTATGAGCAACATGTTCACCTAACTTAAAGGTAACATTCATTTTATCTAATAAATCGACATTGTATTTTTGTTCCAAATCTTGAATAAATCGAACGGAAGCATCTATAGAACAGCCCGTAGCAACTTGAACTTCTTGATTTACCGCAAGAATAATAAAACGATTGTATTTTAATTGATAGGAAGCTTCAAGCCCGGTGCCATGAGCAGCCCAATTTTCGATAAAATTTTTTAAAGCAACGTCAATTTCTTTAATCTCTTCATCAGATAATTTTCTATTGGATTGGTAGATCCAAATTTTAGATTCTTCAGGTAAATTTTCAAATGGAATATACATGATATAATATTATAAGTCTTGAGCGTTTGCAATTAATTCGGCAATATCCATCACTTTAACTTCGCTTTCTTTTTCTTTATTCTTAATTCCGTCAGTCAACATTGTGTTACAAAATGGACAACCTGTTGCAATAATATCTGGATTAGTTGATAAAGCATCCTCAGTTCTTTCAATATTAATTTCTTTATTTCCAGCTTCAGCATCTTTAAACATTTGGGCACCGCCTGCACCGCAACACAATCCATTTGCCTTTGAGCGCTTCATTTCAACTAATTCAGCATCCAATTTATCAATTAAATCTCTAGGAGCTTCATAAATTGAATTTGCTCTTCCTAAATAACAAGGGTCATGATAAGTAATTTTCTTACCATTAAATTGGCCTCCTTCAATGGTCAAGCGACCGTCATTTAATAATGATTTTAAAAACTCAGTATGGTGAATAACTTCGTATTTTCCACCTAATTCAGGATACTCATTTTTTAAAGTATTGAAACAATGTGGGCATGCAGTAACAATTTTTTTTGCCTCGTATGCATTTAGAACTTCAATATTCATCATGGCTTGCATTTGAAACAGAAATTCATTTCCAGCACGTTTAGCAGGATCACCAGAACAACTTTCTTCAGTTCCAAGAACTGCAAAAGAAACGTTGGATTTATTTAAAATCTTAACAAATGCTTTTGTAATTTTCTTAGCTCTATCGTCGAAACTACCTGAACAACCTACCCAAAATAATACTTCTGGTTGTTTTCCTTGTGCAAGCATCTCTGCCATTGTTGGGACTACTAAATTTTCTGACATACTCTAATTATTATTTGTAATAACTTATAAATTATTTATTAAAGATGATGTTCATCATCGAAAACCTGAATTGTAACTTCTTTGTCTACTAAGTCAGTGAATTTTCCTCTGTATCTTGTTGCTTTAACCAAATGATTATCAATCCAGTGATAATTTCCTCCGCGTGGTTTTCCCATTACCATTCCATGGTATTTAAACCCATGTTGCTTTAACCAAGTTTCAGTATATTCTCTATGTTCTTCAGTTCTTGATGTAAAAAAACAAATAACATGACCTTCATCATACCATTTATTTAATGTGATTAATGCGTCAGGGTAAACTTCTGCAGTTAACATTCTCTCTGGTTCTTCATTTGGAATATCATCGCAAATGGTACCATCGATATCAATTAAATAATTTTTTACTCCTTCTGCTAATATTGGGCTTATAGTTTGACCATTTTCCGAGGCTGATACTAAATTCTTGTCTAATTCTTCTAAACTCATTTTTTGTTGTGTTGTTGTTATGTATTTATTCTTCTTTCCAATTTAATCGATCTTGTTGATTGTATTGCCATGGAGCTCCATTGTTTTCAATATTACTCATCATATTATTCAGTGACATAGGTGCAGCGCTTTGTTCCATGACTAAATACCTGCGCATGTCAATAATTATTGATAATGGGTTAATATTCACTGGGCATTCTTCAACGCATGCATTACAAGAGGTACATGCCCAAATTTCTTCTGCAGATATATAATTGTTTAGCAAGGTCACATTATCAGGAATGAAAACTCCTTTATTTTTATCGATATTATTTCCTACTTCTACTAAACGATCTCTAGTATCCATCATGATTTTTCTTGGAGACAATTTTTTACCTGTTTGATTTGCAGGACAAACTGAGGTGCATCTGCCGCATTCAGTACAAGTATAAGCATTCATTAATTGAACCCAATTTAAATCTTGAACATCACTTGCACCAAATTTTGATGGAATTGTATTTTCGTCAACTGGAGCTGCAGCAAATGGGTCGGCGTTTGGATCCATCATCATTTTTACTTCTTTGGTCACGGATTGTAAATTATCAAATTGACCTTCTGGATTTAAATTTGCAAAATAAGTATTTGGAAAAGCCAGTAATATATGGAGGTGTTTAGAAAAATAGAGGTAATTTAAGAATAGCAATATTCCAATAATATGAAGCCACCAAAAAGTTCTTTCTAAAATGAAAACTAGGTTAGTTGATAGTCCATCGAAAAGTGGTAAAAGGAATTGAGAAATTGGGAACGTACCTGCTTTACTATAATGACCGAATCCACCAGGAACATTTTGTAAATGAAGATCGGCAGCATTCATTAATAAAAACAATGACATTAATACAATTTCAAAATACAAAATATAATTTGCATCGCTCTTTGGCCATCCTTTTAAATCATTATGAATAAAACGATTCAACTTAATCACATTTCTTCTGATGTAGAAAATTACTACTGAAACCAATACCAAAATTGCTAAGATTTCAAATGATCCTATAAGAAAATTATACAAACTGCCCAGGCCAGAAAAAACTCTGTGGGTTCCAAAAAGACCGTCAATTATTATTTCAAGTAATTCAATATTAATGATGATAAAACCAACATAAACAATAATATGAAGGAAGCCAGCGATTGGTCTTTTAACCATTTTAGATTGTCCAAGTGCAATCATTGCCATATTTTTCCATCGTAAAGAAGGATTGTCAGAACGATTTACTTCTTGTCCTAATTTTATGTTTCTGATAATTTTTCTAATATTAATGGTAAAAAAACCGAAACCAAAAATTAAAATAATTGCAAATAACAAATTTACTAACCCCATAAAGATTTAGTTTTTAGTGTTTTTAATCGAGTCGTTAGGAGTTTTATAAGGTTTGTTTTTCTTTCCAAATAATGAAACATTTATATATCTGGTAGGATTTAACCTTAAATCTTGTAACAACAATTCCAATTCTTTAGAAGTTTTTTCTAGATTATTGTAGAGTGCATCATCTTTAACAATTTTCCCTAAAGAACCTTTTCCTGATTGAACATCATTCATGATTTTATCAACATTGGAAAGCGTTTTTTCAAGATCGTTAACCACTTTTGTCAGATTGGCTTTTGATAAAGAATCGGATATTTTAGAAAAATCGGTTGAAACTTTATTCAAATTAGTAAACGTTTTATCAATATTACCTTTGTTATTAGATAAAATAGAATTTGCATTATTTACAACTTGATTTAAACCTTCAATTGTTTTACTTAAATTGGATAAGCTATTTTTTAAATTCTCTTTAGATTTTGCATCTAAAACTTCATTTAAATTAGTTAAAAGCAAATCGGCGTTTACAACCATCTTTTCGATTTTTTGTTGCAGAGGAGCTAATTTATCACTTACTAAATCTGTTAATCCTTTTTTAACTGAACTTGTCAATGTATCGCCACTAACGGCTACTGTTTTATCATTAAAATTTGGAATAATTTGAAGTTGTTTACCTGCAATCAATCCTGGTTCGTATAATGCTACAACACTAGATTTAGAAAACGGAAAATCATTTTTAATTTGAAGTTGGACTAAAATTTCTCCATTTGGCTGAAGTTTAATTCCAGCTACTTGACCTACAACAAGTCCATTAATAGTTATAGGAGCTGTTGCAGCTAAACCCTCAACATTATCGTATTTTACAAAAAATGTTTTGTAATTATTTAGTATGTCTTTACCTTTTAAATAACTATAACCCCATATAAATAAGGAAATAGAGGCAATTACTAATATTCCAGCTTTAATTTCTTTAGTGATTTTCAATTTCTGATATTTTGTACAAATTTAAAATAAAACTTTGGTTAATTGAATTATTTAACTGCATCTTTTAATGGAATTGACTTTCCGTTTTTTATTGCAATTATGAAGGCTGAATTATATCCTTTTGACTTAGCTTCTGTTAAAAAATTCTTTGCTTCTTCATAATCAGAAGTTTGACCATAAAAATATTTATTAATTGATCCCGTATCTTCTCTCTCAATATTTTTTAAACCTTTAAAATTACTAGGTTCTAAATCCATTTTTTTAGTACTTGCTGCAATTTGAACTTTAAATAGTATCCCATTTTCATTGATTGATTCTTTCGACTTATCTTTTTTAGTATCTTTTTTTGCTGAATCATCTTCTTTTTTTGTTGGATTTGAAGTGTTAGTTACTGGTTTTTCAACTATTTTTTTTGATGGGCGATTGTCTTCTGAATAACCATCATCATTTCCGAAATATTCTTTTTTATAACTAATTATAGCTTGTGCAATAGCATTTGCAATATCATTTTGACCTTCTTCTGAATCTAAAATGGCACCTTCAACTGGATTTGAAACAAAACCTGTTTCTATCAAAACTCTTGGCATATAGGCTTTATGAAGTACCATGTAAGGAGCTTGCTTCACGCCTCCTCCTCTAATTTTCTTTCCAATTCTAGCAAACTCATCTTCAACTTTAGCAGCAAGTGCAATACTATTGTTAAGATAATCCTCTTGCATTAATGTCAAGCCAATTAAAGTTTCTGGTGAACTTGGATCATATCCATTGTATTTTTGTTTATAATCTTTTTCTAATGTAACCACCTCATTTTCATTTTTTGCGACAGCTAAACTTGAAGCGTTTTTGGTCATACCCATCACGTAAGTTTCAGTTCCATCAGCAGCAGTATTTTTATTTGCATTACAATGAATAGAAACAAAAATATTTGAATCAGCTCTATTGGCAATATTTGCACGCTCAACTAGTCCAATAAATACGTCAGTTTCTCGAGTATAATTAACTTCAAAATTGGGTTGGCTTTCTAATATTTTTCCAACTTTTAAAACAATAGCTAACGAAATATTTTTTTCAATATGACCATTATATACAGCCCCATAATCATGATCACCATGACCTGCATCTAATGTAACTTTAAATTTTTTACTTTGAGAATTACCAGAAATAGAGAAGATAAGCAGTCCAATTATTGATAAGACTTTAATTTTATTTTTAATACTCATAAACATATTAAGTTAATTTTATTATTTCCTTAGGGTTATAAATCTATTATTTGATTATTTTTGACCAAAATTTATGTGTAGTTTTGAAAATTCAAATACTAAACGTTGATTTTACAAAAATAGCATTTAAACCTTTGTATACAAACTTATTTAATATCGTTTTATTAGCATTTTTCCTAACAATAGGATCTACTATATCTTACTCCCAAGATTTGCCAAAAAAACCTATTGAAATAAAGACAAAAGAGAAAATTGAAACTCCTATAAGTAACGTAAAAGATACTAAAATTAGTACGGACACTATCAAAAATGATACTTTAAAGCCAAAAAAAGCATTATTAGAATCTAAAATAAAAAGAACGGCACTGGGTTATGAAAAAATAAACCAGAAAAAAAAACAAATGACATTGTACGACAAAGCAGAGTTGTATTATCAGGATATTGAATTGAAATCGGGGATCATCGTATTGGATTATGAAAAAAATGAAATTTACGCTGGTAGAATAAAAGACTCAACTGGAAAATATACACAACTTCCGGTTTTCAAGCAAGGTGCAAATGTAATTGAACCTGATTCAATTCGATTTAATTTTAAAACCAAAAAAGCCTTAGTATGGAATTCAAGAACTGAGCAGAATGAATTTAAAATTAAAGCTGAAATAACAAAAAGAGAAAATGATTCGGTGTATTTTATGAAAAAAGCACGATTTACTACCTCAAAGGATATAGAAAATCCAGAATTTTATTTTCAAACTAGTAAAGTTAAATTTGTACCAGGAAAAAAATCTGTGATTGGATTAACCCATATGGTAATTGCAAATGTCCCTACTCCTCTTATAATGCCTTTTGCGTTTTTTCCTATGACAGAAACAAGCCAGTCAGGAATAATAATGCCTACCTTTAATGATACCAGACAAAGAGGTTTTGCTTTACAAAACGGAGGGTACTATTTTGCTTTAAGTGATAATTATGATTTGGCTATTTTAGGAGATTATTATACCAATGGAAGTTATGCTTTGAGGGCTGAAACTAGTTACGCCAAACGATATCGATATAATGGTAATTTAAATATTCGTTTTGAAAATTTGATTACAAGTGAACGAGGCTATCCAGATTATTCGAAAAGTAATATTTATAACATTCAATGGTCCCACAATAAAGATCAAAAATCAAATCCAAATTCACGTTTTTCAGCTTCTGTAAATATGGGTAGTAGCACCTATTTCCAGCAATCTATAAATCAGGTAAATAATAATTCACGCTTAAATAATACATTAAGTTCTTCAGTATCCTATTCTAAAACTTTTAATAGTGTACCGCAAGTAAATATGTCGTTAACGGCAACACACTCCCAAAATACCCAAACGCAAATGATAAATATGACATTACCTTCCCTTCAGGTTAATGTAGACCGTATTTTTCCATTTGCGCCAAAAGATGGTGAAAAAAGAGGTATATTTAAAAATATTAACTTTCAATATACGTTAAGAGGTGACAATAGAATCGAAACAAGAGATTCATTATTTTTTAAACCTCAAATGTTTAGAGATGCCAATTCGGGAATCCAACATTCTATACCTTTAAGTACAAATTTCAAATTATTTAAGTATTTCAGCGCTTCCGCCTCCTTAAATTATAATGAAACATGGTACTTTAAAACAATAAATAGACGTTTTGATAACCAGCAAAATAAAGTTGTAGAAACTTTTGTAAATGGTTTTGACGCATTTAGAACCTATAATTTTAGTTCAAGTTTAGGAACTACAATTTATGGTACATTTAATTTTGGAGCAAAAAAACGAATTCAATCAATAAGACATGTTATGAGACCAACAGCCTCATTTAGCTATGCTCCGAGTTTTGAAAAATATTATGATACCTATGCTTCAGATGGAAGTGGAACAATAATTAAAGAATATACTCGCTTTGAAAAAGGCATCTATGGCGCACCAGGAAGTGGAAAATCAAACATTGTAAGTTTCGACTTAAGTAATACTTTTGAAGCAAAAGTTAGAGATAAAGATTCTACCAAGACAGAACCTAAAAAAATAATGTTATTAAATAATTTAAATTTTCATACCGATTATAACGCAACTTCTGATTCGTTGCGTTGGTCTCCATTACGAATTAGTGGTGGGACAACATTATTCAAAGATAAAATGAACATTAACTTTGCAACCACCTTAGATCCCTATGCGATTGATAATTCTGGAAGAAGAATTAACACTTTCAATTACAATAATGGAGGTAGCTTATTTAGAATGACTAGTTCCAATGTGACAATCAATTATTCCCTAGCAAGCACAGATGGTGACGATACTAAAAACAAACAAGGAGAACGAAATGGCGGGCGTTCTGATGATTTATATGGAACCAATACTGATTTTAGCGATCGACGTGAAAGTCAGTTTAATGATCGAGAGGACAATGAAAATAAAGTCTCGGAATTTTTCAAATCAACTATTCCTTGGGATTTAACCATGGCTTATTCCTTAACCTATAGCAATAACAATCGAGAAAATAAAATAATTGGTAACACATTAAGCTTTTCAACAAATATAGAATTGACTCCTAAATGGAGAATTGGCGCCTCATCAGGTTATGATTTTGTTCAAAAGGGTGTCACCTATACCCAACTGCGTTTTGAAAGAGATTTATTGAGTTGGAGAATGGATTTTAACTGGTTACCCTTTGATGACAATGCCTTTTGGGGTTTCTTCATTGGAATAAAATCAAGTGTACTTAGCGATATTAAATGGGAAAAAAGAACAGTTCCGGATAGACAATTACGATAATATGAAAAAAATAATTTTTACAGATAAAGCGCCTGCTTCAATTGGGCCTTATAGTCAAGCAGTATTAGTTGGAAACACCTTATATACTTCTGGTCAAATCGCTTTAGATCCTATTTCTATGGAATTAGTGATGGATACAATTGAACTTGAAACTACACAAGTAATGAATAATATGAAAGCGGTTTTAGAAGCTGCATATATGGATTTTTCCAATGTTGTGAAAAGCACCATATTTATCTCAGATATGAATGATTTTACAAAAATAAATTCTGTTTATGCAAGCTATTTTGAAGAAGCATTTGCACCAGCAAGAGAAACAGTTCAGGTTGCCAAATTACCTAAAAATGTGAACGTTGAAATTTCAATGATAGCAGTTAAGTAGTTTTGACTTTAGAAAATAAAAAATCGAATTTGAAATGAATCAAATTCGATTTTTTTATATCATTAAGTTAGATTAATTTAAAATATGAAAATCAATTAAACCGTCAATCGGTCTTCTTAATACATTACCTATTTTCAAACCGTTGCTTTCTAAAACTTCTTTCAATTCTTCTTTCAAATAAAAAGCAATCGAACCAATAAAATGAATTGGAACTTCTTTACAATTTTCATATTGAGTAATATAATTATCAACGAAAACTTGCATGTCTTTACGAACTAATTTCTGACAATATTCTTCATCTTTGTGAAGAATAAGGAATTTTGCAAAAGTTGCCATGTAAGCATTTGGATTGGGTTGCTTGTACAATTGGTTCTTTATAACATCAGCATCTAAATCGTAGGTTTTTTCAAATTCAGAAGCTAAATTAGTAGGCATTTTACCAAAATAATAATCCCTAATTAATTGTCTTCCAAATTGATTTCCACTACAATCATCCATCGCTATATATCCTAACGATTGTACTTTTTGATGTAAGATTTTACCATCAAAATAACTACAATTTGAACCAGTTCCTAATATACAAACAATTGCTTTTTCATTTTTAGGAGTGGTCGCATAAACTGCTGCATAGGTATCTTCGTGAACTACAACAGTTGCATTTGGAAAGTATTCTTTGAACACTTCGGTCAAGAAATTTTTCATTCTATCTGTTCCGCAACCTGCACCATAAAAGTACAAATGGGTTACATTTTCTTTATTTAAAGAAATATCAAAACGATCATTTACGCGTGTAATAATTTCTTCCTTATTAAGAACCTCTGGATTTAATCCTAATGTTTGGGTGGTAAACAAAATTTTTCCGGTTTCGTCAATTGAAATCCAATCGGCTTTTGTAGAACCGCTATCAACTAATAATTTCATATAAATTGGTTTAGACCATTAATTTATTGGATACAAAAATCCCCAAATAAATGGGGATTCAGGTAATAATATTACTTTAAACTAGAGATATGAACTGATAAATCAATCAATTTACTTGAATAACCATATTCATTATCGTACCAAGAAATAATTTTGAAAAAAGTAGAATTCAATCCAATTCCAGCTTTAGCATCCACAATTGAAGTTCTAGGATCTGAAACAAAATCTTGAGAAACGACAGCGTCTTCAGTGTATCCTAAAATACCTTTCATTGACGTCTCAGAAGCATTTTTCAACACCGCCATTATTTCATCATAAGTAGTTTCTTTTGCTAATTTAACAGTTAAATCTACCACAGAAACGTCAGTTGTTGGAACACGCATTGACATTCCAGTTAATTTTCCGTTTAAATCAGGAATCACCATACCTACAGCTTTTGCAGCACCAGTAGATGATGGAATAATATTGCAAGACGCAGCACGACCACCTCTCCAATCTTTTCTCGAAGGACCATCGCAAGTCATTTGTGTAGAAGTTGTTGCATGAACGGTAGTCATCAATCCTTCTAAAATTCCAAAATTATCATGAATAACTTTAGCTAAAGGCGCCAAACAGTTAGTTGTACATGAAGCATTTGAAACAACAGTATCGGTTGCTTTTGCTTTATCGTGGTTTACTCCCATTACAAACATTGGTGCATCAGCCGAAGGTGCAGAGATAATTACTTTTTTTGCTCCTCCTTTAATATGTCCTTGAGCGGTTTCTAAAGTGGTGAAAAAACCAGTACATTCAGCAACTACATCTACTCCTACTTCATCCCACTTTAAATTGGCAGGTTCTCTTTCAGCAGTTATTCTAATGTGTTTGTCGTTTACGAATAATTTTCCATCAATAACTTCAACTTTACCTGCAAAACGACCGTGAACAGAATCGTATTTTAATAAATAAGCTAAGTGATCTACATCTAATAAATCATTGATAGCTACAACTTCAACATTATCTCTATTGTATGATTCTCTAAAAACAATTCTACCGATTCTTCCAAAACCGTTAATTCCTAATTTTACTTTTGACATTTTTTTAAACTTTTGACAATATATTAATCGCCGATTTATATTAATTTAATTTTTTTACGTTGACATGATATCAGAAACTCTCAGCAGTTCTTTATCAATTTCTGTGTGCCCTTTAATTGCTTGTTCTAATGGTGTTAATGTAATTTTATCACCCAAGATACCAACCATATAATTTGATTTTCCTTCTATCAATGATTCAACCGCTTTCACACCTAATCTACTTGCCAAAACTCTATCAAAGCAAGATGGTGAACCACCTCTTTGCATGTGACCTAAAACAGAAACTCGAACATCATATTCAGGCATATTGGCTTCTACATAATCTTTAAGTTCGAAAACGCTTTTACCTATTTTATCACCTTCAGCAATTACCACAATACTTGATGATTTTCCTGAAGACTTACTTTTATGCAAAGAATCTAATAAACGTTCTAATCCTAAATTTTCTTCTGGAATTAAAATTTCTTCAGCTCCAGCACCTATACCTGCATTCAAAGCAATATGTCCAGCGTCTCGGCCCATTACCTCTACAAAAAACAATCGATTGTGAGAACTTGCAGTATCTCTAATTTTATCAATTACTTCAATTACGGTATTTAAAGCAGTATCATAACCTAATGTATGACTTGTTCCATAAATATCATTATCAATAGTTCCAGGTATACCCATTACAGGAAAACCATATTCAGTATTAAAAACTTCGGCACCTGTAAAACTTCCATCTCCACCAATAACTACAAGAGAATCAATTCCAGCTTTTACAAGATTCATATAGGCTTTATTTCTACCCTCAGTAGTCATGAACTCTTTTGAACGAGCCGATTTTAATATTGTTCCTCCCTTATTAATTATATTGTTAACGCTGCGAGGACCAAGCTCTTTAAAATCACCTTCTATCATACCTTGATATCCGCGATAAATTCCAATACAATCTATGTTATGGTAGGCACAAGTTCTAACAACAGAACGAATAGCAGCATTCATTCCTGGAGAATCTCCCCCTGAAGTTAAAACACCTATTTTTTTTATTGTATTACTCATTTTTTATGTTTTAAAATGTAAACTTAATATAAATTGGTTTTAAAAAAAGTGGAATTCTTGTTAAATTCCTAATTTATTCAAATTCAAACGTTTTCGTTGATAAGTTTTTGATAATGAAACTATTTTAGTTTATTAAAGAAGAAAACAACGAAACTACTATTGATTAAAAATATTTATAAAGACTATTAATCTATTTCATTATTCAAAATTGCTTCTGAATTGGCTTTAAGATTCTTCTTTGGTTTCTTTTTCTTACTTTTAAAATTAATTCCATCACTCGGAACATCAGAATCCGATTGATTAATTGAATTAGTTGCTTTCGGCGCTAATATTTTTTTCTTAAATATTTTATTTACCAACTCTTTAAAGGTATTAAAATCAATTTCATAAGAAATACCAAGTCCTTGCGTATAACCTATATTTTGACCTATAAAAGTGATATCGTTTTCCTTATTAAAGACTCTTAAATTAAGTGTTCCATCCTCATTAACTCTATATTGAACTTCAACATCTCCAACTACTGCCGATTGATTAATCCCTCCTATCGGCACTCCTAATTTTCCATTGAAAGTAATTCTATCATTTATTTTTGAAGAAACGGTAACTCCAAATCTACCATCAGTTTCTGAACCTGGTCGTCTATCCGCTAAAACGTAATCGATACCGAGATTAAACTTCCCTTCTTCATCTTGAAAAATATCATTAAAAATACCGCTAAATTTCTCGAAAATATTTCCAGTCAAATCGGTTTGACTTACACCTAATTGACTTAAAAATCCACCAGATGAAAGTAAATATAACGCTTGTTTTTGACGCGTATCTCTGTCGTCTAATTTATACTGAATCTCTGATTTTAGTACTGAACTAACTGTTGGAAAATTAATTAAAAAATCGGGTTCTACATTACTTAAATTTCCTTTAATACCAATTATTACATCAACAGGAACTTTTTTATTTATGGAAGGATTATCTAATAAAACAGCTGGATTGGCAGTTGTTTCATATACGGCTTCCAAGTTAATATTTGCTTTAAGCGGATCACCTTCCCAAACAATTGATCCGAATTTTTTAACCTTAAACTTTTTATCAATAATACCGCCATATTTAAAATTATAAGTCCCTTCATAAACCTGAAAATCTCCTGTCATGATAAATTTACCTAGCGTATTAATTTCTAATAATAAATTTCCATTTCCGCGACCTTTCATGCCATGTCCTGAATTTCTATTTAAAATTACTTCTATCTCTGCCTTTTGGTTGATATCTAAATTAAATTTTAACTCTAAACCATTATAATTTCTTGAATTATTTGCAACCCCTTTGCCGATATTGTATTTTTCTTTGGAAGTAAGAAAATGAATATAATCGTTGGTTCCAGCTGCATTAACATCATTAATTGGAATTTTAATTGCAGTTCCTTTTTCAGATTTTGCATCTATATTTATTACTAAACCATCTGAAGGACCTGAAATTGAGGCAACTCCATCAATAAATGCAGTTCCGAAATAGGCAGCATCTTCACTATCTTTAGTATCTAATGCAAGGAATCTATCTGACTTTACTTTTAAATCCAAGACCCAATCCGAAAATTTATTGTGCTTTACTCTACCATCTAATTTACCTTGTGATTTAAACTTCGAATCGCTAATACTTGCATTTCTTATAATAAAAGAATTTTCAGTTATATCAACTATTGAATTTTTTTCAAACTCATAATTTACATTTAAATAAGGAATCGAAATCCCAGAATCTTCAAGATACATCCTTCCATTAACTTTAGGATCAGTAATTACACCTTCAATATTAGTGCTTCCAGAGGCAAAACCTTTAATATTCGTTACGATATCGCCACCAATTAATCCCAAAACACCTAAATTAAATTTATTGAATCGTAAATCTAAATTGGTTTTGGTTTCTTGGTTTTCAATATTAAAATCTCCTTTTACATTGAATGATTCTATATTTTCATTAACTATTGAAGAATTTACCTTGAATTTTTTTAATTCGTTATCACCAGCAATATCTAAATTTAACTTACCTAAAAGTATATTATTTATATTTAAATTATCAATAAACAATGATGCTGTTGGTTGATAAATAGAATTATTTTGCTTCAAGTTTACATTTCCATTTAATATTCCTTTGAATGTAAAATCGGAAATTTCAGGTGTTAATTTATTGATATCAATATTGGTAAAATTCAGATTAAGATCTTTAGAGTTATTTTCATTTATATAACCTTTAAACTCTACTTTTTCATTTTCTTGTGTCAATCCAATATCTTCAAATGAAAAGTTTGATAATCTTTTATCGAAAACTATTTTATTTTTGTCATTGCTATATTCATTCAAATACCATAATACATTTTTGAATTTTATCTCCGATTTTTGAATTCCTACTACATTATTATTCTGTTTATTAATGGTGTGAAAAACATTCAATTTGAAATTATCCTCTGCTTTATTTCCTCCTTTAAATTCAGATCTAACAAATAAAGTGTCATTTTCAATTACATTGATAGAACTAAAATCAGAAATTTTATAGTTCTTAGTTTGAATACTATCCATTGAAACATAAGCATTGTAAAGTGGATTTTTATTATCAATCCTAATACTGATTTTATGAAAATTATTTTCGAAAGCAGTAATTTTAGGGGAATTAAAATTAAACTTAAAATCATTTCTATCCGAGTTAATAGAACCTTGAAATAAAGTATTTGGAGCCAATGAAACGCCTGGTAAAAAGACATCTATAATCTTGTTGTAAACAGAAAAATTAAATTTCAAATACTGTCCTTGCTTAATTTTATTAGGTTTATAGTTGGCGTAAAGACTACCTAAAGAATTCTCGATCATTTTTTGCAATTGATCTATTTGAAAATTTCCGACAATTTTTCCCTGAACAATATCTGGTGAATTAATAGAAATCGTTCGTGTTTTATTTTCATCAAAACTTGATTCCAAATTAAAATCATCAAAGTAATAAGTATCTTTTTCATTTTGATATGAAGTGTTGGCCATGTTTACAGAACCTTTTATATTATCTAAATTGGTTCCCGAAACTCTCATGTCGATTATACCCTTGAATACAGAAATACTATCTTTTTGTACCAGATTCATTTTTTTCAAATTGGCATAATCAATCTTTGCATTAAAATTGTAATTGATATCTTTTTTTTCAAGATCTACCAATCCATCAAAATCCATGAATAAATTTGGATCATTGACATTTAATTTTCCTTTAAAAATTGGATTTTTAAAGTTACCATTTACAACAATACCAGTATAATTATATCCTCTATAATTTATTTTATAGATATCTCCAGAAAGTGATGTATTTAAGTTATCAAGTTTGAATCCCTGACCATCAATATCAACATTTAGAGTTACAAAATCTAAATCTTTTTTACCAAGAAATTGACCGATTTTAAAGTGTTCTAATATTAAATTCCCTTTGTAGGATGCATCGTCAATAGTATCAATATTAGTCATTACTAAATTGGACTGTAAATTTCCTAAAGAGGTTGTCATGTAAAAATCAGCGGCAATTGTGGAAGTTGTGATTTCGGTTTTACCTCTTAAATCAAATTGTCCTAATTTATTCAATGTACTAGGCAAACTCTTCCCTAAAATATTGGGTAAAATCCTCACCAAGTCTTTATAATTTGAGGTTAATTTATTGAAATTACCTTTCATATAAAATAACTGATTTTCTGAGCCAAATAGATTTTTAAAATTAATATTTCCATTAATTTTTGTATTGCTTCTATCTGCTAGATCTAATTTATAAAAATTCAAATCGTTAAGAGTTCCTTTTATATTTGATTTAATTTTGAAGAGTTGATTCGTCCCAAGTTCTTTATAAAAATAACGAATATCATTTGATGCAATCGAAGCAGAGTCTAATTTTACATCAAACTCGACTTTGTTATTAAAGTCAGAAAAATCATTTTCATTATAATTTAAAATTGCATTTCCATTAAAAAAGGAATTTTTTGTAATTATACTAAGCTGATCCAATTTTATATGTTTTAAAGTATATTCAAAATTGGTTTTTAAATTATCAACAGCAATTCCTCGATGGTCAAAAAATGACATTTTTAATATATTAGTAGCTACTTCAGGACCATAAATTTTTAAATTACTGGTTTCAATATTTAGTTTTTTGAAATCCAATTGTTTTGGAGAACTACTGTTTTCATCTGATAAAAGAAAAGTACTGTTGCTTATGTAAACATTCTTAGATTTCAATAAAAACTTCTTCGTAGAAGGCTTTCCACTATCAAAAAGGTCAGCAAATTTTCCAATATTTGTATCATTCTCACCTTTGTACGTTGTTAGATTAAAATACAAACTATCAATTCTAATTTCACCAAATAACAAATCTCCGTTATAAAGTTTTTCGAAACTTAAAACATTAGTTTTGATACTTTTAGCGGTAATCATCGTCAATTTATGATGGTCTCGAATTAAAATGCCCTTTAATTTAACACCGCCAAAAATCGAAACAGCTACTTGTTCAACATTAATATCGGCTTTATAGTCTTTTCGAAGCATGTCAGTCACATATTCTCCTATTCGAGTTTGAACAACAGGCAATGACAGGGTAATTCCAAGTACCAATAATAGCAGGATAATTCCTAGGAGGATGCGGAATACTATTTTTTTAATTTTTTTGATACTTGCTTCTTTTAATTTTAATATTACTATTTATAACCCAGAATCGATAGTCCTTAAATAAAAATTCTTTAATTTTGACCATTCCAAAAAATAATGTATTTGGATAACCAGTTTTAAAATAATTTACCTCTTTTATGCCCAATAAGCCAGTTTATATACTCGCAATTGAAAGTTCGTGTGACGATACTGCCGCAGCTATTTTACAAAACGATAAAGTTTTATCTAATATTGTGGCGAATCAACTCATTCACAATCAGTACGGTGGCGTTGTTCCTGAATTAGCTTCAAGAGCACACCAACAAAATATTGTACCTGTTATTGATGCCGCACTTCGCAAAGCGAATATACAAAAAGAACAGTTAACAGCAATAGCTTTTACTCAAGGACCTGGATTAATGGGTTCTTTATTGGTAGGAGGTTCTTTTGCAAAATCATTGTCATTAGCATTAAACATTCCATTAATAGCTGTGAACCATATGCAAGCGCACATTTTAGCCCATTTTATTTATGAAGAAGGCTATCAAAAACCAACTTTCCCATTTTTAGCTTTAACAATTTCTGGCGGTCACACCCAAATAGTAAAAGTGAACGATTATTTTGATATGGAAATAATTGGAGAAACCACTGATGACGCGGTTGGTGAAGCATTTGACAAAAGTGCGAAAATATTAGGTTTGCCTTATCCCGGAGGTCCATTAGTAGACAAAAATGCCCAATTAGGAAATCCTATGGCTTTTACTTTTTCTAAACCAAAGGTTCCAGGTTTGGATTTTAGTTTTTCTGGTTTGAAGACTGCAATTTTGTATTTCATTCAAAAAAATGTTGCTGTAAACCCAAATTTCATTCAAGAAAATTTAAATGACATTTGTGCCTCTATCCAATATAGTATAATTGAAATTTTAATGGATAAAATGAAATTGGCTGTAAACCAAACGGGTATAAATAGAATTGCAATTGGCGGTGGAGTTTCAGCAAATTCAGGCATTAGAAACGCAATGAATGAAGCTCAAACGAAATACGGTTGGCAAACTTTTATCCCAAAATTCGAATACACCACCGATAATGCTGCAATGATTGGAATTGTAGGTTATCAAAAATATTTACAGGAAAATTTCGAAACTTCAGATGTAGTATCTAAAGCCAGAATTCAATTTTAAAATCATGCAATTATTTTATAATCCAAATATTAACGAAGCTACAGAAAGCTTTACTTTCGATAAAGAAGAGAGCAAACACATTATTAAAGTTTTACGCAAGAAAGGTGGCGATATATTGTTTGTAACCAATGGATTAGGATATTTATTTAAAACGGAAATTGTAGTTGGTTCCGATAGTAAATGTACTGTGAAAATAATCAGTTTTGAACTTGCAGCAACTCCAAAATACCATTTGCATTTAGCGGTTGCTCCAACCAAAATGAACGACCGATACGAATGGTTTTTAGAAAAGGCTACCGAAATAGGGATTTCAGAAATTACACCAATCATTTGCGATCATTCCGAAAGAAAATTTGTAAAAACCGATCGTTTTGACAAAATATTACAATCGGCAATGAAACAATCTTTGCACTATTATTTGCCTAAACTAAACGAATCTATTTCTTTTAAAGATTTTATCAAACAAAAAAGAGAAGGCTTATTGCTAATTGCTCACTGCGAAGAAACAGATAAAAGATCACTCAAATCACTTGTGAAACCTAATGAAAATATTACAATATTAATTGGCCCCGAAGGCGATTTTTCAAATAAAGAAATTACTTTAGCAATAGAGAATAGTTATATTCCAGTGACTTTAGGCTCAACAAGATTACGAACTGAAACGGCAGCAATTGTAGCTTGTCATAGTGTTGTATTAATTAATGAATAAATACCGATTTTGAAAAAACTAGTATTATTATTTCTAATAATCTCATCACCATTATTTTCTCAAGAAATTGCCTTGTTGAAATACAATGGCGGTGGTGATTGGTATGCAAATCCAACTTCATTACCTAACTTGATAAAATATTGTAATCAAACAATTGGAACTAAAATTCTACCTAAAAATGCTGTTGTAACTCCTAGCAGTCCTGATATTTTTTCCTATCCTTACGTTCATGCTACTGGGCATGGAAATGTGGTATTTAATCCTTCAGAAGTTGAAAACCTGAGAAATTACTTAACTTCAGGTGGTTTTCTTCATATTGATGATAATTACGGAATGAATGAATACATACGGAAAGAAATTACTAAACTTTTTCCTGAAAATGCTTTGGTTGAAATTCCTGCCAATCATCCTATTTTTCAAAAACCAAATTCGTTTCCAGCAGGAATACCCAAAATTCACGAACACGATGGTAAAAGACCTCAAGCATTGGGAATATTTATTGAAAATAGATTGGTTCTTCTTTATACTTATGAAACCGATTTAGGCGATGGCTGGGAAGATGTCGATGTACATAATGATCCGACAGAAGTTCGTGTTAAAGCTTTAAAAATGGGAGCAAATATACTTAATTATATTTTTAATAATTAGAATTTAATTCGATGGATAATGCCCTTTTAAATCCTGAGATTCAAAAATATATCAATTCGCAAATTGGTGTTGATCTTACCAAACTCGCGTTAATGAAAAATCCATTTCCAGAAATTCAATGGGTTTTAATTTTAAATCAAATAGCTGCTAAATCGAAAGCAAAAGAAAAACTTCCGACTTATTTTTCTACTGAAAATATCATTTATCCAAGTAAAATTTCTGTGGAGCAAACTTCTTCAGAAAAAACTGCTTTATACAAATCTGAAATTGTAAATGGAGCAACACTAATTGACTTAACAGGTGGATTTGGAGTGGATTGTCTCTATTTTTCTGAGAGAATTGATAAAGTTATTCATTGTGAAATTGATGGCGAATTGTCCGATATTGTCAATCACAATTTTAAGCAAATCGGTATAAATAATGTAAAATGTTTTGCAGGAGATAGCTATGAAATTCTGAATAATTACGATCAAAAAATAGATTGGATTTATATCGATCCTTCTAGACGGAATGAGCAAAAAGGCAAAGTCTTTATGCTGAAAGATTGCTTACCAAACGTTCCCGATTTACTTTCCTACTATTTTTCCAAAACCAATAATATTCTGATAAAAACAGCGCCAATATTAGACATTTCTGCGGGATTATCTGAATTAACAAATGTAAAATGCATTCATATTGTAGCGGTTGACAATGAGGTAAAAGAATTGCTTTGGGAATTACAAATTGGTTTTATTGGTAATACAGAAATTAAAACCATAAATATTGTTAACGGAAAAGCTGCTATTTTTGATTTTGAATTGAATTCAAATGCGAAAACAACTAATTTAGAGTTTCCTTTGAAATTTCTATACGAACCCAATAATGCAATCATGAAATCGGGCGGGTTTGATGAAATTGGACTTAAATACAATCTTGGCAAACTTCACTCCCATTCTCATTTATATACTTCCGAAAATCAAATTAACTTTCCGGGTAGAATATTTGAAATTAAAAAGGTTTTTTCTTATTCAAAACAAGAAATGAAAACTAATTTAGAAAATACAAAAGCAAATATTACTACTAGAAATTTTCCTGACAGTGTGGAAGGAATTAGAAAAAAATGGAAAATAAAAGAGGGAGGTTCTAGCTATTGTTTTTTTACTACAGACCCAAATAATGACAAAATTGTTATAATTTGCAACAAAATTGAATAACATGAAAAACCTCTTATTGCTAGTTCTATTTCTTTACAGTTTGAATACAGTAGCACAAAAACCTTGTGAATTTAGTGTAAATGTAAAAGACAGTATAGGAACTTATAAAGAAACAAAAAGTGCAATTGTACATGAATTTGTTTTTGGAAATACTTCAAAACATATTTTTTTCGCATTGACATCAACTGATGATATGCCTTCGCTTTCAGTTTTAATTATACATAAAAGTAAAGACTTTTTGAAAGTAAATTGCTTTGATAAAAATTCCAGAATTTACTTACAATTAGAAAACAATAAAGTTATCACCCTAATTGCTTCAGAACAAGAGAATTGTGGTACACCAGTAAGCGATGATTTGGGTTTTAATAACAGAATATTATCTGGGAATTTTTTCTTTGTAAAAGGAACTATTGATGATTTGAAAACTTCCCCTGTTTCAAGTATGAGAATAAAATTCTCAACAGAATCTCAAGATTTTATCATAAAGAAACAAATCGTTTCCGAAATGGATCAACAAACTTATTTTCCTAGCAGCTATTTTATTGATTTCTTGTCTTGCGTAATCGATTAGTTGCAATTCCATTTAAAATTGGAAATAGGGTCTAATTTTGCATTTTTCAGGTTGTAATGCCACCATTCAGAATCGAAAGATTGAAATTTAGTACTTGTCATTATTTTTTTAAATAAAGCTCTGTTTTCTAAAATTTCATTAGGAAAATTCCTATAATTATGACTTGCTTCAGGTCCAAAGAAATCAAATGGAGTTCCCATATTTAATTCCTTTCCGTTGCTATCAACAAGTGTAATATCTACAGCTCCTCCTCTATTGTGAATAGAACCTTTACTTGGATTGGCTACATAACTTGGATTTGAAACTATTTTCCACATTCTTTTTTGAACGTCCAAAGGTCGGTAGCAATCGTAAAGTTTGATTTTATATCCTAGCTTCATAAATTTAGAATTGGCTTTTATAAGCGCTTTTGCTGTTTTTAATCTCATAAAACATTCAGCACAATCGTAAACCTTTGATTTTAAAAAATTATCATCGGTAGCGTATTTCATGTCATAAACAAAATCACTACTATAGTCTTTCAGATTTACAAATGAGGTATCACTGACAATTGTTTTATTATCCTTAACAGTTTCAATTTTATCATTAGATTTGATTGTTGAACTAGCAACAACAATTGATTTATCGTAATACCTTGTTTTACAAGAAAACAATAGGATTACCGCTGCAATTAAATATGATTTTAAAAATACTTTCATTTTTTTATAATAAACATTACAAAGAAACATATTTATTTTTTAAATAAAAAAAACCACGCAATAAGCGTGGTTTATAAACTACTATTTTTCTAATACTAATTCTTTATCACTCTAATTGCTTTAGAAAAATCTCCTTGACTTACAATCACATTGTATATTCCACTTGGAAGATTATCACCAAGTTTTTTAGTATTCAAATCAATAGAATTTATAATATTTGATTCTAATAATCGGCCCATCATATCAAAAATTCTAATAGTAACTTTATCTAAATTTCCATTAATTATATTTAATTGAAAATTAGAATTTGTTGGATTTGGAAAAGCGACAAATTTAAAATCATTAGAATTTATTGATGTATCAATAGTACTTAAATTCGGATTTGAAATTAAGAAAACACCTGGAGAACCAATTTCAGTAGCGCTATTTACAGCGACAAAAGCACCATTTACACCTACAACGCTTAATGAAGAAACTGCATTCGTAGTAGAGTTTAATCCAGCAGTGTTATCAAAGGTTGCAAAAGTAGTGGTTGGTGAAGCGCCAAATACAACTGATGCTTCTGGAATGTTGCTAGTAGCGTTATAAATATTTACTTGATCACCACTGGTACCTAAACCAATTCCACTTCCAGTATAGTTTCCAATTCTTAATCCTGCAGGTGGATTTGAACCAAACCAGTTACTTTTGAATAATGTCGTTTTACCAGGTAAATCAGTTGTTTCTATGAAAATTACTGATTCTCCAGGATTTATAGTTGTAATTCCACTTAATGCTACTGCGGCTACTGGAGATTGGGAATTGTCGTCTACTTTCCAACCAGTTATATTCAAAGCTACTGCTTTTGTATTAGTTAATTCAAACCAATCTGCAGCTAATGGACTACTACCGCTTGACCATGGAGCTACTTCGGATATGATTAATTTTCCAACGTTTCCAGGAGAACCTATTTGAGTTAAATCATTAATTGCTGCAAATGCTCCGTTAACACCTATTTGACTTAATAATGTAATCGTTGCATTATTTAAACCTACTGCGTTATTAAAAGAAAAATTTGTAGTAGCTGCACCAAAAACAACATTGGCCCTTAAATTTCCATTCGCATCAAATAAATTAACAGCATCGCCTCCAGTACTTAGACCAATTCCGCCTCCAGTGTACGAACCTACTTGTAAACTTGCTGGAGGATTAATACCAAACCATGTCGTCTTAAAATTGGCTATAATTGTTGCTGCATTAGTTGAGCTAGTTTCTAAGAAAATAACTGACTCTCCAGGAGCAATACTTGTAATTCCGTTTAAAGCTAGTGCAGAAGTAAATGAATTAGAACTATCATCTACTTTCCAACCAGTAATATCAAGAGCTGTGGTGCCGTAGTTGGTAACTTCAAACCAGTCAGCTGCTACATTAGTAGTTCCACTTGACCATGGAGCAACTTCTGTAATTGAAACGGTTGCAGCAGGAGTAGTTTCTACAGCAACATCAATAACGTTTAATACGTAATTTACTGTTGCGTCTGGAGTAGAACCTACCGAAGTATCGTCTACGCTAATAGTAATATTGTAAGTGGTTCTAGTTTCATAATCCAATACTGTTCCTGAACGTATGAATAAACTAGAACCTATAATTTGAAATATGGCAGCATCAGGACCTGAAATTGTTAAGTTATTTGTTCCTAACCCATCATCGGTAACTACAATATCAGCAACTCTAACTGCCGAGGTTGTATTACTGTTTTCTAATATTGAACTGGTTACATTATTTAAAGTAATAGCAGTTGGAGCAGTATTTGCAGCGGTAGAAAGTGCATAAACCCATAATTGTGGGTAGTCAATACCGCCACCGCCATTTTCACTTATCACATACAATTTATAATCACGATCCATTGTTAAACCTTCATGTTGTTGATTAGGTAGATCCAATGGATTTCCTAAATCTGAAGCAATATTCAAAGTGCTAGAAATTACGCCACTTCGATTTACATTTACTATTTTAGCGCTTTCTTGGCTTAAAACCAATAAATTAGAATACAATGCATTAGAGGATAAGGCTGGAATATTTGATAATGCAAATACATCAGCAACATCAGTTACTGGCAATAATGCTGGGTCAAATAAATTAATTGAATCAACTGTTGTTGGTGATCCATTTGTAGCAGTACCCGCCGTAAAATCAACTCCTGTTTGGAATATTCCAATTGGAGAAATCTCTTTTAATACAATATAACCATTTGTTATTGGGTCATAAGAAAGTCCTTCAGTGCCAGTATTATTTACGAAAGTTCCTAATTTAACGGTTTGTGTATTGCTTCTTGTTAAAGTTCCACCAGCAACATAAGTAAATTTTACCAACTGTCGGTCTCTTTCTTCTGCCATTACAAATTGTCCATTACCAATGTAGGTAATACCTTCTGTATCATAAAATTCTGTTCCTTGAGGGCTGGCGCCTTGGGCTAGAGTCATCGTGTTAATTAAAACACCTGTTTTTGATACTTGAACAATTGCGGTGCTTCCATCCCCAATAATAAACAATGTATCGGTATCCCAGTTATAAGTCACTCCAGAAGCTTCTTGGCATAACAAATTATTTACTGGGTGAGCCGTTCTTGTTGGTTCTGGTAAATCATAACGTCCAACTCTTACATAATTAGCAAGATTAATTGTCTGACTTACAGTAACTTGAACACAACTTAGTAAAATAAAAAAAATAATAGGTAATTGACTATAAGTATAATTTTTTTTCATAATTATTTATATTGATTAATCTAGTAAATCTATTTAAAAGTTAAACTTTGTAAATAAAAATATAGTTATTAAATATTTATAAAATAATAAATTAAAGGTTAGATAATTGTAAATAATCAATATGTAATTTTAATTTAAATGTTCAAATAAAATAGTAATA
>NZ_JBIKQP010000054.1:0-4178 GCF_044349645.1 Flavobacterium sp. | reverse complement strand
TGGCAATAGTTGTAATAAATAAAATCAATATTTAAACCGTTGGATAACAAGTTGTTTTTTATTTGACCGTTATTTGACTGAACAAACAATATGGATGAAAAAATGAAAAATTTACCAAAAGGGTGGGAAATAAAGAAGTTAAAAGAGATTGGTGAAGTAATTTCTGGAGGTACACCATCAACAACAGTTTCTGAATATTGGAATGGGAATATTTCATGGATTTCTCCATCTGATTTGACTGGTTATAATGAAATTAAAATTAGAAGAGGTAAAAAATCAATAACAGAATTAGGACTAAAAAAATCATCTGCTAAATTAATGCCTAAAGGTTCGGTTTTATTTTCATGTAGAGCTCCAATTGGTTATGTAGCTATTGCGGATGAAGAACTTTCTACAAATCAAGGGTTTAAAAGTATAATACCTAATGCAAACATTGATTCATTATTCATTTATTATTTTTTAAAAAATTCAAAACAAGAAGCTGAAAAAGTTGCCAGTGGTACTACCTTTAAAGAAATATCATTAAGAAATTTTTCAGACCTTCAAATCCCTCTCCCTCCACTCGAAACCCAACAACACATCGTTTCTAAAATTGAGGAATTATTTAGCGAATTGGAAAAGGGTGTAGAAGAATTAAAGAAATCATTAGAGCAGTTGAAAGTGTACCGCCAAAGTGTTTTGAAATGGGCGTTTGAAGGTAGGTTTACAAATGAAAATGTAAAAGAGGGAGAATTTCCAGAGGGGTGGGAGGTGAAAAAATTAGGAGAAGTTTTTAATTTTATTGGAGGGGGAACACCAAGTAAAAATGAAAAAGCCTACTGGAATGGAAAAATTCCGTGGGCATCAATAAAAGATATAAAAGGAGAATATTTAACTCAAACATCAGATTTTATTACAGATGAAGGATTAAAAAAAAGTACGACTAATCTAGCTAAAAATGGTGAATTAATAATTGCCACACGAATTAATCCTGGTAGACCAATAATTACAAAGATTGAAACTACAATAAATCAAGATTTAAAAATTGCAAGACCAAAAGTAAATATTGATATAAAATTTGCTTTCTATTTCTTTCTTAACAGAGAAAATGAAATTTTGAAAAAGTCTAGCGGAACGACTGTATTAGGAATTAGACTTGAAATTCTTAATGATATTGAAATTTCTTTTCCATCAATAGAAGAACAACACCAAATAGTCCAAGAAATCGAAAGTCGTTTGAGTGTAGCGGATAAAATGGAAGAACAAATAAAAACAAGTTTACAACAAGCCGAGGCGTTGAAGCAAAGTATTTTGAAGAAAGCGTTTAGCGGGGAGTTGGTGACAGGTCGTGTCTGATCATACTAATCAAATAAATTTCGATATTTTGAATTATGCGAGAAATAAAATAATAATTATGTCAAAAGAAATAGAGTCAGTTGGTAAGTGTTTGTATTGTAATGAAATTGTAGATTCGTTAGAAATTAAAAAACACCTTGAGAAGCATCTTAAAGCTAAGGAAAAAGAATCAAAAAATAATGCAACGGAAAACTATTGTTATGTTGAAGTTGAATCAGAAAACTATTTTCTTCAATTGCTTGTGAAAGGAGATGCAAAAATGAAAGTAATAGATACTTTTTTAAAGAAAATTTGGTTGGATTGTTGTGGTCATTTAAGTGGTTTTTCACATCGACAGTATAAGGTTTCAAAATCTCATTCGGTTGAAGATGTTTTTCAACCTCGTGTAAAAATAGGGTATGAATACGATTATGGATCAACTACTTATCTGGAATTGAAAGCAGGTAAACAATTTATGTTACCCACTCAAAAAAAAGACGTGGTTTTATTATCTAGAAATGAACCATTGCCTTTAGGGTGTGATATTTGTCATAAGAAAGTAGCAACGTCATTATGTTCTTGTTGTTTATGGGAAGATGAATCTCATTTTTGTGATAATTGCAAAGAAAAACACGGTGAACATTGTTCGGATTATTTGGATTGGGCAGAAATGCCAATTGTTAATTCTCCTCGTATGGGAGTTTGCGGCTATGAAGGAGGAACAATAGATAAAGAAAGAGATGGAATTTATGGAAAATAACAAAATCAAGACAAATTTTACAATTTCGTATGATGCTGATTTCATATCGAAAATTTATGATACGACTCCTGCTCAAGAAAAGTTATTAAAAGAGATAGTGAATCGTATTCACGGGAAAATAGATAAAGCGTTTATACGAAAGATAGATAAACTTTGCAAAGAGAATCCGAATTTACCTCAATTGCGAAATTATTTGACAGTAGCTTACAAAGAAATTGGACAATATGATAAGGCGGTGAAAATTAATGAGGAATTATTAAAAGATTTCCCTAATTATCTGCACGCTCGTTTGAATGCCGCAAATTTTTGTTTTTATCAAGGAAAACCAGAAGAAGCATTGGAATATTTAGGGAATAATTTGGATCTTAAAGAATTGTATCCAGAAAGAGACGAGTTCCATTTTTCAGAGGTTCAGTCGTTTTATTATACCACCGTGCTCTATGCTATTGCAAAAGAAGATTTAGTATTAGCGGAAAATAGATTTGAATTTTATAAATCATTAGATGAAGAAAATCCACGTATTGAGGAATTAGAAAGTCATATAATGAATTTACGAGGCATGCTTCGTATAAAAAGGAGGAAAGAATTAAATGAAGTATTTGGAGATTTTAATGGTCGACCAATACCTGAAATTCAAGATGTTCAATTACCTATGCTTCATCATGAGGAAATTTGGAGGTTGTATGAAGTGGGATTTTCAAAATCTGCAGAAAAAATACAAGATTTGTTACTGCTTCCAAGAAAAACATTAATTGAAGATTTAGAGTTGGTATTGCAAGATGCGGTTTCACGTTACAATGAATTTAGTGAAGAAGGGTGGGATCTCAAACTTCATTCCTTCTTATTGCATGCTTTATTTTTATTGAGAGAAATACATTCTGAAGAAAGTTTAGCGAAAATCAAAGAGGTATTATCCTATGATAAAGAAATGATTGAATTTTATTTTGGGGATGATTTATGCGAAATCGTTTGGTTGGTGCTTTTTGATTTAGGTAAAAATAAACTTTCGGAATTGGAAGAGTATCTCTATCGTCCAGAAGTTCATACATTTACAAAAACCGAATTTGCAGTAGCCTTGGTTCAACTTGCAATTCATTATCCTGAAAAACAACCAGAGATCATTCAGATTTTTAAACGCTTATTTGAGTTTTTGTTAGATGATACAATTGAAAATAGACCGATTGACCCAACATTTTTGGGATTGGCAATTTCAGATTTAGTATATTTTTCTTTAGATGATGTTGTTCCTTTAATTAAAGAACTTTTTGATCGAGGATATATAGATTTAGATATTATGGGAGACTGGAAGGAATTTGAGGTGATTTACAACGAAAAGTCGGATGTAAAAGAGGAGATCGGTAGAGAGATAAAGACAATTGAAGAAGTATATTCTATAAGTTATCAAGATTGGGATGAAGAGGAGTATTTTGAAAATGCAGATTTTGAATTTGATATGGAGGAGCGCATGGAGCAAGTTTTATATCCAAAACAGACACCTGTTATTTCTACCAAAATAGGAAGAAATGATCCTTGTGTATGCGGGAGTGGTAAGAAATATAAAAAATGTTGCGGGAAGTGATTTTTTAAAATTTCAACTTTAAAGTTTATAAAATAGTCAAATATTTTGTAAAATACAACTTTTATATTTGTTTGTGATGTTGTAAGTTTGTGTTAGGAAATATGGCAACAAAGGAAGAAATCAATCGGTTTTTAAAACAATTTCAAGAGAAGAAAAGTATTTGGTCTATTTTATTTCGTGATGATCGCGGTAAAAATGCAGAAACTTTAACTGTTTTGGAGATAACTCCAAATAAACGAATTGAAATTATTGACACATTAAAAGTGATTGATTATTCAGAAGGTCCTTTAAATGAAAAGTTGTATGGAGGTTCTGATATGTGGGTGTTTGGTTGAGAAATCAAAAACAAAGAAATTTATATAAAAATTTCAATGGGTTTTGAAGGTTCTCAAGTTATTTGTATTTCGTTTCATATTGCAGAATTTCCAATGAAATATCCTTATAAATAGAAAGTTATGAAAAGTCCGTTTACAGGTAAGGAAATGATTTTAGTACGTGAAAAACGTGCACTTACATTTAGAAAAG
>NZ_JBIKQP010000042.1:0-14074 GCF_044349645.1 Flavobacterium sp. | reverse complement strand
TTATTTAATAAGTAATTTTTATGAAGACCTTTTAACTATTGAAAACTGGAGTGGCTATCCATTTCAAGCAATGATTTTATTAGCACAATCTATTCAATTAATACATGAAAAAAAGATAAAAGAAGCAAATGTTAGTTTTCAAATAATTTCATTATCAAAATTTAGTCTTTCATATAAAGATTATATTTTATTATTTTATTATATAGTAGAATATAAATTAGGAAAGTTAAATAACATTTCTAAAATACAATTGAAAGAAATTGAATCAAAATATCAAAAAACTGCAAATCAAACAGGGTTTAAACGTTTTACTCTTAAATTTTTAAGGGAATATTAATTATAAAAAATGATTTAAATCTAAATACAACAAGAAGGCACCGATTGAAATTAATAAAAAGGAATACAAAATACAAGAATTTATTTTCTCTTTTAAAAAAACATTTCCAAATACTATAGTTAATATTGGGACTGCTAATGATAGCAACGATGTAATTATTGGGTCCGTGATTTTTAAACCCATTAAACCAAACCAAACCGCCAAAAATATTATTACCGACATAATAAATACAAATATTATTTTCTTGTTACTATTTCGAACTATTTCAATAATATGCTTTTTCGGTTGAAATAAAAACAAAGAAATTCCTATAAAAAAAACCGTAATCTCTTGAGTTAATAGTGAGGTCATGATAGGTATAGAAGCTTTTAAATTATACCAATGAAATAGTCCAGAAGCAGAAAAAAATAACGCCATTAATCCTAGAAGTGAGTATTGTTTAATAGAATTGTCTGCTAATCTGTCTTTTTTTATTTGAAATAAATAAAAAGAAAAACCAATTACAATAAAAAAACTTCCAATTAGATAATATTTAATACTTAGATTATCGAAAACTATTAAGTAACTTACTGTAAAAAAAACGGTTATGAGATTAAAAATTCCTAGCTGTCTCAAGCTACCATTCCTAAGGGCAGAAACCATACAAATTAATCCTAAAGCACCTAATAATGAAGCTGTTAAAATTAATTTTAATTCATAAAATCTAATATTTTCAAACAATTCAGGATACACAAAATAAGAACTAGCTAAACCTAAAATAATTGTAAATGAAGATCGTAATGCAATTACAAACCAAATGTTTGTATCCGAAAGTATTTTTTTCCAAAAATAATTATTAACCGAGTAAAGTAAAATAGATAAAATCAAGAAAATCATAATCTAAATTTTCTTTGCTTCATCCCAAAAAACATCCATTTCAGCTAAAGTCATATCCATTAATGGTTTTCCCAATTGTTCTGCTTTTGACTCTAAATATTGAAAGCGTTTAATGAATTTTTTATTAGTACGTTCTAAAGCATCCTCAGGATTGATATTTAAAAAACGGGCGTAATTGATCATTGAAAAAAGGACATCTCCAAATTCAGATTCCATATTATCTTGATTTCCAGCGGCAACTTCATCTTGAAATTCTTGGATTTCCTCTTGTACTTTATCCCAAACTTGGTGTGGCTCTTCCCAATCAAATCCTACTCCTTTAACTTTATCTTGAATTCTACTCGCTTTTACTAATGCTGGTAAACTTTTTGGAACACCTTCTAAAACGGACTTTTTGCCTTCTTTCAATTTCAGTTTTTCCCAGTTTTGTTTCACTTCTTCTTCATCTTTAACCACAACATCGCTGTAAATATGTGGGTGACGATGAATTAACTTTTCGCAAATTTCATTACAAACATCAGCTATATCAAAATCGTTGGTTTCACTGCCTATTTTAGCATAAAAAACAATATGTAATAGTAAATCTCCCAACTCCTTTTTAACTTCATTCAGATTATTATCCAAAATGGCATCACCCAATTCATATGTTTCCTCAATTGTTAGATGACGTAAACTTTGCATTGTTTGCTTTTGATCCCAGGGGCATTTTTCGCGTAAATCGTCCATTATAGATAATAATCTATCGAAAGCTTGAAGTTGGTTTTTTCTATTTTCCATTTATAATAATTATATTTTAAAAGTAATCAATGTAAAAATAATAAATCCTGTCAGGATAAACTCTTGACAGGATAAAATTATATTGGTTTGAAAAAAAATTATTTTGATTTTGCTTTTTTAGCTGGTTTATCTGCCTTTTCAGCTGCTACTTCAGTTACAACTTTATCTAAAACTTCTTCAGCATTTTCTATTTTAGGTTCTTCTTTTGAAAATAAACCTTTGGCTTGAAGCATGTTATACCAATTTAATATTTTTTTAATATCTGATGGATAAACTCTATCTTGATCATAATCAGGAAGTACTTCAAGGAAATATGCTGTCAATTTTGAATTTTCTTCTTTGTGAGAAATCGCTGGACCATTATCTTCTTTTACAGCAATAGTTCTCATTATTTCAGTTAATGGTTTTTCTTCTGAATAAGTATAAACTGAAATTTCAGAAAGTAAGCTTACGTTACTTTTTAAACCTACAGTAATTTTCTTACCATCGATTAATGATTCTGCAACAAAACCGGTACGAGTTTGAATTTTTAAAGCGAATAAACCTGGTTTTCCTGCTATTGCTAATATTTTATCTAATGTCATTTTAATTTAATTTATTTTATATAATTTTTATATTTATTATCTACCTTTTTTATTACAAAACTTCATTCTATAGTCTGGACGAGCTTTCCCGTCCATGATATTCTGTAGTTTTTTCTTAATCAATTGTTTCTTTAATGATGAAATTAAATCGGTGAATAAAATTCCTTCTATATGATCGTATTCATGTTGAATTACACGAGCAATCAATCCATCGAATACTTCTGTTTTAACAATAAAATCTTCATCACAATACTCTAATGTTATTCTTTCATTCCTAAAAACATCTTCACGAACATCCGGAATACTTAGACACCCTTCATTAAAACCCCAAAGTTCACCTTCTTCTTTTATCATTTTTGGATTAATAAAAGTACGCTTGAAATTTTTTAATTTAAGTTGCTCTTCAGTTGCTAATTCATCGTCGTCACCAAAAGCAGAAGTATCAATTACAAATAAACGGATACTCAATCCAACTTGTGGTGCTGCAAGTCCAACGCCACAAGCATTGTACATTGTATCATACATATTGGCAACTGTCTCTTTTAAATTTGGGTAATCAGATGAAATAGCATCGGCTACTTTTCTTAAAACTGGGTCACCATATCCTACAATTGGTAAAATCATTTAAATATTATTTAGGAACTGAAAAATAAATTCAGCTAATTTAACTTATAATAGTTGGCAAAAATAACAAAAAATACATGTTGAAATTGGTAATTAACAAATATTATTTAATTGAAATGAATTACGCTATTATATAATTTATTCAAATCATTCAAACTAATATATAAAAATTTGATTGTTGTAAAAAATTGAGGGTTATTATTGAATTCTTCAAAGAATTATTCTGAAATAAGATTAATATACAATTAAGTAGTCTACCTCAAATAATCTTGTAGCATTATGGTTGCAGAAATTTCATCCAATAAAGCTTTATTTTTTCTTTGATTTTTATTCAAACCACTATCAATCATGGTTTGAAATGCCATTTTTGATGTAAACCGTTCATCAACACGAACTACAGGCATATTTGGAAAAAAACTATTGAATTTTCTTACAAATGCTTCAATGATTTCAGCACTTTGAGATGGTTCTCCATTCATTTGTTTGGGTTCACCAATAAGCACTTTTTCCACTTTTTCTCTAGAGAAATAATCCTTCAAAAAATCGATTGTGGTTGCTGAAGGGATCGTTGTTAATCCAGAGGCAATAATTTGCATTTCATCTGTAACAGCTATTCCTGTTCGCTTTTGTCCGTAATCAATCGCTAAAATTCGAGGCATTTTTTTAATATTTATACAAATATAATCAAAGTAAGTTAACTTGATAAGTTGAAAATAAATTGATGAATAAAATCCGATTTTTACATTCATGAAAATAAACAAAAAAGTTATCTTTGCCTAAAATATTTTAATATGGATACTTTACAAACAATTATAGAACAAGCTTGGAACAATAGAGAATTGTTAAAAGAAGAAACTACAACAGATGCTATTAGGAAAGTTGTTGATTTGCTGGATGCAGGAACCATAAGAGTTGCTGAACCTATTGGTGATAAATGGCAAGTTAACGAATGGGTAAAAAAAGCAGTTGTGATGTATTTTCCTATCCAAAAAATGGAAACTTTAGAAGCGGGTATTTTCGAATATCATGATAAAATTCCATTGAAAAGAGGTTATGCTGAAAAAGGTATTCGCGTAGTTCCAAATGCGGTTGCGAGACATGGAGCTTATATTTCAAAAGGGGTGATTTTAATGCCTAGTTATGTTAATATTGGCGCTTATGTTGATGAGGGAACTATGGTTGACACCTGGGCTACAGTAGGAAGTTGTGCTCAAATTGGTAAAAACGTTCATTTAAGTGGCGGTGTTGGAATAGGTGGTGTTTTAGAACCATTACAAGCTGCTCCAGTTATCATTGAAGACGGCGCTTTTATTGGGTCAAGATGTATTGTTGTTGAGGGTGTTCATGTGGGTAAAGAAGCTGTATTAGGTGCAAATGTTTGCTTAACTGCTTCTACAAAAATTATAGACGTAACCGGTGAAACTCCAATTGAAATGAAAGGATTTGTTCCAGCTAGATCAGTGGTGATTCCAGGAAGTTACACCAAGAATTTTGCAGCAGGTGATTATCAAGTTCCTTGCGCATTGATTATTGGAACTCGCAAACCTTCAACCGATTTAAAAACGAGTTTAAATGACGCGTTGAGAGAATACGATGTTGCTATTTAATTGAGAAATTTCATCAAAACTAAACCAACATAAATGATATTAAATTCCATTAACAAGAAAATCACATCTTTTTTGAATTTGTCTTTTTTTAATAATAGAATTATTATCATTTCATTGTGGTTGCTGATTGCATTACTATCAGTTTTGATAAAATTAGATATTAATGATATCAACAATTATAAAATTTTCAAGAATGTCTTTTTTCATACAATAGACAAACTACCTTTATATAAAGAATATCCACTAGAATATTTTGATCACAACCATTACGGACCTATTTTCAGTTTAGTAATCGCTCCATTTGCGATGTTTCCAGATTATATTGGAATTCCACTTTGGTCACTTTTTAATGCAGGTGTTTTGGCGTGGGCTATCACTCAATTACCATTAAAAGCAACGCAAATAAATGCTATTCTTTGGATTTGTTTGCACGAACTTTTAACCACATTATTGGGTTTGCAATTTAATCCATTGATGACTGCAATTATTATTTTGTCGTTTGTATACATTAATAAAGCTAAAGATTTCTGGTCGGCATTTTTTATAGTTTTGGGAGTTTTTGTAAAATTATATGGAATAGTTGGATTGGCATTTTTCTTCTTTTCGAAGAATAAAATCAAATTTATATTTTCACTTATATTCTGGAGTATAGTGATGTTTTGTTTGCCAATGTTGCTATCTTCACCTGAATACATAATCCAAACCTATAAAGAATGGTTCGAAAGATTAGTTGAAAAAAATAGTGAAAACGCAGGACTAAATTCCTACCAAGACATCTCATTAATGGGAATTGTACGCAGATTTTTTCAAGACAGTAGTATATCTAATTTGCCTTTTTTAATTGGTGGAGTTTTCTTATTTGGATTACAATATTTAAGAATAAAAGAATATAAAGAAGTTTCCTATAGATTAATGTTATTAGCTTCAGTATTGATTTTTACAGTTATTTTTAGTTCAGGATCTGAATCACCAACCTATATAATTGCATTTGTTGGTGTTGCAATTTGGTTTGTAATTCAACCCAAACCCATTTCGAAATTTTATATTGTATTATTTATTTTTGCTTTAATTCTTACCAGTTTATCTCCATCCGATTTAATTCCGAAATATTTAAAAGACAATTTTATTCGTCCTTATGCATTAAAAGCATTACCTTGTGTTTTAATTTGGTTTGCAATTGTTTATGAAATGCTTAGAAATAAATTTAAAAACTACAATTCAATTACTCATTAAAGATGACTTTACAAAAGAAAATATCTGTTGTTATTCCTTCATTTAATGAGGAAGGAAATATTAAAATTATTGTAAAAGCACTAAATGAAGTGCTTCAAAAGTTAAATTATCGCTACGAATTAATTTTTGTTGACGATGGAAGTAGCGACAAAACATTGAGTATATTACAAGAGATTTCAGCTGATGATGCTAATGTTTTCTATATAGAATTATCAAGAAATTTTGGGCATCAAAATGCACTAAAAGCTGGATTGGACTTGGCTTCTGGAGATAGTATCATTACTATGGATGGTGACATGCAACATCCACCTGAAATGATCCCACAGTTAGTTGAGAAATGGGAAGAAGGATATGATATCGTTTATACACGCCGATTAGAAGACAAAAATCTTCCCGCTTTCAAAAAAATAACTTCAAAATATTTTTACAAATTCATAAATTCTATTTCTGAAATTAAAATAGAAGAAGGAACTGCCGATTTTAGATTAATGGATAAAAAAGTTTCAACAGTGTTTTTTGCTTTTAGCGAAAATGAACTTTTTATACGTGGATTGGTAAATTGGGTTGGTTTTAAACAATTTGCAATTGACTATAAACCGGCCGAACGATTTTCTGGAAACAGTAAATATACCATTAAGAAAATGATGCAATTTGCTTTAAAAGGCATTACTTCATTTAGCATTCGTCCATTATATATATCAATATTTTTAGGTATTTCCCTGTTTTTATTATCCTTATTGTTCTACATTTTATATGTTTTTTACAGTATTTATTATGGGCACGTAATATCAGGATGGGCATCGGTAATTTTTACTATCGTAATATTCGGTGGTCTAAATTTAATTGTTCTGGGAATTATTGGCGTGTATGTAGGAAAACTATTTATGCAGTCAAAACAACGTCCAAACTATTTAATTAGAGATACAAATTTAGAAGACAAAAAATGATATTATTGAGTTTTGATATTGAAGAATTTGACATGCCATTTGAATATGGCAAGACAATTAGTTTTGAAGATCAAATGAGTATTTCTATTGAAGGAACTTCTTTAATATTAGATTTATTAGAAAAACACCAGATAAAAGCTACCTTTTTTAGTACGGTGATTTTTGCAATCAATGCTCCCGAAATAATTAAACGAATAATTAAAGACGGTCACGAAATTGCTTCACACAGTTATTACCACAGTGATTTTAAAGTCGAGCATTTATTAGAATCAAAGGAGAAATTAGAGGAAATCATCAATACTAAAGTGATAGGATTTAGAATGCCACGAATGCAACCTGTTGATGAAAAAGAAATTTTTAGAGCTGGTTATATTTATAATTCTTCAATAAATCCAACGTATTTACCTGGAAGATATAATAATTTTTCAAAGCCTAGAACCTATTTTAAACAAGATGGTGTTTGGCAAATTCCTGCATCGGTGAGCCCAATTATCCGTTTCCCACTTTTTTGGTTGTCCTTTCATAATCTTCCACTTTGGATTTATAAAATAATTTGCAACATTACATTTTTGAAAGACAACTACTTAAACATCTATTTTCATCCATGGGAATTCACTGATTTAAGAGATTTTAATAGATTTGGTTTTCCAGGTTATGTTTCAAAAAACTCTGGTATTCAAATGTATGATAGATTGGATAACCTTATCATTTGGATGAAAAAAAAGAATTATCGTTTTCATAGAACTCGAGATTTAATTGATAAAATAAAATCGTAGCCAACATGAAAATAGCAGTGATTCAGCCAAAAATGATTGGTGACGTATTGATTACAAGTGTGATTTTTGAAGAACTAAAACAAAAATTTCCTACTGCTGAATTGCATTTTATTGTGAATAAAAATACCATTCCCGTTCTTGAAAACAATCCATTTATTGACAAAGTTATCATTTTAGACCCCAATATTGAAAAAGGATTTTCGGGTTTTTTCATGCAAATGAATCGAATTAGAAACGAAAAATACGATATTATAATTGATTCCTATTCAAAATTAAAAACCGCTATTTTCTGCAAATTTTCTGGTACTAAAAGAACAATATCATTCCATAAAAGTTACTCGAGATTTTTCTATACTGATACAATTGTTCGAACGAAGCATTCTATTTCTACTGCAACAAAAGCAGTTGAACATCGATTGCAATTATTAAAACCATTAGGGATTGATTTTCAAGTTATCAAACCAAAATTGTATTTACAAAATTCAGAAATTGAAAATGCAATCGATTTATTAAATCAGAATAATATTGATTTAAATCAACCAATAATCATGATTAGCGCCATTGGAAGTAGCGAAGCGAAAACATACCCATTGGAATACATGGCTCAAGTTATAGATGAAATTGCTATAAATAATAAGGTTCAAATACTATTTAATTACATCCCAAATCAAAAAGGCATTGCGTTAGAGTTGTATAATTTGTGTAAAACAGAAACCCAAGAAAAAATATTTTTTGACGTTTATGCAAAATCATTAAGAGAATTCATGGGTTTAACAAATCAATGTGCAGCGTTAATTGGAAATGAGGGCGGAGCAATTAACATGGCAAAAGCGTTAGAAATTCCAACATTCACAATATTCTCGCCCTTTATTTTGAAAAATGATTGGAATATGTTTGAAAATGAAACCTCAAATATTTCAGTTCATATTTCAGACTATTACCCAAATTTGGAACTCAAAAATTCTAAAAATGATACTGAAATATATAAATTATTAAAACCTGAACTATTTAATAATTTATTACTTTTATTTCTCAATAAAAATAATCTAAGATAGATGATACTAGGCTTTGACGCGAAAAGGTTCTTTCATAATAAAACAGGTTTGGGCAATTATAGTCGAGATCTGATTCGGATTTTAGCGCAATATCATCCTGAAAATAGTTATTTATTATACAATCCAAAGCCAAAAAAAATAGATCGAATTCCAATTGATGGGAAAATTGTTATTGAACATTTACCAGATTCAAAAAAAGATAAAAAGTTATCTTCACTTTGGAGGTTATTTTCCATTTGTTCACAAATAAAAAACGACAAAGTGAAATTGTTTCATGGCTTATCTGGCGAAATTCCGATTGGATTGCATAAAACTGGTGTAAAAACTGTGGTGACTATTCATGATTTAATTTTTATGAGATATCCAAATTTATATTCTTTTTTTGACCGAAAAATTCATTATTACAAATTTAAATATGCCGCAAATAAAGCCGATTTAGTAATTGCAATTAGTGAGCAAACAAAAAAGGATATTGTCACTTATTTAAATATTAATCCAGACAAAATAGAAGTTATTTATCAAGGTTGTGCTCCTGTTTTCAAGGAGGAAATCCCTTCTGAATTTATAGAACTAACAAGATCTAAATACCAATTGCCAAATCAATTTATTTTAAATGTTGGAACAATTGAAACCCGAAAAAATGTACTTTCTATTATCAAAGCAATAAATGAAATTGAAACGCAATTAGTAATCATTGGCAAAAAAACTGCTTATTATAAAGAATTGAACTCCTATATTTTGGAAAATAATATTCAAAATAAAGTTATTTTCCTTGAAAATGTTGAGTTGAAAGAATTGGCATCAATTTATAGGATGGCAAGTGTATTTATTTATCCATCTATTTTTGAAGGATTTGGGATTCCAATTATTGAAGCATTGTATTCAAAAACTCCAGTAATCACTTCAAAAGGAGGATGTTTTTCAGAAGCAGGAGGAGAAAATTCAATTTATATTGACCCCCTAAATCCAAAGGAATTAAAAATTGAAATAAAGGATTTATTAGTAAACTCAGAAAAAAGAGAATCAATGAAGAAAAAAGGGTTTGAATTTGTACAAAAATTTAACGATGAAAATATTGCTAGAAATTGGATTGAAACTTATAATAAAATACTAAAAATATAATTACCCTAAAACAAGTATAAGAGAAATAGCTAATTGCAAATAAAACCAGTTATATTTGCACCCTATTTCAAAATAGAATTTCATCAAATTTCATAATTAATTTTTAATGCAAAAATTTTTAATTACAATTAGCCTATTTTGTTTTTCATTCGTTTTCTCTCAGGATATTAAACCAACTTCTGGAAAATACACTTCACATAATAAGGGAAAAATGTATATTTACTGGGGAGGAAACAGAGATAGTCACAGCAATTCTAATATTAATTTCAAGGGGGCAAATTACGATTTTACTCTACATGACGTTGAAGCAGTTGACAGGCCGGTTGGTTGGCACATAGATTACATTAACCCAGCAAAAATGACCATTCCACAAACTAACTTTAGAATAGGCTATTTTCTGAACGATCATTACAATATATCTATTGGCGTGGATCACATGAAATACGTAATGGTTCAAAATCAATCCGTTAGAATTACAGGAAACTACCCAAATTCTTATAACTCAACAGTAATTAATAATGGTATAGTTGATTTAACCGATGAAAGTTTTTTAACCTTTGAGCACACTGATGGCTTGAATTATGTCAATTCTGAATTTTCGAGAGTAGATGATATTTCGAAAATATTCAAAATAAATGATACCGATAAAATCCAAATAAGTTTAACTGAAGGAGCTGGAGCTGGATTATTATATCCAAAAACAAATGTAAAGTTAATGGGAAAAGCTCGTCACGATGATTTTAATGTAGCAGGTTATGGATTTTCGGCTAAAGCGGGTTTAAACATTACTTTTTTCAAACACTATTTTATTCAAGGAGAATTAAAAGGTGGTTATATTAATATGCCTAATATTAAAACTACATTTGATAATGCCGATAGTGCTTCACAAAATTTTATGTTTTTTCAGAAAATTATTGCTTTCGGAGGAATATTTCAATTATAGAAAGTCTTAAACTTTATCTATTCCATTATCTGTTTTGATGATGGATTTTCTTTTATTGTAAGCACGTATTTTGTTGTTTAATTCCCAAATCTCAGGAGAAGAATATCCACGACTATGTTCTAAATGTACGCAAATCGCACTATATCGAATTTGCTTTGAAAGCATGCCATTGTTAAACATGCGCTCCCCCATTTCGCGATCTTCACCACCATATTGCATTTCATTATTAAATCCATTTACAGCTAATATATCACTTTTCCAACCTGAAGAGTTGTGTCCGTTCCATGATCTTTTTGTTGGAGTAATCCAATTCATAAATTGAGCTATAAATTTATTATTAGTCAATTTAATACTTTTGAAGTTCAATTTAAATCCATTGTCTTTTAACCACGAAAGTTTAAAGCAATTTGAATCAATTATATCCTTTTCAGAAATAAGCTTAGAAATAGAAAGCGGTATTTTAAAATAACCTCCTGAAAGAAAATAACCAATTTCCCTATATTTTAAGTGCATTTCAACAAAATCTTTTCTAGGAATACAATCGCCATCTGTAAATATTAAATAGTCCGAATTTGACTTTAAAATAGCTTTATTTAAAATTTTTGTTTTCTGGAATCCATGGTCTTCATGCCAAACATGAACTATTGGATTACTAAATTTTGAGGATAATTTTGAAATTAAATCTTTAGTTTCAGAAGTAGAACCATCATCGGCAATGACAATTTCAAAATCGGACTCTGTTTGGACGCTATATCCAATAAGTACCTTTTGCAACCATTCAACTGCATTGTATGTTGTGATAATTACTGAAACTTTCATTTTTTCTTTTGAAAAGTGAAAATACTATTTTTTCACAACTATTTCTTCCAAAATTTCAATTTCTTTTTCAATCTTCTTTTTCTAAAGTATTGATTTTGAAAATCAGTTGTCATTTTCCAAAGTGTTCGATAGATTAAATCTTCTGATTCTCCAGAAACAATAGCATATTCATTACTCATTATTTTTACCATTTCTTCTTTGTAAGTCAATCGACATAGATTTTTCATTCGAATATGAAAAGACATATTTTGGTGAAAAGTCATTCTATTTAAATCGACAAGAAAAAAATCATAACTTCCATTTTCATTTTTTTTAATCAATGTATTTCCAGGTGAATGATCTAAAAACTCAATTCCTTTTTGGTGCAACAAATAGGTAAAACGAGTAAACTGTCTTAAAATTATCTCATTTTCAGGAAATTCAGGAATTTGGACTAATTCTCTAAACGTTAAATCACACTCTAAATGTTCGCTTACATAAAAGCTATTTTTTAATCCAAATAAGTTTGTTTTTTCAAAATAAGCTATAGGTTGTGGAGTGCCAATTTGATTTTCTAATAGTTTATTAGCATATTCAAAAGATCGCCGAGCCTTCGATTTTCTAATATACCTATAGATCATCGAATTGAGTAAATGTGGTTTTTTGAATGATTTTACATTTACTTTAGTTGAATTTAAATCAAAAATCTTAATAACATTTCTATTTCCATCTCCAAAAATTATTCCTGAATTATTGAAATTATCAATAATACTAACTATCTCCTTTTGAAGTGATAAGTAGGCTGAATTAAAATTAATTGGTGTTTTCAATAGTGATTATTTAAGTGCAAAATATAGACTAATTGTGAAATGAATTTAGAATTTAAATTTGATCAAATGCTTAAACCACTGCCCAAAATTTTTAAAAAATAGAAATGTTTTTGAAATATTAAAATTTTCATCATTTTCCGCAATATACATTATCTCATTAAAATCTTTAGAATCCAAATATCCTAATTTCTTCCATCTTTCTGGTTCAATGAAATAAAAATTTTCAAACTCCTTATAATTTGTTTCGTTTACTGCTAACCATTTTTCTAAGAAGGTATCGTTTACATCAACATTGTGCCCCCAATTTTCAATCTTAAAACGCAATTCCTCTTCGGTTCTACACAACGTTTCATGAAGCAAAATGGTATTGGTATAAATAATTCTCTCTTTAGTTTGTCTTGCACATTTATAGTTTGGGAAATTAGTAGCCAACATAAACTTATGAGGGGCATTTACATATAAAATTCCATTTTCGGTGAACTTATACAAGTGAACTAAAAAAGCAGCAATCTGAATTGGTGTTTTCTCAGGATTGTCAAGATACTTGTCACGTTTTCTTAATTCCTTTACAAATTTCTCAAAGTTTATAAATATTTCATCGGCATCTACTTGAACTAACCAATTTCCAATTCCCATTTTTAAAGAAAGTAGGTGTCTTTCTCTGTTGTCATTTTCAATTGCTGACAATTCAGCTACATAGAAATCATCCCGGTATAATGTAATTTTATTATCTACATCAAAATTCTTAAGCCACTCGAAAAAAGCATCATCAACTTCAAATTTTTGACCAGACCAAGTTCTATAATCCTTATCTATTGCAATAAAAATAGCATCTGCAGAATTATAAACTGGTGGAATAGAGTTTTTTAATTTCTCATAATCGTATGACAATAAAAAACCTACTTGTATTTTTTTCATCTTTTATATTTATAATTTATTTCCAAAAACTATCTTTTATTTCTTTATTTTAGGCAAAAATAAAAGCGTGAAACTGATCATTATTTTTAAAAATTTCCAGGCTTTTGAATAATTTTGAATATGAAAAATTTGTTTAAAGCGTTTTGAATTAAGCTCAGACACTTGAATATAATCATCTACAAAAAGTGGAAAATACTTCTTAATTGTTTTAGCACGTTCTTCTTTATCAAGATCCTTGAATTTACCAATAGAAGAAATTCCACTAAAATCAAAATTACTAATTGTAAGGTTTAAATATTTATAAGGGACGTTTTTATGACAAATTGCATAAATGAAAAACTCCCAATCGGAAGCGATTTTATATTCTTCGTTGTACAAGAAAATATCAGAAAATAATTTTCTCCTAATAACTGAAGATTGATGACTCAAAGAACTAGAATAGAAAAATGAAAAAGATAGTTTTTCGGGAAAGGTTCTTTTTTTAGTTGAATTACTATAAACTCTATAATAATCGCCATAATAAATATCAAATTCGTCTGTTAGTTGGCTTTCTATTTTTTCTAATACATTATCATCATAAAATGTATCACCACTATTCATAAAAATTAAATACTCCCCTTTTGCAACTTTTATGCCTTTATTCATGG
>NZ_JBIKQP010000003.1:0-102675 GCF_044349645.1 Flavobacterium sp. | reverse complement strand
TGAATTAACAGTCTCTTTTTTTTAAATTATTAAGATTAAAAATTATTCAATTACAATTCTCTTAACTACTTTTTTGTCTCCATCTTGAACAGTTACAAGATAAACTCCGGCTTGAACATTTGCTAACTCAACGTTTTGAGAAAACAAACCAGTATTATTATAGGTATTGTTTAATATCAATCTGCCTCTCATGTCGTGAACAGAAATTCCAATTTCATTACTTGATGTTGAATCAAACTGTACAGTAAAGTTTCCTTTATTTGGATTTGGATACAAAACAAAATTAGACAATGAATTATCAACAACACCCAAAACAGCTTGGCTCAATGAACAAACATTTAAGCTCCAACTATTTATTGCTCCTCCATCTTCATTGTATGGGTCTAGAACTTTTAATTTCCATACACCATTAATTGGTTCACCATTAAATCCAGATAACTGCTGAACAGGCTTAACAGTTCCTGATATTGCAGGATTTGTTCCACAAACTACAGTACTTCCTGAATCATCAAAAGTAGCAATAATATCTAATAAAGAAGCGTTCGTACAAGGCCTAGACACTAATTGAATCTCAGTACCAGTAGGACTTACTAATGAAATTGTCATGTCATTTACCCAGGTATGACTAATATCAACCGTTACATTTACATCGGTAACCAAGTTCGTAGAAGCTAAAGTTATTGATGAAATGAAAGGTGTTGTGTTTACAACAATAGGAATGTCAATTGGTGTGTCTGTTGAAACTTCGTTTAAACAAGTCAATTGACCAGTAGTGAATCGATATGCTGAGCTAAATGTACCAGAACATGATGGGCTTTTAGGTAAAACTCTCCAATAATAAAAAGTAGAATTTGCCAATCCTGTTGGTGCATAACTTGTTGTAGTAACATTTACATTTCTAACGATAGTTGTGAAATTGATATCAGTAGCAATTTGCACATCATACGAAGTAGCTGCAGCATTTACTGGCCAAGATAACACCAACGTTAAAGGATCAATTGTTGTTGCTAAATCAGCAGGACTTGTTAAGGCTTGTGTTCCAAAATTTGAATTAAAAATTTCAAAATAGAAAGTTGCCGTTTTTACTGTTGCCCCAGAGGTTGCCGTAACATTTATTGGTACTAATCCTGCTGTTGCATTATTTGCTGCAGCAACAGTCATTGAAACCATTCCATTAGCTGACAGAGTAGACTGCGCAAAAGTTGCGGTTACTCCAGCAGGCAAACCTGTAACAGCGAAAGTTGTTGTTCCTGTAAAACCAGCATAGGCAGTATACGGGAATGTATATAATGCATTTCCTCCTTGACAAGCCTGTTTATTTTGTTGTTCTGCTATTCCATTAAAGGCAATTGCAAAACTTGAAGTTGGTGCTGAAATTGTAAAATTAGTATTTGAAATATCAAAGAAAACATGCTTATATCCTTTAACCATAATTCTATTTGAAGAACCAGGGTTGTTAGGAACAGTTATAGTTGCGGTACCATTATTTGGAACTTTACTAGCCAATTGAATTGGGTAAGTATAGCCACCATCTGTTGATAAAAAGATATCTACAAATGCAGCATTAACATTATTTGCAGTAGTTCCAGCAACAGCCCAAGTTACGGTTTGATTTGAACCTACAACCCATGATACAGCTGTGTTTGGTGCATTTACAACAAATGGTCCTGCAGAAGCAGTTACATTAACTTTCATATCTGTGTAGTTGGTTTGACCTACTTTTACAGGCGCTGTAGCTCTATAGGGTGCATTATCTCTAACCGTTAATCTAAAATTTAATACTCTAGAAACAGAGCTTAAAGCTTCAGATAAAAATCCTGCTGTTCCACCAACTTCACTTGTTGTATTAGAATTTGCAACTATACTTTCAATTTTTGGAAAATATCTTGAAGGGGAAGCTGTAGGATACCAAGTCAAGAAATTTGGTCCAATAGTTTTAGTTTCGCTCGCGCTACTAAGCAAACCAGTATTAGCTCCTCCATCATCATTTTGCTCCCAACAATAGGTTAAAGCGTCTGCCGTATTCGCATCTGTTGCGGCTCCAGTTAAAACAAAAGGAGTACTGAATGGAATAGTAAAATCACTTACAGGTTGAACAACAGGTGTAGCATTATCAACCAAATTTGTAGAAACGATACATGGTCTTCCTGCTAAATTATTTTGAATTTGTTCAATTGAAGTTTGATGAAAAATATCTATTGAGTTAGCCGCAACATCTTCATTAGTAATCCCAGCATATCCCATAATGGTTACACCTGAACCAACTTCTTTATTTACACCTCTTCCTTCATTTCCATTTGAAAAAGTATGATTGGCACCCATTTGATGCCCCATTTCGTGTACTACATAATCAATGTCAAATGTATCTCCAGACGGAACCCCGTTTGATGGTGAAGTAATTCCTCTTCCTTTAGTTGATCCAGTACCAGCAGCTATTCCATCAACACATATACAACCGATACATCCTGCGTTACCACCTCCACCAGTTCTACCAAACATGTGACCGATATCGTAAGCTGCATTATTCGCTTCTAATGTAGTTCCAACTCCTGTTAAAGTAGTATTTAAAGCAACTTGTAATTGAGTATTCCAATTTGCCATTGAAGTGTAAGGATCCGATGAAGCTACATAATAAATTACATTAGTAGTACTTGCTACCAAATTCATATGAACCCCTAAATCTCTTTCATAAACACCGTTACAACGGGTTAATGTATTGTTGAATGCAGCTAAAACTAATGCTGATTGTGCAGCACTTGTAGCTCCAAAATAGTTGGCATATTCCGCATTACATGAAAGAGCCAAACGCATTACTTTTAATTGTCCTGCACTTGACTGAATTGAGTTTGATCCTACTGCAGATCTTGAAGTAGTTTCCATAATCGACTTTTCTTGAGCTGTAGAACAAGTCCAACCAGTGTTTTTATTTCTTTGAGATTTGAATACTGCATAAACTGAATGGTCTTCTGAATAAGGCTCAATAAATTCATTTTCTTTATCGGTTCTAAATACCATAGTTTGAATTCCCTGAGGGGAAATACTAAGTTTCAGTGTAGCATATCTATCAGTAATTCCTTTACCTGAATAAGCTCTAATTTCTGGGTATTTAGCCTGTAACTCAGCATCAAAATTTGAAGCATCATTTACTTCAAATAATTCAATTTGACCATCAGCATTTGGTAATGAAATAATAGTGGTGCTTTTTCCTCCTTTATTAATTACTGAAAATAATTCTTGTCGTAAAGGATTAATGTTTAAATCGAATAGTTGGAAAACTTTTGGGAAATTGTCTCTAGAAGCCGATTTATCTAGTGTAATTTTTCCTAAACTGTTATTGTGTTTTGTCCAAACTTGGGTGTTTTGTGAATTTACATTTAAAAAAAATAATGTAAGTGTAAGCGAAAAAAGTAATTTTTTAGTCATTATAATAGTGGTTTAAAAATCAAAAAGTTGTCAAATATAGTATTTATTTTAAATTATTATTCGAAATTAATAAAAAATAAGCTATGATATTCTCAATTTAATTTAATTATTCATAAGAATAATTTAAAATTTGGAATTAAAGACTCTTGATTAAATAATGGCTAGTTATTTTAGTTTTATTGAAACCAAATAAATTAAATATAGCTACAGATTGAAATTTAAATAGTATGAAATAGGATATAATCTTCTAAATTTGCACAAAAATAAAACCAGAATCTTGAAAGCATTTCCTTCAATTAGCGAATTTAATTCTACCAAAAAAACTATAGTTACTATTGGAACTTTTGACGGGGTTCATATTGGTCATCAAAAAATAATTGAAAAACTAATTCAAGAAACAAAAAACGCTGATTGCGAGAGTTTGATTCTTACTTTTTTTCCACATCCAAGGATGGTTTTACATGAAACTTCTTCCATCAAATTATTAAATACCATCGGTGAAAAAAGTTGTTTGCTTGAAAAAATGGGATTGGACAACTTAGTAATTCATCCATTTGATAAGGAATTCTCCAATTTATCTGCGGAAGAGTTTGTTAAAACAATTTTAGTTGACTCCTTCAATATTCAAAAAATTATCATTGGTTACGACCATCGATTTGGAAAAAATAGAGCAGCAAATATTGAGGATTTAATTCTATTTGGGAAAAAATATGGCTTTGAGGTCGAACAAATTTCTGCTCAAGAAATAGATTCTGTTTCTGTGAGTTCTACAAAAATTAGAGGCGCTATTGCAAATGGAACTATGGCTGTAGCCAATGAATATTTAGGCTACGATTATTTATTATCTGGAAAAATAATTCAAGGTAAACAATTAGGAAGAACCATCGAATTTCCAACTGCCAATATAAAAATTGAAGAAAACTATAAGTTAATTCCGAAGAATGGCGTTTATTTTGTAAAAAGTCATTTGCAAGGAAAAACAGTTTTTGGTATTATGAATATTGGACTGAATCCAACAGTTAATGGTGAGGATTTATCGATTGAAGTACATTTTCTAGACTTTAATACCGATCTATACAACACCCAAATATCGGTTTCAGTTATTGCTAGAATTCGTGATGAAGAAAAATTTACTTCTGTAGATTTATTAAAAGCTCAAATTCAAAAAGATAAAAATTACGCAATTTCAATTATCAGAAAAATGGCTTAATTACCATTTGATAATAGCACTAGCCCATGTAAATCCACTTCCGAAAGCTGCTAAAACAACCGTGTTTCCCGATTTTATTTTTCCTTGTTCCCAAGCTTCAGTTAAAGCAATTGGAATTGAGGCTGCAGTTGTATTACCGTATTTTTGAATATTATTATAAACTTGGTCATCGGTTAAATCAAATTTCTTTTGAATAAACTGAGAAATTCTCAAATTTGCTTGATGTGGAATCAACATATCAATATCGGAAACTTTCAAATTATTGGCTTCCAAGCCCTCATTTATTACTTCGCTAAAACGAACAACTGCGTTTTTAAATACAAATTGACCATTCATGTAGGGAAAATAACTTTCGTCATCGGGATCGTTATCTGCAATAATATCGGTGACCCATCTTCCTCCCATTCCTGGTGCTTTTACAATTAGCTCTTCGGCATGAACACCTTCGGAATGCAAATGGGTAGATAAAATTCCTCTTGTTAAATCTTCTTCACGACTTACAATTGCTGCTCCAGCGCCATCACCAAAAATTACTGAAACGCCACGACCTCTAGTAGTCATATCTAAACCTGTTGATTGAACTTCAGACCCAATCACCAAAATATTTTTGTACATACCGGTTTTAATATATTGATCGGCTATCGATAGTGCATATACAAATCCGGAACATTGGTTTCTAACGTCTAATGCTCCTACTGTTTTCAAACCTAAATCTCGTTGAACTAAAACTCCTGGTCCTGGAAAATAATAATCTGGACTTAATGTTGCAAAAATTACAAAGTCGACCTCGTCATTTGAAATTCCAGCACGTTCAATAGCAATTTTAGCTGCTTTTACGCCCATTGTAGTGGTTGTGTCTTCTCCATTTATAATGTGTCGTCGTTCTTTAATTCCTGTCCTTTCTTGAATCCATTCATCATTAGTGTCAATGATTTTTGACAAATCATCATTAGTTATGGTATTTGAAGGGACATAAAAACCCAATCCTGAAATTTTAGAATGATACATAGTTACATTTTTAAATTGAAAACATTCAAAGTTAAGTTTATTTTATTTTACCTAAGAAAACTTCTGAATTTATTTTTAATTCTGAAATATGTTCAAAGAAAATCGAATTCCTATTGGCTTCAGCCTCTATTAAAAAATGACTCCCTTTGAAATATGATTTTTTAATTTTCACTTTTAATTTACCCGATTCCACTATTTTTAGTTGGTGTGGAAATAATAATATCGTTTCATCTTCACCATCAATTTCAATCAATTCTGATAATTTAAGCTCATTTACATCTCCAAAAAGCGCTGCTACATATTTATTTATTGGATGTTTATATAAATAATCAGATTTTTCTTTAGTTACAATTTTACCATCATTTAATACTATGGTTTCATCTGCAAATGAAAGCGAATCGGAACTATCGTGTGTTGCAACCAAGCAAGTAATTTCTTTCGATTTTAAATAGGAAAACAGTTTTCTTCGAAGAGAATTCTTTCTAAAATTATCAATCTGACTAAACGGTTCATCCAATAATAATACTTCTGGCTCTAGGGCCAATACTTTTGCTAATGCCACTCTTTGCTGCTGTCCACCACTTAGAAATTTAGCTTTCACATTTGAATATTCTGTCATTTCAACAATTTCTAATAATTCGTTTATGCGACTTTGCTTTTTCTCGGGATAGATGTTTGAAAGGTATTTCCCAACATTTTCGGCTACAGTAATAAAAGGCATCAAATCAAAATCTTGAGCTAAGTATTTCATGAAAGGCATTCCGGGAACAAGGTGAAATTTAGGGCCTAAAACTTCATTTTCATTCCAAAATATTTGCCCTCCGTCTAAGTCATACAAACCATAAATCAATTTTAAGAGCGTGCTTTTTCCACATCCGCTTTCTCCAATAATTGCAATATTCTGACCTTTACTAACTGAAAAATTGATGTTTTTTATGACTTTATTTTTGTCATAACTAAAAGTAATATTTTCGACTTGAAGCATATATTTAGAATAACATTAATAAACTATAATTTAATTTCAGGCGTCCAAAAGTGCTTTTGAAAATCTACAATTTGGTTGTCTTTTACAACTATTCCTTCACTTTCTAAAAGTTGTTGCATCAAATTAGTTCCATCAAAATGGTGTTTTCCAGTTAAAAGTCCGTTTCGATTTACCACTCGATGAGCCGGGACATCAGCTAAATTATGGGAAGCGTTCATTGCCCATCCTACCATTCTTGCTGAACGGGCAGCGCCGAGAACTTTTGCAATCGCACCATAGGAAGTAACTTTTCCATAAGGAATTTGTCGAGCTACTTCATAAACTCTTTCAAAAAAATTATCGTTTTCTGCAGGCATTTTTAAGTACAAAAAGTATTTATAAGTTTGAAAAAAGTTACCAATGAAATCAATCCGGTAATAGTTCCAATAATGTAATTTCCATTTTTAATCAGGTAATCGCTTTTACTCTGATGGTTTTTAAAATAGAGAATATACAAATAAAAACCGGTAAAAGAACCTATAACAACTCCCGAAACAAAAGAATAAATATGCGATGAATTGAAGTAAAAAAGACCATAGCTTGATAAAGAAACGCTTACAAATACGTAAAAAGGAATTGGAAATAAATTTAATGCAGAAATTAGCATTCCTAGAAAAAAACGATTTGACTTACTGTGAAGTTTAATTTCTTGTTTCTCTTTTTTAGGTATTCTTGCGGTCCAAAAAAGAAAAATTGTAATTACTATAAATAGAAATAACCCGATTTCTTGAAGTAATGTAATTATGTCTTGCCGACTATTAATAAATTTAGCAAATTGTATTGCAATAAAGGTTTGAATAAAAACAATAACTGACGCCCCAATTGCAAAAGAAATAGCTTCATTTCTTCCGTCAACTACACTTACTTTTGCAGCGGTCATATTAATTAAACCCGGGGGCAAAATTCCAATTACAGCTATTGCAAAACCTAAAAAAAGGGGCAATAAAAAGTCCAAATATTATTTAATTTTAAAACGAATATACGTAATTGCTTTATTAATTTCTAAATATTGTTTTTCATAAAACGTCTGTAAACCAGTTACTTCCTCTGGACTTCCTTCGTTTACATATACATTATGGTTTGAATAAATCACCTCGTGTCCTTCGCCGTGCAGCAGTCCTAAAGTATAACCGTGCATGAATTCGCTATCTGTTTTTAGATTCACAACTCCCTCAGGTTTTAGCACTTTTTTATACAACTTCAAAAATTGAGAATTCGTCATTCGGTGTTTGGTACGCTTGTATTTTATTTGGGGATCCGGGAAGGTAATCCAAATTTCATCAACTTCATTTTCATTGAAAACATGATTTATTAATTCGATTTGGGTACGAATAAAAGCTACATTTGTTAAGCCAGTTTCTACAGCGGTTTTAGCGCCACGCCAAAAACGAGCTCCTTTTAAATCTATTCCAATGAAGTTTTTATGAGGAAATTTCTCTGCCAAACCAACAGAATATTCTCCTTTACCGCATCCAAGCTCTAAAACAATTGGGTTGTTGTTTTTAAAATAATATTGGTTCCATTTTCCTTTTAGTGAAAATTGGTCGGTGATTACTTCTTCTCTTGTAGGCTGAAATACATTACTAAATGTATCGTTTTCTTTAAACCTTTTTAATTTATTTTTGCTTCCCACAGTTTGCTGTATTTTTTTGCAAAAATAAGTAATATAATAGGATAATAGTAGATTTTAAGTATCTAATTCTTCACTCTTTTGCAGCGTAAATGAAAATTGAGAACCTTTTCCAAGTTCACTTTGAATGATGATTTTTTCATTGTGAGCTTCAATAATATGCTTCACGATTGCCAGACCAAGCCCTGATCCTCCTTCATTTCTAGAACCACTTTTATCGACTCTAAAAAAACGTTCAAATAATCTAGGAATGTGTTTTGCATCGATTCCCTCTCCATTATCTCTAATGTCTATTTGAATTCTATTGTTAACTTCTTCAAAACCAATTTCTGTTGAACCACCAGTTTTTCCATATTTAATTGAATTTTCAATCAAATTGGTGACCACTTGTTGGATTTTTTCATAATTTCCTAAAACATAAATTGGCTTGGTATATTTATCGTCAAATGTCATTAAGATGTCTTTTTTATTGGCTTTCATTTCCAATAAATCCATGACATTTTGAATCAGTGGAATAATATCAAAAGTCGTTTTTGTTATGGGCTCATCGGATATTTCAAGTTTAGAGATAGTATCTAAATCTTCAACAATGTGAATTAATCTATCTACACCATTTAATGCTCTTGCCAGGTATTTTTTTCTGATAGTTTTATCTTTAAAACCACCATCATGTAGGGTTGAAACATAACCTTGAACAGTAAAAAGTGGGGTTTTTAATTCGTGAGAAATATTCCCTAAAAATTCTCTACGGTATTCTTCACGGACTTTTAAAGCTTCAATTTCCAATTTTTTATCGGAAGCAAATTTGGATACCTCTCTAGAAATAATATTTAAATCGGTTGCTGAAGACTTATTAATAATAGTTGATGATTCTAAAAAAGAAAAATCATCATATATCTTTTTCACCTTTCGGAAAATAAATAGCTGGACTTTTATAGTAAGTAAAATAAAGGAACTAAGCGCTACTAAAATTGCAAAAATCAAACAGAAAAGAATGGAAAACTCATGAAAAAAATAAGTCAGAATTGCTACAAGCAATGTTGCAAAAAAGGTTATTTGCAATGCCGTAATAAACGCAAATCGAAAAGTTTCTTTATTTTTTAAATTCATTTATACCTCAAACTTGTAGCCCACCCCTTTTATGGTTTTGAAAAAATCGTCACCAATTTTTTCTCTTAATTTTCTAATGTGAACATCAATAGTTCTTCCTCCCACAATAACATCATTACCCCAAACTTTATCTAAAATTTCTTCCCGTTTAAATACTTTTCCAGGTTTAGTGGCTAATAAATAAAATAATTCAAACTCTTTACGAGGTAATACTATTTCAATACTGTCTTTTACTATTTTATATTCTTCGCGATTAATTTCAATTCCACCGACGTTCAGTGTTTCAGAATCTTTTTCGGTTTCTTTTAATCGTCTTAAAAGGGCTTTTACTTTACTAACTAATAATTTTTGCTTTATAGGTTTGGTGATATAATCATCAGCTCCAGCATCAAAACCTGCAACTTGAGAATAATCCTCGCTTCTGGCCGTTAGGAAAGTGATAATTACATTACTTAATTCTGGGATTTTACGAATGTTTTCACATGCTTCCATTCCATCCATTTCTGGCATCATAACATCCATGATGATCAAATGTGGAAGTAGTTTTTTGGCTTTTGCAATAGCTTCTCTACCATTAATTGCAGTAGAAATTTGATAGCCTTCTTGAGATAAATTATACCCTACAATTTCTAGGATATCTGCATCATCGTCAACCAATAGAATTCGAATGTCTTTCTTCTTCATAATGCAAAATTAATTCAATTATTAATATAAATGTAAATATAAAACAATTCAAAAACACAATTATTACTATTTTATTTTAGTGATGATTTGGTAACACTAAAAAAACAATTCATTAATATTGGAAATTTTATTTCTGTTCATAAAAAAAGCCCTGCTAAGCAGGGCTTTTAAATATCTAATCTGTTAATTATCTTTTGATTACTCGGAAAGATTTAGAAATTTCTCCTTGTTTTAATACTATAATGTACATTCCAGATTGGTAGTTAGATCCAAATTCTTGATTGTTAACATCATTGTAATTCAATTTGTGAGATTCCATTAATCTTCCAGTTAAATCATAAGCATTTACGCTTACCTCTTCAGTACTTGTAGATTCAAAACTTAATCTGAAGCTAGTGCTGAATGGGTTTGGATATGATTTTAAAGATGCATTAGCAACTGTAGTAAAAGTATCAGTATCTAAAAATCCTAAACCACCTCCTGTTACTGCAATTGAAGAGCTTCCTGGTCTGTAATCTAATCCAGTATAAACACTTCCGTCTGCATTATTGTATGGTAAAATTAGGATACCTGCATTAGTTATTGGAGTTGCCAAACCTGTATTGTTTGAAGCATTAAACCAGTTAGCAATATTGAAACTTGGATTGTTATTAGTTGTACTTACTTGAACAATTCTAGCTGCATTTGTTATTCCTGCTAAAATGTTGTTTCTGAATTGTAATTCATTGTTCAAAGCATTCAACTCACATGCTCCATTTGGCGCACTTCCTGAACTATCAATGTGAAGACCTTCTGGATAATCCATGAAAATAGAGTTGTAAATGCTCATTTTAGAATTTTTTCTTATACGAGCTGCTCTTTTATAAGCACCTGTTGGCATAGTTCCACCGTTTGGCAATGTTGCTCTGTAAGATGGCCCAATTAATGTACAGTTTGAAAAAACAGTAGTTGTAAATGGAGTAGCATTATCACCTGCATTATTGTTATCTGATTCAAATCCTTCAGAAGTTGAAACTGTTGGAGCATCTGCAACATTTGGATCTCTTACAGCTAAACAGAATTGAACTTTTCCGCTGAATCCATTATCCACATCAAAATCATCATCTAAACCTCTAAAAGCAACTAAGTGTTTGCAATTTACTGCTCCACCGAACCACTCGAATGAGTCATCATTACAATGAGAAACTTGAACATAATCAACAGTAGTTCCAGAACCTACAGCTCCAAAAGTTAAACCATTGATTTCTTGGTTTTGTGCATAAACATATCCTGCGAATTCAATTCTAACATATTTTAATATTCCTGAATTGTCTGTATTGTCAGGAGTTGTTCCTCCACCAAATTGAGTATCTGCACTTGCAGCAATACCTTCAATGTTGTTAACACCATTATTAATGTTTAAGGCTCCTTTACCTAACAATACAATTCCTCCCCAATCTCCTTTTGTTCTTGAACCTACAGCTTTATCAGATGTAAATACAATTGGGCTAGTAGCGGTTCCTTCAGCTATTAATTTAGATCCTTTTGTAATGAATAATCCTGCTCCTGCAGCAGAAGCATCACCACGAACAACAACTCCTGGCTCAATAGTCAAGGTAGCATTGTTTTTTACATAAATTTGGTTTTTCAAATAATAAGTGTTTCCTGCTGTCCAACGAGTATCAGTTGTAATGTTAGCAGTAACATCAACGTTTGGAGCTGGGTAAACCGCATTTTGTGGGTTAAAATTGGTCCAGTTGTCTGTCCACATTGCTACTGGAGCTGGAGCAAATGCTCCACGGTAAGGTACATCTACAATAAGTTGAAAATCATTAAAACTAGCACCTGTTAATGCAATAGAAGTAGCGCTTGGTCTGTAATCCAATCCTGTATAAATACTTCCATTAGTTGTATTGTATGGCAATGTCAATAAACCTGCACTTGTAATTGGAGTTGCTAAACCTGTATTGTTTGAAGCATTAAACCAGTTGGCAATATTGAAACTTGGATTGTTATTAGTTGTACTTACTTGAACAATTCTAGCTGCATTTGTTATTCCTGCTAAAATGTTGTTTTTAAAGTTTAATTCTTCATTCAAAGCATTTAACTCACATGCTCCATTTGGCGCACTTCCTGAACTATCAATGTGAAGACCTTCTGGATAATCCATGAAAATAGAGTTGTAAATGCTCATTTTAGAATTTTTTCTTATACGAGCTGCTCTTTTATAAGCACCTGTTGGCATAGTTCCACCGTTTGGCAATGTTGCTCTGTAAGATGGCCCAATTAATGTACAGTTTGAAAAAACAGTAGTTGTAAATGGAGTAGCATTATCACCTGCATTATTGTTATCTGATTCAAATCCTTCAGAAGTTGAAACTGTTGGAGCATCTGCAACATTTGGATCTCTTACAGCTAAACAGAATTGAACTTTTCCGCTGAATCCATTATCCACATCAAAATCATCATCTAAACCTCTAAAAGCAACTAAGTGTTTGCAATTTACTGCTCCACCGAACCACTCGAATGAGTCATCATTACAATGAGAAACTTGAACATAATCAACAGTAGTTCCAGAACCTACAGCTCCAAAAGTTAAACCATTGATTTCTTGGTTTTGTGCATAAACATATCCTGCGAATTCAATTCTAACATATTTTAATATTCCTGAATTGTCTGTATTGTCAGGAGTTGTTCCTCCACCAAATTGAGTATCTGCACTTGCAGCAATACCTTCAATGTTGTTAACACCATTATTAATGTTTAAGGCTCCTTTACCTAACAATACAATTCCTCCCCAATCTCCTTTTGTTCTTGAACCTACAGCTTTATCAGATGTAAATACAATTGGGCTAGTAGCGGTTCCTTCAGCTATTAATTTAGATCCTTTTGTAATGAATAATCCTGCTCCTGCAGCAGAAGCATCACCACGAACAACAACTCCTGGCTCAATAGTCAAGGTAGCATTGTTTTTTACATAAATTTGGTTTTTCAAATAATAAGTGTTTCCTGCTGTCCAACGAGTATCAGTTGTAATGTTAGCAGTAACATCAACGTTTGGAGCTGGGTAAACCGCATTTTGTGGGTCAAAATTAGCCCAGTTGTCTGTCCACATTGCTGTTGGCGCTGGAGCAAATGCTCCACGATAAGTAGTTGTTTCTAGTTGAGCGTTCATGGAAGCTACAACTAATAAAAGCATTGTAAATAAGTAAAACTTTTTCATGTTAGATTTTTTAATTTATTTTAGGTCAAAAGTAGGCGTGGTATTTAAACAAACTGTTTCTAATTTATTATTTTAACATCAATATTGTGTTTCTAAATTGTTAAGTAAGGTTGCCAAAAAAATAAGGGCCCGAAATACGGACCCTTGTATATAAATATAAAATGCAAATCTTTTAGAAAGAATAATTGATTGAAAATGAAAATGTAGGCCCAAATTTAGTTCTCCAAACTACATCGTCTTCACTAGGATCGAAACCGTTTTTATCTTGTGGATCTCCCAATAAAACAGAATTGAAAAAAGCTGTAGTTCCTGAAACTTTATCCTCGATATCAAACTCGTTGTTTTGGTAGTAAATCAAATCTTGTGCTAGTAAATTCTGAACGTTGAATTTCAATTCTAATTTATTATCCATAAACATTTTTGCAATTTGTATATCTAAAAATGTTCTTCCTTTTTCCCAGAACGCTGGCGTAGCTCCTCCTGGAGTTTGATTTCCATGTATAGCAATTCTATCTCCAACTCTATTCATATTTAAAGTACCTGACCAACCAAACTCTTTATTCATGTATTGAAAACCACCATTAAAAACATATGGTGATTGTCCTTGCATTGGAATATCTCTTAAAGTTGCAGAAGTTACTAAATTAGAAATATCTACTTTAGAACGAATAATTGCCAAATTGGTAAATACAGTTAAATCGTCCAAAATTTTGTTGTTTTCAGTTCCAAAAATCGAACTTACTAACGTTCTGTATTCTAATTCAATCCCACTATTGGTTCCTTCTTTAGCATTTTTGTATTGGTTGGAATTATTAGCTTGCGCTTGAAGTTCAATAGGGTTAGTGAATTGCTTATAAAAAGCAGAAAAAGAAAATAACTGCCCTTTACCTGGGAAAATTTCATATCTAAAATCCAAGTTATTAATTATCGCGATTTTCAAATCTGGATCTCCAGAAGTATTGAATCTCGTGGCACTATCAAAAAATAAGAAAGGTGCTAATTCTCTAAACTCTGGACGGTTTAGTGTTTTAGAAGCACTTAATCTTAAGTTTTGAGTTTTGGTTAAACCATAAATTAAATTGAAAGACGGAAGAAAATCAGTTTGTCTGGCATCTACATTAATTGGAGCTCCAGTATCAGATTTTGAATCCAATATTTGCTTATAACTTTCAATTCTAGCTCCCCAAATGAATCTGAATTTTTTATAAGTGTTATCAAACATTAAGTAACCAGCATCTAGTAAAGAACTTGCTGTATAAGTGTCGTTCCCTTTTGTTCCATCAAATAATGTCAATCCACTTGAGTTCGGTCCTAAAACACCCATGTTCGATGGGCTGAAAATTGTTTCATTAGGTAAAGTTGAAATATTTTGTGAAAAGGTATTATTACCATAATTTACTCCATTTACAATACCTGTAAATTGAACGTAACCCAATTGTCTTGCTTCAAAATTACGAGATCTATTTTGAGTAATTCCACCTATTTTAATATCAGTTGTAAAATCTTCAGATAATTTTATCTTTTTGCTGACATCTAATTTTGCGCTGTAGATATTTTCAATATTTAAAGAAGTAAAAATAGAACCTGGGTAATCGGCACCTACAATGTTAGTTGAAAAATTGGCAACTGGTTGTGAAACTGTTCCATCATCAAATTTAATAAATACGTAATTATTTCTTCTTTCACTAGGAATTTCTCTATTTACATTACTGTAAGATCCTACCCAGTTCAATTTAATTTTACTTTCAGTTAAGAAATGATCTCCACTTAATTGTCCTGTATAAATTTTACTACTAGTAAAAATTCTAGACGTAGTATTTATCCATAATGGATCGCTTTCTTCAACTAAACTACCATTTCTATCTAATACTCTATTTTCAGAAGTAATGCTGTATAAATTCTTAAAATTAAATGAATTATTTGCATCCGCTTTAAAAGAAACATTCCCAATAGCTGCTAACAAGGTTTGAACAATATAATTTTGATCCATTTGATTTGTAACCAATTGGGCAGGTGCGTCGTAGGTTCTTCTGTTTGTCTCGTTAAATACATTAGATCTATTATATGTAATTGAAGATAAGAAACCTATACTCTTGGTTTCATTCAACTTGAAATATCTCCCTAAAGTGTATTGAAAACTAGTATTTGGGCTAAATGCTTTTTCATACAAACTCCAATCTGAAGTAGTAGACTTAGCTAAATCTGCAATTGCTAAAGTACTTGCTTGAGAACGAATTCCTTGCAAAGCTTGGAAACTAGAAACACTTGGAAAAGAAGAAGGCAACCCTTTAGTTCCGTCGTCGATACCAAGCCAATCTGTTTTTCCAGAGGCACTGTATAGTTGTTTTTTTCCTGTAGTAATAGTGTTATAACCAGAACCCAATGAAAGAGTTTCAAAGTTTTTGTCTGGAGTTGCTTTGGTATTTATTTCAATAATTCCTCCTGCAAACTCTCCCGGTAAATCAGGAGTAGCGGTTTTATAAATTACTAAATTATCAAGCATATTTGCTGGAAAGATATCAAATGAGAATGCTTTTCTATCCGGCTCTGTACTTGGTAATGGCGCTCCATTTAAGTAAGTAGTATTATAACGGTCGTTCAATCCACGAATAATAACAAATTTATTATCTTGAACACTCGCACCACTAATTCTCTTTAATACATCAGAAGTTGTTCTATCTGGTGTTCTTTTTATGGTTTCTGCAGAAATACCATCAGATACTCTTGTGCTGTTTTTTTGAACTGATAATAATGAAGCTACAGATTCAGCTTTCATTTTTGTTTTTTTAATAACCACCTCGTTCAATGTGTTGTTTTTTTCTGCCATTGAAACTGTAAGGGTAGTAGTTTCGTCTTTTATGGCGTCAACATCTGAGATAATTTTGGTTTCTAATGTAAAATCAGAAAATTGAAGTTCTTGTTTTCCAACAGGTACATTTCTTATAATAAATTCTCCTGAAGCATCTGTTTGAGTTGCTAATTTTGTGTTTAATACTTTTACTAAAACACCTGGTATGGATTTCCCAGTTCCTTCTTCAACAACTGTACCTTTAATAATTGCGGTTTGAGAATAAATTGTACTTGAAACAAGTACGATTAATAAAGAATAAAAATACTTCATTATTAGTTTTTTTAAATTATGGATTATTATTGAGGCAAAATTAATATCGATTTACTAGTCAAATGTTACCTATTCATTATGAAAAGTTGAATTTTAAAACTTAATGTAAAATTATTGTTAAGATTATAACGAGGTTTACTTACATTGTTAATGTTAAATTTACACAATACCATATATTATAAAATCAAAAGCAATTGAGATTAATATGTTTACGCCAATTTGTCACTTTTTTTTGAATTGGTATTCTATTTGAATAATGAATTTTAAATCTTAAAATTTTAATTTATGACAACTGGAAAAATCAATGTTTCGGTGGAGAATATCTTCCCACTAATAAAGAAATTTTTATACAGCGATCACGAAATCTTTTTGCGTGAGCTAATTTCTAATGGAACTGATGCTACTTTAAAATTAAAACACCTTACGAGTATTGGTGAGGCTAAAGTAGAATATGGCAATCCTATTATCGAGGTTAAAATCGATAAAGAAGGAAAAAAATTACACATTATTGACCAAGGTATTGGTATGACTTCTGATGAAGTTGAAAAATACATCAACCAATTGGCCTTTTCTGGAGCTGAGGAGTTTCTTGATAAATATAAAGATTCTGCCAAAGATTCAGGAATTATAGGACATTTTGGCCTTGGATTTTATTCTGCTTTTATGGTTGCTTCCAAAGTAGAAATAATCACAAAGTCATATAAAGACGAGCCAGCTGCTCATTGGACATGTGATGGAAGCCCAGAATTTACATTGGACCCAAGTGATAAAACAACTCGCGGAACAGAAATTATCTTGCACATCGCTGAGGATTCTTTAGAATTTTTAGAAGATTTCAAAATCCGTGAATTGTTGAACAAATACAATAAGTTCATGCCTATTCCAATTAAATTTGGAACAAGAACAGAAAAAATCGAACAGAAAAAAGGAGAATCTGTTGCTGAAGAAGATAAAGACAACCTATTTACAGAAGTAGAAGTAGATAACATTATCAATAATCCTAATCCAGCTTGGACCAAACAGCCTACAGAATTATCTGATGAAGATTACAAAAACTTCTATCGTGAAGTATACCCAATGCAATTTGAAGAACCGTTATTCCACATTCACTTAAATGTAGATTACCCTTTTAATTTAACTGGAATTTTATATTTCCCAAAATTGGGTTCTGATATGCAAATTCAGAAAGACAAAATCCAATTGTATCAAAATCAGGTTTATGTAACTGATAATGTGGAAGGAATTGTACCCGAATTTTTAACAATGCTAAAAGGGGTAATTGATTCGCCAGACATTCCTTTAAATGTGTCTCGTTCTAGCCTTCAAGCAGATGGCGCGGTAAAGAAAATATCCAATTATATTACTAGAAAAGTAGCCGACAAGTTAAAATCTTTATTTACAGAAAATAGAGAAGATTTCGAGAAAAAATGGAATGATATCAAAATCGTTTTAGAATATGGTATGCTTTCAGAAGATAAATTCTATGAAAAAGCTGGAGCATTTACATTGTATCCAACGGTTGACGATACTTATTTTACTTTGGAAGAATTAAAAGAAAAATTAGCTCCAAATCAAACTGATAAAGATGGAAAACTAGTTGTTTTATATGCATCCAATAAAGAAGCGCAACACAGCTATATCCAAATTGCAAAAAATAAAGGTTATGAAGTTTTACTTCTTGACTCCCCAATTATCTCGCATTTGATTCAAAAAATTGAAAGCGATAATAACACAATGACCTTTGTTCGTGTGGATTCTGATCCAATTGATAAATTAATCAAAAAGGAAGAAACTTCGATTTCTAAATTATCGGATGATGAAAAAGAGAAGCTAAAAACAGTATTAGAAGGATTTGTTCCAAAACAAAAATATTCAGTTCAGATGGAAGCTTTAGACAGTAATGAAGCGCCATTTATAATCACTCAACCAGAGTTTATGCGTAGAATGAAAGAAATGAGTCAGACTGGTGGCGGCGGAATGTTTGGAATGGGTAATATGCCTGAAATGTACAATTTGGTGGTAAATACTAACTCTGAATTGGCTTCCAATATTCTGAATTCTAATGATACTGCAAATCAAGAAAACTTGGTGAAACAAGCTTTAGATTTGGCAAAATTATCTCAGAATTTATTAAAAGGAGAAGAGCTTACGGCTTTTGTAAAACGTAGCTTTGAATTGATAAAATAATCATTTTGAATTAAAATAAAAGACCTGTAATTGCTTACAGGTCTTTTTTATTTTATTGCAATCCGTTTTGGTCTATGAGATACATTAAAGCGGCCATAGTTGCAGCTCCCAATTCTAATTCACGCTTGTTTACGCCGTCAAAATTATCGTTTGCAGCGTGATGATAATCAAAATAGCGTTGTGAATCTGGGTGCAAACCCGCCTTAATTATTTTGGAAGAAGTAAGTGGCTCTATGTCGGCGCCAGAATGTCCTTTAGTAAAACTATGAATTAAATACGGTTCAAATAGGCCTTTCCATGTTTGAATTTTTGCTAGATTTACATCGTCGGTATCAAATGAAAACCCTCGAGGAGTAAATCCACCCGAGTCACTTTCTAAGGCGAAAATATGATTTTCATTATTAGCTTTTGAAAGCTCCTCGTATTTCTTTCCACCACGGCCACCATTTTCCTCATTCATGAACAGTACCGCGCGTATAGTATTTTTAGGTTTGTAACCTATATTCTTAAAAATATTTAAAACCTCCATACTTTGCACTACTCCTGCTCCATCATCCTGAGAACCATCTGCTAAATCCCAAGAATCTAAATGACCTCCAACAACCATAATTCTTTCTGGGTGTTCACTTCCTTTAATTTCCCCAATTACATTATAGGATAAAACATCGTCAAATTGTTGGCACGATTGCTTCAAAAAGAACTTCAAATTAGGATTTGCTTTAAGCGATTTACTCAATAATTCAGCCGCGTTGGTACTAATTGCTGCTGCAGGAATGTATTTATCTTTTGGTAGATCACCATAACTTTGAGCTCCCGTATGAGGAAAATCATCCAGTCTCATGTTCATTGAACGAACAATGGTTGCTACTGCGCCAAACTTTGAAGCTTCTTTAGCACCACCAAATCTTTGATCTACACAACCTCCGTAAGAAGTAAATGTTTCAATATTATCAGCTTGCATAGGACGATTGAAAAATACAATTTTACCTTTAATTTTATCTTCCCCTAATTCAGCTATTTCTTTAATGGATTTTACTTCAATAACGGAGGCTGTAATTCCATTTTTAGGAGTTGCAATCGAACCTCCAAGAGCGCAAACAGGAATGTTGATTTTTGATTTATTGTCTAAAATATATGCGACTTCTTTTTCGCCACGAACCCATTTAGGCACCATCACTTCTTGAAGATAGACTCTGTCTAAACCCAAAGCTTCTAATTGTGCTTTGGTATATTCTACTCCTTTTTGAGCACCCTCAGAACCGGATAAACGAGCACCAACTTTATTTGATAAATCGTCCAGCCAGGAGTAACATTTCGAATTGGTTAAAGCTGACTTATAAATTTCTTTGAACTTGATTTCATCACTGCTTTGCGCAAAAGTTACTGTCGAAAAAAGGAAAAAAGAGTAAAATATATTTTTCATAAACTAATTTTAATTTAGTAAAAATAGGATATTAAAACAATTATACCAAACGTAAGTTTGTAAAGCTAAATGCAAAAATCAATTATCAAGGATTAATTTCCAATAATACCAGTCTCTTCTTTTTTATCATTATTTAATAAAATAGGAGTTTCTTTGGCTAATTTATTTTTAGTTGGAATTTTGTAATTTAAACTAAAACCAAAACGACGCGTATCCAATTTATTGTTTGACAACAAAGGGGTGTTGTAGGCCAAAAATTCTGATTGATTGGTGTTAAAAACATCATCAACATTAATTGAAACTGACAATTGATCATTTAAAAACTTCTTAGAAAATGTTAAGTCTAGGGTATTATTAAACGGTTTATTTGCTATGAAATAATAGTAATTTCCTTTAGCAGTAATATAACTGAAATTGGCAACAAACTTAATTTTACTTGGCAATACCAATTGTGACATTAAATTATAAACCCAAAATCCTTTGGTTTCAATTGATGGTAATTGGTGCAACTGGTAACCTGCATAAACAAAAAGGAAGTTCATTTCATCAGGATTGACGTTCATTTTCATTGTTTCAGCAAAACCTTTGGTAAACAACATATAAGGTATCGGCATTCCAATATTTAAATTGTGTACTTTAACCTCGGGTGCATTTTCATTAGTATTTACAACTATATTCGAATTCAAACTCAATCTTTGTATCACTTGATTCTTTGATCTGCTTAATGAATATCCAATAAATGCATAATCATAAGCGCTCAATTTCACTTCATAATTATCATATATTGTAGGTTGTAAATTTGGATTTCCAACAGTACTTACGTTTTGATTTTGATAAGTCGTATTGTTTGGATTTAAAGCAGATGTACTTGGCAAAGTGATTTTCTTATTGTAATTTAAATTAAAGAAAACGGACTTATTAAAATTATACTGAGCACTTGCATTTGGGAAGAAACGAAACTGTTTGAAAGGAGTTAATTCATTTGTATTTGTTTTTCCTGTAATGTTGTAATCTTCAGCTCTACCGCCAAGAATAAAGCTTAAGTTATTGAATTTGGTTTGTAATTCGAAATAACCTGCGGTCGTTTTTCTTTCGTATTCCAAATTAACTACTGACCTATTTTTTGTTTGAAAACTCAATACTTCATACAAACTCCCAAAGCTCAATTTACCTTCGTCAGAGAAAGAAATTGGTTGGGAATAGTCAAACTTCAAGTTAGACAATTTTTGATCAGATGAGTTCTCCAAATCTAAAGTAGAACCCGTTGTATTAAAGTTAAAACTATTTTGATTTCGGTTGAAATTATATCTAAAATCTAATTTTTTAGTTTTGTCTGAAAATCGTTTTTGATAAGTAGCTACCGCATCTTGTCTCCAACCTTTAGAATCTGATTGATCTTGTGAAGAAAAACCAGGTCCGTTTGTTAACGTTGCATTTCCATTGTTATTATGATTTAAATCGTAGTTAAGCAACAATCGGTCTTTTTTAAAATCAAATGTCAAAGCTGATTTTAGAAAGTTGTTTCTTCCAGTTCTGTCGGTTGCTGTAGAAGTAATTACTGATTGACCACCATTTTCTTCTTTGTATAAAGTAGCCCAAACTGCACTTTCTCGATAGTTTTGACCCATATTTAATTGCCATCCGAAGTACTTATTTTTGGCATTCAACAAAACACTATTATTAACTCTCCATCTTAAATGATCATAATTGGTAACATTAACACTATTGGTATAGGTTGCACTTAGAAAATTTTTTGCATTTTTATTGGTAATGATATTTAGAATTGCACCACCTGAAGTTGCAGGAAATTCAGCTCCTGGCTGGGTAATTATTTCTATTTTTTCAATTGCATTTGCCGGCATTCCTTCTAAAAACCCATTCAATTCATTCGACGAAATATTTAGAGGTCTTCCGTCCATAAAGACGTCAAGTTGCTTTCCTTGGTACATCATTCCGGCAATATCGGAAGCGATTAATCCGGGTAGTTTTTTTAATCCTTCTAAAACAGAACCTGAATTCAAACTAGGCTGATTGGCAAAATCAAAAATGGTTCGATCTGCTTTTTGTTCAATTGCTTTTTTGGTTTTAACAATTGTAACTTCTTTTAATTCTTCGGCTTTTTTATTGTTCTCTTGGGCAGATAAATTAAGTGCGGTGCACAAAAAGAGGGCGTGTAAAATATTAATTTTTTTCATTGTTAGATTTCGTTTTATTGAAAACGAATAAAAAGTGTTTTTGTTACAATAATAATGTTGATGCTTCTTTCAAATAAAAAAAGGATTTGCAAAAATACAAATCCTTTTAATAAAATAATGTTAATTATTATTAATGACCGCCTGAAACTGGCTTGTCAAAATCAATGCCTTGATCTTTCAATATTCCACTAACTTTCCAAGCATAAAATGCCAAGTATGCAAAACACAATACTCCAACAATATAGCTACTTTGAATCCCAATACTTTCAGAAAGTACCCCTTGTGCCCAACTTACAATTCCACCTCCCATAATCATCATAATTAAGAAACTACTTCCTTGGCTGGTGTTTTTCCCTAATCCGCTAATCGCTAATGTAAAGATACAAGGCCATAAAGTACTACAAAACAAACCTACACTTGTAAATGCATAGACACTTGTTATTCCAGAAGTTGCCATTCCAATTGCTAAAGCTGCAATTCCTAAGATAGAGAAAATAAGTAACATTCTAGCAGGATTTCCTTTACTTAATATATCAGCAGCTATCAAAACTAAAATAATTAAACCGTATACATAAAAAGGAGTTAAATCGTGTTTTGCAATTGCGTTTACCAATAAAAATACACCAAATGCTAAATAAGGAGCAAGGAATTTAAATATTTTTTGAAGGTTCATATCATTGGTGAAAGCCCCAACAGCTCCAGTCCAACGACCAATCATTAAACTCGCCCAATACAATGAAATGTAAGGAGCAATGTCTTGCATTTTGTATTCCAAATCGATTTCCATGTAGGCTGGAAGGTTACTTGCCGTTGAAACCTCAACACCAACATATACGAAAATCGCTATCATTCCCATTATTAATTGTGGGTATTTTAATGCTGAACTTCTAGACGAATTTAATTCATTTTTAACCTCAACCACAGCTTCTGGTTTATCGGGTATAGAAGAAAATTTCAATAATATTGCTACTAATAAAAATGCCAATCCTAAAACTAAGTAGGGGATTTTCACACTTTCAATACTCATTTCAGTTTCTGCACCTGCCACACTAGAACCAAAAATAGCAAAACTAACCACCAATGGACCAATTGTAGTTCCAAAATTATTGATTCCTCCTGCCAATGTTAATCTTTGAGAACCGGTTGTAATTGGTCCCATGGCAATCGCTAAAGGATTTGCAACGGTTTGCTGCAATGAAAATCCTAATGCTACTATGAATAAACCAGACAACATTAAATTGAATGAACCGGTATTTGCGGCAGGATAAAACAACAATGTTCCTAAAGCTGATATTCCTAAACCTAGAGCTAGACCATTTTTGTATCCTATTTTGTTTACTAGATCTTCCTTCATTATTAAAGAAATCCCCATATAAATAAGGGAACCTACGGTGTAGGCTATATAAAATGCCAATGAAACTAATTGGCTTTGACCTTGAGTCAAATCGAATGCTTTTTTAAATACTGGAATAAGGATGTCGTTACTAGCTGCAACAAATCCCCAAAAGAAAAAAACGGTAACTAAGGGAATAAATTGGCCCCATTTGGTTTGAACATTTTCTGAATTCATAAATTTGGTTTAAAAGTTGGTTAAAAATAAATCTTTAAAATTTAATAAATTAATTTTTGAAATAAATATTAATATTTGATAAATATACATTTATATAAAAAGAATATATAATATTTACTTGATAAATTTATTAACGAAATCGATTTCTGAATTTTTGAATATAGCAAACGACTATTTGCCGTCAACAAAATCCTGTAAATATTGGAATCTTTCTGTAAGTTTTCCGTTTTCCGTAATTTTAGCTCTTTGCAGAATTCCGTCTTTATCGCCATTAAAAAAAGCTGGAATTACATTTTTCATGAACATTTCGCCAAAACCTTCGCTAGCATCCTTAGGTAATTCACATGGCAAATTATCAACAGACATAACCACAATTGCTGCAGGATGAAATACATCTACTTCTTTATGTTCGCTTGGTAAATATCCAAAAAGTGGTTCCGCAATTGTAGAAGCTTTAATTGTACAAGCTATTGGTCCATTAACATCACAAGAGATATCGGCAACAATCTTAATTTTACAATCATTTGCTTTAAGCATTTCTTGAGTTAAAATATAAGGAGCATCATTTCCATAAAAATGCCCGGCAATAAATATATCAGATACTTTAGTGAATCGTTCAAAATCCGAAGTGTATTCGGTAGGATTAGAGTAAAAATCGCTCTTTCCTGATACTTTACCATCTTTACGCTTGTTATAGTCCAATACATCAATTTGAACATAAACAGGTTCGGAATATTTTTTCGATAGAAAATTCTCTACTGAAACTTCCTTCATTTTCATAGCGTCTAGAATTTCTTTAGCGCCATTCCCAACTTTTCCGCAACCCGTTAAAACTATTTTAATAGGAGGTAATACTTGTCTTTTTAGTTTGGTAACTAACTCCTCTTTTCCTGCAAGTGTTTCTGCTTTTGGCATTGTAAATAACCCAAATTTAATTCCAAATGCTCTAAAAGCATTGTAAGTTCCAACAATTCCAGCATATCTTCCAAATCCAATCAGTCGATTATAATTAGCGTCAACGATAGTTTCGTGATCGTAGAAATCGATATTTTTTTCAAGAAGGGCTTGTAATAGTTTTCTATTGTAGGGTTGTTTTTTTATTGTGTGGGAAAAAAAGAAATATTTTTTATTTGGAATTAATGCGTCAACTGGAACTTCTTTAACACCAAATAAAACATCACATGAGCTCATATCATTAGTAACATTAATTCCAAGATTGGAGTATTTTCCGTCTAGAAAAATTCTAATATCGGAACTTTCCACTTCAATTTCAGCAGTTGGAAACTCACTTTTTAATTGCTTCAATTCTTCAGGAGAAAAAACAACTCTTCTGTCTGGTGGATTTTTTCTTTCTTTTATGATTCCGAATTTCATTCTTTAATTTCTTTAATTTTCATTCAAAAGTAAGCTTAAGTAAATGGATCTCAAAATTTATTTTATTAAAAAAAAATCGTTTATAATTGAAAAACAACCCCTTATATTTTGGCATGTTTTTTTTAATCATTTATATCTATATATGGGTTTGAAAATAAATAACTTTCCTATATATTTGTTGTTTCCCTTATCCAATGACAAAAAAAACGCCACTAATTTTTATTAAAATAATCTTTATCTTATTTCTATGTTTGTCTTGCAAAAGCCAAAATGAAAAAAATCTAGAATCTTTGATTTCTTCTTTAGAAATGACCCCAAACGATTCTGTTTATCCTAAATTGACTGATTCTTATATCAATTCTAAAAAATATAAAATTGAGCATTTTTTCAATAAAAATTGGCCTTCAAAAAACAACAACATTAGTTTTTTAGTTGCTAAAGACGGTCAAATAATTTACGAGAATTACTCTGGTTTTGGTGATGTAAGAAAGAAAACTCCGATTACTAGTAAAACTCCAATCCACATAGCATCGGTGAGTAAAGTATTAACGGCTGCAGCTATTTTAAAACTAATAAATGCTGGTGAAATTGAATTAGATCAAAAAGTAACAACCTTATTAAAAGGGTTTCCCTATCCTGATGTTACTATAAAAAATCTACTAAGTCATAGAAGTGGAATGCGCAATTACGCCTATTTTACTGATGATAGAAAAATTTGGGACAACCATAAAATCATGAGTAATCAAGATATTTTGAACATCATGATTAATAAAAAAATAGGTCTGGAAAGTAAAATAAATACTAGATTCCAATATTGCAATACCAATTATGCAATGTTGGCATTAATTATAGAAAAAGTTACTGGGATAAGTTATCCTGAAGCAATGAAATCGATGATTTTTGATCCATTGGGAATGAAACATACATTTGTTTTTGATTATAAAAAAGATAAAACGGTAATTACTCCTTCTTACAAAGTTAGCGGAATGCAAATCGCTTTTGATTTTTTAGATGCTATATATGGAGATAAGAATATTTTTTCTACTCCTCAAGATTTGTTGCTTTTTGATTTGGCTAAAAATTCAAAATATTTTTTAACTCCGGAATTGAGAAATCAAATTTACCAAGGTTGTAGCAACGAACATAAAGGGCAAAAAAATTATGGGCTTGGAATTAGAATGATCAACTTTGAAACGGGACAGAATTTTTATTTTCACAACGGTTGGTGGCATGGGAATATGTCATCTTATGTGACTTTAATTAAAGAAAATGTTACCATTATTGCACTAACCAATAAATCCATGAAAAGCGTTTATAACATTAAAAAAATAGCGCCATTATTTGGAGATTATCCTTTTAAAGTTGAGGATGAGTTGGAGGAGTAAGGTAATTGACTGTTAGACAATAGATTGTTAGATAATAGAGTCAAGAAAAAGATTCAACCGAATTGAAAAGTCTATCATCTGTTCGTCTATCTTCTTTTTCAAAAATCTTAAATCTTTAATCTTAATTCCTTATTCGTATATTTGCAGTTCTATTTGGGGTCGACTGGTTTTGACAGCAAGTCGAATTGAAAAGTAAGCACGCCGAGAACTGGGACAATTCTCGTTAATAAAAGGTTTCAAAACATTTACACGGCGAAGGAAACTACGCTCTTGCTGCATAATCTGAATCATAGTAAGATTAGCCTCGTCCTACAAGGTAGGAAAGCAGGATTCACCACGAAAGCTTTGGTTTATGGCGGTCGATAAAGGTGAATCGTAAATTTAAACCTAGATTTTCATGAGCTTCGGGTGGATTTCGAAAATAAAGAAGATAAGTGTTGTGCGACTGTTTCTGGTCAAACACAACATCGAAAATTCAATCAGGAAATAAGCGTGTAGAAAGCTCTTTAGTTGCTTGTTTGGACCCGGGTTCGATTCCCGGCGATTCCACAAAAAAAGACAAACTTACTAGTTTGTCTTTTTTATTATTTTTCTAATTGTAATTTTATTGTTTTGGTTTATTTTTAATAAATAAATCCCATTCGCATAATTTCCAAAATCAATTGAATATAAATTTGAATTTACTTCAACCCTATTTATAATTCTACCTTCTAAATCTAGAACTTCTATTTTTGAAATATCATTTGGCGAATTAATATTTACTACATCATAAGTAGGATTTGGAGAAACTATAATACTGTTTGAGATCTCAATTTCAGGAATGGCTAGAGTATTTGTTGCGATCCAACTGGAAGCTAAATTATTGTCTAACGCAGTATCAATCAATTGAAGATAACTTCCACCACCATCAGCAGTTGTAGGCCAAGGTGCACTATCGTAATAAAAAACATTATCGATAGTATTACCAAATGCATCAGATAATATTAAATTTTGGTTGCTGTTTGATAAATTTCTAAAAAATTCACCAAATGGACTAAATCCATATCTACTCAAAAAAGTAGCAGCATTACTTGCTAAATACAAACTTGAATTTGCAGCAAGGGTACTATTTGATGGAAACTGATACGAAAGCCCTAAACCATTAAAATAGATTCCTGTTAAATTTATTGGTTGGTTACCGGTATTTTTTATTTCAATAAACTCTTGGTTATTACTAGTAAACCCTGTAATTGCCACTGGATTATAATTTATTTTTGTGATAACTAATGGAGGAGTTGTTATTGAATTACAACTTGAAAAATCGCTTAAATTATTATTCATCCAAGAAATTCTCGCTAACAAAAAAGTTTTAATGGTATTTACTTGATTTGCATGTACACCAATAGTACTCCACCTAGTTTGTTCTCTAACAACAGCTGGGGCAATTAAGGAAACTGTATTGTCAATTAATGTATTTAGAGTTGTAATATTCATTGGTTTTCCTGGCTGAGTAAGTTCATTCCAGCGTTTTGCTAAGTAGCATTTGAATTGAGGACTTAAGTAAAGATCTTTCCAGAATTTAGCTCCATCATTTCCACCATCAGAAAATTGCCATACATTGGGATGACTTCGGTCGAAGCCCCATAAAAATAAATCGTTACCATAAGTTAAATTAAAATCCCAAATAGGTCCCGCTCTTAATTTTCCATTTCTGTCTTTGTGAAAAAAAGTACTAAAATGATATCCATCAGGATTACTCGCTAGTTCATTGGATAACATAAAATCTACAAAAGAAGGGATATCTATAATTGAAGGATAACCATCTTCAGGGGAAAAATTATTTACAGCTGTTGTACTGGCTAGTCTATTAAATTCATTTTGAATATAATTGTTTTGTTGCACAGTAACTTCTGTTGGTTTCGGCAATTCGTGAATAAAAACAGCATCATTCCCCGAAACATAGGATGGCATAGTCCAAGCTACAGGATCTCCACCAGTTAATTTATCAGATTTGGTAATATATCCTCCTGAGAGCTCAGGCATTGTATTTTGAGTAGTAGTAATTTTGGTGACATTTACTCTTTGAGAATCTGCTTTTATTTTTTCTTGAAGTAAATATAAACCTCTATAATCTCCATTTACAATTAATTCACAGTAGACAGTTCGAGGAGCATAATTACCCATATTTCTAGAAATAGCATACGAAATATAATCTCTTATTAATGATGGTTCAAATGCTAATCCGTTCAATACCCAATCATTTTCTGAAGGCATCCCAAGCAAAGAAACATTATTGTTTGAAACATTATCTGCTAATCTTGTTGTTAATCCATAACTTTTTTTCTCTACAGATTGTGAACTAGATCCTCTAATTTCAATATCTATTCTTCCATTATAATTTAAGGAAGCTGCATTATTTTGATCGGTGACAAAATTTTGAATTCCGGGTCCATTATATATAATTTTCATATTCGCTAGTATTCTAGGATCGTCAAGAATAGTAGCAGAATTATCAGTGTTTATTATAATTATCGGGAGGTTACTACTTGTAAATACTTGAGAAAAGGTACTTAACCGAATAAATACTAATAGAATAATTAGAATTAGATTACGAATAATTTTTTTATTAAAAACTCTACTGTTTTGCATATTTAGTAATTGGTTGATTTCTTGTAAAAATACTTAAAAAAAATCATAATAAATATTAATTAAGCAAAATATCCTATTTAAGTAGCGTTATTTGATTAAAATAAAATTATTGATATTTAACCAATTCTGGTTTTGAGATTCCAAAACTTTCTAATCCAAAATCATTGGTTCGAATAGCATTTGTTTTAAATAATGAACCACCATCAAGTGGTAAATTGGGATAATAAGAAAATGAGAATTGAAAGGATTTGAATACCAAATAATCATTACTAATGATTACTCCCACTCCTATTTGTGAGTATACTTTACTAGAAAATATTTTTTGATTATCATCGCCAATTAATCCCATTGTGTATCTAAAATAGGGATTCAAACGAAATCCTGTAACTCTCCAAGGAGAATATCCTTGCGTTTGAAAACTGATTAATAATTTTTTAGTTCCAAATAGAGATTGGCTGTTGAAACCATTAATTCCTGAGTCGCCATTAAGTGTAATTCTATCTGAAAGTACGTTGGGCCTGTTCATCCCAATAACCACTTCTGGATTTACGAATTGCCGTAATTTCCAACTGCCAATTTCTTTCAATTCAGTAAAATAAATGGCTTTAAAAACTGCTGCACTTTCTTCAATTGTTCCATTATTAAAATAAGTTCCATACTCAAAGTTAGTTCCTAAGTATCCAAAATTGAAGAAGTTTCCAAATGAAGCTTTTCCTCCAATATAAGTTCTATTGATTTTATTTTTATTCTGAAATCCAGCCGTTAAAGTGTAAATAAAACCAGAAGCAATATCTTCAACAATATTAAAATTGAAAATATATTTATCCTGAATAAACTTTCTTGAAGCAATTCCAATACTTGCAATATATAATTTTTCATTAGTGAAAGTCCCTAGAATGTCATTGATAATTATCGGGCTTTCAATAAAATTTTTATTGAAAAACCGTGCCGTTGTGAAGAAATTAGTACTGCGTTCGTATTCAGAATTTCCTTTGAATAGTCTTACAGAATGTCCCGCCCAATAATCGCGATAATTGGCTTTATAACGCTGAAGCTCTTGAGTTTGAGCGGGTGTAAAAGTTAATTGACTTCCATAAACTTGACTCAAGGAAAATCCCCCAGCCCATTTTGTAAACGTAGAATAAAAAGGCCTTTCAACGCTAAGCATTTTGGTATAATTTTGATTAAAATCAATTGAATATGCTAGTGTTGTTTTTATAAATGTATTTCTAATATTTGGTATGATATAACTTCCACTATAACCGTCGTGAACTCCCACAAAATTTTTGGAATAGGAATTAGAAAATTCATGTCCAAGTCCAAAAAAGTTCTTTTCACTTAATATAAATGTTGATTGAGTATTGGTAAGGTCTAACTCGGGAAGCGCACTCCATGAATCCAATATTCGAATAGAGATATCAACAGAATCTTTAGAAACCAATCGTGTATTTAAAGCCAATTCACTCACATACCATTGGCTTCTGATTAAACGTGCAGATTCTTTTACCAATAAGGAGTCTAAGGGTTCGTTTTCCCTCATTAATAGTAAATTTTTGATAGCTAATTTTTTGGTTTTTATATGAAGTGAATTTCCTGCTCTTAAAAAAAAATTTTTAGGTGTTTCTGTGCTATCATTTGCTGAATAACCAAATGGATCGAAGGTATTTATGTTAATATTTCGGATTATTTTACCTTCGTACGTAGCAAAATTTGTCTTTCTAACTTTATTGAACGTATTTTTTTTTGTTTCTGGTTTGTAAATAGGTTCAAAGATAAGTTTGTAAATAAATTTAGTGAATTTATGCTTATTAGAATACACCTCAATTTTGCTGTATTTTTTAGTTTCCTCTATAGTTTTCGTAGTGTCTTGTGCCATTGATATATGACAGCTAAAAAGAACTAAAGAAACTATTAGATATCTAAAAAACATGGTTGGTTTAAATTAATGTTTGAGTGGTCTTTGAGCGCTTTTCAAAAAGCTATTTCGCTAAGTTAAACAAAGGTACCCAAAGATTCACTAAATTAATTTAAATTTCATTAGTCTTTGTGTATTCTTTTAGCGCTTTGTGAAATAACTTTCAACTGAAGTTTCTGTTTATTTTAAAATCCCTCGTTTTAATATTTGACCAAACTCATACATGTCTTCAAAAGAACAATACAATGGTGCTGGTGCAAATCGGATTACGTTTGGCTCTCTCCAATCAACAATAACACCATTTGACATTAAATAATCAAAAAGTGATCTTCCTTCTCCATGCAACAATACTGACAACTGACTTCCACGTTGACTAGGATCTGCGGGTGTAATTATCTCAAAAGACCCTTTTACCTCCTTGGAAATTTCTAGTATGATAAATTCTAAATAAGAGGTGATTTTGTTTCTTTTCTCAATAATGGCGTCCATACCAATCTCATCAAACATTTCTACCGATGCTAAATAAGGCGCAAGAGAAAGTACAGGTAAACAACTAACTTGCCATCCATTTGCACCGCGTACAGGATCAAATTTAGGTTCCATTTTAAAACGTCTTTCTTTATTATGACCCCACCAACCAGCAAATCTGTTAAGATTCATATTGTTATGATGTTTTTCATGAATAAAACACCCGGAAGCATTTCCTGGTCCGGAATTCATGTATTTATAGCTACACCAGCAAGCGAAATCCACATCCCAATCGTGTAATTCTAATTTGATGTTTCCTGCGGCATGGGCTAAATCCCAGCCAACAAAAGCACCTACTTTATGTCCAGCTTCTGTGATTTTTTTCATATCAAAAACCTGCCCGGTGTAATAGTTTAAGCCACCTATTAATACCAAAGCCAATTCGTCATCGATCTCTTCAATCTTAGCTAAAATATCTTCTAATCGAAGATTGTGTTCTCCTTCTCTACGGTGAATTTCCACAATTGCATCATCAGGATTATAACCATGAAATTGCACTTGGCTTTGCATCATATATTGGTCACTTGGAAACGCTTTGGCTTCACAAAGAATTTTAAATTTTTTAGGTTGTGGTTTATAAAATGACACCATTAACAAATGAAGATTCACCGTCAAGGTATTCATAACTGTAACTTCAGAAGGCAAAGCGCCAACAATATTACTTAATGGTTTAGCAAATCGCTCGTGGTAATCCAACCAAGGTTTTTCAGCATAAAAATATCCTTCAACAGCTAGATTTTGCCAATCGTTCATAATATCATCCACATATTTTTTGGCTCGAGTGGAAAGCAATCCGAGAGAATTACCTGTAAAATATATTGCCTGCTTACCATTAACTTTAGGAAAATAAAACTCTTTTCTATATTCTTTTAAATGGTCTTGAGAGTCAAGTTCTTTAGCAAATTCAAGTGTATTTTGGAATGTCATAAATTCATTTTTTATAGTTGTAAAAATAGAAAAAATATAGCACCTATGAATTTAAAAAATCAGAATTAATTTTGTGTAAACAAAAAAAATCTCGACTTTTCAGACGAGATTTTAAATAGGTATCAATTTTAATTAGATGATTAACATAGCATCTCCATAAGAATAAAATCTATAATTTTCTTTTACCGCAATTTCATAGGCTTCTTTCATTAAATCGTGACCACAAAAAGCTGAAATCATCATTAATAAAGTTGATTTAGGAGTATGAAAATTGGTAATCATACAATTTGCGATACTAAAATCGTGTGGAGGGAAAATAAACTTATTTGTCCAACCATCAAATGGATTTAATGTTCTTTGTGAAGAAACAGAGCTTTCAATTGCACGCATTGAAGTAGTTCCTACAGCGCAAATACGTTTTTTACCAAGTTTAGCAGCATTCACAATATCACAAGCCTCTTGAGATATTTTTAGTTCCTCAGAATCCATTTTATGTTTCGATAAATCTTCTACTTCTACTGGATTAAAAGTCCCTAAACCAACGTGTAAAGTTACTTCAGCAAATCCAACTCCTTTGATTTCTAACTTTTTCAAAAGGTGTTTCGAAAAGTGTAATCCTGCAGTTGGAGCAGCTACAGCACCTTCTTCTTTAGCATAAATTGTTTGATAACGATCCGCATCTTCTGGAGTTACTTCTCTGTTAATATATTTTGGGATTGGAGTTTCTCCTAATTCAGTCAATTTTTTTCGGAATTCATCATAAGGCCCATCAAAAAGGAAACGCAATGTTCTTCCGCGAGAAGTGGTGTTGTCGATTACCTCAGCAACAAGTAAATCATCATCACCAAAATACAATTTATTTCCAATTCTGATTTTACGCGCTGGATCAACTAAAACGTCCCAAAGGCGTTGCTCAGCATTCAATTCTCTTAACAAGAAAACCTCAATTCTCGCTCCTGTTTTTTCTTTATTTCCGTACAAACGGGCTGGAAAAACTTTAGTGTTATTAAGAATCATTACATCTCCATCATCAAAATAATCGATAACATCTTTGAACATTTTATGCTCAATGGTTTTCTTTTCACGGTTGATAACCATTAATCGAGATTCATCTCTGTTTTCTGCTGGAAATTCAGCTAATAGTTCTTTAGGTAAATTGAATTGAAAATGTGATAATTTCATTTAGAATAAATTATAAGTTATGGATTTTGAGATTAATTCAAAATCGTGTGCAAATATACGATTGTGAGACAGGCGTTGTCAAGTGTTTTGGAGTTTATTTTTGAAATGAGATGCAAGGGCGCAGATACTCTAAGAAGTTTCAGATTAATATTCTGAAATCTCGAATCCTATTTTTCCTAAATCATTCCAAAAATTTGGATATGATTTTGACACAACGGCTGCATTTTCAATATTTAAAGTTGTTTTTAATGCTAAAGGTGCAAATGCCATTGCCATTCTATGATCATTATAGGTTGCTATTTTCTGATTTGAATTAATTGATTTTGAAGATTCTATTTTCAAGCTATCATTAGATATTGAAATTATTGCACCCAATTTCGAAAGTTCATTTTGAAGTGCTTCTAAACGATCCGTTTCCTTGATTTTTAGGGTTTGTAATCCTGTTAATTCACAGGAAATTCCTAATCCAAAAGCAGTTACAGCAATTGTTTGTGCGATATCGGGAGCGCTATTTAAGTTTAGATTTATATTTTGATTGATGATTTTTGAATTTTTAATAAGGGTGATATTTCCTTTTTTATAATGGGTTTCAACTCCCATTTGCTGATAATTTTTTGCTAAAACAGCATCGCCTTGCAAACTATTTTCTTTAAAACTAGATAGTTCAATTTGCGTACCCACCTCTGAAAGTGCAATTATTGAATACAAATAAGATGCTGAACTCCAATCGGATTCTACAACAATTGTTTTTTGTGTTGGGTTTTGAGTTTTGGGTTTTACGACAATTGTTTTATCTATAAATGAGGTTTCAACTCCAATTTCTTGAAGTAATTCCAATGTCATTTTAATATAGGAAAAAGAGGTGATTTCTCCAATTAATTTCAATTCCATTCCGTTTTGGAGACTTGGCGCGATTAACAAAAGTGCTGAAATGTATTGGCTACTCACATTTGCTTGAAGCGAAATTTTAGAAACGGTAAGTTTTTGCCCTGTGATTTTTATTGGAGGAAATCCTTCTTTTTCAAGGTATTCGATTGTTGCTCCAAGTTGTTTTAAAGCGTCAACTAAAATTTTTATTGGTCGCTCTTTCATTCTTGAGGAACCCGTTAATTTTATCGTTTTTCCTTCTTGTGATGCAAAATAAGCAGTTAAAAAACGCATTGCAGTTCCTGCGTGTTGAACATCTATTGTTTGGTTGTTGGAGGTCAACGCCGAGTTCATAACTTCTGAATCATCAGAATTAGAGGCATTTTCTATAACGATATTTGGATAAAGAGCTTTTAGCAATAACAATCTGTTGGTTTCCGATTTGGAACCAGAGATAGTAATTCGAGATTTTGGGTTTATCTTCTTTGCCGATAGCCTTACTTTCATTATTTCAATTTTTCATTGTCATGATGACGGTCTTTATCTCGAATAGATTTTAGATCCATTTTTTTATCAAAAGCAGCTTGAAGGTCAATTCCTGTTTGATTTGCAAGACAAAGAACAACAAAAACAACATCGGCAAGTTCTTCACCAAGGTCTTTATTTTTATCGGACTCTTTTTCCGATTGTTCTCCATAACGGCGAGCAATAATTCGAGCTACTTCTCCTACTTCTTCTGTAAGTTGGGCCATATTGGTAAGTTCATTAAAGTAACGAACACCGTGTTCTTTGATCCAATTATCAACTTCTAATTGGGAGTTTTTAAGGTTCATATCACTTAAATTTTATTAGCAAATTAAATCTTCTTTAAAACAATTTTCTCACTGTGCTTATCTACTATTTCTTTGAAGAAATTTTTTAATACATCATAGTATTCAGGACTAATAATTGCTTCGTTAATGTCTAAAGTATAGACAATTTGAAATTTATTTTCAGTATTGGAAACTAGGTAAGTAAAATTACAAATTCCATCAATCATGGCAACAGATTTTGATTGCGGAACAGTTTCTACGGCATATCCATCAGGAATTGTAAAACTAATATTGTATTTATCCTGATTTGGAAAAATAAAATCTACAGGGTATTCTCTCTTTTCTTGAGTAAAAATATTTTTAGTTTCTGCTAAAAAGAATACTGGAGAAAAGTACATTTTATCACCTATAACTTCAATTGAATTGTTATGAGAAAAAGTATAGTTTTCCACTACTGGTTTTGATAAATCCGTTTTATTAAGCACTTCATAATCGCCAATTTCAATTCCAGGATATTTTTTTTCAAGTTTTTCCAAATAACTTTCTTTACTTAAAGAATTGAACCTTTCTCTAAACGAATACGCATTGTAATCGAAATAATTTTCTCTAATTTTCCCTGTCATTGTACCATCTTTTTCAATAGTTAGCATCATATTAATTACGTCTTTAGAATTGTTCTTTGGCATTAAATCAACTTCTGTTGATGTTCCATCTCTTCTTATCATTCTTCCGATCCAATTCAAAGCATTAAAAGGCAAAATATTAGGCAAAGTATTTTTGTGGGTGGCGTCCAAAAGAATTAAGCTATTATTGTATTCAACCCCTGCAATTACGTAGTTAAAAGCCGTTCGAGATGGATAAACCGTTATCCCGTTTGAACGAGTGCTCAACAATACAGGATTAGCTTCAATTCCCGCATAACGCAACATGGACACAAGCATCAAATTAATTTCGGCAACATTTCCAGTTTTATCGATATAGGCTCTTCTAACTCCTTCATCACAATAATAACTGTTATTATTATTCCAATTCATCCTTGATTTTACAAAGTTGAAAATAGCTCCAATTTTTTCTTCATTAGAAACTAATCCACTTAAAATTATGTCGAGATCCTTTTCAAAATACCCAGTTTTATCAACTTCAGGTCCAAAGTTCTCAGCCATATAAATTTTTCTCACAACACCTTCCCAGTCGGATGCAAAATTCTCAAAACTGCTTTGCGGCATTCTTTTTCCAGAAAGTTCATGAATTACAGAAGAGGTATAATTATCAATATTATTAACAAAAGCCTCTTCCTTAATTGCAGGCACATTCTCGGCTATATATTTAGTTTGTGTTTCTATGTAATCTATTTTTTCATAGTCAAATTTAGTAGGATCCGTTGAAGTGCCTGTGGCTCTGGTTTTATCCGTTAGAGTGATCGTTCTATTTTTGCTTTCTACCGAAGATGTAATTGGAACATACCCTTTGTTTCTAACATTGTAGACATAATATTCAGGAATACATGCTAAAAATTCTGAGTAATTTACAGGAATGTCTCTTTGGAAATACCACTCTGGCAAAGTTGAAAAATAGGGTGAACGAATCACGACCTTAAATTCTAGAATGGAACCTACTTTTACATCTGGAAGTGTGATTTTTTTTCTAAAATAGTTTTTAGATCGGTTCTCCGTAAACTCTCCTTCGCTTTTTAATTTCGCTTTTTGAATTTTACCATCAACTAAATTGTAGGTAATCGCTTTTGAAAAAGTAACGGTTTCAGATGGCGATCCTCCAGTATAATAATTGTAAGAATGAGAAGCATTGCCGTATCCTTCTTTTTTGTATATTTTTATTTTAGTATCAATTTCGGTAACCATCCCAAAACCATTTAATTCGGAATATTCAAAATAGGTTCTTCCAACTTGAAATAGAACTGCAGCTACTGCCGAAGTATCTACAGGATGTGCTTTTTCTTTCAATTCTTCAATTGTTACCTTACCCAATTCGAATTTTTTCTGGGAAAAAGCAATAGTATTTATTAATAAAAATACAATGGTAAGTATTATTTTATTTTTCATTTTCTTTGATTTAAATTTTAGCTATTACTATTTTAGAATTGTCAGCCCTTCTTACTTTTTCGATAAACAACCTAAATTCTTCGAAATCCTCTTTTGGATAAATCCCTTTTTTCAAAAGCAGTTTACGTTTAAAGACTAGATTCAGACCGTCTTTTTTTATTATTTCCGTTTTATAAATACCGAATTTATTACTTATTTCGGTGTTTTCTGGCATTGCTTCAATTAAAAAACCAGCAGGTAAACTGATCGCAATTTCATCATTGTCTATAAAACCTCTTTCAATTTCAAATGGGTTGCGTCGGCTCCTAGTTTTTTTAAGATTACCGGAATATTGGTTGAAAGCATTTACTACAAATAAAATTTTATTTTGAGAAATAGCACCATAATTTACGGCACTAATTTTAAGGTTTTCTGTAAATGAAATCTTTTCTTTGTCGTTTATAAAAGTATTACTATTGATGACTAAATTATTAATATTACTCCAATAACTTTTATAATTTCTCTCTTTTTCATTGGGTGGTAGTTTCTCAATTTGGTACTTTTTTCCATATTGAGTACCTTCAGAAACAATTGAAATTTCCCCTTCAAAATCACCAGTTTCAGAAATGGAATAGTTGCCCTTGCTGAATTGTGAATTGGCATTTTCATCATAATTTTTAGTGCGAACAATTTCACCACCTTCAGGTTTAATAACTACTACGTTTCGATCATCAGTAAAATTAGCCTGATATCCGAATGGATTGTCTTGGCTTGTACATTCTAAAAAAACATACTCGCTTTGATTTGGAATAGCCAAAATAACGTGATTTCCTTGAACGGAAAAAAAATCGGATTCAATATCGATTTTATCCTGATCTCCATATAATTCTGTATAATAGGCCGGAACATCAACTGCGTTTAATAGTGCCCTAGTGTAATTCGATAAAGCTTTACAATCACCATAACTCAATCGATCAACATCACTTGCTAGCATTGGTTTAAACCCACCTATTCCAACTTGTACGCTGATGTATCTTGATTTGTTTTGAAGGTATTGGTAAACTATTTTTGCTTTTTTTATCGGATCTTTTTCAGTTCCCACTAACAATTTAATTTTTGTAATAGTTTCATCAGACAATTCGGAAGTTCCTTTTAAAATTTTATCAGAAAACCACTGACCGTATTCTTTCCAATTTTTGGCTGTACCATCAACTCCTTCTAAATTAAATGACTCTAAGCTCAACATTACTCTTGGGTAAATTTTAATAAAATCGGGGCTTAATTCTTCCGGTTTTTGAGCAATTACACCTTCAACAACATAGGACAATTGTGTTGAAGTATCTAAAGTTTTTTTAACATTAAATTTATCTAAATTAAACTCTTTCTTTTTAAAACCTAAGTCATTAGGATAGGTAACATTTAAGGAGCTTTTTTCAATACTAACGTAATAATCGGTAATTGGAATCCACTTTGGTATTAAAGCTGTATTTGATGTTTGAATTTCACAGGTAAAATTAACCGTAAATGGATAATTAATTGGAGTGTAATCTAAGTAAACAACTCGGCTATCCGAAAAAAGGGTTCCGCCACTTACTGCACTTTCATCAATGAAGTCTTTTTTTCTAACTTTCTTAATTTCATTTCCAAAGGCATCATAAATTATTGCTTCAATAGCATTTAATGATCTAGATTTGTCATAACCAGTAATTGCGCCAACTGCACTCAATCCATTTTTATTAAAAACGGTTACAACTCTATTGGTAGTAACAATCATTTTTCTTTGAGAAGAGATTGAAATTTCTTGATGATTTAAACGAACAACAGCATTTGAATTGGTTGACAAACTATCTGCTATTTGGATTACTGGAAATTTTATCTTTTGGGCTGCTGCAGCAAATGTAAAAAATGTAACTAGCAGAATTATAAGGTTTTGTTTCAAAATTTGGCTGAAAAAGAGTTTATAAAATCCAAATATAAACAAAATATGTATACCAATTATGATTTGTTTTTACTGTCAATAATTATGGTTACGGGGCCATCGTTTACCAATTCTACTTTCATATCTGCACCAAATTTTCCCGTTTGAATTTTCTTTCCAAGCTCCAATTCCATTTGCTGAATGAATTTTTCATACAACGGAATTGCTGTTTCTGGTTTTGAAGCTTTTATATAAGATGGGCGATTTCCCTTTTTAGTACTTGCTTGTAATGTAAATTGACTAACAATAATAATTTCTCCTTGAATGTCTTTCACAGATAAGTTCATGACTTCATTAGCATCGCCAAAAATTCGAAGATTAATTATTTTTTGGCTAAGCCAATTGATGTCTTCTTGGGAATCATCGTCTTCAATACCAACCAATACCAATAAACCCCTTTGAATATTAGCTACAATTTCGATTTCAATAGTTACCGAAGCGGAAGATACTCTCTGAATTACTACTTTCAAATTAATTACTTATTTCGGGTTTCATCACTAGCTTTTCGATCCTCATCATAAATATCAGTACGATAATGTTCGTCATCACCTTCTAAAATTCTAAGGTAACTTTTATATCGAGACCATGAAATTTGATCGTTTTCAAGGCCTTTTTTAATGGCACAATGTGGTTCGTCTTTGTGCAAACAATTATTGAATTTACATTGGTCTTTTAACTTAAAAAACTCCGGGAAATAACCGCTAATTTCTTCTTTTCCCATATCTACAATCCCAAATCCTTTAATTCCTGGGGTGTCAATAATTCTAGCATCGAAACTTAAATCGTACATTTCGGCAAATGTTGTGGTATGTTGTCCCTGCATGCTTTGCTCGGAAATAACTTTTGTTTTTAATTGTAAATTAGGTTCAAGTGCATTTACCAATGTAGATTTTCCTACCCCTGAATGTCCTGAAAACATACTTACTTTCCCAATCATTAGTTCTTTTAATACCTCTATTCCTTTCATTTCTGTTGAGGAAACCCGCAAACATTGGTAACCAATTTCTTGATAGATGTGTTGTAAGTACAATTGTTCGTCTAAAGTCGCTTCATCCAACGTATCGATTTTATTAAAAACTAAAACCGTTTCAATTCCATAAGCTTCAGCAGTTACCAAAAAACGATCAATAAAACTAGTTGTCGTAGGAGGATTATTAATAGTAATTAAAAGAAAAACACGATCAATATTGGAGGCGATAATGTGCATTTGATGGGATAAATTCACTGATTTTCGAACTATATAATTCTTCCTTTCATGAATATTGTGAATCGTACCTGTAACAGAATCGGATGTTTCTTCAAGTTCATAATCTACCCAATCGCCAACGGCAATTGGATTGGTACTTTTAATGCCTTTGATTCGGAATTTTCCTTTCATACGGCATTCAATAAAATCACCATTTTCAGATTTTACAGTGTACCAACTTCCAGTAGATTTATATACAAGTCCTGTCATGAGGCAAAGATAAAGTTAATTGGAAGAATGATTCATTATTTTTTCTTGATGACTAATGCTTTCTTGATGTATCGCTTTAAATAATTTTAAAATAAACTCCTCACTTAATCCTTTTTCTTCTCCGTCAGCGACCATTTTTTCTAAAATTTCTGCCCATCTTTTATTTTGTAAAACAGAAACATTTTTTGCCTTTTTTATTGCACCAATTTCTTCTGCAACCTTCATTCTATTTCCTAATAATTCCAATATTTTAGAATCGGTGATGTCAATTTTTGTTCTCAACTTTTCAATGTCAATATTGAAATCCTCTTCAAATGTTGCTTTTCTAATTACTAATTCTTGAATTATTTGCTTTAAAGCTTGAGGCGTTACTTGTTGATCGGCATCACTCCAAGCGTTTTCTGGGTCATTATGCGTTTCAATCATCAAACCATCATAATTTAAATCCATCGCTTGTTGAGAAACCTCTTTTATCATCGCTCTTTTACCGGTAATGTGCGAAGGATCGCAAATTAGAGGTAAATCAGGGAATTTACTTTGTAAATCGATAGCAATTTGCCACTCGGGAATATTTCTATATTTTGTTTTTTCATAGGTTGAAAAACCTCTGTGAATCACACCTAATTTTTTAATTCCAGCATTATATAATCGCTCTACACCACCAATCCATAAACCCAAATCAGGATTTACTGGGTTTTTAACCAATACAATTTTGTCGGTGTTTTTTAATGCGTCCGCAATTTCTTGAACTGCAAAAGTATTTACTGTTGTTCTAGCTCCTATCCAAAGTACATCGATATCATGATCTAAAGCTAACTTAACATGAGCAGCATTCGCAACTTCAATTGCCATCATCAAACCGGTTGCTGCTTTTGCTTTTTGCAACCATTTCAACCCAATTTCACCCACACCCTCAAATCCCCCAGGGCGAGTTCTCGGTTTCCAAATTCCTGCTCTAAAAATAGTAACATCAGAATTTTTCAATTCGTGTGCAATTTTTAAAACCTGCTCTTCCGTTTCTGCGCTACAAGGCCCCGCAATCATTAATGGATGTGGCAAGTTAAAATCGTCTAACCACTTTCTCATTTCTTTATTGTTAACCATGTTATTCATTCTTTGGATTGCGCTATTTAAATACTCTACAAAATTATTACAATTATCTTGAATTTCCTTTTTGTTTGCTTATTATTTACAACAATTTTAGATTTTGTTCGTTACCTAAATAAATAATGATTCGGCATTTTAGAAATGATTATGGAAAACCTAATTATTCTGCTTACTTTTGTTAAAAATAAATAATATGTCAATTGAAGTTGTAAATATTTCTAAAAGTTATGGTGATCAGAAAGCCCTGGACGCCGTTTCATTCTCTGTTAAAAAAGGAGAAATTGTAGGTTTTTTAGGTCCGAATGGTGCTGGAAAATCAACATTAATGAAAATATTAACTACCTATATCACTTCAGATGAAGGTAGTGCAGCCGTAAACGGATTTGATGTAAATTCTCATCAAAAATCAGTTCAATTGTCTGTAGGTTATTTGCCTGAGCACAATCCATTGTATTTAGATTTGTATGTTAGAGAATATTTGGCTTTCAATGCCGATGTTTTTAAAGTAGAAAAATCAAGAATTAATGACGTTATTGAATTAACAGGATTAACCTCTGAAAGTCATAAAAAAATTGGGCAATTGTCCAAAGGATATCGTCAAAGAGTGGGTTTAGCCAATGCGCTTTTACACAATCCTGATGTTTTAATATTAGATGAACCTACCACAGGTTTAGATCCAAATCAGTTGGTTGAAATAAGAAATGTGATTAAGAACGTTGGTAGAGATAAAACGGTATTCTTGTCAACACACATTATGCAAGAGGTTGAGGCAATTTGCGATCGGGTAATTATTATCAATAATGGTAAAATTGTAACTGATAAAAAATTAGACAAACTGATTTCTTCCGACAAAGAACAAGTTATCGAAGTTGAATTTGATCTTAAAATCGAAGAGCAAGCTATTGCAAAAATTCCTCACTTAAGATCCTATAAAAATGTTCACGATATGGTCTGGGAATTGACATTTATTTCTGAAACCGATATGCGTCCAGTCGTTTTTGATTTTGCAAATGAAAATGGTTTAAAAACCCTTCAATTGAATCAAAAGAATAAAAATTTAGAAGCCATTTTTAGGGAAATTACTAAAAAATAATTTTCTAAAATACTGCTTTAGCAATTTGTCGAATGTTTTCTGATTTTCCCATAGAATAATAATGCAAAACAGGAACTCCAGCTTGTTTTAATTCTAATGATTGTTGGATTGCCCATTCAATACCTACCGCTTTTACCTCAGCCGCAGAAGTGCTTTTTTCAATAGCGCTAATTAAATCTTCTGGCAAATCTACTCGGAAAACTTGTGGCAAAAGCTGCATGTGTTTCTTTACGGCAATTGGTTTAATTCCTGGGATAATTGGTATTGTAATTCCAATTGCTCTTGCTTTTTCTACAAATTCGAAGTATTTAGAATTATCAAAAAACATTTGGGTAACCACATAATCGGCGCCAGCATCTACTTTTTCTTTTAGTCTTTTTAAATCCGATTGTAGTGATGGTGATTCCAAGTGTTTCTCAGGATAACCGGCCACACCTATACAAAAATCTGCTTTATTATCAACATCAATTAAATCATGTAAATATTTACCGTCATTTAATTGTTTAATTTGTTTTACTAAATCTACCGCGTAATTATTACCGCCATTTTTAGGCATAAAATATTTCTCTTCTTTCATCGCATCGCCTCTTAATGCCATTACATTATCGATTCCTAAATAGTGACAATCCACCAATAAATATTCTGTTTCTTCTTTAGTAAAACCACCACAAAGTACATGCGGAATGGTATCTACATCGTATTTATGTTTTATGGAAGCACAAATTCCAAGAGTTCCAGGCCGCATTCTTGTTAGCTTTTTATCTAATAATCCGTTTCCTTTATCGATATAAACAAACTCTTCACGAGAAGTTGTTACATCAATAAATGGCGGATTAAATTCCATTAATGGGTCGATATTGTCATACAATTCTTGAATGCTTTTCCCTTTTTGAGGCGGTATAATTTCAAAAGAAAATAATGTATTCCCTTTCGCTTTTTCGATGTGTTTTGTTACTTTCATTTGTATTATTATTTAATCAGCAATTGTTGGATTTAACCATTTTATTGCTACTTCTGTTGAAATGTTTCTACGTTTTGAATAATCTATAACTTGATCTTCTTTAATTTTTCCGAGTCCAAAATACTTACTTTCAGGATTTCCAAAATAATATCCAGATACGGATGAAGCAGGCCACATGGCCATACTTTCGGTAAGTTTAACTCCAATTTCTTGTTCTACATCTAGTAATTTCCAAATGGTAGGTTTCTCCAAATGGTCCGGACAAGCTGGATAACCTGGCGCTGGTCGAATTCCTTTATACTTTTCGTCTATTAAATCATCCGGTGATAAAACCTCCTCTTTAGCGTAGCCCCAAATGTCTTTTCTCACTTTTTCATGCAAATATTCCGCAAAAGCCTCCGCCAATCGATCCGCAAGTGCTTTTACCATAATTGAATTATAGTCGTCTAATTTTGTTTCAAATTCCGCAGCCCATTCATCAACTCCAAAACCGGTTGTAACACAGAATGCTCCAATATAATCTGTTTTACCAGAATCTTTCGGTGCAATAAAATCAGCTAATGAAATATTTGGTGCTCCAGCAGTTTTTTGAGATTGCTGACGTAATGTTAGAAAAGCTATTGGTTGTTGGTTGTTGGTTGTTGGTTGAACCAAAATGTCATCGTCGTTAATTTGATTCGCAGGAAAAATTCCATAAATCCCTTTAGCAGATAATTTCTTTTCATTCAAAATTACTTTCAACATTTCTTGTGCATCTGCAAAAACAGAAGTTGCTTGTTCGCCTACTACTTCATCTGTTAAAATAGCTGGATATTTTCCGAACAATTCCCAAGTTCTAAAAAACGGAGTCCAATCAATGTAAGGAATTAAATCATCTAAATCTACCTCTATGGTTTTTGTTCCAATAAAATTTGGTTTTACAGGCGTAAAATTATCCCAATCTAATTTTAATTTATTAGCACGAGCTTGTTCGATAGTTAGAAAATTTTTATCTCGACTTCTATTCAAATAACCTTCTCGCAGTTCGTCATATTCTGAGCGAATTTCAGAAGTGTATTTTAAATTAGTATCCTCGTTCAATAAATTTCCTGCCACAGTAACCGCTCTTGAAGCATCATTAACATGAACCACAGTGCTTGAATATTGAGGTGCAATTTTAACAGCAGTATGCGCTCGTGAAGTGGTTGCTCCCCCAATCATAATTGGGATTTTCACATTTAACCTCTCCAATTCTTTAGCCAAATAAACCATTTCATCCAATGATGGCGTGATCAATCCGCTTAACCCAATAATATCAACGTTGTGTTCAATTGCAGCAGCGATAATTTTTTCAGGCGCAACCATTACCCCTAAATCGATAATTTCATAATTATTACAACCTAAAACTACCGAAACTATATTTTTTCCAATGTCATGAACATCGCCTTTTACTGTTGCCATTAAGATTTTGCCGGCCCCTTGCTTGTCACCAACTTGTTTGCTTGCTTCGATGTAAGGAAGTAAATACGCAACTGCTTTTTTCATTACACGTGCTGATTTTACAACTTGTGGCAAGAACATTTTCCCGCTTCCGAACAAATCCCCAACAACATTCATTCCAGCCATTAAATTGATTTCAATAACATCTATTGGTTTGGAAGCGGCGAGTCTGGCTTCTTCAATATCTTGGTCGATAAATTCATCTATCCCTTTAACTAATGAATGTGTTAATCGCTCTTGAATAGAACCCGAGCGCCATTCTTGAACTGCTTTTTCATTATTCTTGGAATCTCCTTTTACATTTTCGGCAAAATCCAGTAATCTTTCAGTGGCATCTTCTCTTCTATTTAAAAGTACATCTTCAACATGTTCTAATAAATCTTTTGGGATTTCATCATAAATAGTTAGCATTTCTGGGTTTACAATTCCCATGGTCATACCATGATTAATTGCATGATATAAAAACACTGAATGCATGGCCTCACGAACGGTATCGTTTCCTCTGAAAGAGAATGAAACGTTACTAACTCCTCCACTTACATGTGCATGAGGTAAATTTTCATTAATCCATTTAGTTGCTCTAAAGAAATCTAGCGCATTCAATTTGTGTTCGTCCATTCCTGTAGCAACAGGAAAAATATTAGGATCAAATATGATGTCTTGGGGTGGAAAACCAACTTCATTAACTAAAATATCGTAAGATCTTTTACAAATTTCGATTCGCCTTTCATAAGTATCGGCTTGTCCGACTTCGTCGAAGGCCATGATTATCACTGCAGCACCGTATTTTTTAATTAATTTGGCATGATGAATAAACCGTTCTTCGCCTTCTTTGAGAGAAATTGAATTGACCACACTTTTCCCTTGCGCCACCTTCAAACCGGCTTCTATAATTTCCCATTTTGAACTGTCAATCATCAAAGGAACACGGGAAATGTCGGGTTCGGCGGCGATTAAATTCAGAAATTTGGTCATTGCGTAAACACCATCAAGCATTCCCTCGTCCATATTGACATCGATGATTTGTGCCCCACCTTCAACCTGCTCTTTTGCAATAGAAAGCGCTTCTTCGTATTTCTCTTCTTTAATTAATCGAAGAAATTTTCGTGAACCCGTTACATTTGTTCTTTCACCAACGTTAATGAAGTTAGTGTCGGGAGTCACTATAAGTGGTTCCAAACCTGACAGTTTTAAATATTTTTTTGTTTCTGACATATTCATTTTTTAATCCTGCAAGGTTTTCATAACCTTGTAGGTTTGAACTCATTTTCATTTTTTTATCCTACAAGGTTATGAAAACCTTGCAGGATAGTTGTTAAACTTTCCTCGGTTTATACTCCTTCGCCACCTCGGCAATTAATTTAATATGATCGGGATTAGTACCACAACATCCTCCAATTATATTGATTAAATTTTCGTCTAAATACTCTTTAATTTGTGCTTGCATTTCGGCGGGTGTTTCGTCGTATTGTCCGAAAGCGTTTGGCAATCCTGCATTGGGATGTGCCGAAATATTAAAAGAGGTATTGTGAGATAATTGCTTCAAATAGGGTTTTAGTTGTTTCGCTCCTAAAGCACAATTAAATCCAACGCTCAACAATGGAATATGTGAAATTGAAATTAAAAATGCTTCCACTGTTTGCCCTGAAAGTGTTCTTCCAGAAGCATCAGTAATTGTTCCGGAAACCATTATTGGAATATCTATTTTGCGTTCTTCTTTTACTTCTTCAATTGCAAAAAGTGCCGCTTTTGCATTTAGGGTGTCAAAAATAGTTTCTACCAAAAGCAAATCTACTCCGCCGTCAATTAGCGCTTCAACTTGTTGTTTATAGGCAATTCTTAATTCATCAAACGTTACGGCTCTGAATCCTGGATCATTTACATCCGGCGACATGCTTACCGTTCTGTTTGTTGGTCCGATTGAACCAGCAACGAATCTTGGTTTTTCAGGGTTTTTTGTTGTAAATTCATCAGCGACTTCACGTGCAATTTTGGCAGATTCAAAATTGAGTTCGTAAACTAAATCCTCCAAATGGTAATCGGTCATTCCGATTGTTGTACCTGAGAAAGTATTGGTTTCTACGATATCGGCACCGGCTTCAAAATATTGAGCATGAATGGATGCTATTGCTTGCGGTTGGGTGAGTGATAACAAATCGTTGTTTCCTTTCAGGGAATGTGGAAAATTTGCAAAACGTTCACCTCTGAAATCTTCTTCGGAAAAATTATAGCGTTGCAGCATGGTTCCCATTGCTCCATCGAGAATTAGTATTCGTTTGTTTATTTCTTGTAAAATCGAACTCATTTATTTTTTTACTGATATTAATAGAGAGGCCTTTAAATAAAACTATACTCCCGGTTGTAGTGAAAATCCTGCGGTTTTTACCGCAGATTGCAACGAAAACGGGAATACGAATTATTAGAATGCCGAAAAATTCGGTTCAAAAAAATAAAAAATGTTATGGAAAGGGAGAGAAATTCTCAGGTTATCTGTTCACGCGTGGCGTGATAGAATGTAGCACCTTCTTTAGTATTAAAGGGTTGCTAAGCTTTCATTGGGTCTAATCCCTCGGGCTTTCGTGATAACAATCAGTACATTTAAGAACGCTGCAAAGTAAGTGAATTGTGCTTTATTTTACAAGTTTATAAGTTTAAAATATTAAAATAATTATACAAACGCCTTTAAATCAAAAAAGCCATCCTTAAATTCTGAAAAAATCAGAATAAATGGAAAGCTTTTCATTGGTCTAACTACTAAACCGGGCTACGGGTTACAAAGCCGTAGCAAAACAACACAACAATCTTAAAAACCTTTTTTGGGCAAAAAAGTCACGTTGTTACACGTGACTTTTCCCAATTTTAAGCGGTCTGGACGGGACTCGAACCCGCGACCCCATGCGTGACAGGCATGTATTCTAACCAACTGAACTACCAAACCAGCGCTTTATTTCTTCACTAAACTTTTATTTTCATTGGAGTTAAGCGAACTTTGTTTGCGAGGGCAAATATACAACCTATTTCGACTCTAGCAAGTGTTTTTTGAGAAAAATTTTAATATTCAGGGTCAATATCACCCAAAGGTTTGTTTTTCAACTAGGTATGTCGTGAGGATTTTCTCAAAATTAGCTCCAACAGAAACGGGAACATACTTAATTTTATTCTGGGCACAAGTAATTGCTACCTTTTTGAAATAATCTGAAACCTGATTTTCGTAGGTTTCCTTAATATTATCTGCGAAAATATTAATTTCTTCCCCCGATTCAAGGTCGATGAATTTTCTTGGTGCGGCATCGAAATCAAAATTCAATTCGGTTTTTTGATCAATTACATGAAACAAAACGATTTTGTGTTTGTTGTGTTTTAAATGTTGTAGTGCTGTAAATAATGCTTCCTCATCGCCAGTTTGAAACATATCAGTAAATAAAACAATCATGGAGCGGCGATGAATTTTTTCGGCAATTTGATGTAAAAAGGAAATTGTATCGGTGCTTTTTGGTGTTTTGCTGTTTTCCAATAGTGATTCTAATTTGTTTAAAATCATTCGGTGGTGGCGATCGCTTCCTTTCTCGGGCGCATAATATTCGTAACTATCAGAATAAACACTCAGCCCAACGGCATCGCGTTGTTTCTTCAATAAATTCATTAAAACAGCTGAAGCTAAAACAGAAAAACCAATTTTATTTTCATAAAATAACTGACTGTCCTTCAACTTTGGATAATGCATTGACGAGGAATTGTCAATAATTAAATGACATCGTAAATTGGTTTCCTCCTCGTATCTTTTTGTATAAAGTCGATCGGTTTTTGCAAAAAGTTTCCAATCGATGTGCTTTGTAGTTTCGCCAGGGTTGTACACTTTATGTTCCGCAAACTCGGCAGAAAATCCATGAAACGGACTTTTATGCATTCCCGAAATAAACCCTTCAACCACTTGATTGGCTAATAATTCAAGGTGCTGAAAGCTAGAAATTTTCTCTATTTGTGATTCAATTTTCATCCCTCAAATGTATTAAAAGATTAAACGATTTAAAAATTAAAAGATTGAAAGATTGAAAATTTAGAAACTGAAATAAATTCGGTTTAAATAAAAAAGGTTTGACTTTCGCCAAACCTTAAAATATATCGCTTAAATATTTTACAATAAAGTATTCAAGCTATCTGCATAAGTTTGCTTTGGCGCAACACCCACTTGTCTTGCAACCACTTCCCCATTTTTAAAAACTAAAACCGTAGGAATATTTCGTACTCCGTATTTTGCAGCAAATTCTTGGTTTGCATCTACATCTACTTTTCCAACTACTGCTTTTCCCGCAAATTCTTCACTGATTTCGTCAATGATTGGTCCAACCATTCTACAAGGCCCACACCATGCTGCCCAAAAATCGACCATAACTGGTTTGTCTGATTTCAAAACTACTTCGTCAAAAGTAGCATCTGTTATTGCTAATGCCATATTTTCTATGTGTTAATTTATTTTCTATTGCAAATTTAATAATTAAATACCATTTGAACACTATTACAAAATTACTTTTGATTATGAATGTATTGTTATAATTTATATCTTTTTTTTTGAAGCTAATCCCGCTATCATTCCAATCCGCGTTGTGGTTCGTTCCTCTCCACAACCCGGGATTTTCCCTTCTATCGGGGCTAGGTTTTTGTGGAATTAATTTAATTTAAAGTTCACTTGCATTTTCTCCAATTCCGAAAGCAACTCTTTTGAAATATTTATTTTCAATTTACGGCTTGGCATTTCTAACTTTGTAATGACTTTTATTTCCTCAATTTCGGTTACTAATTCTACTTCGGGTTCTTGAGAATTTTCTTCGTCAAAAACTTCGTCGTCAATAACATCATTGGATACAGGAAGAATCTGAGGTGGTATTTCAATTTGTTTTTTGATTTTTTCTAATTCTAAAACCTCAAAAACAACCGATTTATCCCCTTTATTTTGTTGAAAAACGGTGCTCAATTGATGAATAAATTCCGATTGCAGGTCATTTATATTAATATGAATCACCAGTTTTTTGGTAAACAACTCCAATATATCTTGAAGAATTTTAAAGTCGATGAATTGTATTATTGGATCTCTTCTTTTACCCGTTTCTTTGTCAGGCCAACCTTCTTTTACCGTTAATTTAATAAAAGTAAAACTGTTCGGTGTCAAATAATGACGGTATTTCATGTACTCTTCGCCGTAAATTCTAAATTCATGGTTTTCGTCATAACCTTCTAATACAAAGGAACCAAACCCTTTTCCTGATTTATTTACAAGGTGTTTTACATTGGAAACAATTCCTCCAAATGTTAAATTTTTATTGATTTGGCTATTCAGGTCTTTCAGCAATTCCAACTTCGAATTGCAAAAATATTTCATCTCGTATTTAAAATCGTCCAACGGATGTCCTGAAAGATAAATTCCAACGACTTCCTTTTCTTTGGCTAATTTTTCCATTGTTGACCAGTCTTCACAGGGAGGAACAACTGGTTCGGCAATTTGAACTTCGCTAGTTTCGCCAAACAAACTCACTTGCGATGAGTTTTCATTTTCTTGGAACTTCAATCCGTAACGTATTGCTTTTTCATAAAAGGTAATTCCATCCCCATCGTCATGAAAATACTGCGCCCTTGAAACCCCTTTAAAGGAATCAAAACCACCTGCTAAAATTAAGTTTTCAAGTGCTTTTTTATTGGCTGCACGCAAGTCAATTCGCTTTGTTAAATCGAAAATTGATTTGTATTTACTTTCTTTTCTGTTTTCTACAATTGTTTGAACAGCACCCATACCAACCCCTTTTACAGCTCCAATTCCAAAACGCACCGCGTAATTTTCATTTACTGTAAATTTATAAAATGACTCATTTACATCAGGCCCTAAAACCTGCAATCCCATGCGCTTACATTCTTCCATAAAAAAGGAAACTTGCTTAATATCGCTCATATTATTCGATAAAACGGCTGCCATATATTCCGCTGGATAATTCGCTTTTAAATAGGCCGTTTGATAAGCAATCCAAGCATAACAAGTGGAGTGCGATTTATTAAATGCGTATTCTGCAAATGCTTCCCAGTCCTTCCAAATTTTTTCTAATTTTTCTTCTTCATGACCTTTTGCAACCGCTTGGCTTATGAATTTAGGTTTCATTTTATCCAAAACGTCCTTTTGCTTTTTTCCCATAGCTTTACGCAAAACATCGGCGTCCCCTTTAGAAAAGTCAGCTAGTTTTTGTGACAAAAGCATCACTTGCTCCTGATAAACAGTAATTCCGTAAGTATCTTTCAGTAATTCTTCGCAGGCATCAAGATCGTATTCTATCGTTTCTTCGCCGTTTTTTCTTCGGATAAAACTTGGAATATAAGCAATAGGTCCTGGACGATAAAGTGCATTCATCGCAATCAAATCGCCGAAAACGGTTGGTTTCAATTCCTTCAGGTACTTTTGCATTCCCGGAGATTCATATTGAAAGATTCCAATAGTTTCACCACGCTGAAAAAGCTCAAAAGTTTTCACATCATCTATCGGGAAAGCATCGGGATCGAGAACTATTCCAGATCTGTATTTTACTAATTTAACAGTGTCTTTAATTAACGTTAGGGTTTTTAATCCTAAGAAGTCCATTTTTAATAAACCAGCACTTTCTACAACCGAGTTGTCAAATTGAGTGACATATAAATCGGAATCTTTTGCAGTAGCAATAGGCACAAAATTGGTAATATCACTTGGCGTAATTATAACTCCGCAAGCGTGAATTCCGGTATTTCTTAAATTACCTTCTAATATTTGTGCTTGTTGAATGGTTTCGCCAGAAAGATCATTTTCTTTAGAAATAGAAATTAAATCTTTAATTTTTTCAAAATCTTCAGGTCGAAGAATTTTTTTTATTTCAGGCTCCGCTTCTTTTAAGAAACGCGCCAAACTCCATTTTGACGGAATTAAATTAGGAATTAATTTTGCTATTTTATCAGCTTCAAAAAGCGGTAAATCCAAAACACGAGCTGTATCTCGAATAGCCGATTTTGCGGCCATTGTTCCATAGGTGATAATTTGAGCCACCTGTTTAGAACCGTATTTTTTAATTACATAATCCATAACTCGACTTCGGCCTTCATCATCAAAATCGATATCTATATCGGGTAATGAAACACGATCTGGGTTAAGGAAACGCTCAAAAAGGAGGTTGTACAGCAAAGGATCAATATTGGTAATACCTAAGCAATACGCAACAACAGAACCCGCTGCAGATCCTCTCCCAGGACCAACAGAAACGTCCATTTTTCTAGCTTCAGCGATGAAATCTTGAACTATTAAGAAATATCCTGGATAACCTGAATTTTGAATTGTAAGCAACTCAAAATCGATGCGTTCCTGAATTTCTTCGGTAATTTCAGCATATCTTCTTTTTGCGCCTAAATAAGTTAAATGTTTTAAATAGGAATTTTCACCTCTTTTTCCTCCATCAATATCATCTTCAGTAACTAAAAATTCTTGTGGAATTTCGAATTTTGGCAAGAGTACTTCACGAGCTAAATCGTAAATTTCAATTTTAGAAACTACTTCTGAAAGGTTTGAGATCGCCTCAGGTAAATCCGTGAAAAGCATTTTCATTTCCCCACCAGATTTAAAATAATATTCTTGATTTGGCATTCCATATCTATAGCCACGGCCACGTCCTATTGGTGTAGATTGTTTTTCGCCATCCCGAACACAAAGCAAAATATCGTGTGCATTGGCATCGTTTTTATCTAAATAGAAGGTATTATTTGTGGCAACAATTTTAATATCATTCTTTTTTGCCAATGCTATTAAACTAGCATTTACGCGATTTTCATCTTCCTGATTGTGACGCATCACTTCAATGTACAGGTCGCAACCAAATTGTTGTTTCCACCAAATTAGAGCTTCTTCAGCTTGGTTTTCTCCAATATTTAAAATTTTATTTGGGATTTCCCCATTTAAATTTCCCGTTAAAACGATTAGGTCTTCTTTGTATTTTTCAATTAGATTTTTATCTATTCTAGGAACATAATAGAAACCATCGGTATTCGCAATTGAAGTTAACTTAGTTAAATTTTGATATCCATTTTTGTTTTTAGCAAGGAATACGATTTGATATCCATTGTCTTTTCTGCTTTTGTCCAAGTGATCTTCACAAACATAAAATTCACAACCCACAATAGGCTTGATTATCACTTCACTTGGCGAATCACCATTGGCAACAGCCTCGTCATTTTTAGTTTTAGCGGTTTTATTATGGTATAAAATATCCCTAACAAAATGGAAGGCTCCCATCAAATTTGCATGGTCGGTGATTGCAACGGCAGGCATTTTATTTTCCGATGCTGCTTTAACCAATTTGGCCACACTTATTGTAGATTGCAATACCGAAAACTGGGTATGATTATGCAAATGCACGAAATCGGCATCAATTAAAACTTGTTTGTTTTCAGCAATTTCCTCTTGAGAAACTAGATTAGCTTGTCGCTCTCCAAACTTTTGTTTTATTTTTTGAGAAGCTTCTTTTAAGTTAATATGACTTAACCCGATAAGCTGAATTGTTCCAGGATTATGAATTTTAAATTTATCAAAATAATCTCCTTCAACTTGAAGTTCTTTTTCGGTAAAAATTTCTGTTCGAATCAATTCGAAAAAACATCGCGTAGTAGCTTCCACATCGGCAGTGGCGTTATGCGCTTCCGCAAATGGGATATTGAATAAATAACTGTACAATTCCGTTAGTGTAGGTAATTTAAATTTGCCTCCACGACCTCCCGGCAATTGCAATAAAGAGGCGGTCACTTCGGTACAAGTATCCAAAACGGGCATTGAACTCATTGGGCTTTCAATTCCAAATCGATGGAATTCGCAACCCATAATATTGATGTCAAATTTTAAATTTTGACCAACGATGAATTTGGATTTGTTTAAAGCAATATTGAATTTTTCAAGTACCTCAGCCATTGGTAATCCTTCAGCTTCAGCTAATTCGGTAGAAATTCCGTGTACATTTTCGGCATCATACGGAATATTGAATCCTTCTGGTTTAATTAAATAATCCTGATGTTCGATAAGCTTACCCATATGATCGTGTAACTGCCATGCAATTTGAACGCAACGCGGCCAATTTCCTGTATCGGTAATTGGGGCGTCCCATCGCTTTGGCAATCCAGTGGTTTCGGTATCGAATATTAGGTACATAAGTCTAAAAAAGTCAAATAAGGGAACACTAAATCAGTGAATTGTTGTCTGATGTGGTGTTTAATTACTTGGATTTGGAAATTATTTGAACTTCAAATTTAAGTTTTTTTGAAGTAAGAATTTTGATAAGTTATCAACAAAAGGAATTTATAAATTTAAATGAAAATAATATTTGTTGTAAAAAAAATGCCTCGCAATTGCGAGGCATTAATCAGCATTTAATGCTTTTATTATTTCATTTTTTCAACTTTTGCTTTTACTTCTTCCAAAGAACCTTCAAAAACTTGAACGTTTTTGTTTCCATTGTCATTAGTAATTACAGTTGCTTTTGCTTTTCCATTTTCATCACTAATTTGAACGTTTACCGTTTTCATATCTGATTTTTTAGAACAACATTCCATTTCCGCTTTTGGAGCAACAAATTTCCCGTCTTTATCATAGTGAGACAAGCACATTTCTTTTTCTTCTGGAGAACATTTAAGACTGTCGCACATAGCAGCACATTCGTCTTTGGTCATCGTTGCACATTTAGTCATATCGCATTTGCCCATCATTTTTCCTTCAGCACATTCCATTTTAATCATCATTACTTTTGGAGCTTCATGAGAAGAACCGTTTCCTAAAATAGGCGCGATTACTAAACCAATTAAGCAGGTTAATTTAATTAAAATATTCATGGAAGGTCCAGAAGTATCTTTAAAAGGATCTCCAACAGTATCACCGGTAACTGCTGCTTTGTGAGCTTCAGAACCTTTGTAAGTCATTTCACCATTAATTTCAACTCCAGCTTCGAAAGACTTTTTTGCATTGTCCCAAGCACCACCAGCATTGTTTTGGAAAACTGCCCAAAGAACACCAGAAACGGTAACTCCAGCCATATATCCACCTAACATTTCAGCGATAATTTGGTTGTTTTCAGGATAAACTAATTTACCTAATAATACAATTGCAATTGGGAAACCAATAGTTAAAACTCCTGGCAACATCATTTCGCGTAATGCGGCTTTAGTAGAAATTTCAACACATTTACCGTATTCAGGTTTTCCAGTTCCTTCCATAATTCCAGGAATTTCTTTAAACTGACGACGAACTTCATATACCATATCCATTGCAGCTTTTCCAACAGAGTTCATTGCTAATGCAGAGAAAACTACAGGAATCATACCTCCTACGAATAACATTGCTAAAACCGGAGCTTTGAAGATATTGATACCGTCAATTCCTGTAAAAGTTACATAGGCAGCAAATAAAGCTAAAGAAGTTAATGCTGCAGAAGCGATTGCGAAACCTTTTCCAGTTGCTGCAGTTGTGTTTCCTACAGAATCTAAAATGTCCGTTCTTGTACGAACTTCTTTTGGTAATTCACTCATTTCAGCAATACCACCAGCGTTATCAGATATTGGTCCGAACGCATCAATTGCTAATTGCATTGCTGTTGTAGCCATCATAGCAGAAGCTGCCAAAGCTACACCGTAGAAACCTGCTAATGCATAAGTTGACCAGATTGCTCCAGCAAATAATAAAACCGTTGGGAAGGTAGAAATCATTCCTGTTGCTAGACCAGCAATTACGTTAGTTCCAGCTCCAGTAGATGATTTTTGTACAATTTTCAAAACTGGGCTTGTACCTAATCCTGTGTAATATTCAGTTACTGATGAAATAGCTCCTCCAACAAATAATCCAATTAAAGTAGCGTAGAAGACACGCATTGCAGAAATATCTTTTAATCCTTCACCGAAGAAAGACATGTTCATAGTTTCTGGCAACATGAATTTTACTAGGAAGAAACAAGCCGCTGCAGTTAAAGCAATAGAAACCCAGTTTCCAATATTTAAAGCTTTTTGAACTTGAGCTTCTTTAGCATCATCACTTGATATTTTTACTAACATTGTTCCAATGATAGAGAATAATATTCCAAAACCAGCGATTGCCATTGGTAATAAAATTGGTCCAATTCCACCGAAAGCGTCATCGATTTTACCACCCATATCTTTAATTACGTAGTTTCCAAGAACCATAGCAGCAAGAACAGTAGCTACATAAGAACCAAATAAATCGGCACCCATTCCAGCAACATCTCCAACGTTATCTCCAACGTTATCTGCAATTGTTGCAGGATTACGAGGATCGTCTTCTGGAATTCCAGCTTCTACTTTTCCTACTAAGTCAGCTCCTACGTCAGCAGCTTTAGTATAAATACCTCCACCAACACGAGCAAACAATGCGATTGACTCAGCACCAAGTGAGAATCCTGCTAATGTTTCCAATACAACAGTCATGTCTTCAGTGTTTGTCCAAACACCTCCAGGCATAAAATATCTAAATAATAAAATGAAGAATCCTGTTAATCCTAAAACTGCTAAACCAGCAACTCCAAGTCCCATAACTGTTCCACCACCAAAAGACACTTTCAATGCTTGAGGCAAACTAGTTCTAGCCGCTTGAGTTGTTCTTACGTTAGTTTTAGTTGCGATTTTCATTCCCATATTTCCAGCTAAAGCTGAGAAAAATGCTCCAAAAATAAATGCTACAACTATTAATAAATGTGTTTTAACACCTGGTAAAAAAGTTATACCTGCTAAAACTACACTTGCAATAATTACAAAAATTGCTAATAATCGGTATTCAGCTTTAAGGAAAGCCAAGGCACCTTCATAGATATAATCTGAAATTTCTTTCATTTTACCATCCCCAGCATCTTGTTTTAACACCCAAGATCTTTTGATTGCCATAAATGCCAATCCTATTAAAGCCATAACTATTGGCACATAAATCATTAATGATTCCATATTCTATATATTCGTTATTAAATAATCGGATGCAAATGTAGGAAAACGTTGACAAATAAAAAAACACAATTCACTTTTGAAGTCGGCTTTTTTGAATATTTATTATTTATTTAAATTTATTTTGGGGAGAATGGTAGAATTAGTTGCGTTTTTTCGGAATTTTTCAAATAAAAAATCGAATAAAGCTATAAATAGGTAGAAATAAAATTAGAAAAAGATACCGAATGATCCTTTAATTCCAAAATTATTGGATTGAGGAGTAATATAAGAACCTCTCCAGCTAAATTCTATTCTAAAAACCTTATATATGTTTCCAATTCCAGCATTGTATTCCCAATAAACATTTTCTGGGGCTTTATAGTTAATTCCCGAAGCATTTAAAGCTCTACTGCCATCGGTAATTGATCCGTAAGCACCTCTGATTCCTATTGTTTCTCTCAAATTGAATTTTCTTAAATAAGGAATTCTCGCAAAAATTCTACCGCCAAAATTATGCTCAAGCTGAAGTGTTGCGTATTGATCGGCTTCAAATTCATAAAAATTTAATAGGTTGAAAGTATTTCTAATAGTGAAATAAGTTTGGTTCCCAGGAATAATACTCATCAATCCTAAAGGCACCGAGCCAAAAGTTTTTCCTAATTCCATTGTAGAATTTAATACCCCGAACGGACCAATAATAAAAGGTTGCTTATAATAAATTTGTAGTTTTTTATATTCAAAATCGCTATCCAAAAACCCTTTTATTCCTATGCTATAGTTGATAAATAGTCGAGGGTATGGACTGCTTACTATTTGACGTTCAACTGCATAACCAACCGTTTTTCTACCTGGAGTATAGTCAATTTGAAAATTAACTTCCGATTGATTTAAATCAGCTCTAATCACTCCTCCATTACCAAAAGCATCTGGCTTAGTAATGTAATAGTCTAATTTAAATTCAGGAGAAGCTGAAACCAGGGTCCTATAGGAGAATCCTGTTTGAAAAGTTACGTTTTTTAATGGCTCCATTTCGACTGCAAAAGAGGAAAAATTGATATTGGTTAATTTACCATTATTTCCTCCAGCAAATAAAGAGGAAGATGCAAAACTCCTGCCCAAAACATCATTTGATGTAGTTAAACTTGCTCCTATTTGTTCGACGTCTCTTCGAGTTCCTCCTTCTATAATTAAGCGATTATTTCTATTTAATAGCCACTTTCCTGAAACACCATATTTAAATTTGTTGTCCTTAAAACCGTATGCTGTATAGGCCTGAATTCTCCATAAATCATTGGGACCAAAATACGTTCTACCTCCTACCCGTAATCGAAATCCTTCCACATTATTAAAACCCACAGTGGATAAAACTGGACCGTAATCAATAATTCCATCATGGTAATAACCACTCCCTAAAATGGTTACAATGTCATATAATTGCCTGAATTTCCTATTGGTTTGTAAAGTATCAAGCATTTTATAAATGCCCTTTTCGTCTTTATTCAAGCTCTCAAATCGATTTTCTTCCCAATATTCATCTGATTTAGTGAAAATAGATTCCTCTTTGTCAAATGTTTGTTCTTTATAAAAATCCGTTGGTTTCTTGATATTAAACTCATGATTTCTATAAAGTGTAGTTCTTTTGCCGTACATCCCTCTTGAAGTTTCTTTTTTGCTTAAAGCAAAATCGGTCATCATGTAATCTCGGGTTAACAAGAAAACAGAATCATTCATTACCTCAAATTCTTGTTCGATATAAATATCCTTTACCCAGTTAATATTGGCACTTTTGGTTGAGGCCATATTAATGTTTTTGATTGCATAGGTAGTGTCGGCAACCCAAAAATCACCTTTAAATGTCAGTTCACTTTTCCTTCGAGGGTAAAATACAATATTATAACACCACTTTTTTCCTATGTACGAACTGTCTCTTAACACATAATTATACACATCGATTCCAGTTCTAGAAAGTGGACTTGTAAAACTCTTATCAAAGAAATTTAGATAATTGTTATAAATGTCATTCTCATTATAAAGGTCTTTTACAAACTCAATTATTTGCTGATTGGTATTAAACCCAGAATTTTTATTGGCTTTCAAAATTTCTTTGACTTTGCCTCTAACATTATCACCATAAACATTGGATAGGGCTTCATTAATAAAAACTGGTAAATACGTTTTTCCAGTAATTTTTGAAGTATCAACCTGTTTAAATATAAACTCCATTCCTTTGAAAATCTTGCTTTTCATGAAAGCGCTATCAATGGTGTTCATATCAAATTCAAGCTTCTCGTACTTCTCCATTTGATATTGGTTGAACAGACGCAACCCATTTTTACGTCTATGCTCCCATATTTTTCTTAGTATATCAATTGCTGGGTTATTTTTTTTGGATGTTTTTCCTGAATAAATTACCACTTCATTCAATTTTACACCATCGGTAATTTTAACTTTAAAATCATAATTTACCGCTTTTGGCAAAGTAACTTCTTTGGTTTGAAATCCAGAAAAGGAAACTACAATTACTTTATAGTTGAGTTGAGATTCTAAATAAAAACGACCGTCTTCATTTGATACTACACCTTCGTTTGTTCCTTTAAACATAATATTGGCATACGGAACAGGCTGGTTTTTATCATCTACAACAATACCACTAACCTTAGTTTGGGCATTGGCATAAAAAGAAAAAATCAGGAAAAAGGTAATAAATAATTTGAATTTCATAGGAAAAAAAAACTTCACCATTTTTTTTGATGAAGTTTCAAATATAGTAATTTTATTATTCAAAAAGAGTTTTACAAAACTGTTCAAACCCTATTTATTTCACAATAAATTATTTTTTGTACATAACTTTTTTAACAGCAGCTATAACATCGGTAGCGTTAGGCAACCATTCTTTCAACAATGTTGGAGAATACGGCGCAGGAGTATCTGCAGTGGTGATTCTTTGAATTGGTGCATCTAAAAAGTCGAATGCACGCTCTTGAACAATATAAGTTATTTCAGAAGCAACACTTGCAAAAGGCCAAGCTTCTTCCAAAACTACCAATCTATTTGTTTTTCTCACAGAGGTTAAAATAGCTTCATAATCCATTGGGCGAACCGTTCTTAAATCGATAATTTCACATGAAATTCCTTCTTTAGCTAATTCATCGGCAGCAATATGAGCTTCTTTAATAATTTTTCCAAAAGACACAATCGTTACATCAGTACCTTCTCTTTTAATATCAGCAACACCAAGTGGAATGATATAATCTCCATCAGGAACTTCTCCTTTATCGCCATACATTTGTTCAGATTCCATGAAAATTACAGGATCATTATCACGAATGGCCGCTTTCAATAAACCTTTAGCATCATAAACAGTTGAAGGAACTACTACTTTTAGACCTGGAGTATTGGCAAACCAGTTTTCAAAAGCCTGTGAGTGAGTTGCACCTAGTTGCCCTGCAGAAGCTGTTGGGCCTCTAAAAACCATTGGCATTGGAAATTGCCCAGCAGACATTTGACGCATCTTAGCTGCATTATTAATAATTTGATCAATACCAACTAATGAGAAATTGAAGGTCATGTATTCCACGATTGGACGACAACCGTTCATAGCAGAACCAACTGCGATTCCGGCAAATCCTAGCTCGGCAATTGGAGTATCAATTACACGTTTTGGACCAAATTCGTCTAACATTCCTTTTGAGGCTTTGTAAGCTCCATTGTATTCAGCAACTTCCTCACCCATTAAATATACGGCTTCATCGCGACGCATTTCTTCACTCATTGCTTCAGCAATCGCTTCTCTAAATTGTATAGTTCTCATATTTATGAAAATGTGTTTCTTAAATTTTGAGCAAAAATAAATATTTTATACCATTTTAAGCACAAAAATCTTTAAAATTATTTGAAGCTTTTTCCTGCTTTCCTCTTTATCCTCGCCCAAAAGCGAGGGATACCGCTTCAATCAGGGCTACGAAATCGATTTAGTATTCACGTTTTGTTGAAAAATAATATGCGCGCATAGTAAATTGAATTAAATTTATTACTAATTTAGTGGCCAAATTATTTCACTAAAATTTTATATAAATGAATATATTAGTTTGCATCAGCCACGTTCCTGATACTACTTCAAAAATTAACTTTACCAATAACGATACTCTTTTTGATACCAATGGAGTTCAATTTGTAATCAACCCAAATGATGAGTTCGGATTAACACGTGCTATTTGGTTTCAAGAACAACAAGGTGCAAATGTAACTGTTGTAAATGTTGGAGGTCCAGAAACTGAACCAACATTAAGAAAAGCATTAGCAATAGGTGCTAACGAGGCCATCCGCGTAAACGCTAACCCAACAGACGGTTTTTTTGTTGCAAAACAATTAGCTGAAGTAATAAAAAATGGAAACTACGACTTGGTAATTGCAGGAAAAGAATCATTAGATTATAATGGAGGAATGGTCCCTGGAATGATTGCAGGTTTGTTAGGTTTCAACTTTATTAATTCTTGTGTTGCATTAACAGTTGATGGAAATTCAGTTACGGCATCAAGAGAAATTGACGGTGGAAAAGAAATTGTAAATTCTCAATTGCCATTAATTATTGGCGGTCAAAAAGGTTTGGTTGAAGAAAAAGACCTTCGAATTCCAAACATGAGAGGAATTATGACTGCACGAACTAAAGTGTTAACAATTTTAGAACCTGTTGGAAGTGATTCGAAAACAGCTACAATTAAATTTGAAAAACCAGCTCCAAAATCAGCTGTAAAATTAGTTAGCGCCGATAATTTGGATGAATTAATCAGTTTATTACACAACGAAGCGAAAGTGATCTAAGATTTAAGAAATCAGATTTAAGATTTAAAATGCTTAATAAATCTGATAATAATCATTAATTATATCATAATTCAAAAATTTAAAATTTACAATTATTATGTCAATATTAATATACGCAGAATCTGCAGAAGGGAAATTTAAAAAAGTAGCATTTGAATTGGCTTCTTATGCTAAAAAAGTTGCTGAATCATTAGGGACTTCAGTAACTGCAATCGCCATAAACACAAACGACGTTTCTGAATTAGCCAATTATGGTGTGGATAAAGTTCTAAAAGTGAATAATTCAAAATTAGCTGGATTTTCAGCTAAAGCATATGCAGATGCAATAAAGCAAGCGGCGCAAAAGGAAAATTCACAAGTGATTATTTTATCTTCAACTACCGATAGTTTGTATTTAGCACCTCTTGTTTCTATTTCTTTAGAAGCCGGATTTGCATCAAATGTAGTAGGGCTTCCTCAAAATTTATCACCATTTCAAGTGAAAAGAAATGGATTTTCAAATAAAGCATTTTTAACAACAGAAATTACAACACCTATACAAGTGCTTAGTATTTCTAAAAATTCTTATGGCGTATTTGAAAATAAAACTAGCTTAACAGAAGAAGATTTTAACCCTTCAATTGATGATGCCGACTTTGGAGTAAAAGTAGTTTCAGTTGAAAAAGCTTCAGGTAAAGTAACTATTGCCGATGCCGATGTGGTAGTTTCTGCAGGTCGTGGATTAAAAGGTCCTGAAAACTGGGGTATGATAGAAGAATTAGCAACCGTTCTCGGTGCCGCAACCGCATGTTCAAAACCAGTTTCGGATTTAGGTTGGCGTCCTCACGGGGAACACGTAGGTCAAACAGGGAAGCCGGTAGCAGCTAATTTATATATAGCTGTTGGGATTTCAGGAGCCATACAACATATCGCGGGAATCAATTCTTCAAAAGTAAAAGTGGTAATTAATACTGATGCTGAAGCTCCATTTTTCAAAGTTGCAGACTATGGAATTGTTGGAGACGCTTTTGAAATTGTGCCTAAATTAATCGATAAATTAAAAGCATTTAAAGCGAATAATTAAAAAATATCATAACTTATTTATTAGGTTGCCAGAGTTTATATAATTCCGGCAACCTTTTTTATTTTAAACAAATTTCTTTGTAACTTTATTCAATTCATTGTACTTTTGCAACTATGAGCTTAGTAAAACTTACAATACAAGGAATTTCATACAGCCAAACTCAAAACGGAGCTTATGCTTTGATTTTGAATGAAGTTGACGGTGATCGAAAACTCCCAATTGTTATTGGAGCATTCGAAGCTCAATCTATTGCAATTGCTTTAGAAAAAGAAATTAAACCACCTCGCCCACTTACACACGACTTATTCAAAAATTTTGCCGAACGTTTTGACATTGTTGTAAAACAAGTGATCATTCATAAATTAGTAGATGGCGTTTTCTATTCGAGTATTATTTGTGAAAGAGATAAAATCGAGGAGATAATTGACGCACGTACTTCTGATGCAATTGCATTAGCATTACGTTTCAAAGCTCCAATTTTTACCTATAAAAATATACTTGAAAAAGCAGGTATTTATATGAAAACTAATTTGATGGATGATGAAAATAGTCCTAAAGAAATAGATGAAAGTTTGTCAAACGCAAACACCTATGGAGTAGAAGACAATGCAGTAACGGGAAGTGCCTATTCAAAAAATAGCTTAGCTGAATTGGCTGAATTATTAGAAATTGCCGTTGAAAAAGAAGATTATCGCGAAGCCGCTAAAATTCGAGACGAAATATCAAAGAGATAAATTAAAAGTATCTTTTCAAATTTAAATACATAAAAAATTATGAAAATAAAATATATCCTCAATTTACTTATTGTAATATTTTGTCAGATTTCATTTTCTCAAAATTATTATTTGCATTGTGGAACTATAGTTGACACAAAAAGCGGAAAGGAATTTAAGAATAAAACAATCGTTATTTCTAAAAACAAAATCGCAAAAATTGAAGACGGATTTATTACAAAAGCTAAAGAAGCAGACATTGAAGTTGATCTAAAAAACAAATACATTCTCCCAGGGCTTATAGATTTACATGTTCACATTGAAGGTGATTATGACAGTCATAGTTATATTTCAAAATATGTTGACAATGATGCGGATGTTGCATTTCGATCTGTTCGTGCAGCAGAAATAACTTTACTATCTGGATTTACAACCGTTCGAGATCTTGGTGGAACTGGAGTGAATATTTCTTTACGAAATGCCATAAATAAAGGAATTGTAAAAGGACCTAGAATTTATACTGCTGGTAAATCAATTGCTACAACTGGAGGTCACGCTGACCCAACTAATGGAAGTAATAAAAAATTTGTTGGCGATCCTGGACCTCATGAAGGAGTTGTAAATTCACCTGAAGATGCAGTAAAAGCAGTTAGAGAACGTTACAAAGAAGGAGCAGATGTAATTAAAATAACAGCAACCGGCGGAGTACTTAGTGTAGCAAAAAATAGCAAAAATCCACAGTTTACAATAGAGGAAATTAAAGCAATTACATCAACTGCAAAAGATTATAATATGCTCACAGCGGCACATGCGCACGGAGATGAAGGCATTCAAAGAGCGATATTAGGGGGTGTTAAAACTATTGAACACGGAACCTATATGAGTGAAGAATCTATGGATTTAATGAAAAAATACGATGCCTATTTAGTTCCAACATTAACAGCTGGTAAAGAGGTTGAAAAAAATGCTGAAATAATTGGTTTTTATCCTGAAATAGTAGTCCCAAAAGCAAGAGAAATTGGTCCTAAAATTCAAGCTACTTTTTCCAAAGCTTATAAAAAAGGGGTGAAAATTGCCTTTGGAACCGATGCAAGTGTTTTTCCCCACGGAACGAATGCTAAAGAATTTAGCTATATGGTTTTGGGTGGCATGTCGCCAATTGAAGCAATACAAGCAGCTACAACAACCAATGCCTTTTTATTAGGAATTGATAATGAAGTTGGGCAAATAAAAGAAGGTTTTTTTGCAGATATAATTGCAGTAAATGAAAATCCGCTAGTTAAAATAAATACATTAGAGAATGTGATATTTGTAATGAAAGATGGGTTAATTTACAAAAACTAATTATTACACTTTTTTAAACTAAATTTTAAACAATAAAAAAAAGCTGATGAAGCAATATTTAGACTTAGTAAAACACGTATTAGAAAACGGAACTCAAAAAGGGGATCGAACAGGAACAGGAACAAAGAGTGTTTTTGGATACCAAATGCGTTTTGATTTAAGTGAAGGTTTTCCAATGGTTACTACCAAAAAATTGCATCTTAAATCAATAATTTATGAGTTGCTTTGGTTTTTAAAAGGAGAAACAAATATTGCCTATTTAAAAGAAAATGGCGTTAAAATTTGGGATGAATGGGCAAATGAAAATGGCGATTTAGGTCCTGTTTATGGTCACCAATGGCGCAATTGGAACAGTGAAGAAATTGATCAAATTTCAGAAATTATTGAAGCTTTGAAAACCAATCCAAATAGCCGCAGAATGCTAGTTTCAGCTTGGAATCCTAGTGTTTTACCAGATACCACAAAATCATTTGCGGAAAATGTAGCTAATGGAAAAGTTGCTTTACCTCCGTGTCATGCCTTTTTTCAATTTTATGTTTCTGAAGGTAAATTATCATGTCAATTGTATCAAAGAAGTGCCGATATCTTTTTAGGAGTTCCTTTTAATATCGCTTCTTATGCCTTATTGACAATGATGATTGCTCAAGTTTGTGATTTAAAAGTTGGTGAATTCATCCATACTTTTGGTGATGCACATATTTACAATAATCATTTTGAACAAGTAGAACTTCAGCTTTCTAGAGATACACGTCCACTTCCAAAAATGATTATCAATCCTGAGATAAAAAATATTTTCGACTTCAAATTTGAGGACTTCACTTTAGAAGGTTACGACCCACACCCTGCAATTCGAGGAGAAGTTGCGGTTTAAACTGCTGTAATTTCTTTTAAAATATCAATATTCTCAGGCAAAGTTCCAATATTTTGAAGTTTTATACTTGCTAATTTTTGAGCAATTGTAATACATTCATCAAAATCCATTTTATTCAATATTGCAAATAAAAATCCTGACCAAAAAGCGTCTCCTGCTCCGGTTACATCTTCAATATGGCCTAATTTTAACGCTTCTTGAAATAGTATTCCTGAATTGACATTTGATAATTTAACTCCGTTTTTACCCTTTGTTAAACAGATAGTAGAAACACCTAAATTATGGAAATAGTCAAAAATATATTCGTCTGATTTGAACTCATTAAATAGCCTGAAACAATCGTCATCACTAAGTTTAACTAATGGATCTAAACTTAAATATTCAGATAATACAGTAAGAGCTTCTTGTCTATCGTTCCATATTTTTTCAGAAAAATTAATATCAATACTTAATTGAAGTCCAAATTCTTTTGCTTTAATGGCTTTTTTTAAAATTGTACTTCTTGCCGGCTCCTTACTTAAAGCAAAACAAGTGGTATGAAATATCCTAGAATTTAAAAATAGTTCGTCAGGTAATTGACTTTCAATAATTTCAGAATCAGCGTTTCTAAAAGCTTTAAAATCGGGAGTTATAATAGATTTAGAAATATAAATTACTGAAGTTGTATTTGAACTTGAATTTCTATAAAAATTGGTATTTACTTTATTATCTATTAAAGTATCTAGAACAAATTGTCCTAAATTGTCATTTCCTCCGGTAGCAACAAGTATTGTATTAAGTCCTAAACGAGTTGTATTTAAAGCAACATTTGTTGGAGAACCTCCTAAAAAACGTTGAAAATTACTGTTGTTTTCAATAGAAGTAATTTGATCTCCTATAAAATCAACTATAACTTCCCCAATGCATATAATATCTATATTAGTATTCAATTATATTAAAAATTTAAAATTAGTATGTATACTTTGATGTAAAAAAACTGAAGCTGCGGCACTCCAAGCACAAAATGAAACTCCGTTTGGATCGCACGTCTCTGTATTAAAATTCTCAGAAAAACTATAGTTATTTATCCCATTTGCTTTATTAATTGCATTTAAAATTTGATTTGATTTTTCAATCTGGTTTTTTTGAATTAAGGCCAACCCATAAAACCCGTTTACCATCGGCCAACTCCCGCCATTATGAAATTCGTTTGGATAATTTCGGAATTCATATTTGCAATTATTTTTTAATAAATTCCAATCCAAATCGGTTGGTTTAATTGGTGGCCAAAAAGCAGGTATAAGTTGCAACTTAGTTTGGTTTACAATTTTCTCAAAAGATGTTAAAATCTCATTTTGAAAATCATCTTCTCCTAGATTTAAAATAAGTGCAAGAGAATTTGCGAAAGCATCAAATTGAGTTTTATATCCTGATGGGGAAAACGAACAAGGCATGTATCCTGAAAAATTCATTTCATTGTAAGCTTTATCGTGGTATTTTGGTTGGCGATTATTTGGAGTAAAATTAATTTCAATTTGAGAAATAATTTTATTTATTTTAGTTTCAATTTCGAGATTTTTTTGAAAATAATTATACGATTTTAATGCCCAAACTCTTAATAATTGATCGTATAAAACATAACCATCTGAAATATATTCATCAGCCCAATTTCCAGAAAGTGGCACATACATTAAATGTTGATTATTAAATTCCCATGCTTCTAAAAGGGAAAGGCATTTTTGAATTTTATTCTCATATTTCTTTAAAATTGATTCGTCTTTTTTAAAATATGCATATTGACATACACCAATAATAAACCATGTAACTGCATCAACTCTACCAGCTAAACCCCCATAACTTACCTCACTTCCGTTATCATTTACTAATACATTTGAAGGAATAGTTCCGTTTTTATGTTGGTTTAAAGCTAAAGTATTTAAGGTGTTTTCGAAGGTATTTATTAATTCGGCATTTCCAGAAGCTAAGGCTGCTAAACCACATATAACTCCATCCCTAGCCCAAACTCTTTTATAGTTGGACGTATTTTCTTTACTAGCAAGAAACCCTTCGGAAGAAGAACATTCTTGAAGCAATTCAATAGCTTTTAAATAACTCAAATTATTCATTGATCAATTTCTTCTTTTTCTTTATTATTAGTAATAAAAAGTGTGAAAATTCCACCAATTATTAGGAAAAAACCGCCTAACAAAACTACATTAACTGGGTTTTTACCCAATAAATCAAAAACAAAATATTGCATTGTGAAAATTTGAATAATCATTGGTATAACAATAAACATATTGAAGATACCCATGTAAACACCTATTTTACCTTTTGGAATTGAACCAGCTAATAATTGATAAGGCATTGCCAACATTGACGCCCATGCAATACCTAATCCAAAAGAATAAAGATAAATTGTACTTAAATGAATAGGTTCTCCAAATGGGTTCCAAAGCATACAAATAATTGATGTTTGATTTAAATATGGAATAGCTAGCAATCCAATTCCGCCAAGGGTTAAGGCAATAAAGTGAACTATTTTAGCACCTAATTTATTTGCCAATGGGATTAATGCAAATGCAGATAAAAAACAAATAATATTATAGGTTCCATTTAAATTTCCGGTTAACATTTGCGCCTTATTATAACCTATAGATGTTGCGTCTGAGGTATTGAAAAGTGAGACAGACAACGCTCCAGTAATATATTGCCAATAACAAAACATTGCGTACCAAGTAAAAAACTTTACCGGAATTAATTGTTTCATCGTTAATGGCATTTCAATAAAAGCCGTTTTGATATCATTGAAAATTCGGAGAAAAATATTGCCTTTTGCTTTTTCAATATGCATTTGTTGAAGTTCTTCGTCGGTTGGAGGAAATTCTTTAGTTGAAAATACAGTAATTAATATTGAAACTATTGCTGCAAATGAACCAATGAAAAAAGCCCAATAAGTATAGGTTGGAATTCCATTACTCATTTTATCGGTAATGGCTAAAAAACCAAAAGACACTAATATTGCAGGTGTAAAATTAGATAATGTGCTTCCTAAACCAGTGAAAAAACTTTGCATTAAAAACCCAATTGAGTATTGCTTACTTGGTAATTTATCTGCAACAAAAGCTCTATAAGGTTCCATAGCGATATTATTTGCAGCATCTAAAATCCAAAGTAAACTTGCTGCCATAAAAATGGAGCTAGAAAAAGGCATAGCAATTAATGCCACACTAGATATTAAGGCTCCAATAAGAAAAAATGGCTTTCTTCTTCCAAATTTTGGCGACCATGTTCCGTCACTTATTGCTCCGATAATAGGTTGAATAACCAAACCTGTTATTGGACCAGCAAGCCACAACATTGGCAAACTTGCCTCATCGGCACCTAAATATTTATATATGGCGCTCATATTACTTTGTTGCAAACCAAAACTAAATTGGATTCCAAAAAATCCGAAATTCATGTTCCAAATTTGCCAAAAATTGAGCTTTACCTTTTTGAAGTTTGTCATTTTGTTACTTTAATTAAAAATTCTTGAAAATCGGCGTTGTTAGTAAATATTTCTCCATATTTATCTACAACTGGAATTCCAAGATTATTGGTGCTAATATTAGCTTTTCTCAATTTATTTAGCATTTCTGAAAGTGCTGCTTTATCGGTATCAATATCATAGAAAACAAAATCTAATTTATTTTCTATCAATTTTTGCTTGGTTGCAACACAAAAATGACAATCGGCACTTCCGTAAACATAGATAACCTTCGTTGTTTTTTCTTTTGGTTTGTCATTATTTATATGCGTTTGAGCAACCAAATTAAATTGATTAAAAACCATAAAAAATAATAACAAAAAATAAAATTTTCTCATATTAAAATATATTAAAAACAATTCCCATACTATAAAAGTACAGGAATTGTTCTAACAAAAACAAAAATGAAATTTAATTAAAATTTATAAGACAAAGCCATAGAAATAGATCTTCCTGGGAATGGTCTTGCTCTTACATAATTTACAGTGTTTTCCGTAATACTTCCTTCTTCTACTTCAGTAATTGCTAAAGTATCAAGTAAGTTATTTCCAGAAATGTTTAATGATAAACCTTTAGTAATTCCTAATTCAACAAATCCGTTAATTAATACAAAACCATTCATTACTAATTGGTTGCTATCTTGAGCAAATGCTTGAGTTTGACCCATGAAGCTTAAACCAGCAGAATTAGTTTTTGAGAATTTGTAAGAAGGAATTAAATTATACATAAATTTAGGTTGTCTTCTTGGTGCATTTCCAGCATTAGAACCTGAAGTAATTTCCGCTTTAGTGTAAGTGAAACTTCCACGTAAATCAACATTGTTACTTACATTATAAGCTGATTCAACTTCCAAACCTAAAGATTTGTAGTTGTTTTGAATTACCATTGATGGGTTTGTAGCTTCAAAACCTGATTGTTCGTCAGTTTTAGCATAGAAAAAAGTTCCATAAACATATCCTCCTGAAAATTTATGTTTGTAACCTAATTCCGCTTGTGCTAAGTAATCTAAAGAATTGATTAAATCTCCATTTAAATAAGAAGCTGCTGGTCTTTCAAACAAAACACGATCCGCTTTTGCAGAAGCACCTCTACTATATCTTGCAAAAAATGATTGTGAGTTATTCAAAGCATAATTTGCTCCTACAGAATAGGAAACATAATTATAATCGTAGTTTACAGCTGTAGTATTTGCAGTATTTATTGAAGAAACACTAGTTTCTGGAGCGCTAATAATTCCATCGTTGTTAATGTCTATTGCAGATTGTGAGCTGCCAGCAAATGAACCTGTAACTTTACCCATATCGTAACGAATTCCACCTTCAATTGAAAGTTGCTCGTTCGCTTCAAATGATACATTTAAGTATGGAGCAGATACATCATATTGTGTATCGTAGTTTCTTGTACAACAATTTCCCCAAGCAGGAACTCCATAAGCATAAAGTCCATTTTGAGATAATAAATTTCCAGCCCCGTTTCTAACATTAATTAAACGAGCATTGTTATCTGAAACTTCTTGTAAATAAGAATTCCACATCCAAGACATTGAAATATTTTGGATAGATTTAAAATATCCCGCAGTTAAACCAATTTTATCGAAATTTTTTGAAATTTTTAAATCATTCATAAAGTTGTTGAAGTCATTTAATTGAGTATCAAACATGTGAATCCTTGCAACTAAACCATTTGGATTGTTAAATGCCGTTCCCGTATTTGCAAATGACAAAGTAGATCCTGCACCAAATGAACTTGCAATTGAAGCTGCTGTTCCTACTTCTGAAGGGAACGGAGAAATAAATCCACCTGAATTAGCTGTAAATCTTCCGTTTTCAGTAATTTTCCAACCATCTTCTAACTCGAAAGCGGCATTAATTCCGATAGATTTTGAAATTGGGTTCATTCCGTCAGCAACTTTACCTCTTCTAAGTTGACCATCAGGACCAATTCCAACATTGTGTGATAAAAATACTGTTTGTAACGCTCCTTTTGTAGCATTAAACCCTGAAATACTACCCCAGTTTGGATTAGCATTAGTTCCAGATACTTGAACTGGCATTGGCATGTAAGCTGCAGCTCTATCATCTAAAAATTTAGCATAAACAGTTACACTTCCTTTGTCAAACTCTTTTGTAAGATTAAATTTAGCTTGACCACCATTGTTTGCTGTAAAACCAGCTTGTCTAACTCCTTCACCAGATCTGTAGAAACCACCAGCATGGAAATATAATCCATCCCCAATTTTTGCTCCGTAATCTATGTCAGTTCTAAAATTATTGTAATCAAGACCAAAGCTAGTACTCATAGACCCGCCTTCAACTTTTCCCGTTTTACTAATAAAGTTGATTATACCTCCAGGAGAATTAGAAGATAAAATAGAAGCTGAACCTCCACGAATTGCTTCAACTTTAGCTACATTTCCATCAAATCTCGTAAAGATATCTGCTGTTGCAAATGCAATATCTCCAAATAAAAGTACTGGAAGACCGTCTTCCTGAATTTGTAAATATTTAGATCCACCTGATGAAATTGGCACACCACGAACAGCAATGTTAGCATTTCCTTCTCCACCAGTAGATTCTGAACGGATACCTGGAATACTTCTAAAAATTTCCGCAGTAGATCTAGGTGCCGATTGTTCAATTTGTTTAACTCCTAGAGTAGTGATTGAAACACTCGATTTAATTTTGGTTTTTGGATTTACAACACCCGTAACAAAAACTTCCTCAAGAGCATTTGTTTTGGTAGAATCCGCAACCACTTTAGCATTTTGTGAAAACATTGAATTGGCGAACATAATAGCCGACAATAATCCAAACCTTTTCAGTAAAGTAATTCTTTTCATAGTTTAAAATTATAAGATTAATAATTTATTGTTAATAGTATTACGAAATTAATTTTAATTTGAACTTATTTTTATGAATTTAAATCGAAAACGTTTTCGATTTAGCCGAAAACGTTTTCGATTTATTATTAATATTTTTTTATGATATTTGTAATTATGAAAGAAGCCACTTTAAAACAAATTGCAGAAACTTTAGGGATTTCGATTACCACCGTTTCGAAAGCCTTGAAGAATTATTCCGATGTCAGCCCAAACACAAAAAAAAGAGTTAATGAACTTGCAATAGAGCTTCAATATACTCCAAATAGTTTTGCAGTAAATTTAAGGACAAAAGAGTCTAAAACAATAGGACTGATAATTCCTGAAGTAGTTCATCACTTTTTTTCTAATGTGGTTAACGGAATTATTGCCGAGGCTGAAAAAAATGGTTATCTAGTAATTATACTTCAATCAAACGAATCTTTAGAATTAGAAAAAAAACAAGTTGAATTGTTAATCAATAAAAGAGTCGATGGTATCATAATGTCCCTTTCAAATGAATCCAATGATGACGAACATTTAAAAGAAATTATTAGACGAAAAATACCATTTGTGCAATTTGATAAAATCTCGAAATTAATTCCAAGCTCAAAAGTAATTATCAATGATCAAAATGCAGCTACTGAAGCGGTTCAACATTTAATTGATAATGGCTGTAAGAAAATAGCACACATTCGTGGACCGGTGAATCCCCAAAATGCGATTGATCGGTTTATTGGTTACAAAAGAGCTTTAGAAAAAAATGATATCCCATTTGATCCAAGTTTGATTTATACCTGCGAAAATGTAACTTTTGAGGAAGGATTAATTTTTGGAAAGAAAATTTTGGAAGACCATCCAGATGTAGATGGTATTTTTGTGATTACCGATTTAGTGGCTGTTGGAGTATTAACTTATTTCAATGAAAAGAAAATAAATGTACCAAAAGACATTGCAGTCATTGGTTTTAGCAATTGGTTTATGTCGAAAGTTATTACTCCAAGATTAAGCAGCGTGGACCAACCTAGTTATGAAATGGGAATTGTATCTTTTAATTTACTAATGGAAGAAATGCAATGTAGAAAGGAAGATATACCATTTAGCCCTAAAATAATCGAATTAAAAACACAAATAGTTCCTAGAGAATCAAGCATAAAAAATTAATAATTTTCCCAATTTTAATTTGCTTAATTGTAACTTTGTTTTTTTATTCAGACTTTACAATCTCTATACATTTTAATAATGAAAATACTTATTGCTGCGACTTCTTTAAATAATGCTCTTGGAAAAGACAATAAAATCATTTGGCATTTGCCAGATGACTTTAAGCGTTTCAAAGAACTTACTTCGGGGCATTACATTATAATGGGTAGAAAAACATTTGAGAGTTTCCCAAAACCGTTACCAAATAGAACTCACGTAGTAATTACGAGGCAAAAAAATTACTATCCAGAAGGTTGTATTGTAGTAAATAGTATCGAAGAAGCATTTTCAATTTGTCCAAAAAATGAAGATTCCTTCTTAATTGGCGGTGCAGAAATTTACGAATTAGGACTTCCTTATGTTGATAAAATTGAACTCACATTGATTAAAGACAACTTTGAAGCAGATGCGTTTTTACCTGATATTGATTTTTCAAAATGGGAATTAATTAAGGAAGAAAATCATCCTAAAGATGAAAAACATGCTCACGAATTTAGCTTTCAAACCTACCTTAAAAGATAATTAAATACTTACCTTTGCCTCAAAATAATTACTAATGTCAAAGAATATTACCCCTTATAAAGATTCAGAATTAGGTAAAAAAGAGCAAGTTGCACATATGTTTGATACCATTTCAGGAAATTATGATGGCTTGAATCGTGTTATTTCTTTTGGGATTGACATCAAATGGCGTAAAAAAGTATTGAAATTGGTTTCTGATAAAAATCCGAAAACTGTTTTAGATATTGCAACAGGAACAGGAGATTTGGCAATTTTGATGACCAATACCAGTGCTGAAAAAATTATAGGTCTGGATATTTCTGCAGGAATGTTAGAAGTAGGAAGAAATAAAATTAAAGCAAAAAATCTATCTGATAAAATTGAAATGATTTTAGCCGATTCCGAAAATATGCCTTTTGAAGACAATACTTTCGACGCAATTACGGTAGCATTTGGTGTTAGAAATTTCGAAAATCTTGACAAAGGCTTAACAGAAATCCTTCGTGTTTTAAAACCTGACGGGATATTTGTAATTTTAGAAACATCCGTTCCTGATAAAACTCCATACAAACAAGGCTATTCTTTTTATTCAAAAAATATTCTTCCTTTAATTGGAAAACTATTCTCAAAAGACAATTCTGCGTATCAATATTTATCAGAATCCGCCTCCGTTTTTCCTTATGGCGAAGCGTTGAACAATATTTTGAGAAAAATTGGGTTTATAGAGGTGAAATCTATGCCGCAAACATTTGGAGTTGCAACCATTTATTCTGCTTCAAAAAAATAATTTGGAATCATAAAATGAAAAAAATAATAATTCTATTATTAGTTCTATTTTCAAGTTTTGGATTTTCCCAAACCAAGGGAATGTTCAGTTATGATCCGTTATTAAACCTTGAAAATTTTGATAAAGCAAATGTATACTGGGGTTACTTTTTAGGTTTTAATTCTTATGGCTTCAAAATCGACTATAAAAGTTACCAAATGGTAGATGTTCAAGTGGAAAACACCTCCGGATTTAATGTTGGTCTTGTAGGAGACCTTAAGCTTCATGATTATATAAATTTACGATTTGAACCTGGATTATATTACACTCAAAGAAATCTAATGTTTCCTAATTTTACTAAACAATTGGATGCCTATAGAGAAGTAAAATCAACTTACATTCATTTGCCTTTATTGCTAAAATTCTCAGCATTAAGAACAGGAAATGTTCGTCCGTATTTAACAGCTGGGTTATCTAGAACTTTAAATTTAGGAAGTAATTCCAATTCTACGGATGACAATTTGCAACAGCGATTTAGAGTAAAATCTTGGACATCAAATTATGAATTAGGATTTGGAGTGGATCTGTATTTTGAATATTTCAAATTTTCTCCTTCAATTAGAGGAGTTTTCGGATTGGAAGATGAGTTAATTCGAGACAACGACCCAAATAGCCCTTGGACATCAAATATTGAATCAATGAAAACTAGGGCAATTATTATTAATTTTACTTTTCACTAAAGTACAATTACCTTCTAAATTCACTTAAAATAATTGCAGTTGCAGAAGCTACATTTAAGCTTTCTGTGAGTTGTAAATCTCCAAATCGAGGAATTGTCAGCCTGTTATTAATGCTATTTTCAATTTCTAAAGAAATTCCATTGGCTTCATTTCCCATAATTACAATAGCCTCTTTTGGAAGAATTTCTTTATAAACATTGGATCCATCCATAAAAGTACCAAAAATAGGCAAGGAAGTATTTTGCAGAAATAATTTCAAATTCACATAACTAACATTAACTCTTGAAATAGATCCCATTGTCGCTTGAACTACTTTTGGATTGTACAAATCTACGGTTTGCTCCGAGCAAATTACTTGAGAAATCCCAAACCAATCGCACAATCTTAATATAGTACCTAAATTTCCTGGATCACGGATATCGTCTAAAGCTAAAATTATACCTTTTTCAATTATTGGCGTTGCGAGGGGTATTTTAAAAACCGCCAAAGTGTTATTTGGAGTAGATAATGCACTTATTTTCTTTAAATCTGTTTCGGATACAATTGATTTCAATTTTGGATTAACCTCATCAAATAAAGGTTCAGTGCAATACAAATGTTCTAATATAAAGTTGGAATTCAGCAATTCCTGAATTACTTTTACACCTTCAGCAATGAATAATTGATTTGCAATTCTATTTTTTTTTAGATGCAAACTCGATATAAACTTTATTTGGTTTTTACTAACCATAGAAATAATGTACTTTTGAATTAAATATTTCACATCCTTTGAGAAACCAGACCACAAAAATATCATTATTTATTCTAATTGTAGTAATTATCTCTGCTTGTAATTCTTTGCGAAGAGTTCCAAATGGGAAACTACTACTTACTAAGAATGAAATATTAGTTGATGGGAAGAAAGAAAGCAATGAAGATGTAACCAATCAATTGTATCAAAAACCAAATAGCTCATTACTAGGTTATCGCTTAAGATTGAATATTTTTAACTTGGCATCGCCAAATCCTGATTCCATTTATAAGGCAAAATTTATAAAAAATCCCGAAAAATATTCTGCGATGGCTAAATGGCTTTCGAAAAAACAAGTAGATCGCTTAGGCAATTCCTTTTATTATTCTGGAATACATAGTTTTCTAAAAAAAACAGGAGAAGCGCCTGTAATTTTGGATCAGAAAAGTACCGATCGCTCCCTTTCAAGATTGCAGTCCTATTATTTTGACAAAGGATATTTTAATATTAAAGGAGAATATAAAATTGATAGTATTAATAATAAAAAAGCATTTGTAAAATACAACATTACTAAAGGGAAACCCTTTACTTTAGACACCATAAATATAAATATTAAAACTCCTGTTTTGGATTCGTTATACAAAACAAATAAAGAGTTGGCCTTTTTAAAATCGGGAAAACAATACAACAAATTAGATTTTGATGCTGAAAGAAATAGGATTACTGCTCATTTTAGAAATAATGGCGCGTACTATTTTCAACAAAATTATATTAATTATTCAATAGATACATTAAATTCTAGTAGCAAGGCAAATATTGATCTAAATATTGAAAATCAAGCAATTAGAGTTGGTGATTCAACCAAAATAATTCCTTTCAAATTGTATAAAATCAGTGATGTTAATATTTACACAGACAACCTGACTTCAAAAACAAATTCCACTATTTTAGATAGTGTTTCCTTTAATAATTTCAATTTATATAGTGTTTCTAAATTAAAATTCAGACCAAAAGCTATTACAGATGCCGTTTTTATTTCAAAAGGAAGTACATTTTCTGATACAAAAACTACTTTAACTTCTAGATCATTAGGTGGATTAAGGGTTTTCAACTATCCATTAATTCAATACTTAGTTGATCCAAAAGATGCAAACTCATTAATTGCAAATATCTATTTATCGCCGAGACCAAAATTAAGTTTTGGTTACGATTTTGACTTTACCCATTCAACAATTCAAGATATCGGGATAACAGCAAGTACAGCGGTTTCAATTAGAAATATTTTTCGAGGTGCCGAAACATTAGAAATATCTGCAAGAGGAAATATAGGTTCCTCAAAAGAAGTAGCAAAAATAAATAATAGTTTTTTCAATGTTTCAGAGTATGGTTTTGATATCAAACTACATCTGCCAAGTGTTTTTTTTCCAATTAAAACAGACAGAATAATTCCTAAAACGATGTTGCCATTTACCAGTCTCGCCGTTGGGTATATTAAACAAGAAAATATAGGTTTAGATAAACAAAACTTTACAAGTTCGCTAAATTATAATTGGAATCCAAGAGAAAGTGTAAAAGCTAGATTAGAGTTGTTGAACATTCAATTTGTAAAAAATGTAAATACAAGTAACTATTTTAATATCTATAAATCATCGTATTTCGTTCTAAATTCAATCGCTCAAAATGCAAGTTATGGAGTAAACCCAAATTATTTTAATAGCAATCAAGAGTTGATAATTGAAGGCGGTACAAATGGCTTTACTAACGATGTTTTAGGTCAAAACCCAACTGTTATTCCAACTCCTGAGGATTTCAAAACTATTCGAAGTATTGAAGAAAGAAGAAGGCGATTGACAGAAAATGATTTGATAGTTTCAACAAGTTATAATTATTCCGAGAATACAAAAAAAGATCAAAACGATAACGATTTTATGATTTTTAGAGGAAAAATTGAATCTGCTGGAAACTTATTGTCATTACTTGCAAGAGCCTCAAAGCAATTAAATAATCAAGAAAGTACAACTAAATTTTTTGAAGTAGAATACTCTCAATATTTTAAAGTAGAAGGTGAATTTATAAAATTATGGGATTTGCATAGAAAGAGAATTTTGGCAATTAGATCATTTGCTGGAGTTGCAATTCCTTATGGGAATTCAACTAACATTCCTTTTTCACGAAGTTATTTTGCTGGAGGAACCAACGATAATAGAGCATGGCAATCTTATGGTTTAGGTCCTGGGGCGAGTGGAGGAATCAATGATTTTAATGAAGCCAATTTAAAATTAGCGCTAAGCGCGGAACTTCGTTTCAACATTTTTGGACAATTAAATGGAGCTCTATTTGTGGATGCAGGTAATATTTGGAATGTACTTGACAATGTTGAAGATGAAAAATATGTATTTAGGAATTTAAATTCATTAAAAAACAGTGCTATTGGTTCAGGAATCGGTTTCCGATATGATTTTAATTTTTTTATTGTGCGAATGGATTTAGGATTTAAAACCTATAATCCTGCAGAAGTAGAAGGTAGAAAATGGTTTAAAGATTATAATTTAGAAAAATCTGTAATAAATATTGGAATTAATTATCCATTCTAATTTTATAAATTATTAATTTTGCCAGCTAATAAATAATAAAACAACACATAAATGTCACACAACATCAAAGCTGGAGTTGCAACTGGCGATTCAGTCCAAGCAATTTTTAGCTATGCAAAAGAAAAAGGATTTGCACTTCCTGCAATAAATGTAACTGGTTCAAGTACGGTAAATGGAGTTTTAGAAACTGCAGCAAAATTAAAAGCACCTGTAATTATTCAATTTTCAAATGGTGGATGTATTTTTAATGCTGGAAAAGGGTTGTCTAACGCAAATGAAAAAGCTGCTATTTTAGGTGGAATTGCTGGAGCGAAACACGTACATACCTTAGCAGAAGCATACGGAGCTACCGTAATTCTTCATACTGATCACTGTGCAAAAAAATTATTGCCTTGGATTGATGGTTTGTTGGACGCAAGTGAAGTTCATTTTGCTGAAACTGGAAAACCACTTTATAGTTCTCATATGATCGATTTATCTGAAGAACCAATTGAAGAAAATATTGAAATTTGCAAAACTTATTTAGCTAGAATGAGCAAAATGGGGATGACATTAGAAATTGAACTTGGAATTACAGGTGGAGAAGAAGATGGAGTTGACAATTCTGATGTTGATAGTTCAAAATTATATACACAACCGTCAGAAGTGGCGTATGCTTACGAAGAATTATTGAAAGTGAGTCCGCGTTTTACAATTGCAGCTTCTTTTGGTAATGTTCACGGTGTTTACAAACCAGGAAATGTAAAATTAACTCCTAAAATCTTGAAAAATTCTCAAGATTACGTTCAGGAAAAATTCAATACAGGAAATAATCCAGTAGATTTTGTATTTCATGGAGGTTCAGGATCTACATTAGAAGAAATCAGAGAGGCTATAGGTTATGGCGTTGTGAAAATGAATATTGATACCGATTTACAATTTGCTTACACTGAAGGAATTCGTGATTATGTAGTTAATAATATTGATTACTTAAAAACACAAATCGGAAATCCAGAAGGGGCAGATCAACCAAATAAAAAATATTACGATCCTAGAAAATGGGTTCGTGAAGGGGAAATGACATTCAACGCGAGATTAGAACAAGCTTTCGCAGATTTGAATAACGTGAATACTTTATAGTTGATAGTTGTCGGTTCGATCCGATTACTAACAACCATCAATCATTAACCATTAACAAAAATATAAATTATGTCTTGGTTTAAAAGAACAGAAAAAGGAATTACTACACCAACAGAGGACAAGAAAGATGTTCCTAAAGGATTGTGGTATAAATCTCCAACAGGAAAAATTATTGATGCTGAAGAATTAGCAAGAAACCTTTGGGTAAGCCCTGAAGACGGATTTCATGTTAGAATTGGAAGTAAAGAATATTTCGAGATATTATTCGACAATAATGAATTTAAGGAATTAGATGCTAAAATGACATCGAAAGATCCTTTGAATTTTGTGGATACTAAAAAATATTCTGAGCGACTAAAAGACGCAATGGAAAAAACCAAATTAAAAGATGCAGTTCGAACAGGTGTTGGAAAATCTAAAGGAAATAACTTAGTGGTTTGCTGTATGGATTTTGCTTTTATTGGAGGTTCTATGGGAGCTGTTGTTGGAGAAAAAATTGCACGTGGAATAGATTATTCTATCAAAAATAAAATTCCTTTTGTAATGATTTCAAAATCTGGAGGAGCTAGAATGATGGAAGCAGCTTATTCTTTGATGCAATTGGCAAAAACATCTGCAAAATTAGCGCAATTAGCTGAAGCTGGAATACCTTATATTTCATTGTGCACCGATCCAACTACTGGAGGAACAACTGCTTCTTATGCCATGCTAGGTGACATTAATATTTCTGAGCCAGGTGCTTTAATTGGATTTGCTGGACCTAGAGTAGTGAGAGATACAACAGGTAAAGATTTGCCTGAAGGATTTCAAACTGCAGAATTCTTATTGGAACATGGTTTCTTAGATTTTATAGTTCCAAGAAAAGAATTAAAAGATAAAATTAATTTATATATAGATTTGATTTTAAATCAAGAAGTAAGATAATTTATTATCATATAGACATAAAAAAACTCAAAGTTATCTTTGAGTTTTTTTATATTCGCTATTTACATCCCTGTTCGAATGGCTTCAACAGGATCTAATTTAGAAGCTGAAATGGCTGGTAAAATTCCTGAAATCAAACCGATTACAGCCGCTAATCCTGTTCCTAAAATTATATTACCAACTCCTAAAACAAATTCAAAATCCAAGGCATTGGTCAAAATAATAGAAATAATCCAAACTAAAATTAATCCGATTAAACCACCAATAACTGAAAGAATAACGGCTTCAAATAAAAATTGAAATAAAATAAAACGGTTTTTTGCTCCTAATGATTTCTGAATTCCAATTAAATTGGTTCGTTCTTTTACAGAAACAAACATAATATTGGCAATTCCAAAACCACCAACTAATAAAGAGAAACAACTGATAATCCAACCTACAATATTCATTTTAGAAATAATGCCGTCCAATAAATCAGTAAAACCGGACAGCACGTTGATGAAAAAGTTATCTATTTCACCCGTTTTCATTCCACGATAATTTCTTAATTTCTGAGTTAATTCCGCTTTATAAGCTTCCATATCGATCCCTTTTTCAGGTTTAATTACGATAACTGGAGTCATTGAATCGTTGTTATCACCGTATAATCTTCTAAGAAAATTTACAGGAATATATACCGAAGTGTCGTCACTTTCTCCAAAAATTCCTTCCCCTTGTTTTTTCAATACACCTACAACTGTAAATTTTTGTCCGTACATTCTAATATTTTTCCCAATAGGATCAGTGCCTTCAAAAAGACCTTTAGCGACTTCATTTCCCAATACAATTAGCGCAGCTCCCGAATTGGCTTCTGCTTCATTATAAAATCGGCCCTCTTGAAATTCTAAACCTTGAATGTCAATTATTTCATGAGAAACTGGAAAAACATTAACATCACTTACAATATTTGCCTCATATTTTAAGGATTGACTTGCGGTAAACATTTGATAACACATTTCCTTAGTATTATTCATCGAAGATTTTAAATACTCGTATTCATCGTACTTTACATTTGGAAACTGCTCTCTTTTCCATTGTGGAATTTCTGAAGGTCCGAATGAAAAACGCATCAAGTAAATGGTGTTTTTATCCAAAGTACTTAAATCTTTTTTGATTTTTCTATCCAATGAGTCTACAGCAGCGAGAACTGCAATAATGGAAAAAATTCCAATTGTAACTCCTAATAATGAAAGTAAAGTTCGCAATTTATTGTTTCGCAGTGCATTCATTGCAAAACTGAAACTCTCTTTTAACAATCGAAAATAAACAATCATGGCTTTAATTTAGTAGTGTAAAATTCACTATTATTTTATGAAAAACCTAATAAAATAACTATTTTTGCACTTTTAAATCTAACTACAACAATGAACACTACAAAAAAAATCCAATCAGCTTTAATTTCAGTTTTTTCAAAAGACGGATTAGAACCAATTGTTAGAAAATTACACGAACAAAATGTTACGTTTTACTCCACTGGAGGAACTGAAGATTTTATTAAAAACCTTGGAATTCCTGTTGTTCCTGTTGAAGATGTCACATCATATCCTTCAATTTTAGGTGGCCGAGTGAAAACATTACACCCAAAAATATTTGGTGGTATTTTAAATCGCCAAGACAACGAAAGTGATGTTCAACAAATGCAAGAATTTGAAATTCCTCAAATTGATTTAGTGATTGTAGATTTATATCCATTTGAAAAAACAGTTGCTTCAGGAGCTTCAGAAGCAGACAGTATTGAAAAAATTGATATTGGTGGGATTTCGTTAATTCGTGCTGCTGCAAAAAATTTCAAAGACACCGTAATCGTGGCTTCTGTAAATGAATACAGCTCACTTTTAGATACAATTACAACTCAAGATGGCGCAACAACATTAGAAGATAGAAAATTATTTGCTACTAAAGCATTCCATGTTTCTTCGAATTATGATACTGCCATTTTTAATTATTTCAATACTGACGAAACGTATTACAAACAAAGTATTGCCAACGGACAAATTTTAAGATACGGTGAAAACCCTCATCAAAAAGGGTACTTCTTCGGCGATTTTGATGCGATGTTCACTAAATTACACGGTAAAGAATTATCGTATAATAATTTATTAGATGTTGATGCTGCTGTAAATTTAATATTAGAATTTAAAAATGAAGATCCGACATTTGCTATATTAAAACACAATAATGCTTGTGGTTTAGCAACAAGAAAGTCGATGAAAGACGCTTATTTAACTGCTTTGGCTTGCGATCCAACATCTGCTTTTGGGGGAGTATTAATTGCCAATGGAAAAATTGATGTCGCTACTGCAAATGAAATTAATTCGTTATTTTGTGAAGTTGTAATCGCCCCAAGTTATGACGAAGAAGCAATCACTATTTTAGAACAAAAGAAAAACAGAATAATTTTAGTACAAAACGATGTTGAATTGCCAAAAACACAAGTTAGAACTTGTTTGAACGGACTTCTAGTACAAGATAAAAATAACATCACCGATTCAAAATCAGATTTAAAAACAGTAACAATTACTGAACCAACATCACAAGAAATTGATGATTTGATTTTTGCATCAAAAATTTGTAAAAACACAAAATCAAATACGATTGTTTTTGCAAAAAATGGAACTTTAATTTCATCTGGAACTGGACAAACCTCAAGAGTGGACGCTTTAAAACAAGCAATTGAAAAAGCAGCTACTTTTGGATTTGATTTACACGGAGCGGTAATGGCAAGTGATGCTTTCTTTCCATTTCCTGATTGTGTAGAAATTGCAAATCAAGCTGGAATCAAAGCAGTAATTCAGCCTGGAGGTTCAATAAAAGATGATTTAAGTATCGATTATTGCAATGAAAATAAAATTGCAATGGTATTTACAGGAACACGTCATTTTAAACATTAATTTGTTTAACTTTGTAAATAATTTATTTTAAACTTAACTAACCCTTAACTGACTTATGGGATTTTTTGATTTCATGACCGAGGATATCGCAATCGACCTTGGTACCGCAAACACATTAATCATTCACAATGGAAAAGTTGTAATTGATTCGCCATCTATTGTTGCTCGTGATAGAATTACGGGTAAAATTATTGCCGTTGGTAAAGAGGCAAATTTGATGCAAGGTAAAACCCATGAAAACATTAAAACTATTCGACCGTTAAAGGATGGGGTTATTGCAGATTTTGATGCATCTGAGAAAATGATCAGCATGTTTATCAAAAGTATTCCTGCATTGAAAAAAAGAATGTTCACGCCTGCTCTTCGCATGGTTGTTTGTATTCCATCTGGAATTACAGAAGTGGAAATGCGTGCTGTAAAAGAATCTTGTGAAAGAGTAAATGGAAAAGAAGTTTACTTAATTCACGAACCTATGGCTGCGGCAATTGGTATTGGAATTGATATTATGCAACCTAAAGGAAACATGATTGTAGATATTGGGGGTGGTACAACCGAAATTGCAGTTATAGCACTTGGCGGAATAGTATGCGATAAATCAGTAAAAATTGCAGGAGATGTTTTTACCAATGATATTATTTATTACATGCGTACCCAACACAACTTATTTGTTGGTGAAAGTACCGCTGAAAAAATTAAAATAGAAATTGGAGCGGCAATTGAAGATTTAGAAACTCCACCAGACGATTATTCTGTTCAAGGTCGTGATTTATTAACTGGAAAACCAAAACAAGTAGTGGTTTCTTACAGAGAAATTGCAAAAGCATTAGACAAATCTATTCAGAGAATTGAAGATGCTGTAATGGAAACTTTATCTCAAACTCCTCCTGAGTTAGCTGCCGATATTTACAACACTGGTATATATTTAGCCGGTGGTGGATCGATGTTAAGAGGTTTGGATAAGAGAATTTCTCAAAAAACAGATTTACCAGTTTACATTGCTGAAGATCCATTAAGAGCAGTAGTTCGTGGAACAGGAATGGCATTAAAAGAAATTCCAAGATTTAGAAGTATTTTAATAAAATAATAGGCATAATAGATGCAGCAAATATTCAATTTTATTTTTAAAAACAGCCATCGATTGCTGTTTTTGCTGCTTTTACTGATCTCATTAGTCTTGACTATTCAATCCCACTCTTTTCATAGAAGCAAGGTGATTTCGTCTGCTAATTTTTTAAGCGGTGGTGTTTACGAAAGTATTAATGGATTTAGTGAATATTTAACTTTACAAAAACAAAATGAAATTCTTGCAAATGAGAATGCTCGTTTGAAAAGCCAATTATTCAACATAAAAGATTCAACTTTAGTTCCTAGTATTGACAGCATTAAAGGTGTAGACAAAGTGAATTTGATTGTATCTAAAGTAATTCACAATTCTTATAATGTATATGAAAATTATATCACTATTAAAGGTGGAGAAAAAGTTGGAATTAAACCAGACATGGGTGTAATTAACAGTTTAGGGATTATCGGAATTGTAGATAACACATCAGAAAAGTACGCTACTGTGGTGAGCATTTTAAATAGAAAATCACAAATAAATGCTAAAATTAAAAAAACTAATCATTTCGGATCTCTAATTTGGGATGGGAAAAATACCGGTTTTGTTCAATTAATTGACGTACCGAGATTGGCTGCAATTAGAAAAGGGGATACTATTGTTACTGGTGGCCAATCGGTAATTTTTCCTGAAAATATTAATATTGGAACAATCGATAAAATATACATTGACGATCAAACCAATTACTATACACTTAATGTAAAATTATTTAACGATATGACGAATTTAGGTCATGTTTATATCATTAAGAGTAAAGACCGCGAAGAAATTATCAACCTAGAAAAACAGACAAAAAGTGAATAGCACAGTAATTATGAGCTTCGTCCGTTTTTTCTTGTTGCTTGCTGCACAGATAATTATATTCAATAATATTGATTTGTTCGGCTATATAAATCCGTTTCCCTATATTTTATTTATCATATTATTCCCAGTTAACGGAAATAAACAATTATTGATTGTTACGAGTTTTTTATTAGGAATAATAATGGATATATTTAGTAACTCAGGCGGAGTTCATGCAGCTTCATGTTTGATTTTAGCCTACGCTAGACCCTATATTTTCAAATTTTCATTTGGATTAAGTTACGAATACCAAACCATAAAAATTAATGATTCATTATCTCCTGAAAGATTTTCTTTCTTATTGCTTTCGGTAGTAATTCATCATTTTACCCTTTTTATTTTGGAGGTGTTTCAGTTGAGTTCCCTTTTTGATATCCTATTTAGAACAATCATTGGAACATTATTTACATTACTTGTATGCATAATTTTAATATATATATTTAAGCCAAGTAAACGATGAGAAAAGCACTACTTCCTCTAATTATTATTATTGCAACTTCATTGCTATTAATTAGAATTTTTTATCTTCAAGTAGTTAATGATACTTTTAAATTACAATCGGAAAATAACGCAATTAAAATAAAATATGACTATCCTGAAAGAGGTTATATTTATGACAGATATGGCAAATTATTAGTTGCCAATCAGCCCTCTTATGATATCATGGTGATTCCTCGTGAACTTAAAAAAATTGATACTGCTGAATTTTGTCTATTATTAAACATCACAAAAGAATTCTTTGATGAAAGAATGGCAAAAGCAAAAATCTATAGCCCACGACTTCCATCTGTTTTTTTACCGCAATTAAATAAATTAGAATATGCTGCTTTTCAGGAAAAAATTAGAAAATTTGAAGGTTTCTATATTCAAAAGCGTTCCTTAAGGGATTATCAGATAACTGCCGGAGCTAACGTTTTCGGATTTATTACGCAAGTTAGCGAACGTGAAATTGCCAAAAACCCATATTACAATAGCGGGGATTTAATTGGAAAACAAGGGGTAGAAGAAAGTTACGAAAAAATTCTGCGTGGAATAAAGGGTGTAAAATACATTCAAAAGGACAAATTTAATAGAGAAATAGGTTCCTACAAAGAAGGGAAATACGATACAATTGCCGTTCAAGGTGAGGATATAAATCTATCTATTTCAGCAGAATTGCAAAAATATGGTGAACAATTAATGATAAATAAACGTGGTGGAATTGTAGCAATTGAACCTTCATCAGGTGAAATATTAGCTTTAGTTACAGCTCCATCGTACGATCCTGCAATTCTTGTAGGTCGTCAGCGTTCAAAAAATTACACCAAATTATATAACGATTCTATTTCAAAACCGCTATACGACCGTGGATTATTAGCTGAATATCCTCCCGGTTCTCCATTTAAAATTTTGACAGGATTGATAGGTTTGCAGGAAAAAGTAATTAATGAGCAAACTACTTTCATGTGTAACCATGGATTTAGTTATGCACGTGGAAGATTTATGAAATGTCACGGATCAGGACCTCATCAATTGCATAATGGAATCGCTTTGTCTTGTAATTCTTATTTCGGAAATGTATACATGAAAATTATTAATAAATATTTGAGACCAGAATCGGCAGTAAATATTTGGAGTAATCATGTAAAAAGCTTTGGATTAGGCCAATTTATGGGCTACGATTTACCGACTGGTAAAAAGGGGAAAGTTCCAACAGGTAAAACCTATAATAGAATGTATCCAGGTTGGCATTGGGATAGTAAAACGATTGTTTCTAATGCAATTGGTCAGGGTGAAGTATTAATGACTCCGATTCAATTAGCCAATATGATGGCGGCTGTTGCCAATAGAGGTTATTATTACACCCCTCACATTATTAAAAAAATTAAAGGTGAACAAATTGACCCAAAATTTAGAGTAAAACATCAAACTACAATTGATAGAAAATATTTTGAACCCGTTGTTGAAGGTTTATTTGGGGTATTCAATTATCCAGGAGGAACTGGAAATGCTCTTCAAGTTGAAGGAATAGATATTTGTGGAAAAACAGGAACAGCTGAAAATTTCGCAAAAATTAACGGTAAGAGAACTAAACTTCAAGATCACTCGATATTTGTTGCATTCGCACCAAAGGATCGCCCTAAAATTGCAATAGCTGTACTTGTAGAAAACGGATATTATGGAGCTAGAAATGCTGGGCCAATTGCCGTATTAATGATTGAAAAATATCTGAAAGGGAAGATTTCGAGAACAGATTTGGAAAAAAGAATGTTTGAAGTAAGTTTACAAAGTGAATATAATAAGTATTTTAAAACTAAAGTAGACTCTTTATTGATACCAAAAATGGAAGAAAATCCTGAGAATTAATCGAAATGAAAAACCAAAGCGTAACGAGTAACATAGATTGGATTAGTGTAGCTATCTATATTATTTTAGTAATATTAGGTTGGTTAAACATCTATTCCTCATCATTATCGTCGTCAGTTGAGGATGCATCTATATTTGATTTTACTCAAATTTACGGTAAGCAAATGCTATTCATTTTTTTCACAATTCCAATGGTTTTTATGATATTGGCAATAGAAGGAAAATTTTATGAAAAGTATTCTAGTGTCATTTTTGGTGTTGCATTGGTTTTATTAGCGGGATTATTTGTAGCGGGAAAAACTATTGCAGGTCAACGTTGTTGGTATGCAATTGGAAGTTTTACAATACAACCCTCCGAGTTTGCAAAAGCAGCTACGGCATTGGCTTTAGCCAAATATTTAAGTGATGTTCAAGTGAATTTAAAAGATATAGATAAACAAATTAAAACTCTCTTAATCATTTTTTTACCAATACTATTGATTTTACCACAACCTGATCCAGGAAGTGCTTTAATTTTTACAGTTTTCTTATTAGTACTTTACAGAGAAGGATTGCCTTCATGGTATTTATGGGCTGGTTTTGCAGCAATTGTATTATTTGTTTTCTCCTTATTATTTGAACCTTGGGCAGTAGCAATTATGGCTTTAATTGTTATTGTTTTTTATTATTTAAAAAGTAGAATTGGAAACAGAAATATTATAGCAAGTTCTATATTATTTGTATTAATTTCTGGCTATGTTTTTTCAGTGGATTATGTTTTTGACAACGTTTTTAAACAACACCACCGCGACCGTTTTAATATTTTATTAGGTAAAGAAGTAGACATGAGAGGTATTGGATACAATACCAATCAGTCGGAAATTGCTATTGGATCTGGTGGTTGGTTTGGAAAAGGATTTCTTGAAGGAACCCAAACCAAAGGTGGATTTGTTCCTGAGCAACACACCGATTATATTTTTACAACAGTAGGCGAAGAATGGGGATTCATCGGGTCCTTAATTGTTATTGGATTATTTGCTGGTTTATTATTAAGGATAATTTATCTCGCTGAAAGACAAAAAACAAAATTCAGTAGAATTTATGGACAATGTGTAGCTGGAATATTATTCATTCACTTCTTTGTAAATATAGCGATGGTAGCTGGGATTTTTCCAACTATCGGGGTGCCACTTCCGTTCTTTTCCTATGGAGGTTCAGGACTTTGGGGCTTTACCATTTTACTATTTATTTTCTTAAAAATGGATGCCAATAAAGTGAATGAGTGGTAATATTAAAATGCCCAAGCTTTATAATCACTTTTACTTTCTAGCTCTTTTTCAATTGCATCATTTAATTGTGGAAAAAAGTCAATTCCGGTCATTTTCTCAACTGAATCAACCGAAACAACAAACTTATATAATGGATCTTTGCTTTTAACACTCGGCATTAAAAAAGCTACCATTTTATCTTTCCCTTTAAAATTACAATAAAGAATTTTATAAAAATAATTTGGAATTGCTACTTTTTCAGAACCAATTGTTGGCAATCCTTTGTGTAATATTCCTCCAGTTACCACATAAATTCCATTATATTTGGTTGCCCAATATCTTGATTTTTCTTCTAATAGTTTCCAAATCCCACCATTAAAATTATGCTTTTGCGGTGAAATATTTGAGGTATAGAAAGTTTCGTCATAAGCTGTTTTTGAAAATCTCATATCGGCAGCTGCACATAAATGCCCTCTGTCATAACCTGATTTTTTATAATTGTCTGTATCCGCCGATTCGGTAGTAACTTTTGGATCATTTATAAATCTTGGTCTTTTATAATGTCCAATACCTTCATTTTGACTTCTTAAGAAATAGGAAACCCATTCTGCTTGTTCGTATTTTTCATTGTAAGAAAGCGCATAATATCTGTGTTTAATTACTTGCTTGGTAGTAGAAGTTGGCAAATAAGTAAATGGATTATTATCTTGTAAAGTTGCCGATTTAGAGGTAAAACTTACAAATGAAATTAATAAAAATATAGATAGTCCTAAAAATAATACCTTACGATATTTGAATCCCTTTTTCATGTATTTTATTTTTTTTCATCTTTTATCAAACCGTACATAACTGATTGTAATAGCGATAATACTATACTGAAAATTAATGCATCAAAGAAGGAATCTACTCTAAAACCACCAACGATTTTTGCACATAAAAGAATTAATAATGCATTAATAACAAGGAGAAATAATCCCAAAGTAAATACCGTTACTGGAAGAGTAAATAGAACAAGAATTGGTTTTACAAATATATTTAGCAATCCCAGTACTATTGCAACAATAATTGAAGTGGTAAAATTATCAACATGAACTCCATTCATTACATTTGAAAGGAACATTACCAATATTGAACTAAAAACAATTTTCATAAATAGCTTCATAATATCTATTTTTTTATGAATATAAATTTAATAAATAATTGAACTAAAATTACATTTTCAAGAAATTTTTGGTTAGTTCAAAAAAAACTTGAGGTTTTTCAGCATGAAGCCAATGTCCTGCATTTGAAATAGTATTGATTACAGCCTTTGGAAAATGATTATAAATTTCATCAATATCAGAATCAAGGATATAGTTGGAATTTCCTCCGCGAATGAATAAGGTAGGATTTTCAAAAAGTGCATTTTCATAAAGAGCGGTGCCAATTTGCTCAATTTGAATATTGAAAACTGCTAAATTAAATCGGAATGCCAATTGGCCAGGTTCAACCCAATACAAACTTTTTAATAAAAATTGGCGTGTGCCAATATCGGGAATGTATTTTGAAATGGTTTCTTCTACTTCACTCCTACTTGGCTTCAATGAAAAATCAACTGCATTTAGACCTTCCAAAATGGTTTGATGGTGCTGGGGATAAAACTTTGGACCGATGTCAGCAACAATAAGTTTGTCAACCAAATTAGGAAATTGTGTTGCCAGAAGCATGGCGACCTTACCACCCATTGAATGTCCGATGCAATCAATATTGGTTAAATTATTTTCATCACAATAATCAACCACATCTTGAACCATTACTTCATAATTGAAAATATCAGAATGAAAACTACGCCCGTGATTTCGAAGATCTAGAATATGAACTTGAAATCCATCTTGGGCATATTGAGAACCTAGTGTTTTCCAATTGTCTGACATCCCCATAAATCCGTGGAGAATTAAAAGTGGTTTTCCTTGACCTTCAATTTTTGAATAAAGCATAATTATGATTTATGTTCGGGGTTGCGTGAGGGATGGAAGTGGAAATCCTTTGTGTAGCTCAGCGAAACAAAGATTGCAACGTACAGCCCGACCCTTGTGGTCACGCCCCAATTATTATTTTAATTTTTGCAAATACATGTTTACCACATTGTCTAATCCGAGATATAAAGCTTCGCAAATTAAGGCATGACCGATGGAAACTTCGAGTAAATTTGGTATGTTTTGATTAAAATATTGTATGTTTTCCAAGCTTAAATCGTGCCCAGCATTGATTCCTAAATTCAATTCGTTGGCTAATTTGGCCGCCGAAACATAGGGGTCAATTCCCGATTTATTTCCCAATCCAAACTGGTAGGCAAAACTTTCGGTATACAATTCGATTCTGTCGGTACCAATTTTTGCTGCACCTTCAATCATTTCTAAAGTAGGATCTACAAATATGGAAGTTCGAATGCCGTTTCGTTTGAATTCTTGAACCATTTCAGTTAAAAAATCTTGATGCTTTATGGTATTCCAACCTGCATTTGAGGTAATTGCATCGACAGCATCGGGAACTAAAGTTACTTGCGTAGGCTTTACATCTAAAACTAAATTCACAAATTGAGATTCTGGATTTCCCTCAATATTGTATTCAGTGTAAACGATGTTTTTCAAATCTCGCGCATCTTGATACCGAATGTGACGCTCGTCTGGCCTTGGGTGAATGGTAATTCCTTGCGCTCCAAATTTTTGAATATCTGTAGCAACTTTAAGTAAATCGGGTACATTTCCGCCACGTGCATTTCTTAAAGTGGCAATTTTATTAATATTTACGCTTAATTTTGTCATTGACTTTTTGCTTAATAATTCTTGACAAAAATACAAAGTAAAACACGTTGATTTATGCTAAATTTTGATTATTTTGCAGTCGGTTAAACAACAATTTTAAATGTTAGCAATTACAGATTATATAAACAACGATTTTAAGGCAATAAAAAGCTCCGATTCTATTGAATCAATTATGGATTTTTTTGAAGAGTCTCGCTTTTCCCATTTTCCAGTGGTTGAAGAGGGCGTTTATATCGGTTGTATTTCATCTGAAGAAGTTGAAACTTATGATTCAAGTAAAAAAATATCCGATTATAGTTATTCTTTAAAAGGATTTTATGTGCGAACAAATTTGTTTTGGATTGATGTTTTAGAGGTTTTTTCAAGAAACAATACTACCGTAATTCCTGTATTAGATGAAGAAAACAACTATGTTGGATATTATGAAATCACGGAAGTAATTCGTAATTTCTACGACACTCCATTCGTAAAAGATTTTGGCGGAGTGATTATTGTAGAGAAATCTATTTTGGATTTTACAATGAGTCAAGTAGTTCAAATTGTGGAAAGTAATGGTGGGAAGATCTTAGGTTTGTATGTTTCAAATACTACTTCTGACAAAGTTCAAGTTACTATAAAAATTGTTTTGGGAGGCATGAATGAAATTTTACAGTCTTTTAGAAGGTACGAATTCGATATTATTTCGGAACATAAAGAAGATATTTTTCTGAATGATTTGAAAGATCGATCGGCCTATTTGGATAAATATTTAAACATTTAGTAATTAGTTTTCTGTTAATTATCATAAAATGAAAGTAGCAATTTACGGACAATATTATCAAAATAGTACGGAACCAATTATCCGAGACATTTTTGTTTTTTTCAATGAGAATCAAGTCGAAATGATTATTGAAGAAGCATTTTTGAAGCTATTATATGAAAAACAAATTGTAAAAAAAGAATATAAAACGTTTCAATCTCATGCTGAATTAGACGGTAGTTTTGACATTATGATTAGCATTGGTGGAGACGGAACTATTTTAAGAGCGGCTACTTTAGTTCGTGATTCTGGAATTCCAATTTTAGGGATCAACGCAGGAAGATTAGGTTTTTTAGCGATGGTTCAAAAAGATGAAATTGCTGAATTTTTACAATTAATTATTGAGAAAAAATATACTATTTCAGAAAGAAACCTAATCAGTTTATCGGGAACTCCTGAAATTGCTGAAATTGCTGATATTAATTTTGCAATGAATGAAATTTCAGTAAGCCGAAAAGATACCACTTCGATGATAACGATTGAAACATATCTAAACGATGAGTTTTTAAATTCGTATTGGGCTGATGGGCTAATAATTTCAACACCTACAGGTTCCACTGGCTATTCTTTAAGTTGCGGTGGACCAATATTAACTCCAAACGTTTCAAGTTTAGTAATTACTCCTATTGCTCCTCATAATTTAAACGCCCGACCTCTAGTAATTCCTGACGATACAATTATCCGATTAAAAGTTACCGGTCGAGAGGAACAATATTTAGTTTCCTTAGATTCAAGGATTGCATCGGTTAAAAACGAATCGGAATTAACGATTCGAAAAACACCATTTAAGATTAAAATGGTCGAAATCCATGAAGAGACCTTTTTAAAAACACTTCGCAACAAACTACTTTGGGGAGAAGACAAAAGAAATTAACCACTATTTTTTGAATTCGGTATACTACAACCGATCTATTTTCGTTTTTTATAATTACAATATGAAAAATTGCCTTTTATTTCAGAAATCATGGGCGATTTTGAACCTATAATTGTTATATTTGCAAGCTATTTTTAAAAAGGATGAATAGAAATTATATCTTATTATTTTTACTGTTGGGATTTACAAATGTAAATGCTCAAATTCATGAAATAGGAGTATTTCTTGGAGGTAGTAATTATATTGGAGATGTTGGACCAACAACCTATATAGCGCCTGATGAATTCGCGTTTGGCGTGCTATATAAATGGAATAAAAGTCCGAGACATTCTTGGAGATTTTCTTACAGTCAAGCTAAAATTACTTCTTACGATTTAAAATCAAATTCACCAAGTAGAACTCCAAGGGGTTTATATTTTGAAAATAATATAAAAGAAGTATCTTTAGGGCTTGAATTTAATTTTTTTGACTTTAATTTGCATGACTTTGAGCCAAAAATAACACCCTATATTTATAGTGGAATAAGCTATTTTGGTTATGATGAATTGTTTTATATTGCAGGAGAACAAAAAACAGATTATAAAAACGGGCAATTAGCTATTCCAATGGTATTGGGAGTGAAAGCAAATGTTTTTGAGAGTATTATTTTAGGTGTTGAAGTAGGAGCAAGATATACTATGACAGATAACCTTGACGGGAGCAATCCAAAAAATAAAATATTAGCGCCATTGAAATTTGGAGATATAAATAGTAATGATTGGTATGTGTTTTCAGGTATAACTTTAACGTATACATTTGGAAATCGACCATGTTATTGTGTACATAAATGAGTTTAGCTGAATCTATAAATAAAGATAATTTACCAAAACATCTAGCTATAATTATGGATGGCAATGGTCGTTGGGCTAAACAAAAAGGCTTGCTTAGAGCGTTTGGACATGAAAATGGGACTAAATCTGTGCGAACTGTAGTTGAAACCTCGGCTAAATTGGGGATAGAAAATTTAACATTATATGCCTTTTCAACTGAAAATTGGAATAGACCTAAATTAGAGGTAGACTTATTAATGGAATTGTTAATTAATTCATTGAAAAACGAATTAAAAACACTTCAGGAAAATAATATTAGGTTAAATTCCATTGGAAATTTAGATTTATTACCTAAATCAGCTCAAAAAAAATTACAAGAAGTGATTGAAACCACGAAAACTAATTCGAGAATGGTTTTAACATTAGCTTTAAGCTATGGATCAAGAGAAGAACTCATAAATGCTGTTAAAAATATTAGTAATAAAGTTAAAAATAATATAATTTCAATAGACAAGATAGATGAATCAATAATAAATCAGCATCTTTACACACGTGATTTGCCAGAAGTAGATTTATTAATTAGAACAAGTGGCGAACATCGAATTAGCAATTTTTTGCTTTGGCAAATAGCCTATTCAGAATTATATTTTACTGATGTGCTATGGCCAGACTTTAGAGAAGTTGATTTGTATGAAGCAATTATTAGCTATCAAAAAAGAGAACGTAGGTTCGGAAAAACAAGTGAACAAATTAAATAAATTATTAGTGTTAAATAAAAGCATACAATTATTGCTTACGATTATATTTTTCGGAAGTATTACTCAAATAGCAGCTCAAGATAGAATCCCTTTTGACCAAGGAAAAAAATACATACTTGCCGATGTTGCTGTTACTGGAAAAATCAGCTTTAATAAACAAACAGTAGTAACGTTTGCAGGGCTTGAAAAAGGCCAAAACATTACTGTACCTGGTGAAGAAATTAGTAACGCAATAAAGAAATTAGGAAAACTGGGGCTTTTTAGTGAAATTGACTTTTTTGTTACCCAAATTAAAGCTGATAGTATATTTCTAGAATTAAATATTAATGAGCTTCCAAAATTAACTAAGGTTAAATTTAATGGTGTTAAGAAAAACAAAATTGAAGATTTAATAAAAGAAAATAGCTTAACTCCTGGAAAAGTAGTCAATGAAAACCTAATAACTACCACAAAAAATTATATTGAAAATAAATATAAAAAAGACGGATTTTACAACGCTAAAGTCAATATTAATGTAGTTAACGATACTACAGAAAATAATCGTGTGAAACTTGTAATTGGGATTGATAAAGGTGAAAAAGTAAAAATTGGGGATATTACATTCAATGGAAATTCTAAGTTTTCGGATAAAAAACTTCGTAGTGCAATGTCCGATACCAAAGTTAAAAATCCTCTAAGAATTTTTAAAGCTTCAAAATTTATAAAAGATAAATACAAAGCCGATCTTGCAAAAATCATAGATAAATACAAAGAAAAAGGATTTCGCGATGCAAGAATAGTTTCTGACAGTGTTTATTTTGATAAGGAGAAAAATAAACTTGCCATAAATATAAATGTTGAAGAAGGTAATAGATATTACTTTGGAAATATAAAATTTTTAGGAAATACCGTTTATTCAGATCAAGGATTAAGAAGTATTCTTGGGATAAAAAAAGGCGATATTTATAATGGGGTTCTTCTTGAAAAAAGAATTTCAGATAAAACAAAACCTGACGGAGAAGACATCACTAATTTATACCAAAATAATGGATATTTGTTTTCAAATATCAATGCTGTAGAGGTTAAAACAGCAAATGACACCATCGATTTTGAAGTTAGAGTTGTTGAAGGCCCAATCGCCTATTTTAATAAAATAACTGTTGTCGGTAATGACAAAACTCATGATGAAGTTATTTATCGTGAACTTAGAACTAAACCAGGTGAAAAATACAGTAAAGACGATCTAGTTAGAACCATCAGAGAAATTGGTCAATTGGGCTTTTTTGATCCTGAAGCGATTGATCCAAAATTTAAAAATGTAGATTCCTCAGCTGGTACCGTTGATATAGAATATAATTTAGTTGAGAAAGGTTCTAGCCAAATTGAACTTCAAGGTGGTTATGGCGGTGGAGGTTTTATTGGAACTTTAGGGTTGTCATTTAATAATTTCTCTTTACGAAATGTCTTTAATAAAGAGGCTTACAGACCTTTACCTATGGGGGATGGTCAAAAAGTATCTCTAAGGTTACAGGGTAGTACCTTTTTTCAAACCTACAGTATGTCGTTTTCTGAGCCTTGGTTAGGTGGAAAAAAACCAGTACAATTTAGCACTTCATTATCCTATAGTAAGCAGTTTTTGAATGACTTTGCAACTGGTCAAGTAGATAGAAGTAAAAGTTTCAACATTTTAACCGCTTCAATTGGATTAGCAAAAAGACTTACTGTACCTGATGATTCTTTCGTGCTTTCAAATTCAATTAGTTTTCAATATTATGATTTAAATAATTATAATACAGGATTATTTACATTTGGAAATGGTGCCTCAAGAAATTTTGCTTACACTATTGGATTAAGCAGAAATAACAAAGGGGTTAATCCAATATTCCCAACATATGGATCTGAATTTAGTGTTTCTGCAAAATTTACTCCTCCATTCTCAATGTTTAGTAAAATAGACTATGCAAATCTTGGCAAGCTAGCTGAATACAAATTAACCAATTCTGGTGCTGGATATTTTGATGTAAATAACACATGGGTAGCACCTGGAGATTATATTGCTACACAAGAAATAAATGGAACTAATTATCAGGTAAAAGCGGATAGCTATGTTAATGCAGATACAGATCAAGGGAAAGTAGACCAGAAAAAATTTGAATGGTTAGAATACTACAAAATAAAATTTAAAGCCGACTGGTTTACAAAAATCTACGATAAATTAGTACTTCGTTCATTAGGCGAATTTGGATTCCTAGGTTCATATAATCAAGATCGAGGAATGATTCCATTTGAGAGATTTTTTGTTGGAGGTGATGGTTTGGCAAACTTTGCATTAGATGGTCGAGAAATTATTGGTTTAAGAGGTTACCCAAACCAGTCATTAACTCCTTCTGATAGCCGTGGCGCACAAAATGGAGCAACGGTATATAACAAATTTTCATTAGAATTAAGATATCCGCTAACCTTAAAATCATCTGCATCAATTTATGCATTAACATTTGCTGAAGGAGGTGCTGCTTATGATTCATTTAGAAATTATAATCCATTTATTCTTCAGCGTTCGGCAGGATTTGGACTAAGAGTATTTATGCCAGCTTTTGGTTTATTGGGTATTGATTTTGGGTACGGTTTTGATGCACTTCCAATACAAGGTTTAACTCAACCAAATGGCTGGGAAACTCACTTTATTATTGGTCAACAATTTTAATGAAAGTATTAATTTTCTAATAAAATTAAGTTATGAGAAAACAATTTTTACTATTTTTGACAATTCTATTTTCTGCCTTTACTTTTGGTCAAACCAAAGGAGTGAAAATTGGTTATATAGATATGGAGTACATTTTACAAAATGTTCCTAGCTATACTGAAGCAAAAAACCAATTAGAGTTAAAAGCGCAAAAGTGGAAACAAGAAATTGAGGTTAGAAATAATGAAATAACAAAACTAAAAGAGGCGTTAAAAACCGAGCAAGTTTTGTTAACTAAAGAATTGATTGCTGAAAAACAAGAGGAAATTAATTTTCAGGAAAAAGAATTGTTAGATTACAATCAAAAAAGATTTGGCCCAAATGGAGATTTATTAAATCAAAAATCAATTTTAGTAAAGCCTATTCAAGATCAAATTTTTACAATAGTTCAAGATCTTGCTGATTCAAAAAAATACGATTTTATTTTTGACAAATCATCAGATTTAACAATGCTTTTTGCAGCTAAAAGATATGACATTAGCGATCAAGTATTAAGAACTTTAATTAGAGCTGAACAAAAAGAGCAATTAACAAAAAAGCAACTTAAACTTCAAGAAGAAAAAGACGCACGAGAGGATTTCATAAAAGAGAATCCTGAAATGCTAGAAAGGCAAAAAATTCTTGAAGATAAAAAATTAGCAAGAGAAAAAGCAATTGCCGATAAAAAAGCTGAAGCTGCAGAAAAAAGAAAACTTGCAGATGAAGCTAAAAAGAAAGAAATAGAAGAAAAAGCAGCTGCCCTAAAAGCACAAAATGAAGCTGCCGCTCAAGCTAGGGCCAAAGCAATTGAAGAAAAAAAGAAAGAACAAGAAGAAAAAGCAGCAGCCCTAAAAGCACAAAATGAAGCTGCCGTTCAGGCTAGAGCCAAAGCAATTGAAGAAAAAAAGAAAGAACAAGAAGAAAAAGCAGCAGCCCTAAAAGCACAAAATGAAGCTTTAGCTGAAGCTAAAAAGAAAGAACTTGAAGAGAAAGCTGCAAAAATAAAATTAGCAAATGAAGCTGCAGCTCAAGCTAGAGCTAAAGCAATTGAAGATAAGAAGAAAGAATTAGAAGAAAAAGCTGCCGCTCAAAAAGCACTAAATGAAGCAGCAATTCAAGCTAGAGCAAAGGCAATTGAAGATAGAAGAAAAGAACAAGAAGAACGAAATAAGAAACTTCTAGAAGAGAAAGAAGCCGCTAAAAAAGCAAAAGAAGTTAAATAAAAGAAAAACCAATAAATTAATAATTAATACTTAAAATGATGAAACAATTAAAATGTTTACTAATAGCTACCATTTTTTTCCTAGGTGCTAACACAATTTTTGCACAATCGAAAACTGCTCATGTAGAAGTAAATGAAATAATGTCTAAAATGCCAGCTATTATGGAGGCTCAAAAACAGTTGGAAAAACTAGGTGTTGAATACCAAGCAGTTTACAAAACAATGGGTGAAGAATACCAAGCAAAAATTAAAAAATACGAAGGAGAAGTTTCTACTGTATCTGAAAAAATGAATATCGAGCGTCAAAAAGAAGTTCAAGATATGGAAAAAAGAATCCAAGAATACGGTCAAACTGCTCAAAAAGAATTACAGTCTAAAGAAGCTGAATTGATGAAACCTATTCAAGAAAAAATTAAAGCTGCAATTCAAAAAGTAGGAAAAGCGAAAGGTTTTCAATACATTTTGAACTCTGAAAGTTTATTATTAGCTGACGGTCCAAACTTAACTGCTGACGTTAAGAAAGAACTAGGCTTCTAATTACATTCAAAATAAAAAATATAAAACTGCTCCTAATGTGAGCAGTTTTTTTTTACATTTGCTTCTATGATTAATAATAATCCCATCGGTTTGTTTGACTCAGGAATTGGAGGCACTTCCATTTGGAAAGCTATCCATCAGTTAATGCCGAATGAAAACACTATTTACCTAGCCGATAGCAAAAATGCACCCTACGGAGTTAAATCCAAAGAAGAGATTATTGCACTCAGTAAAAAAAATACTGAATTATTATTAGAAAATAATTGCAAAATAATTGTTGTGGCTTGTAATACGGCTACCACAAATGCAATAAAAGAACTAAGAGCGACCTACGATGTCCCATTTATAGGAATTGAACCAGCGATTAAGCCGGCTGCAACCCATTCTAAAACACAAACTATTGGTATTTTAGCTACAAAAGGAACCTTAAGCAGCGAGCTATTTAACAAAGCAGTTTCGCTTTACCAAGATGTAAATATTGTTGAGCAAATAGGTTTTGGATTAGTTGAATTAATCGAAAATGGTGAAATCAATTCTCCTAAAATGGAAGAACTATTACAATCCTATTTAAATCCAATGATCGAAAAAAACATAGATTATTTGGTTTTAGGATGTAGCCATTACCCCTATTTAATTCCAAAAATTAAGGAAATTTTACCAAAGTCAATTCAAATAATAGATTCAGGGGAAGCGGTTGCTAAACAAACTCAAACCGTTCTACAAAATCAAACTGGGATTAGTAATTTAGAAAAAGGAAAATGTGAATTTTATTCTAATATTGATCAGAAAGTACTTAACGATATTCTGGAAAATAAATATCCCGTTTCAAAAAGAGACTTTTAATTGTCTTCTTTAAACCAACTAGAATACATTATATAATTATTGGATATTCTTTCAATTTCACCTGCAAAATCCGATTGATCAATATCTTTTACCATCTTAGCTGGAACCCCAGCCCAGATAGTTCCTGAAGGAACAACGGTATTTTGAGTAATTACAGCACCTGCAGCAACAATTGAATTACTTTCAATAATACAATTATCCATCACAATGGCACCCATTCCTATTAGCACATTATCATGAATTGTACAGCCGTGAACAATGGCATTATGCCCTATTGAAACATTGTTACCGATAATTGTAGGATGCTTTTGATAGGTACAGTGGACTACTGCCCCATCTTGTATATTAACTTTATTACCTATTGTAATGAAATTGACATCACCTCGAATAACGGCATTAAACCAAACACTGCAAGATTTTCCAAAAGTAACATCGCCAACAATTGTAGCATTTTCAGCAACATAACAGTCTTCAGGTATAGAAGGAGATTTCCCGTTTACAGCTTTTATCAACATAGTTTAAAAAAATAGTCCCGAGGAATCGGGACTGTATGTTTAAAATTATTTTAATTATTTGCAGGACAATTACAGTGGTATCTTTCTGGCTCACAGAATAAATTTAAACCAATTGTAATTTGATGGTAGCCTGGGTTGTCAAATTTAATGTCACCAATAACTTGAGAATAGGTATAAGCAAACATGAAATTCTTATAGTTAACACCTAAAATTGGTGAAAAGAATTGTAACTTTTGTTCCGCAAGTCCATTATTTCTAGAGTATTGAGCACCATCGAAGCTTCTTCTGTAAGAAAGTGCCCCCCATATTTTACCATCCTCAAAATTTTTGTACGCTTTTAAGTTAAAATCCATTGAACTTTCTTTCGTTTTTTCAACTGATTGAAACATAATTGAAGGTTCCCAAAGAACAACATCAGCATCCCCAAAAGTATATCCAGCACTTAAAATTACTTTTCTAAGGTTGTCACTTTCAAATTCAGTGTAAATATTTCTTCTTGTTTCAACAGCATTTTTAATGGTTAAATGAGAGAAAAATTCTAAATAATTATAAGATGCTCCAATGTCAAAATTCATGTAAGACTCTTTTTGAACTATAGTACCATCAACAATTGGATCATAGTTTCCAGAATTTCTAAATTGTGTTTCATCCAATTGACTTTGAATAAGAACACCGCTTATACCAAATGACAATTGATTTAAATCGGACTCATCTCTTGAAAACATCAAGTGGTGTGCGTAAGTTAATTTCAATCCTTTTTGAGAATGATATCCGTTAACATCATTAAAAATTATCATCCCAACACCTGATTTTTCATCTAAACGACCATTTATACTCAATGTTTGCAATTGCGGTGCGTCCTGCTGTTCAAACCATTGTTTACGTGCTGTTAATCTTATTTTGGTACAACTTGAAGCTCCCGCCATTGATGGGTGAATCAAATAATAATTGTCGGATAAATAATCTGAATATACCGCAACTCCTTCCTGAGAGAAAGTAAATTGTGCAATAAAAATCAAACCTAAAATGTATAATTTTTTAATATTCATTTCTTATAATTCTTTTATGAATTGGAATATATGGTGATAATAAAA
>NZ_JBIKQP010000041.1:0-15185 GCF_044349645.1 Flavobacterium sp. | reverse complement strand
ACAATCAGTAAACGGAAAAATAATTTATTCATCAATCAAATTTAATATTTTAACATTTATTCTATTAATATATTAACCAAACATTAACAAAATAAGTTTTTATTGATAATTTAATAAATTATTAATAACAAATTCAGCTTGAACCAAAGCCTTGTCAATATCTTGATTATCAATTACATAATCACTTTTTTCATTTCGCATTTCGTCTGTCCATTGGTTGTTAATTCTAAACATCACCTCGTCATAGGTAAGTTGATCTCTAGCTATAACTCTTTGAATTCTAATTTCTTGAGGAGCGGAAACAGAAATTATCACATCGCAATTTTTATAACTTCCACTTTCAAATAAAATTGCAGCTTCTTTTATTACAAGTGGCGAATTTATATTTGCTTTAAGCCAATTCTCAAAATCAACTCTTACTGCGGGATGAATTATTTGATTGAGTAACTTTAATTGTTCAGGATTTTTAAATACGATTTTTGATAGTTTTTCCTTGTCAAGCAATTCATTTGTAAAAATGACATCCCCAAAAACTGACTTTAATGATTCTACTGTTTCGGGTAAATTAAGAATTTTTTTTGCTTGATAATCCGAATTATATACTGGAATTCCTAACGAGTTTAAATGATTCGCTATCGTGGTTTTCCCACTACCCATTCCACCAGTTAATCCAATGATTTTTGTCATTTTTTAAAGAATAATTCAGGAAAAGCTTGTTCTGGTTGTTTTTTTAAAATAATAATTTTAATGAAAGATTCTAAAAACCCAAAACCGTAACCTGAAAATTGTTTCCAAGCAGCTTTTATTGTTAAATAGCCTACGATAAAGTTTCTAGATTTATAGGTTGAAAACAAAAACAGAATAAAAAAGTAAATAAAATACAGTTTTAGAAGTAAATCATTAGCAAATATTAACAAGAAAATTGAAAAATAAAATCCAACAATAAAAATAGTTGGTAAAAAATAAGTGATCTTATTGTATTCCGGATACCAATAATTTAAAATAGGTCTGGCTTTACCAAATTTATTAACCTGAAGGTAAAATTTCTCCCAATCGATTCGTCTTTTGTGGTAAACAAATGCTTCAGAAAATAGTTTCGTTTCAAAACCTAATTTCCATAATCTAATTGATAAATCTGGGTCCTCACCAGGATGAATATTTCCAAAACCACCAGATGCTTCAAAAGCTTTCTTTGACAATCCCATATTAAAACTTCGAGGTTGGAAACGATCAATTGTTTCAGATCCACCGCGAATCCCACCTGTTGTAAGAAACGAAGTCATTGTAAAATCTATAGCTTTTTGAATGTTTGAAAAACTAGCCATTGCACGGTCAGGTCCACCAAAACAATCAACATAATCTTGTTTTAATTGATTTGACACCTCTAACAAATAGTTTTTTGGAATAATACAATCGGAATCAAAAATCAAAAAATACTCGCCTTTTGCCTTTTTCATTCCAAAATTTCTAGAATCACCAGGTCCAGTATTCTCTTTATTATAATAGGATATATTTAATTTGCTATTGAATGTATCAATCACATTTTCGCAAGTCAAATTTGAGCCATCTTCAATAATAACCACTTCAAAGTCTTCTTTATAATCAGTTTTAACTAAACTCTCAAGAAGTTCATTTATCTCGTCAGGACGATTATAAACGGGAATAATTATTGAAAAATACATTTCTGTTTTGTTTTTATATTTTATTTATTTTACAAATATAATTCTAATATCTATTGTGTATTATAATTGTTTATAAAAATTAAAAGCCACAAATTCAAAGGACCTATTCGTAAACCTCTGTATTTGTGGCATATTAAAATTAAATATTTTTAAGAAATACTTGAAATTTCAACCATTTCGTTAGTATCAGCTTGATAATCTACACCATCAAATCCGAAACCAAATAAATTATGAAAATCACTTGTATAACCATTTAAATCTCCAATATTTGGTAAAGATTCTGTTGTTGCTTCTTTCCACAACTTAGCTACTTTCTCTTGAACATCATCTCTCATTTCCCAATCGTCAATTCTAATTCTGCCTTTATCATCAGTTGGAATTTCAGAACCTGTATACAATCTATGTTGAAATAAACGTTGGATTTGTTCAATACAGCCTTCGTGAATTCCCTCCTCTTTCATTATTTTATACAATAAAGAAATATACAATGGAATCACAGGAATTGCAGAACTTGCTTGAGTCACCAAAGCTTTATTCACTGAAACGTAAGCTTTGCAGTTCACATTTTCTAATTGTTTAGTAATTTCGAAAGCAGTAGCTTCTAAATGATCTTTCGCACGACCAATTGTTCCTTTTCTGTAAACCGCTTCAGTAACTTCAGGCCCTATATATGAATAGGCTAAAGTCAATGCATCATTAGCTAAAACACCTGCATCATTTAAAGCATTCATCCACATTTGCCAATCTTCACCACCCATTACCACTACAGTATTGTCAATATCTTCTTGATTAGCAGGCTCAATTGAAACTTCTGTAACGTTACCTGAATGGAAATCAACTGTTTTATTTGTAAATGTTTTTCCTATTGGTTTTAGTACAGAACGGTGCAAAATACCAGTATTTGGATTTAACCTAACTGGTGATGCTAAACTATAAATAACCAAATCAATTTGTCCTAAATCGGCTTTAATTAAATCAATAGTTTGTTGTTTTATTTCATTAGAAAAAGCATCGCCGTTGATACTCTTTGCGTACAATCCTGATTCATGAGCCAATTTTTCAAAAGCTGCAGAATTATACCAACCAGGAGAAGCAGTTTTCCCTTCTGTTGGTGGTTTTTCGAAAAACACTCCAATCGTAGAAGCATTTGAACCAAAAGCACTGGTAATTCTTGATGCTAAACCAAATCCAGTTGATGCTCCAATTACTAAAACTTTTTTAGCTCCATCAATTGTACCATTAGATTTAACATACTCAATTTGATTTTTTACACTTTGCTCACAACCTTTTGGATGTGCTGTTAAGCAAATAAACCCTCTCATTCTTGGTTCTATAATCATTTTTTTATTTAATTCAAATTAATATTAATGGTTGTATTTATTGAGTTACAAAATTATAAAAATATTTAATTCAATAAGGCTTTTGCATGATTTATAGCAGAATCTGAAATATCTTTACCAGATAACATTTCTGCAATTTCAACAATTCTTTCTTCAAATGTAAGCTGTTTTAATTCTGAAATAGTTGTATCCCCTTGAATCGACTTATATACTTTGTAATGTGTTTTTCCTTTTGCAGCAATTTGCGGTAAATGTGTAATTGAGAAAACTTGCATTTTGTTGCTCATGTCTTTCATAATTGATGCCATTTTGTTTGCGATTTCACCTGAAACACCAGTGTCAATTTCATCAAATATGATGGTTGGCAAACTAGAATATTGCGCCAAAATTGCTTTTACAGCAAGCATAATTCTTGATAATTCTCCACCTGAAGCTACCTTTTTCAACAATCCAAAATCGGAACCTTTGTTAGCAGAAAACAAAAATTGTAATTCGTCCTTTCCATTTGTAAAATAATGCTCCGTTTCTTTTAATTCCATATTAAATCGAACATTTGGCATTCCCAATTGCTCTAAAATAAAAATTAATTTTTCAGATAAAACAGGAACAGCTTTAAATCTATTGTTGCGAATATTTAGTGCCAATTTATCTAATTCTGAAGTAGCAACTTCTATACTATCAGCTAATTTCTTTATCTCAAATTCTAATTCTACAACAGAAACCACTTTATTATCTAAATCGTTTTGAATTTCTAAAAGCTCTTCTATCGAATTTACCTGGTGTTTCTTTTGTAAATTATATATGTTTTGCAACTTTTGATTCACCAATTCTAAATTCTCAGGATCGTGAATTAATTTTTCAGTTTGCTGACTTAACTCACTAATGATATCGTCAAATTCTATTGTTACGCTATTAATTCTATCAAATAAAGATTGGTATTCTGGAGAAAAAGAAATTGTTTTCTGTAAGGCAATTTTTATTTCTTTCAAATTTTGAAGTATTCCAAACTGCTCTTCATTGGCTAAAGCCAAAGATTTATCCAAGTTTTCTTTAATGAATTCGACATTATTAAGTTGTTCGAAAACTTGTTCTAATTCCTCTTGCTCATTTACTTTTAACTTCGCAGCTAACAATTCATCCAATAGAAAGGTATTGTAATCTTGCTCTTTTAATAATGTTTGTAGTTTGGAAGTAAGTGATGCTAGATTTGATTTGTCTTTTTTATAAGAACTTAATAGAGTCGAATATTGATTAATATTTTCTAGATTATCAGCAACTGAATCAATTATTTGAAATTGAAACAACTCTTCCGAAAGTTCTTGAGTTTGATGTTGGGAATGTATGTCAATTAGAAATACACTTAAATCTTGTAGTTCTTGAAGATTTACCGGACTGTCATTAATAAAAGCCCTAGATTTTCCTGAAGGCAATATTTCTCTACGAATAATAGTTTCGTCTTCATAATCCAAATCATTGGATTCAAAAAAGGCCTGAAGATTATAATTTGCTATTTGGAAATGAGCTTCAATTACGCATTTCTCCTCCTTATTTTTAAGAGAAGTTAAATCGGCTCTTTTCCCTAATACTAAACCTAATGCGCCGAGTAAAATTGATTTTCCAGCTCCAGTTTCACCAGTTATAATTGAAAAACCATCAGAAAAATCAATTCCTAATTTATCAATTAAAGCAAAATTACTTATTGAAAGAGAAGCTAGCATTGAGGCGACTATTTATTTTAATTTATTAATATTTAATTTCTGCCCATTTAGATGAATTAATAGGTGAAATAATATTTAATTTTCCGATTAATTCTTTAGTATCTATAGATGGCCCTGCAGAAAAAACAGAAACAATTTCATCTGATTTAGCATCAAAAAAAACTCTAGTTATGAAGGCATTTGGTCTAATATCATTAATTCTACCAAGAGTTGAAATTGCATCTTTAATTTTTAATTTTGCTGTTTTCAAATCGTAATGCATTAAATCAAGTCCTTCATAATGATATTCAAATAGTGATTCTCTAAAAGAAATAAAGGTACTAGAAAGCATATCGTTTATTAAGAAAAATCGATTTTGAGTTCCATCTGCTTGCCCCCAACCTTTGTAACCTCCTGTTATAGCAAGATTTGCAACATCTTGAGCAGTTTCTAAATATTTGCTACCTCCTTGTTTTGAAAAAGTATCAGCATCCATGCCAATAATTACATAACTATAAAAGGCAATTACAGAAACTAAATTTGATTCAAAATTGGTAGGATTAAAATTTATATTCTCAAATTCATTGTATTTAAATGAAAAATCTTTATCATTAAAATTTAATATTGGTGAAGAATAAGTTGAATTGTAAACAGGTCTTGAAGATTGAACTTGAATTGTAGCAGTAAATTGATTAGAATCATATGCCGTTACAGTAATATACATGGAGCAGTTGATTTTTTCTTCCTGTTTATAGGGTACTCCTGTCCAATCTGTTTTATTTATGAAATCAGATAGCGATTTCTCTAAAGTGTTGAAAATTTGTTTGTTGGTAATTGTAATTTGATCAGCATTAACATTCACAGTACAATTTAATTGTTGCGCTTGAGTAATTCCAAAAAATAATAAAAAAAGAAAACTATATAATTTAAGCTTCATAATGAGCAATTATTTTAATTAAAATATCATTTGCAACTTCTTCTTTAGATTTTAATTCCATTGGAAACACATTGAAATTACTGTCAATAAAAGTTACTTTATTGGTAGAGCCACCAAAACCAGCACCTTTATCTTGTAAAGAATTTAGAACTATCAAATCTAAGTTTTTTTTCTGAACTTTTAGCTTTGCATTTTCAATTTCATTTTCAGTTTCTAATGCAAAACCTATTAAAAATTGATTTTCCTTGCTTTCTCCTAATGAATGCAATATATCTTTTGTTTTTTCCAATTCAATTACAAACGAATCTTCTGACTTTTTTATTTTATGAAGAGCCGGATTTTTTGGTTTGTAATCGGCAACAGCTGCAGCACCAATAAAAACATCAGAAGTTTTAAAATATTTCTGACATTCAGTATACATTTCCTCTGCTGAATTTATATTAATAACCTGAACAAAATCATGAACAATAGATAAATCAGTCGGGCCAGAAATTAATATCACCGATGCCCCATAATTTGCTGCTGATAAAGCTAAATCATAGCCCATTTTTCCTGAGGAATGGTTTCCAATGAATCGAACTGGATCAATAGCTTCATAGGTTGGTCCAGCGGTAATTAGAATTTTTTTACCTAATAAAGGTAATTCCGATTCCATTTTACTTTCTATGAAAGCAACAATATTTTCAGGCTCTGCCATTCTTCCTTCACCCGAAAGTCCACTTGCTAATTCTCCAGATTCTGCAGGAATTATTGTATTTCCGAACGATTTTAATTTGTTGAAACTCTCAATTGTAGATTGGTGTTTGTACATGTCTAAATCCATTGCAGGTGCAAAATAGACGGGGCATTTAGCCGATAAATAGGTAGCAATAAGTAAGTTATCACAAATTCCATTTGCCATTTTAGACAACGTATTTGCAGTAGCGGGAGCAATAATCATTAAATCAGCCCAAAGCCCAATTTCAACGTGATTATTCCATTCTAAATTTTGATTTGGATTTTCAACTTCTGAATCTAAAGTTTCATCTTCTTTGTAAAAGCTAGAGAAAACTGGTCTTTTAGATAGTGTTGATAGTGTTAACGGTGTAATAAAATCCTTAGAAGCAGGTGTCATTATCACTTGGACATGTGCACCTGCTTTTATGAATAACCTAACTAATGACGCAGTTTTATAAGCAGCAATTCCACCAGAAATTCCTAGTACTATTTTTTTACCACTTAAAACTGACATTGTATTTTATTTATTTTGTTTCTCTGTAGTAGATTTTATCATCTAACCACTCTTGAACTGCTAAAGCGTGAGGTTTAGGCAATTTTTCGTAAAATTTAGAAACTTCAATTTGTTCTTTATTTTCAAATACTTCCTCTAAACTATCATTGTAAGTTGCAAATTCTTCCAACTTTTCAGTCAATTCTTTTTTGATTTCAGAGTTAATTTGATTCGCTCTTTTTGCCATAATAGTAATTGCTTCATAAACATTACCTGTTGGCTCTTCTATCTTACTTTTATTATAAGTAATCGTATTTACTGGAGCATTCGTCTTTTTTAAATCCATGACTTTCTAATTATTTTGAAAATTGTTTTAAATCTTTATTAATTCTTTCCAACATATCGTCGGCTTTTTGTTTGAATTCTGTATTAGAATTGAATTTTAATAGATTAGAATAAGCTGTTTTTGCAGCATTCAATCTTTCTTCCATTTTTGTTGGAACACTATTTATAGCTAATTGATAAGCTGAATCCAATTTATAATACAATGCTTTTTCTTTATATGGCGTTCCTGGATAATCTATAATAAAATTATCTAAAGCAATAATTGCTGATTTAAAATCAGATATTTTATTGTACCCATAAGCATTTTCATATGCTTTTTTCTCAATTTTTTCTCTTAAACCTTTAACAATAGTATTGGCTTCCGGCAAATAAGTTGAATTTGGAAAAGCATCAATAAAAGATTGAAATTTATCAATTGCCTTTTCAGTATCTGTTTGGTCTAAACTATAAACTGGAGAAAGCATTGAATAACTTTTAGCACCTAAAAATGAAGCTTCTTCAAGTTGATCACTTTTTGGAAATCCAGCTGCAAAACTTTCAAATTGGTAACCAGATAGATAATATTGTTTCGTTTTATAATAAGACTGTGAAAACATATAAAACATCTTTTCTGCCTGGGGATTTCCTCTGAATGAAGGAGCCATTTGTTCAAAAAGTGTTAAAGCCTTAAAATATTTACCTTTTTCATATTGCTTAGAAGCTTGATCAAATTTCACCGAAAGATCTTCCGATTTTATGGCTTTTTGATATTCGCTACAAGACGAAAAACCTAAAATTATTAAAACTATATAGATGTATTTCTTCATTTTATTATTTAATTTCTGCAGTTTTTATGGTACTTTAATCATAAAAAACGAACTGCAAATTTAGTTATTAATTTAGCGACTACAAAATATTTTTTCTATTTATAATTCAAGCTTAATATACTCCGAAATTATTTGTTTTTTTGAACAAATAAATTAATTCTGTTTGCTAAATCTGAATTTACATTTACTAATGGCAAACGCATACAATTATCAGAAATCCCTAATGATTTCAATACTTCTTTGATGCCACCTGGATTTCCTTGCTCGAAAATCATATCGATACTGTCAGCCAATTTATATTGCAATTGAAATGCCTCGTCTACTTTTCTATCCAATCCAAATTGAATTAAATCTGAGAATTGTTTTGGAAAACCTTGTCCAATTACTGAAATTACACCACTTCCGCCCGCTAAAACCATCGGTAAAGCAATCATATCATCACCAGAAATTACATGAAAATCTTTAGGCTTGTCTTTAATAATACTCATCGCTTGGACTATGTCTCCAGCAGCTTCTTTAATTGCAACAACATTTTTAAATTCATTAGCAAGTCTAAGAACTGTTGAAGGTAACATGTTACTACCCGTTCTACCTGGAACATTATACAAAATTACAGGAACCGGAGAAGCATTTGCAATAGCTTTAAAATGCTGGTAAATTCCTTCTTGCGTAGGTTTATTATAATATGGCGAAACAGATAAAATAGCAACAAAATCAGAGAAATCTCTAGTTTTCAATTCCTCAATTATCTTGTGAGTATTGTTTCCACCAACTCCCAAAACTAGTGGCAAACGGCCTTTATTTGTGGAAACTACGGTTGTTATAACCAATTCTTTTTCTTCCTCTGTTAATGTAGCATTTTCAGCTGTGGTTCCAAGAACTACAAGGTAATTTATACCATTATCGATTTGATAATTTACAATTCTAGCCAATGCTTCAACATCTACAGAAAAATCTTTTTTAAATGGGGTAACAAGGGCAACTCCTGTTCCAATTATTGAATTCATAGTATTAATTTTTATATTTTGTTTAATATTTTTAAATACTTAAATAACTCATCTATAAATAGTTGGTAGTTATATATATTGGTTTTGACCATAAATTTATTTACGATTTTATCTTGAGTGTAAAATCCAACTTTAAAATTAGCTTTCGACAAATAAGACAAATATATCAATGGTGGCTTATCAAATTCATGATAATTAATTAGTAAATCAAAATTAGTAATCAAAAATAATTCGGCTTTTGAATGGGTTATTTCTCCTGACCAATTGAACTCTTTATAGGTTACTAATTCATGATTAAACACTCCATTTTTATTGATTTTATTCTTGAAAATCAAAACTTTAATTTGATTATTATCGATTCCATATTTAACCAATTCTTTTATAACATCTCCTATTTCTAAATTAAGATTTCCATCAAAAATAACTCCCACACTTTTAATAATGCTTGAAGAATGATTAGCTGGTGTATTTGATAACAATTTGCTAACCTTATTTTTTAATAAAAAATTCTTTATTATCTTGAAAAACATAGTACATTTACTTAATTACAAATTTAATTAAATTAGTTGCAATTCCGATGGTAAATCTAAAAAAGTATAACGGTGTTTTAAGGTATTTTGGTTTAATCTTAACATTTTTTTTGTTATTTTCTTGTGCTGAACAAAAATATTATGTCACAAAAATTGAAGCTAAAGATTTTGGTGTAACCAATAAATATAATAGTGATCAAGCTATAGATTCTTTTATAAAGCCTTACCGAGAACATATTGACACTGAATTAAACACTCTTGTTTCATATGCTCCAGAAACATTAGACAAATCTGGAAAATACCAAACTACAATTGGCAATCTTTTAGCAGACATTACGCTACAAAAAGGGAATGTCATTTTTAGTTCTAGAGAAAATAAACAATTGGATATTTGTTTATTGAATAATGGTGGTATAAGATCTATTATTCCAAAAGGGAATGTAACTTTAAAAACAGCTTTTGAAATTATGCCTTTTGAAAATACCGCAATAGTTGTGGGTTTAAATGGAGAACAAATTTTAGAAATGCTAAACCTATTTTTAATTGAAAATAAACCGCATCCGTTAGCAGGAATTCAATTTACTATATCAAAATCTAATCAACCAATAAATATTCAAATTCAAGGTAAACCATTGGATACTAATAAAATATATTACGTGATCACTTCAGATTATCTTTCAAATGGAGGTGATAAAATGGAGTTCTTCAAAAAAGGAATTGAAAAATATGATATAAATTATAAGTTGAGAAATATATTAATTGATTATTTCAAAGAAACAAAAACGATAACTTCAACTAGAGACCAAAGAATAATTTTAGAATAACTATTTGAAAAATACCTAATTATTAGATAATGAAAAGAAGAGAATTTATACAAAAAACAGCAGCAACCACAGCATTAGCAGGATTAGGATTGTCATTTAGTAGTTTTAAACCTTTAGACACAAAGCATTTAACTATACTTCACACCAATGATGTCCACAGTTATATAGATCCTTTTCCAGCGGATCACCCAAGAAATGCAAATATGGGCGGGGTCTCAAGAAGAGCCGCAATAATTGAGAATATCAGAAAAGAAAATCCAAATTTACTTTTATTAGATGCAGGTGATATTTTTCAAGGAACTCCTTATTTTAATTATTACGGAGGAGAGCTTGAATTAAAATTAATGAGTATGATGAAATACGACCTTGGCACTCTAGGAAATCATGATTTTGATAATGGTATTGAAGGATTTTACTCTCAAATGCACAATGCAAGCTTTGATTTTGTTACTTCAAACTACGATTTTAATAATACCGTTTTACAGGGAAAAACAAAACAATACAAGATTTTCGACAAAAACGGAATAAAAGTTGGAATTTTTGGTTTAGGAATTGAATTGGCAGGACTTGTAGATAGTAAAAACTATAAAGAAACTAAATATTTAAATCCAGTTGAAATTGCTCAAGACCTTTCTCGTATTTTGAAACACGAACAAAAATGTGATCTAGTGATTTGCCTTTCTCACTTGGGTTACAAATACAAAGACGAACAAGACAAAATTTCAGATGTAAAATTAGCTACTTTAACCAAAGATATTGATCTAATTATTGGTGGTCATACCCACACTTTCTTAGATAAACCAACTGTTTTAAAAAATAGTGAGGGTAAAGAAGTAATCGTAAATCAAGCGGGTTGCAACGGAATTAATATGGGTAGAATTGACTTTTATTTTGATAATGATAAATCGAAATCCCATAATGGAAGAAGTATCATCATTTAATAAATAACTATTTTATCATTTCAATATAATCGTCTTCTGAAATAATTGGGATCTTCAATGAATTTGCTTTTTCAAGTTTTGCAGGTCCCATATTATCTCCTGCAACTACAAAATGTGTTTTCGCAGAAATTGAGCTTCCCACTTTACCTCCATTCTCTTCAATAGAATTTTTCAATTCGTCACGCGAGAATTTTTCAAAAACTCCAGAAACTACAAATGTTTTTCCATCCAATTTATTGGTAGCATTAGGATTTACTTTTTCAATGATTTCAAACTGGACTCCATGTGTTTTTAATTCAGTAATAATAGATTGATTTGAAGGATTCTCAAAAAAGTCAATTACACTTTGAGCAATTCGATCTCCAATTTCATCAACCAAAACCAAATCCATAAAAGTAGCTTTGCTTAAATCATCTATATTTTTGTAGTGTTTAGCCAATTTCTTCGCGACAGTTTCTCCAACATATCGAATTCCAAGTGCGAAAAGTACATTTTCAAAAGGTACATTTTTTGAATTAGAGACTCCATTAATCAAGTTCTCAGCCGATTTTTGAGCCATTCGTTCTAGTGGTAAAATTTGCTCAACAGTTAAATTATATAAGTCAGCATAATTAGTTACCAATCCGTTATTGAATAACAAAGCAACCGTTTCCCCTCCTAAACCTTCAATATCCATCGCTTTTCTGGATATAAAATGTTGGATTCTTCCAATAATTTGAGGAGGACAGCCGTAAAAATTTGGACAATAATGATTAGCTTCTCCATCCAATCGAACCAATTCGGTTTGACATTCAGGACAATGCGTTATGTATTTTGTTGGGATTAAATTGGCTGGGCGTTTGCTATTATCAACAGCGATAATTTTAGGGATAATTTCACCTCCTTTTTCAACAAATACTATATCTCCAATTCGTATATCTAATTTTTCAATTTGATCGGCATTGTGCAAAGAAGCTCTTTTTACAATAGTTCCCGCCAATTGCACTGGCTCTAAATTTGCCACTGGTGTAATTGCACCTGTTCTTCCCACTTGGTATGAAATAGAATTTAATCTAGTGAAAACTTGCTCCGATTTAAATTTATAGGCCATTGCCCAACGAGGAGATTTTGCGGTATAACCTAGTTCATCTTGATGCTGGTATTGATTTACTTTCACCACTACTCCGTCTGTTTCGTAGGGTAATTTATGTCGGTGTTCGTCCCAAAAATCGATAAATTGAAAAACTTGATTTAAGTTTTTTGCCAATCTCGTTTCGTTTGGTACTTTAAAACCCCATGATCTAGCACTTTCTAAACTTTCAATTTGTGAAGAAACTGGTAGATTTTGACCAATAATAAAATAGAGTAAACAATCTAAAGGACGTTTTGAAACTTCGGTACTATCTTGTAATTTCAAACTTCCTGAAGCGGTATTTCTTGGATTTGAATAAGGTGTTTCTCCAATATCTATTAACTCCTGATTCATTTTTTCAAATCCTGCAAAAGGCAAAATTATCTCTCCACGAATGTCAAATTTAGCAGGAAAATTTCCAGTTAATTGTAATGGAATTGATTTTATAGTTTTTATATTATAGGTCACATCATCACCTTGAAAACCATCACCACGAGTTACAGCTCGTTTTAATTTTCCGTTTTCATAGGTAATACTGATAGAGGCACCATCGTATTTTAACTCACAAACATATTCCAAAGGAACATCGCCTAATACTTTTTGAATTCTGTTTTCCCACTCCAAAAGATCTTCTTTTGAATAAGAATTATCCAATGAATACATCCTGTAATCATGTGTTACAGTTGCGAAATTTTTAGTTATCGTTCCACCAACTCTTTGTGTTGGGGAATTTTCGTCGAAAAATTCAGGGAATTGGTTTTCTAAATCTTGTAGTTGTTTTAACTTGACATCAAATTCAAAATCTGAAATTGTAGGTTGATCCAACACATAGTAATTATGATTGTGTTGGTTTAATTCTTCTCTTAAATTTTGAATTATAATTTGAATATCCATTTAAAAAAGTGACAAAGTTACCTGGATTCAAAGTTACAAATAATGGTTATGATTTTGAAATAATTTGCGAATTATTCCGACTCAATAATGGTGTTTATTTGATTGAATAATTGTCCGTCACTTAAGAACGCTCCTTGATGAATTAGCCCAAAAAGAGATTGATTTCTATCTTCAGTAAATTCCTTTTTACCAATTTTCATTTCGATAGTTTCAGTAAATAGATTATCGCTTAGCCAATGTAAACCCTCTTTTGTTAAGAAATCTACTTCTGACACCAATGATTTCAATACAATTGATTTAACGTAAGTATCAAAACATTGGAAAAGAAAAATATGATTTTTTGAAAAATGCTCAAGATATTCTGTTTTTGAAAGTACACCTTCCCAAACCAAATCAGAGAAAATATCCAATTCTTGTTCTGCAACTTCTGGTTTTTCAATTTTTATTTGATCCCATTCTGCTTTATCAATTGCTTGGGTTGCAAGAAAACTGCTGAATTCAGCATGCATTTCTTCAAATTGTTCTTTAGTAAGTCTAGCGTATTTCATTTATACTGATTTTTTTAAATAATCTATTATGAGATGCATTATACAATAATTTAAGAATCTGAAATAAAATCAGATTAAAAAAAAAATCCCGACTTTCATCGGGATTTTTAAATATGAGTTAAGAAATTATACTTTTTCAGCAATGATTTCATATGATAATTCAACAATTACATCTCTGTGTAAACGTACAGAAGCAGAATATTTTCCAATTCTTTTTACGATTCCACTTGTAATGAATTTTCTATCAATTTCTTGACCACCTTTTGCTAAAGCTTCAGCGATATCAATATTGGTTATTGAACCAAATAATTTTTCACCACCTGCTTTTGCATAGATTTTAATTTCGATAGCTTTTAAAGCTTCAGCTAATGCTTGAGCATCGCTTACAACTTTAGCTTCTTTGTGAGCTCTTTGCTTTAAATTTTCAGCTAAAACTTTCTTTGCAGAAGCAGTTGCTAATTGTGCATATCCTTGAGGAATTAAGAAATTACGACCGTAACCATTTTTTACAGTTACCACATCATCTTTAAATCCTAAGTTTTGAACGTCTTTTTTTAATATAAGTTCCATGTTGTTGTCCTTTGTTATTAGAAGTTAGTCCCGCAGAAGCGAAACAACAACTGTTAATTTTTAATTATTTTAATAAATCCGCCACATATGGCATTAAAGCTAAGTGACGTGCTCTTTTAACAGCTACTGAAACTTTTCTTTGGTATTTTAATGAAGTTCCTGTTAAACGACGAGGAAGAATTTTTCCTTGCTCATTAACGAATTTCAATAAGAAATCTGCATCTTTATAATCAATATATTTGATACCAGATTTTTTGAAACGACAATATTTTTTTAATTTATTTGTTTCTATGTTCAAAGGCGTAAGATATCTGATATCTCCGTCTTTTTTTCCTGAAGCCGATTGTTGTAATGTTGACATAATGATTACGCTTTAGATGATTTTAATTTAGCTCTTCTTCTTTCAGCCCAAGAAATTGCGTGTTTGTCTAAACTTACAGTTAAGAAACGCATAACTCTCTCGTCACGTCTAAATTCAGTTTCAAATGCAATAAGAACCTCTGCTGCAACTTTGAATTCGAATAAATGGTAAAAACCACTTTTCTTGTGTTGGATTTCGTAAGCCATCTTTTTTAGGCCCCAATCCTCTTTGGATACCATTTCTGCTCCTCTGGAAGTAAGAAAATCTTCAAATTTGCTTACTGTTTCCTTTACCTGAACTTCAGATAAAACGGGATTTAAAATGAAAACAGTTTCATAATGATTCATAAAAATATATTTTATTGTTAAATTGGATGCAAAAG
>NZ_JBIKQP010000020.1:0-41805 GCF_044349645.1 Flavobacterium sp. | reverse complement strand
GTTCAATTAAATAAATCAATTCTTAAAATTATTCAATTTTTATCCATCAAAAATGAAAAAAACATACCTTTTATCACTTCTTTTATTTCTTTTTGCAAATTTAATTTTTTCTCAAACAAAAGAAGATGTAGTTAATATTGTTGGTAATTATGATTTATCAAAAATTAAAGAACTGCAGGAAAATTTAAAGAAAAAAACAACTTTAGAGAAGCAAAAAGCCGAAGCAGCTGCTATAGTCAATAATTGGCCTATTCGCGTAGTTGGAAATGATGGATCTATCAGTGAATTGATGAAGTTAACCCCTGATGGATTCCCTGTTTACTATACCAATAACAATGCTAGTGCGGCCAGATCTACTAGAGCAAATCATTTAAATTCTGGAGGTTCATTAGGATTAGACCTTAACGGACAAGGAATGGTAGCTAGAGTTTGGGACGGTGGAACAGTTAGAAGTAGTCATAATTTATTTTCTGGTCGTGTTACTGTTGTAGATGACCCCTCAAGCACAACTTATGCTTCACATGCTACCCACGTAACAGGAACAGTTATGGCTTCTAATGCCAATGCAAATACCAAAGGTATGGCGTATATGGCTCAAGCAAGAACTTTTGAATGGACTGATGATAATTCAGAAGCTTTATCAGAAGTTCCACTTGGAATGTTAATTTCTAATCATTCTTATGGTGTTCCTATTACGGGTTCAAATGGAACTATATTACCTTCTTGGTACATTGGAGCCTATACTCAGGACGCAAAAGATTGGGATGAAATTGCCTATCTTTCTCCCTATTATTTAGCAGTACTATCTGCTGGTAACGAAGGGCAAAGCAATGCTAATCCAGATCCGCTTTCTTTTGGTTATGATAAATTAACTGGAAATAAAGTTTCTAAAAATAATTTGGTTGTTGCCAATGCTAATGATGCAGTAGTTGCTGCAAATGGAACATTAACAAGTGTAACAATTAATTCTTCAAGTAATCAAGGACCAACTGACGATAACAGAATTAAACCAGATATTACTGGAAATGGAACTTCTGTAACTTCTACAAATAGCACAAGTGATACTTCTACGACTACAATGTCTGGAACCTCTATGGCTTCTCCAAATGTGGCTGGAACCCTTTTGCTTTTGCAACAACATTATAAAAATGTTACAACCAGTTTCATGAAAGCTGCAACTCTAAAGGGACTAGCTTGTCACACGGCCGATGATGCAGGAAATATAGGTCCGGATCCAATTTTTGGATGGGGTTTATTGAATGCAAAAAAAGCAGCAGAAACAATCACTGGGAACGGTTTGAGTTCATGGATTTCAGAAGAAAATTTAAATCAAGAACAATCTACTACATTTATAGTAAAAGCAAGTGGAACTGAGCCCTTAATTGCGTCAATATCTTGGACAGATGTACCTGGAGTAGCAAATAACGGTGGACTTCCAGCTAATGACCCTACAAAAGCATTAGTAAATGATTTAGATATTAGAATTAGAAAAAATGCAGTTACCTATTTCCCTTGGAAACTAAATTCAATTACATCAAGCGAAGCTATTCAAACAGAAGATAATGCAGTTGACAACATAGAACAAGTAAAAATTGACTCACCTACCAATAGTGACTATACCATTACAATAAGTCATAAAGGGTTATTGCAAACAGGTAAGCAAAACTACTCGCTAGTGATTACTGGTTTAACTTCTTCATTTTCACTTGTACCAACATCAAATGATTTAACTGTTTGTTCTAATCAAAATGCGGTATTTACTTACACTTATAAACAAACCGGTACAGGAACTACAAATTTTTCTGCATTAGGACTACCTGTAGGAGCAACAGCTAGCTTTAGCAATGCTTCATTAAGTGCAAACGGAACGGTAACAATGACTATTTCTGGTCTTTCAAATGTACAACCAGGAGAATACAATATCGGAATAATTGGAAATAATGGAACTGAGACAGAAACAAGATATAAAACATTAAAAATATACAATTCTAGTTTTGTACCTGTAACTTTAAGTTCACCAAGTAATTTACAAACTGGACTTTCTACTTCTGTTAATTTAACATGGGGTAGTCAATTTAATGCAGAATCTTATAATGTACAAGTATCCACTGTTGCTAATTTTAGCACAACAGTTTATAATGCTACGGTAACAACAAATAGATATACAGCAAGAGGATTGTCTCAGGACACTGTTTACTATTGGAGAGTAACTCCATTAAATCAATGTGGTTCAGGGTTATCTAGTAATGCAACTGTATATAATTTTAAAACAGGAGTTCTAGTTTGTGGTACAGCTGTTTTCAATGCAACGAATTTTACAACTGCAACTATTGCATCAGTAGCTAATTCTAGTGCCAGCGTTCCAGTAACTGTAACTGGAGGTCACACAATAGGAAGTATGAAAGTTAGCCTTAATTTAACTCATACTTGGATTCAAGACATGACTATTTCTCTTGTTGGCCCAGCAAGTATTGGAAGTCCTGAAGTTATATTATTTAAAGAGGCTTGTGGAGATCATGACAACATCGCTTGTACTTTGGACGATAATGGCGAAGCTCCTCAATGTTCTGGAAATCCATCTGTTTTTGGATTAATTGCTCCTTATGAAGCGTTAAGTGGTTTTAATAATTATGTTGCTGATGGTGAATGGACTCTTAAAATTAAAGATCCTTATAATGGTGACGGTGGTACAGTAAATTCATTTAGTTTAGATATTTGTTACATCACAAATTCTTTAGGAATTGAAACAAATAGTTTATCAAACACTTCGGTATATCCAAATCCAACTAAAGATATTTTAAACATCGATATTCCTCAAGCGATAGGAACTTCAAAATTAAAACTTTATGATGTACAAGGAAGATTTGTAATGGAAACTACAACAAATAGTACTCATGAAGTTATGAATATTGGAAATTTACAAAGTGGTGTTTACCTCCTTTCAATTGAAAATGAAAATAATAAAACAGTCAAGAAAGTAATTTTAAATAAATAAAAAAAGGGAACTCATTGAGTTCCCTTTTTTGTTAAAAGAAATAATTTTTTGTTAAAGCTTAAACCAATTTACAAAATTATCGTCTAACTGTTATAACTCATAAAAAGAAAATAATATGAAAAAATTTATTGTAGTTGCTTTATTAGCAATAGGAATGTCGGCTTTCGCACAAGTTGAAAACAGTGAAAATGAGGGTAAAGAACCAATTGAAAAAATGTCTCCAACAGAACGAGCGGAAAAGGCATTGAAAAGAATGACAAAAAAATTAAAACTTACTGAAGCGCAACAAAAACAAATGAAAGTTCTAATTGCTGAACAAGAAGCCAAAAAAGCAGACCCAAACTTTAAACCAAGCAAAGAAGATCGTCTAGCAATGAAAGAAAAAATAAGTAAAGTTCTTACTGCAGAGCAAAATATTATTTGGGATAAAATTCAAGAAGATAGAAAAGAAAAAATGAAGGAGAAAATGAAAGAAAAAATGGAAGAAAAAAAGAAGAAAAAAGAAGGTAAAGTTGAAAAAACTCAAGAATAATAATTATTTATTTTTTTGTTCAAGAAAAATAATTTAGATTTGAACTAAATTTAAATCAATTGTCATGAAAAAAATAATAATTGCGTGTTTTTTAATGTTAGCTTTTAGCATTACTACTAATGCTCAGAACAAGAAAAAGACTTCAAACAATGAAACTAAAGAGGTTGTAAAACTTACTCCTGAACAAGCAGGTAAAAAAGATGGAATTGCCATTTCTAAGTTTTTAGGACTTGACGAAAATTTAACTCTTGCATTCTATGGTTTATTTGAAATGAAACACCAAGTAATGCAAAGTTCTTCTGAAACAAATGAAAGCAAAAAAGAAATGTCAAGAATTGTAGGTTTGAAAATTGAAGCTAGTATCGATTCTAATCAACTTGAAAAATTAAAAGCAAATACTACTCTCTACAATCAATTATTGAGTACTGACGCTTTTGAAAAATAATAATTTCAAAATTTAATAAAAAAAGGGCTTTCAATGAAAGCCCTTTTTTTGTTATAATGTTTTTGCAACTTTATCAATTGCATTAATTGTATAATCTAAATCTCCATAGGTTAAAGCATCTGAAATAAACCAACTTTCATAAGCTGAAGGTGCAATATAAATTCCTTCTGCTAATAAACCGTGGAAAAATTTCTTAAACGTTTCGTTATCCCCTTTTGAAGCAGTTTGAAAATCATAAACTGGATCCGCATCAAAGTGTACTGAAATCATAGAGCCTAATCGGTTTATGGTAAACGAAATTCCATTTTCAGAAAGTACTTTTTGAATTCCCTTTTCTAAATAAAGTGTTTTTTCAGAAAGCCTTTGAAAAACGAAATTATCTTGTTCTAAAGCATTTAACATTGCCAATCCCGCAGCCATTGCTAAAGGATTCCCTGATAATGTTCCCGCTTGATAAACGGGCCCTAAGGGTGCTAAATAATTCATAATTTCTGCTCTCGCGGCAAATGCACCAACAGGTAAACCTCCTCCTATGACTTTTCCAAAAGTAACAATATCAGCATTAACATTAAGTAGTTCCTGAGCTCCACCCCTAGCCAATCTAAAACCTGTCATTACTTCATCAAAAATTAACAAGATATTATTATCGTTACACATTTGTCTTAACGCTTCTAAAAATCCTTCTTTTGGCGGAATACAACCCATATTTCCTGCTACAGGCTCAATAATAATTGCAGCAATTTCGCCCAAATTAGCATCCACCAGTGAATTAACACTTTCTATATCATTGTATTTTGCTAGCAAAGTATCTTTTGCAGTTCCTTGAGTTACTCCAGGGCTATTTGGCGAACCAAAAGTCACTGCTCCACTCCCCGCTTGAATCAAAAAGGAATCTGAATGCCCGTGATAACATCCAGCAAATTTTATAATTTTATCTTTTTTGGTAAATCCACGAGCCAAACGAATGGCGCTCATGCAAGCTTCTGTTCCCGAATTTACAAACCGTATTTTGTCAATTCCAGGAACCATTTTAATTGCTAAAGCTGCAATTTGAGTTTCCATCTCTGTAGGCATTCCAAAAGAAGTACCTAGTTTGGCTTTCTCAATCACCGCATCAACTACAGGCGGATAGGCATGCCCTAAAACCATTGGGCCCCATGAATTAATATAATCTATATATCGATTTCCGTCTTCATCAAAAACATAAGCTCCTTTTGCGCTTTTCGCAAATATAGGGGTGCCTCCAACCGCTTTAAATGCTCTTACAGGAGAGTTTACTCCTCCTGGAATTACTTTTTCTGCTTCCGCAAATAGTGCGCTGCTTCTTTTATATAACATCTTAATATTGTGAATTTTATTCTATAATTAATACTTGTCCAACAGATATAGTAGTGTCGGAAATATTATTTTTTGCCTTTAAATCATCAATCGAAATATTGAATTTTTTTGAAATAGAATACATTGTATCCCCTTTAATAACTTCATACTCTTTTTTCTTTACAATAGGTTGAGTAACAGGAGTAACAGGAGCAATATACTCTTTCCCTAAAACCTCAGCATCATATTGATCTAAATGGTATCTTTCAATTATAGCAATTAATTTTTCAGGATATTTAGGATCTGTAGCATAACCAGCAGCTTTTAAACCTTTTGCCCATCCTTTATAATCGTCTTTTTCTAATTTAAATAACGGTTGGTACCATCTTCTACTTTTCAAAAATAACGCATGATCATTATAGGATTCACTCGCTTGATTGTACTTTCTAAAACACTCTTGTGCAGCATCATCGTCATATTTTACAGATGGTCCACTCCAATCTTGATGGCATTTAATTCCAAAATGATTGTTTGCAATAGCACTTAAAGGCCCCGTTCCAGCACCCGATTCTAAAATACCTTGCCCAAGGCAAATACTTGCAGGAATACCATGTTGAACCATATTACTTTTTGCAATTGGCTTATACAAATCAATATAGGCCAAGACCATTTCTGTAGTAACTTTAACTCTTGTAGTGGCTTCTAAAATTTCAGTTTTAGGTTCGGTTGTTTTTACAGAATCTGTAGAAACCGCCACTGGATTGGTGCTTTCTATTGGTTTAACTACTTCCACTTTTGTTGGCGGTTTGAAATTTTTCGGTCTTGTAGTTTGAATTACAACTTTTTTTGAAGTACAGCTTGCCGCAAATAAAACGATTAATAGTAAGGCTATTTTTCTAATCATTGTGTAATAATTTGTTGTAGATTTTTCTTTTTTAAATACAAATTCATTCCTTTTATTCCCTGAATTCCACCAGTGTGAATCGCCAATATTTTAGCTCCGTCTGGAAAATAATCTTTTTCAATTAAATCAACTATTCCATATAGCATTTTCCCAGTATATATAGGGTCTAATGGAATATTAGTTTGCTGATAAAAATCATTTATGAAACGAACTAATTCTTCATTTATTTTTCCATAACCACCAAAATGATAATCGGTGATTAAATCCCAATTGGTTTTCACTGCAAATTTACGAATATCCTCTGACAAAAAATCACCTTTTAGTGCCGGAAATCCAATTATTTTTTGATGGGAATAAGATGAATTTATTAACCCTGAAATGGTTCCGCCAGTTCCAATTGAGCAGCAAACGTGAGAAAATTGCGAATCTTCTTCTGTAAGTATTTCCTCACAACCTTGAACCGCTAATGAATTAGCTCCTCCTTCGGGAATCAAATAAAAATCGCCATAAATATTTTTAAATTTTTCAATTAATAAATCAGTGGTTTTATCTTTATATTCTTCTCGAGTCACAAAATGAAATTTCATTCCACATTCTTGAGCAAATAGTAACGTGGGATTTTCATAAATTTGAGATTCCAATTCATCTCCCCGAATAATTCCAATAGTTTCAAAATTATTTTTCTTTCCAGCATAAGCAACCGCAGCTATATGATTTGAAAATGCACCGCCAAAAGTTAATAGCTGTGTTTTTTTCTCTTCATTTGCTTTAAGCAAATTGTATTTTAATTTTCTAAATTTATTTCCAGAAATAAAGGGATGAATCAAATCTTCACGCTTTATGTGTAAAGTGATTTCATTTGGAAATTGAAATGGTATTTGCTGGTTTACAACCAAAGAGACTGTTTTTTGAATTTTGTAATAGCAAAGATAACTCTTATTGAAAATTAAATTCTAATAATATCTTAACAAAAGAATACATTCATCATAAAGTTTATAAATTTGTAATATGAACGATAGGGAAAATGAGAAAAAATTAATTAAAGGAGAAGATTATTACCTTACTCCTGAAGGTTACAAGTGCTTTACAGAAAAATTTCACTTAAATCGTGGTTATTGCTGTAAAAGTGGCTGCAAACATTGTCCATATGGATTTGATAAAAAAACAAACGAAATCAGAAATAAGCTAAAATAAATTCGAAAATGACTTTTCAAGATCAAATAAAAGAAGGAATTCCAACTGTTTTACCCGAACCTAAAAAGTTTGAAACAGAGATTAATCATGCTCCAAAACGAAAAGAAATTTTATCTGACGATGAAAAAAAACTAGCGCTTAGAAATGCTCTCCGATATTTTGATCCAAAAGATCATGCTGTTTTAGTAAAAGAATTTTCTGAAGAATTAGAAAAATACGGACGAATTTATATGTACCGTTTGCGTCCCGATTACAAAATGTATGCCCGACCAATTTCTGAATATCCTGGTAAAAGCGAACAAGCAAAAGCAATTATGCTAATGATTCAAAACAATCTTGATTATGCTGTTGCGCAACATCCTCATGAATTAATTACTTATGGAGGAAATGGTGCAGTTTTTCAAAATTGGGCGCAATACCGACTTACCATGAAATACCTTTCGGAAATGACCGATGAGCAAACGTTAACCATGTATTCTGGTCATCCGATGGGTTTATTTCCTTCTCATAAAGATGCTCCCAGAGTGGTTGTCACAAATGGTATGGTTATTCCAAATTATTCAAAACCAGATGATTGGGAAAAAATGAATGCAATAGGAGTTTCTCAATACGGACAAATGACCGCTGGAAGTTACATGTATATTGGTCCGCAAGGAATAGTTCACGGAACTACAATTACCGTATTAAACGGTTTTAGAAAAATAAAGAAAAATCCTAAAGGGGGTTTATTTGTAACTTCTGGATTGGGAGGCATGAGTGGTGCACAGCCAAAAGCAGGAAATATTTCAGGTTGCGTTACTGTTTGTGCTGAAGTAAATCCAAAAATAACCCACATTCGTCATTCACAAGGGTGGATAAATGAAGTTATTGAAAATATTGATGAATTAGTGCCAAGAGTCAAAAAAGCACTTGAAAATAAAGAAGTTGTTTCGATAGCCTATTTAGGAAATGTGGTTGATATTTGGGAACGATTTGATTTAGAAAACATACAAATCGATTTGGGTTCAGATCAAACTTCGTTACATAATCCTTGGGCTGGGGGTTATTATCCAGTTGGAATTTCATTTGAAAATGCCAACGAAATGATGGCAAACAATCCTGAATTATTTAAAGAAAAAGTTCAAGAAACATTGAGGCGACATGCAGCTGCAATCAATAAACACAATGCAAAAGGCACTTATTTCTTCGATTATGGAAATGCATTTTTGCTGGAAGCTTCCCGCGCTGGTGCTGATGTAATGGCCAAAAACGGAATTGATTTTAAATACTCGAGTTACGTTCAAGACATTATGGGACCAATGTGTTTTGATTATGGTTTTGGACCATTTAGGTGGGTTTGCGCTTCGGGTAAACAAGAAGATTTAGCCAAAACAGATGCTATTGCATGCCAAGTTTTAGAAGAAATGATGAAAAATTCACCTTCTGAAATCCAACAACAAATGGCCGATAATATCCAATGGATAAAAGGAGCTCAAGAAAATAAATTAGTAGTCGGTTCGCAAGCTAGAATCCTATATGCAGATGCCGAAGGACGAGTAAAAATTGCCGAGGCTTTTAATAATGCTATCAATAAAGGAGAAATTGGAACTGTAATTTTAGGCCGAGATCACCATGATGTTTCTGGTACCGATTCTCCCTACCGCGAAACTTCAAATATTTATGATGGCTCCCGCTTTACAGCCGATATGGCAATTCAAAATGTAATTGGGGATAGTTTTAGAGGTGCCACTTGGGTTTCAATTCACAACGGAGGTGGAGTTGGTTGGGGAGAAGTAATCAATGGTGGATTTGGTATGGTTCTTGACGGAACTAAAGAAGCTTCAAGAAGATTACAATCGATGCTTTTTTGGGATGTCAATAACGGAATTTCTAGAAGAAGTTGGGCCAGAAATGAAGGAGCGATTTTTGCAATTAAACGAGCAATGGAAGTAGAACCTTTATTAAAAGTTACTCTTCCAAATAGTGTTGACGATTCATTACTCAATTAATATTAACAAATAAATCAATTAATCATGAAAGCAATTAAAATTATCACTGTACTTATGTTCTTTTTATTGACCTCTTGCAGTTCTGTAATGGTAAATTCAGATTATGATACTAATGTTGACTTTAGTCGTTACAAAACATTTGGATTTCAAAAAAGCGGAATTGACAAAGTAGAAATTTCAGATTTAGACAAAAAGAGAATTTTGAGAGCAATTGATAAAGAAATGTCAAATAAGGGATTTACAAAAAGTGAAACACCCGATTTATTAATTAACATTTTTACTAAAGAAAAAGAACAAGTTGACGTTAATCAGTTCAACAACAATTGGGGCTTTGGCTGGAGATGGGGTTGGGATCCTTTTATGTGGGGTGGACAAACAACGGTAACACGAACTACAGAAGGAACTCTTTTTATCGACATTATAGATGCAAATAAAAAAGAATTGATTTGGCAAGGAGAAGGAAATGGCTATTTGACAAAAAAAATGGATGAAAAAGAGGCCCGAATTAATGAATTTGTAACCAAAATTTTAGCGCAATATCCACCTGAAAAAAAATAAAAATTATAATTCATATTAATTAATTAACCTACCCACATCGGTAGGTTTTTTTTTGAAAAATCATTAAATTATTAATATAACAATATTAATTATAAGAAATCGATATTATTTATTGGAAATTAACCTGAAAAATTAGTACTTTTACACTTACCTATTTGGTTTAATTATGAAAGCACCTTTTGAAAGTAATCCATTAATAGAGCGACTTCCAGCGCATTTAAAACAATTTATAAAACCTCAAGATTACTCGGATTATACTCCGATCAATCAAGCGGTTTGGAGGTATGTGATGAGAAAAAACGTAAGTTATTTATCAAAAGTAGCTCACGAATCGTATTTAAATGGATTAGAAAAAACAGGTCTTGAAATTGAAAATATCCCAAATATGTATGGGATGAATCGGATTCTTAAAGAAATAGGTTGGGCAGCGGTAGCCGTTGACGGATTTATTCCGCCCAATGCTTTCATGGAATTTCAAGCTTATAACGTTTTGGTTATTGCTTCTGATATCCGACAATTAGAACACATAGAATACACCCCTGCTCCAGATATTATCCATGAAGGTGCTGGACACGCCCCAATTATTGCAAACCCTGAATATGCTGAATATTTAAGACGTTTTGGCGAAATAGGTTGCAAAGCAATTTCTTCTTCTTTTGATTACGAAATGTATGAAGCCATTCGTTTACTTTCAATTGTAAAAGAGGCAGAAAATACACCACAATCGGTGATTGATGCAGCTGAAAAAGCAGTTAATGACCTACAAAATCAATCGGTGGAAATGTCAGAAATGGCACAAATTAGAAATTTACATTGGTGGACCGTTGAATACGGTTTGATTGGAACTATTGAAAATCCTAAAATATATGGCGCTGGTTTACTATCCTCTATTGGCGAAAGCGCATGGTGCATGACCGACAAAGTGAAGAAAATTCCTTATGATATTTCAGCAGCAAACCAAATTTTTGACATTACAAAACCTCAACCCCAACTATATGTAACTCCCGATTTTGCTCATCTTAGCTTTGTTTTGGAAGAATTTGCAAACAAAATGGCTTTGAGAACCGGAGGATTATCTGGAATAAACAAACTAATAAATTCTAAGGCTTTAGGGACTATTGAATTGAGTACTGGATTACAAATATCAGGTATTTTTAGCAACGTAATTGAATTTGACGGCAAACCAGTTTATGTTCAAACTACGGGAAAAACCGCTTTGGCCAATAGAGAAAAAGAATTAGTTGGACATGGGACAAGTTACCATGCATCTGGATTCGGAAGTCCGATTGGTAAACTAAAAGGAATTAACCTTGCGATAGAAGACATGAGTCCAAAAGATTTAATGGCCTATGGAATTTATGAAGGCAAAACGGTTACTTTAGAGTTTGAAGGTGATATTAAAGTTACAGGAGATATTATTACAGGATCAAGAAATCTTCAAGGCGCAATTATTATTATTAGTTTTGAAAATTGTACTGTAACACATTTAAATACGGTGTTATTCCAACCAGAATGGGGTGTTTTCGATATGGCTGTGGGTAAAAAAGTAGTTTCCGCATTTTCTGGACCTGCCGATTGCAACAGTTTTGATATGATTACTCATTTGCCAAATAGCAAAACAATTAAAGCTGAAAAAACTCCCGAAAGAGAAGAATTAGAATCGTATTACAGCGAAATTAGAACTATTCGTGAAAATAAAATAAATTCTGATAAAGCCTTTGATATTTTTAAAATTACTTCAAATAAATATCCAAATGATTGGCTTCTTAGCCTTGAGATTGCTGAGATTTTACACTTGCAAAAATCAGAAAATTCATTTAACGAAGTGCAGAACCATCTAAATAAATTAAAAATAAAGAGACCTGAAGTAAGTCATTTAATTGACAATGGACTAGAACTTTTTATATAAAATTATTTTTGAAATTTCTTTAAAGCTTCTTTTGTAAAAGCAGAAAGCACTAGTTTTCCACTTATTGCGGCTCTTTCTTTAAGAAGTTCATCCCAATTTTCAGTATCTTTCCAAAGTACTTTTTTCAATTCTATTAAAGCGCTAGGATTATAGTTGGCTAAATTTTGAGCCATTGCGAGAACAGCAAATTCTAGTTCATCATTGTTTTCAAAAATTCCATTATAAAGCCCTTTGGAATGAGCCCAATCGGCGCTATAAAAATTATTTGCATCTAATGTTAGCTGAGAAAAAGCTGAAACACCAATTTTTCTTTCGATAGCTGGCGCAACAACAAAAGGTCCGATTCCAATTGTTAATTCGCTTAATTTAATGGATGCAAATTTAGTTGCCAAACAATAATCTGTTGCGGCAGCAATTCCTACCCCTCCACCAACAGCCTTTCCATGAATTGATCCAATTAAAACTTTTGGACATTTTCTCATTGCATTAATAACATTGGCAAAACCCGAAAAAAATAACTTCCCTGTTGCTTCATTTTCAATAGAAATTAATTCTTGAAAACTTGCTCCAGCACAAAAAGTAGTTCCAACATCACTTTTTAAAATAACCACTTTAACGGCATCATTATTTCCTAAATTAGTAATGGTTTCAACTAGTTCTGTTAATAAATTAGAAGGAAGCGAATTGTGTTCGGGATGAAAAAAGGAAATGGTAGCAATTCCGTTTTCAATTTCATTTTTAATGTAAGGTGTTGCCATTTTTGATTGTTTTTAAAACAATGATATTTGTGATATCAAATGTAGAATTTATTTCAAAGTAAAGTAAACTTTAACGCAAAAAATATTCATCTGTTAGAATACTATTCTACTAAAACATTAAAATATTGAATAATTAGCATTTGAAAACAAATCAACATTAACGGTAGTTTGAAAAGTTTATTAAGCTAGTTGTATCTAGAAATTCATAAATGGAAATTTCGATTTTATCTTATTTATTTTATTTTCCAATTGAGTTTGGAATTTTTGATGACTTTCTGATTCGGGATTAAACGGACGATGCGACAAATCTCGTTGAATTGATTCGATTTCATTCATCGTTGTAAAAGCACCTTCATCAACGGAACTTGTAACAAATTGTCCCCAAATATAATCAATAGCCATTTGATTTGGGTGCAATAAATCTTCAGCATAAAAACGGTATTCCCGAAGTTCATCCATCATGATTTCATAAGAAGGAAAATATTCTTTAGCATTATTTTGCAAAACTAAATTAGAATGAATCGCAGCAATTAAATTGGCTTTACTTCGTTGATTTTCTACAAATCCGTCTTTGATGTGACGAACAGGAGAAACTGTGAAAATAATAGTACAATTTGGATTGATCTTCTCAATTAAATTGATTGTATTTTGAATTGATTCTTCAATAGTTGAAACAGAAAGTAATTCTTTATCAAATTGATTTTGAGGTACTTTATGACAATTGGCAACTAACTTATTCGTATGCTTATTTCTATAAACCCATGAAGTTCCGTAAGTAATTATTATGTGCGAAGCCTCAACTATTTGCTTATTTGTGGCAACTAATAAAGCATTAATTTCTCTCAAAAGTGATTCTCTATTGAGATTGCTTAAATCAGAATGGACATCAAAATTATGCCATCTTTCATTATTAAAAAACAACTCTTTTTCTTCAAATAATTCAAGATTTACCGACCTAGAAATACAATTTTCAATAGCTATTGGGTGAAATAAAATACCAAAAGGATTGCTGGAATTCTGAAACTTAAAATAATCAAATTTACACGCCATATTTTCTGCAAAACAAGATCCAAAAGAAAGTATTTTGCTTTGGTAATCAATTGGAAATTTTGATTTAGAAATTGGAACTACTGTTGAAAATTTCATATTAATAAGTCTAAAAAATAGATTACAAATTTACGAATTTTGACACAGTTACAATTCAAATTAAAAATTAAAAAACAAAAAACCCTCTCAAATGAAAGGGTTTTTTATTGAAATGATAATAATTTATTTAATAAAATCAACCGCTTTTTCAAGAGCTTCTGCAATTCCATCAGTGTTTTTACCACCGGCAGTTGCAAAGAACGGTTGTCCTCCTCCTCCACCTTGAATGTATTTACCCAATTCTCTAACTACATTTCCAGCGTTTAATGATTTTTCCGCCACTAATTCTTTAGAAATATAACAGCTAATTGTTGGTTTTCCTTCTTCGGCAGTAGCCAAAACTACAAAAATATTGGTACCTAAAGTTCCTAACTCGTAAGCTAAATCTTTAGCACCGTTTGGGTCTAAATCCACTTGCTTTGCTAGGAATTGAACTCCATTCATAATTTTGATTTCAGTTGCTAAAGTCGCTTTAATATTTTTAACCTTGTCTTTCATTAAAGCTTCAATTTGCTTAGAAAGTTTGGCATTATCTTCTTGCAAAGAATGTACTGCTTTCAAAATATCTTGAGGATTTTTTAGTGCTTCTTTAACTTCATTCAAAGTGTTTTCATAAGAAGCAAAATGAGCTTTCACCGCATCACTTGTAATGGCTTCTATACGACGTATTCCTGCTGCGACAGCACCTTCAGAAACAATTTTAAAATGCCAGATTTCAGCGGTATTTTTTACATGAATTCCACCGCACAATTCCATACTTTCGCCAAATTTAATGGCACGAACCTCATCACCATATTTTTCTCCAAAAAGTGCCATTGCCCCTTCTGAAACTGCTTTCGCAAATGGGATGTTTCTCCTTTCAATTAATGGTAATTGCTCTTGAATTCTTGCATTTACAAAATCTTCGACTTGTTGTAATTCCACTTCCGTCATTTTAGAAAAATGCGAGAAGTCAAATCGTAAATAATTTGGATTTACCAACGACCCTTTTTGCTCCACGTGAGTCCCTAGAATAGTTCTTAAAGCTTGGTGCATTAAGTGGGTTGCAGAGTGATTTCTTGAGGTTAAATCTCTCAAATTAGAATCCACTTTTGCCTCAAATTTGGCATTTACATTTTCTGGCAATTGCTTTGAAAAATGTACAATCAAGTTATTTTCTTTTTTCGTGTCGATAATTTGGATGGACTCATTTGCAGAAACTAAAACTCCTTTATCTCCAACTTGTCCTCCTCCTTCTGGATAAAATGGCGTGTTGTTTAATACTATTTGAAATAAAACTCCGTCTTTTTTACTATCTGTTTTGCGGAAACGGGTAATTTTAACTTCATTTTCAACTTGGTCGTAACCCACAAAAGTTTCGTTATTTCCTTCTGCTAATAATACCCAATCTTCTGTTGAAACTTCAGAAGCAGCTCGGGAACGTGTTTTTTGTTCTAGCATCGCTTTGTCGAAACCGGCTTCGTCTAAATCGTATCCTCTTTCTCTTAAAATTAAGGCTGTTAAATCAATTGGAAAACCGAAAGTATCGTATAATTCGAATGCTTTTTGTCCAGAAACCAATTTAACTTGAGTACTAGAAATTACATTTTCTAACAGTTGTAATCCTTGGTCCAACGTTCTTAAAAAGGAGTTTTCTTCTTCTTTAATTACGTTCGTTACTAGATTTTTCTGCGCTGTGATTTCAGGGAATGAGCCTCCCATTTGTGCACTTAAAGTCTCCACCAATTGATAAATAAAAGCTTCTTTAGTATTCAGAAATGTAAATCCGTAACGAATTGCACGTCGCAAAATTCTACGAATTACATAACCTGCACCAGTATTTGATGGCAATTGTCCGTCAGCTATTGCAAATGCAACTGCGCGAACGTGATCAGCAATAACGCGGATAGCAATATTAACTTTTTCTTCTTCTTCGTCTTTGGCTTTTATGGTATATTTTGCTCCTGTAATTTTCTCAATGTGTTGAATGATTGGAGTGAAAACATCGGTGTCATAATTGGATTGCACGCCTTGCAAAACCATACAAAGTCTCTCGAATCCCATTCCGGTATCTACGTGTTGTGCCGGTAATTTCTCCAATGAGCCGTCAGCTTTACGATTGAATTCCATGAAAACATTGTTCCAAATTTCCACCACATGCGGATGGTCGTTGTTAACTAAATCTTTACCTGAAATTTTTGCTTTTTCTTCAGCAGAACGAATATCAACGTGAATTTCTGAACATGGACCACAAGGACCTTGTTCACCCATTTCCCAAAAATTATCTTTTTTATTTCCAAGGATAATTCGGTCTTCAGAAATTAGGGTTTTCCAAATATCATAAGCTTCTTGGTCGAAGGGAACATTTTCATCAGGATTTCCTTCAAATACAGATACGTAAAGAATGTCTTTTGGGATTTTATAAACTTCCGTTAATAATTCCCAAGCCCAATTGATGGCTTCTTTTTTGAAATAATCACCAAAAGACCAGTTACCAAGCATTTCAAACATGGTATGATGGTAGGTGTCAATTCCTACTTCCTCAAGGTCGTTATGTTTTCCTGAAACACGAAGACATTTTTGGGTGTCGGCAATTCTATTACTTTTAGGAGTTCCATTTCCCAAAAAATATTCTTTGAATTGGGCCATTCCTGAGTTGTTGAACATCAGGGTTGGGTCATCTTTTAGAACAATTGGTGCCGATGGAACAATTAAGTGTCCTTTGCCTTCGAAAAAGTTTAGAAATTGCTTTCTTACGTCTTGTGATTTCATTAATAAAATTTAAAAATTTAAAATTCTAAAATTTAAAGATTAATAGAAATTTAATCTTTAAATTGTTTTGCCCCAGATTGCAGCGGAAAGCTTCGAGGAATTGAAAAGTATTTTTTATTAACCTGGCAGAGCGACCAAAGGGAGCTCCTGCTGGGTTTTATAAAAAAAGTTTTCAATCTGAGAACTTGCAGCGTAAAGCTGGAATAGGCACATAAAATAGTGTTAAAAAAAACGTCAGACTACTGAAACATTTATTAAATTTGTTTTTCCAACGCTTTGTAAATTTATAAAACCTATTTTTACAAAGTACAAAAATAGCATATTTTTAAAACATGGCGAAGGTAAAATATTATTACGATCCAGAAAGCTTAGCATATAGGATAATTACGCCTTTAAAAAGAAGGAGTTTTGCCTATATAATGCTGTTTTTATTGTCGTCGGCGTTATTTGGCTTTTTGGCATTCGTTGTTTTATTGAATACACCGTATTTTGAGACTCCGAAAGACAAACTTCAAGCTCGAGAAATTGATAATTTGAAGATACAATATGCTATTTTAAATAGAAAAATAGATCAGGTTGACGAAGTTTTGAATGCGCTTGAAGAACGGGATAACAATTTATACCGTGCCTATTTTAACTCCTCGCCTATTTCTGAAGAAGACAGAAAGGCAGTATTTGGAATAGAAAACAGGTACAAAGATTTGGCTGGTTATAACAATTCAGATTTGATAATTAACACCACGAAACGAGTTGATGTTTTGACTAAACAATTGGTAGTTCAATCAAAATCATTGGATGAAATATTGAAATTGGCTAAAAGTAAAGAGAAATTATTGGCAGCAATTCCCGCAATTCAGCCAATTCGTAACGAAAATTTGAAGCGAATGGCATCTGGTTTTGGGTATCGAAGTGATCCATTTACAAAGGCTAGAAAATTCCATGAAGGTATGGATTTTACTGCTAAAATGGGAACTCCGGTTTTTGCGTCGGGCGATGGAATTGTTTCAAGAGCAGACAATACGGCTTCGGGATTTGGAAATCACATTGTGATTCGGCATGGTTTTGGTTATGAAACTTTGTACGCCCATTTAAGTAGATATAAAGCGCGTGTTGGACAATATGTGAAACGCGGCGATATTATAGGATATGTAGGAAGCACAGGGCGTTCGGAAGCGCCGCACTTGCATTATGAAGTTCATAAAAATGGTGATGTGGTGAACCCGTTGAATTTTTATTATGGAAATATTTCGGCAGCAGAATATGTTGCTATTTCAAAAATTGCTAATCAAGAAAATCAATCTTTAGACTAATGCATATAGAGTTAACAGAAGGAAAAAGGTATTACAGCATTGGCGAATTGGCCAAAGCATTTGATGTAAATGCATCATTAATACGATTTTGGGACAAGGAATTTGATATTCTAAAACCAAAGAAAAACGCAAATGGCAATAGAATGTTTACGCCAGAGGACGTTACCAATTTGAAATTGATATTTCATTTGGTAAAAGAACGTGGGTTTACATTGGAAGGAGCCAAAATACATTTAAAAGAAGGCCAGAAAAAAACGCTTGATAAATATGAAATCATAAGCAAATTAGAAGGCATAAAAATGCAACTGAACGCAATAAAATCAGAATTATAAACAAATAAATATTAAACTTTAAATTAAAAAAAAATGGACTTTAAAAAATTTTTACCTTGGATTATTGTTGCAGTAATTATTATTGGAATGTACAGCTGGGCCTCTGGAATTTATAACAATGCTGTTCGTTACGAGCAAGACATTAAAGAAAGCTGGGGTAACGTTCAAACATCTTACCAAAGAAGAAATGACTTAATTGGAAACTTAGTAAATACGGTTAAAGGAGCTGCAGATTTTGAAAAAAGCACTTTGACAGCCGTAATTGAAGCTAGAGCAAAAGCTACTGGAGTAACAATTGACCCAAAAAATGTTACTCCGGAACAATTAAAAGCGTTTAATTCAGCTCAAAGTGGTGTAAGCTCATCATTATCAAAATTATTGGTTTCTGTAGAACAATATCCAGTATTGAAAGCCAACGAAAATTTCTTGAAATTACAAGATGAATTGGCGAGTACAGAAAATCAAATTTTAACGGCTAGAACGCGTTTCAACGAATCGGTTAAGCCTTATAACAATAACATCAATACTTTCCCAAGAAATATTTTAGCTGGAATGTACGGTTTGAAAGAAAAACCTTATTTTGAAGCAGCTGTTGGTGCTGATAAACCAGTTGAAGTAAAATTCTAATCTCTTTTAAATCAAATACGATGTCAAAAGAAGTTTTTTTAACACCTGAAGAAGAACAAGAAATTGTTGCTGCTATTACTATGGCAGAAAAAGAAACTTCTGGCGAAATTAGAGTGCACATTGAGAATACCAGTTCAATTTCGGCTTACGATCGTGCATTAATCGTTTTTGAAGAATTGAAAATGCACGAAACAGAACTTAAAAATGGTGTTTTGATTTATTTGGCTGTTGCCGATAAAGCATTTGCTATTTGTGGAGACAAAGGAATTAACGATTTAGTACCAACAGATTTTTGGGATTCTACAAAGGAAGCGATGTTATTTCATTTTAAAAATGGAAATTTCAAAGAAGGCCTAATAGATGGAATTCAGAAAGCGGGAACGCAATTGAAAACCTATTTTCCATGGCAAAAAGAGGATACCAATGAATTGTCTAACGAAATATCAAAAGGATAATGAAATCAAATGTAAAAAATTCCTTTTTAATTTTGTTTGCCTGTTTGTTGTTTTCACAAATAGGTTTTTCACAATTTGTAATTCCTGAAATTCCGAAAGAGCAAACTTCTGTTTATGATTATGCCAATATATTAAGTGCTGAAGAAAGAACGAAATTAGAAGAAAAACTAGTCCGATATTCCGATTCTACGACAACTCAAATTGTGCTAATTACTATTGAAAGTTTGAAGGGAGAAGACGTTAGTCTTCTAGCTACGAATTGGGGACAAAAATGGGGAATTGGTGGAACAGAAAAAGACGATAATGGTGTTGTAATTCTATTGGCTAAAGCCGAAAAGAAAATTGCTATAAATCCTGGTTACGGAGTTGAAGACCGATTAACTGCTGGAATTGGAGGTGAAATAATTAGAAATGTTATTGTGCCCGAATTCAAAGCAGGAAGTTATTTCAATGGTTTAGATAAAGGTACAAATGAAATAATTGATGTTTTAAAAGGAAAATACAAAGGAAAACGAAAAGCCAATAAAAAAGAGGGGATTCCTCCAATTGTAATTATACTTATTGTAGTGTTTGTATTGGCTATCATTTCTCGAAGAAAAAACAACGGAGGCAACTCAGGTAGCTCTGGCGGTGGTCCAAGTTTTATGGATATCTTAATTTTGAGTAGTTTGGGCGGCGGAGGCCGAGGATCTGGAGGCTTTGGCGGTTCATCGGGAGATGGGGGCTTCGGCGGTGGATTTGGCGGAGGCTTTGGCGGAGGAGGATTCTCTGGCGGAGGTTCTAGCGGAGGCTGGTAATTCCTAAATTTATAAAATAAAAAAGCCCCAATTTGGGGCTTTTTTATTTTATTTCTCTCTGATATAAATATCGATTGGAACTCCAGAGAAATCCCAATTTTCACGAATTTTATTTTCTAGAAAACGTTTGTACGCTTCTTTTACATATTGCGGTAAGTTGGCGAAAAAAACAAACTGAGGCGTTGGTGTTGGTAATTGCATGCAATATTTAATTTTTACATATTTCCCTTTTAATGCTGGCGGTGGATATCCTTCAATCACTTTAAGCATGTAGTCATTGAATTTTGATGTTGGAATTCGTTGTTTTCTATTTTCAAAAACTTGAACAGTAGCTTCCAACGCTTTCAGCAAACGTTGTTTGGTTAATGCTGATACAAATAGAATAGGCACATCAACGAATGGCATTAATTCTTTTCTGATTTTTTCTTCGTAATCACGTGTTGACATGGTGTCTTTTTCAACCAAATCCCATTTATTTACTAAGATCACAACTCCTTTTCTATTTTTTTCTGCCAACCAAAATATGCTTTGATCTTGGCCTTCAAAACCTCTGGTTGCATCTATAATTAAGATACAAATATCGGCATGTTCAATTGCACGAACAGAGCGCATTACGGAGTAGAATTCTAAATCCTCTTTAACTTTCGCTTTACGACGTATTCCTGCGGTATCTACTAAATTAAATTCGAAACCAAAACGGTCGAATTTAGTATCGATTGCATCACGTGTGGTTCCTGCAATATCGGTAACGATGTATCTGTCTTTTCCAATTAAGGCATTAATAAAGCTTGATTTTCCTGCATTTGGACGACCAACAACTGCAAAACGAGGTAATTCTAATTCTTCTTGTGTTGATTCTGGCTTTTCAGGGAATGCTTCAATTAAAGCGTCTAATAAATCACCTGTTCCGCTTCCAGAGATACTTGCAAAGGTGAAATAATCTCCTAAACCAAGGTTGTAAAATTCAACAGCGTCTTTTTCACGCATGGCGTTATCGACTTTGTTTACTGCCAAAAGGACGGGTTTAGTTACTTTTCGTAATAATTTAGCAACGGCATCATCCATTGGGGTAATTCCTTCTTCTACATCAACAACGAAAATAATTACATCGGCTTCATCAATTGCTAATTCCACTTGTTTACGGATTTCTCCTTCAAAAACATCATCGGAACCGCGAACGTATCCGCCGGTATCAATTACAGAAAATTCCTTTCCATTCCATTCGCTTTTTCCGTAGTTTCTATCGCGAGTTACGCCTGAAACAGAATCTACGATTGCTTCTCTTCTTTGGATTAATCGATTGAAAAGCGTCGATTTTCCTACGTTTGGTCTTCCTACAATGGCAACAATATTATTCATATTATAATTTTAGATTGTGGATTTTAGATTTCAGATTAACAAAATGCAATACTATTAAACACAATTATGTCATTTTAATTTTTGCAAAGGTACGTTATTATTTTGTTATGTTACTATACGTGCTGCGTGAAGGATAGCAGTGGAAATCCTTTGTTGCCATTCTTTTGGCAACAAAGATTGCAACGTATAGCCTGACCCTTGTGGTCACGCCAAAAAACTATTGATTGTAACCGAAACGCTTGAGCATATTGGCGTTACTTCTCCAGTTTTTATTGACTTTTACGTATAATTCTATGTGTATTTGTTTGCCAAAAAACTTTTCTAAATCGGCGCGTGCATCCATTCCTACTTTTTTCAAAGCGGCTCCTTTGTGTCCAATAATAATTCCTTTTTGGGTATCGCGTTCCACCATGATTAGAGAACGGATTCTGATGATATTTTCGTCTTCCAAGAATTCTTCAGTTACAATTTCTACGGCATACGGAATTTCCTTGCTGTAATTTAGGAGGATTTTTTCACGTATAGTTTCGTTTACAAAAAAACGTTCTGGCTTATCAGTTAGCTGATCTTTGGGGTAATAGGCTGGAGATTCTGGCAAAAGGGAAATGATACGCTGGAATACTTCGGGGACATTGAAGTTTTGCAATGCTGATATTGGATAAATTTCGGCGTTGGGAACTTTCTCGGTCCAAAAGGCAACTTGGGTTTCTAGCTGCTCCTGATTAGAGTTATCGATTTTGTTTAATAGTAATAAAACCGGAATTTTAGAATGGATAATTTTATTAAAAAAGGCTTCGTCTTTCAGTTCCTGCTCCCCTATTTCGACCATATAAATCAATACGTCGGCATCTTCAAAGGCTGATTTCACAAAGTTCATCATGGATTCCTGCATTTCGTAGGCAGGTTTGATGATTCCTGGTGTGTCGGATAATATCAACTGAAAATCTTCGCCGTTTACAATCCCTAAGATTCTGTGACGGGTAGTTTGGGCTTTTGAGGTAATTATCGACAATCTCTCGCCTACAAATGCGTTCATTAGCGTTGATTTCCCAACGTTTGGATTTCCTATGATATTTACAAAACCGGCTTTGTGTAACATTTATTGCTTTTTAATTCTGCAAAGGTAAACATATCAGGCCAATAGACGAAATAAAAGATTTTTTTAAATATTTTGTTGCAATTGCCGAATATGGTTGTATATTTGCACTTGAAACAGCGCGGGATAGAGCAGTAGGCAGCTCGTCGGGCTCATAACCCGAAGGTCACAGGTTCGAGTCCTGTTCCCGCTACTAAAACCAAAAAACGGCTAAAATTTCTTTTAGCCGTTTTTTTTATTTTATACTTTTCTATTTCTTAATTATTGTGAATTCTGAACGTCTGTTTTGAGAATGTTGCTCTTCCGTACAATCTGTCCCGCATGCTATCTTAGGTTCGGTATTCCCAAAACCTTTACCCGAAATGCGTTCACTTTCAATTCCCTTAGAAATTACATACTGAACTGTAGATTGCGCTCTTTGCTCTGATAATTTAAGGTTGTAAGCCGCACTCCCTTTTGAATCGGTGTGGGATTTTACAAAAATAACCATCTTTGGATTGTCTTTCATAACTTTAACCAACTTATCCAATTCGGATGCACCTTGACTCGTAATATTGCTTTTATTAAAATCAAAATATACATTATTTAGTATCACTTCGGTTTCGGTGATAATTACTTCGAATGGATTTAATTGAACAGTGGTAGGAACTCCTCCTTCTTGAATTTTTGAAATTGTTGCCGACTTATCTTCATAGTTACTGGCACTTATTTTTAATAAATACTCGGTATTACATTGAATGTCAAACGCGACTTGACCATCTGCATTAGTTGTAACTGAAGATAAAATATTACCATTTGTATCTGAAATAGTAACTAGTGCATTTGCAATAATAGCACCCGATTTTCTATCTGTAGCAGTAACCAATGAACTAGCTTTACAAATTGGCAAAGCAGTATAAATTGCATCTAAACCAGAACGATTGGAAGAAAAATAACCTACCTCTTGTAATTTATTGAATGAAAATGAAAAGTCGTCTTTTTCACTATTTACCGGTTTTCCAAGATTAATTGCGGCATCAGAAGTGCTTAGATTTATTTTAAAAATATCATAAGCTCCATATCCTTGACGTCCTGAAGAGGCAAAATACAAAATGTTATCTTCTGTAATAAATGGGAAATTCTCCCGATCAGAAGTGTTGATTTTATCTCCTAAATTTTCTGGTTTTCCGTATCCATTTGGTTCAATACTCACTTTCCAAATATCAGATTCTCCCAAACCACCGGGCATATTTGAAGAAAAATATAAGGTTTTGCCATCTTTACTTAAACTCGGGCAAGTAACAGAATAATTGATACTGTTGATTGGCAACGCTTCTATTTGTTCCCATTTACCATCAACTTTGACTGCTTTATACAATCCTTGTTGGCCAATTTTGGTTTTGTTTTTTGAAACTTCATATTTTCCTTCGCTCAAACCATCTCTTGCAAAGAAAATAGTATTTCCATCTTGGCTAATGGTAACAGGACCATCATGAAATGGAGTATTTAACTCTTTTACCAAACTAGCTTCTTCAAAAGTTCCGTCTTGATTTCTAGTAGTTTTGAAAATATCAAGATAATGTTGGTCATTCCAACGGTCTTTTTTATTAAGAGTATTTCTAGTACTTACAAAATAAAGCTCGTTATCATGAGTTAAAAATGCACCAAAATCACTTTCTTCTTTTACGTTGATGTTCGTTTCAGAAACGGTGAACATGTTGGTAGCATTTAACAAACTTGGAATGTAGGTTGGATTTAAATTATGCTTCTTAGCTCTTTCATCATTGGGTAATAATTTTGCAAAAATATCCATCTGCTTATTTGCTTCTTCATATTTTCCAAATGATTTCAATGTTTGCGCATAGCGATAATAGGTTTCTGCACTAGCTTTTCCTTGAACCGCTTTTGAATACCAATTCATTGCTTTTTCATTGTCAAAAATGATAAAATAGCAATTTCCTAATTGTTCGTAAACGTAAACAGATTCATTTTTGTTTTCGGCTAATTTTTGATATTCTTTAATTGCATCAACATATTGATAACTCTCGAAAAGTTGGTCGGCTTTTTCAGTAGATTTATTTTGGCCATAAACCGTGTTAGCGACTATAATTAAAATAGCGATATATATTTTATTCATAAGAATTGTTGTTAGAAATAACTAGGCGAAATTGAGGCTTTTTTTGGAATATTCAAATCAAATAGTAATATAATTCAAAGTTAAATATATAAATTAGATTGATCTACTAAATTTATTTATAATACCGCAATAATTTAACTTATTAATCGTTGTTATTCTATAAATACTTCTCAAATATTTAATAATGGTATAAAATTACGTTAACAAAATAGTTTTTCTTCACCGTCACTCTAATGTAGAAAAACTATATCCAATAACTAATTTTTTACATTATGAAAAAACTACTCTGTTTTGGGATTCTATTAATTTCCAATTTATCTTTCGGTCAAATTAGAAAAGCTGGCGACTTCTATGAATTAAATGATTTATGGAAAAGAGATTCTGTTACCATAAAAAAGATGCTAAAAGAATATGATATCAACATTTCCAAACTGGATACGGTTCAGTTTTTTGAAAATTTTGACTTCAATGTAGAACTTCATGACAATTACTCCTACAACGCCTATTCCTATGTATTATATAAGAAAACCGGTCAAACTACAATGAAATTTTTTCCCTATGAAGGCAAATTACCAAGGCCAAACAAATATTTGATGATATTTTGTTTTGACGATTATGTAGATAAAAAAATTATAAATATTAAGGTGTTTTAATAACTTAAACAAAATATTATGAATAAGTTACTTTTAATTATTGTTATACTAATTTCAAATTTTACAACTGCACAAATCACTAAAGCGGGTAATTTTTATGAACTAGATAAGTTGTGGAAAAGAGATTCTGTTTCTGTTAAACAACTTTTAGAAAGGTTTGATTTAGACGTTAGGAAATTGAAACCTTTTAGCTTTTTTAAAGATTTTGATCTGAATTTAGAATTGCATGAAAATTACACATACAAATCCTATTTATACAAAATGAACAAAAATACAGGTGACGTATCAATGAAATCCTATCATCATGAAGGAAAAAAACCAATGATGAATAAGTATGTCATGATAGTATGTTTCGACGCCTTTTCGGGAGATAAATCAATAACCATTAAGGTGTTTTAAAATTTGCAGGCAACATAAATTAATAATTATTTATAGGCATAAACCAAACAACCGTCCTTAATCATATCGATAATTTTCCTTGATGTTTTATCGGGTAAAGCAAAACAGCCCTCAGACCATTTTGTTTTCATCTTTTTAGAAGAATGAAAAACAATTGCTCGATCTTTAGCATTAGAATTTGTCTTATCCAATCCTTTTAAACGTAAAGAATATCCAAAACGACCTGAGTAGGTTTCTTGAGTTAAATAAGCGCCTAAACTTGATTTTTCTGAGCCAGATTCATTACTGAAATTGGTAGCATACATTGATCCGCTATTCCAAGCGTGACTCACAATTGAAGTCATTTCTATTTTTGAAGTTTCGCAATTCACTAAATACAGACGTTCATCAACAATTGATTTAGAGAAATCAACCATAACAACGTATTTCTTATTGGTTACTTTGTACTTTTTTTGAATTGCTTTTGCATTATCTACAATACTTGCCGATGTTTGAATATCAATTTTAGAAACAGGCTTTAAGAAATAGTATCCTGTTAATACAAATAAAAAGATCGGGATAATTATTAGTAGTTTTTTCATGAAAAAATTAAATAGGAAACTAATTTCTGAAACTCGAATTTTAGCTTTTTATTAATGTTATTTTTTAATTTGGTTTGTGCACTTTTCACAAAACCATACTTTCTCGCGGTCGACTTGCTTAACGGTCCCATCGGCAGCATGCATCATACAAACTTTACTATTGAAGCAATGATTTAGTCCAAGATTATGACCTAATTCATGAAGAGCAACTTTCTCTAATCGCTCCAATATTTTTTTCTTTGTAACTTTTTCCTTGGTAACTTGTTTTTTTAATCTAAATGTAGATACGATGCATGTTTTCCCATTAATATGTCCTAATCCTAAAATGCCAAACTCCGGACTGGCTGGATTTTTAAAATAACATATGTCTCTTTCTGTAATAAATAAATAATTATCAAATGTTTTGTTACTTTTAAGGGCTTTATCAGCGTCAACCCTTTTCCTTTCTTTGCTCAACATGTCTTTGGTAATTTCTTTTTTTGGAAGAACAACACAATCATACCCATAAAATGATTTTATTGATTTTTTGACTTGATCAATATATTCTGGAGACACCTCCCCCAATGGTTGAATATTGATTTTAGTATTATTAGGCTTTAAGAAATAATATCCTGTTAATACAATTAAAGCGATAGGGATAATTATTAGTAGTTTTTTCATAATGATTTAAAATTAGAGATAAAAAATTGGTTTAAATATATTAATAAATTCTTTTTAAGTAGTTTAGAAAAAATTTCTAATTGCATCCCAAAAAGTACAATATTCTTTATAACTATCGGTATATTTAAATATGATTTCCGAAGCTTCTTTTCTGAAATCCTGAGCTAGAACAGTATTTTCTCTAATATTATCCATTCTAGTGTACACCTCGCACCATTGTTTTGGAGAATCAATCATTTGCACCTTAATTAATTGATTGATTAATGAAATAGTATACGATTTCGGGTTGAGTTGGCTTGCTTGAGCTGAAAACAAAGAGGCCGTTTTTACATCAAAATAATTGTCCAAAGCTTTCAAATAAGCATAACATATTAATTCTTCCGCCGATCCTTTATTGTAAAAATTTTTATGAGTGTATTCTTTATGAATTAACTTCAACTTGTTAAAGTATAAAACCGAATTATTTTTACCTTTAATATTCCACTTCAGCGAATTAATTAAAGCTATTTTTTTGTCTAAACTATTACTAGAAATTAAAAATTTAAAAATCTCATCGGTTAAAAAACCATTTGATTTTGATGTTTTATTTATCAATGGAACATCTAAGTAAGCTCTATAAAAATCAGAACTTGTTAATGGCGAATCCGCAAAAACAGAGTTTAAGGAGAATGTAAAAAATAGAATTAGGATTGTTTTTTTCATGTTTATTTTTTTTAATTTTTTTTAAAAATCAAACTTTTGTTGGGTATTTTATATTCAAATTGAAAATTATTTCAAAATGGTAAATCATTGAAGTCTTCTTTTCTAGACTCATATTCTTGAAATAAATCTCGCAACCTCTCATGTTGTTTAATTATTTTATCATCTATATAACTCATAATTTTTGGATTCATTTCATAAACATCAACAATAAAATCTTCATTATTTCTAAGAGATTCTGAGCAAAATTTAATTGCAAAACAATTATTTTTTATAGCTTCAAACACGATTTCTCTATTTGCCTTCAATGAATTATCAAAATATTTTAAAGCTTCACCGTGAGATTTAACAACTTCTAAAGCAAACTTACTGTCTTTTTTTAGGGAATCGTCCGCATAGTTTATATTTGAAATAGAATTGCTCATTGCCGCCATTAAATAATCTTTATTTAAACGAACATTCTTAGACAATACACTCAATATATTTGTATTGTTGGTAATTACTTCTCGTAACTCCTCAAAAGTCAATAAGTTCTCTATATCAAAATTCCATTCTTTTACATAATGCAACAGATTCCAATCTGCTCTTAAACATAACGTTTTTTGTATTTTTTTATCAATCATTAAATCCTCAGAAAGTAAGCTGTATGCCAATGGTTCTCTTGAAATTGCCAACAAAGCAAGCTCCTTATCGTTTTCATAAAATTTTACTAATTCGGGAGAAGTAATCCAATTACAATTTGTGTCAAGCAAAATTATTTTTGCTTCATTTTTAGATTCAGGTGTTTTAAAATTTTCGATTCTTTTTGGTTCTGATTTTCCAATTTCAATTTGTATACGATCCCGATAATTTGTAGATAAAAATTCAAAAGCATCATCATCAAAATCAGAAAAACTTTTTATATAAAAAACGGAATCGGTAAATAAACTATATTTTGACAAATGAAAACCACCACTATTATCGGAACTTCTTTCAATGAATTTTCCATTAATCAAGATGTCCAAATCATGACATGGTCCAGTTATTAGCTTGCCTTTAGAATTAAACAACTTGTAAATTTGTGTTCCATAAAGTTCAAAAACTATTAATCCACCTTGGTCATAACTTACTTGCTTTATATTTGTAAAAAGTTCGGGATAGTTTGAATAATCAAACCTATTGGTAAAATTTTCATCAGCAAAATGATAAAATTCATTACAATAATTATTTCCAAAAAAACTCCCGCTTTCATCTACCTCCAATTCAATTTGTAAGATTTCGAAAATTTCATTCTGGGTTAATTCTTCAATTTTTTTATTTATTATTTCAAACTTTTCTCTGCAACTTTCTGAAAGTCCAAAAACATCATTCATTAATTGAAAAAGGTAGGCTCTAAAATAATTTATATCTGCTTTTACACGTAATAGGTTAAACGCAAATGAATCCACTCGATTTAGTTCATTTGACTTATCAAATAAATCATTTTCATAAGAATTAATTTCATCAGAACTAGGTGTTGTCATTTTATAATTTAGGGTTTTAAACTTATTTCACTTTTTTGGTTTATTATACCTAATCTTTTAAGATTAATTAAAGATATTGTCTTTTTGAAATTCTATTATTTCAATTTCTCAATAATTTCTTTAATTACTCCACCACACTCAACTGATCCATAAACAGGTTGGTTTTTTTGCGGATTATAGATAAAACAAACGACTGAATATTTTGGTTTATTGGCTGGATAATAACCTACATAAGAAGCTAAATATTTATTCTCTTTTGAAGTTAGATTTGCATAACCAAAAGGAACAGCAGCAGCATTTCCGGCGATTTTTACGTTATTTGAAATTAAAAAAGCGCTCGCTTCTATTTCCCCTTTTTTAGTAAGTAAATGTTGTAATGTTTCAATAGTATTTTCACTCGCAATTTTAGGATTTATCACCTCGGTAGCATATGTTTTAATATTGCCCGATTTATCTTTTATTTCTGATAAAAATAAAGGTTTTACCATAACCCCATTATTCGCAATTGCATTATAATAAGTTAGCAGTTGAATAGGTGTTAAAGAAAGTCCGTAACCCATTGACAACCAGGGTAAAGAAATAGCGCTCCATTGGTTTGTATTTGGTTCTGGAAAATTGGACAACCCTTCATTTTCAAACGGCAATCCTAACGATTTATTAAAACCTAGATTTTTAAATCTGTTGCAAAACAAACTAGGATTAGAAGAATAGGAATCGTTAATCGCTTGAGCAAAAACGGTGTTTGAAGAAACTGAAAATGCTTTCGCTAAAGAGATTTTCCCATTTATTACATATGAATCGCGAATTTTTTTACCGGAAAAAGTGAATTCACCGCCGTGAGTATCAAAAACTGTGGTAGTATCTGCTTTTTTATCTTCCAATAAAGCCAATACATCAAAAGTTTTCATTAATGCACCAGGTTCATTAACCTCACTTATTGCAGTTGTGGTTTTGTACTTATAGCTACCGTCTAACTCTTTATTCAAATTAACCATTGCTTTAACCTTTCCCGAGTTGGTTTCCATAATTACAACACAACCATAGTCGGCATTGCTTGAAATTAACCCTTGTTTTAAAGCTTCAACAGCTGTTTTTTGAATATTTGAATCTAAAAAAGTTGTTACATTATATCCATCAATTACTTCTGAATTTGAATTATAAGCAGTTTGACACAACTTTTTTTCAACTGCTGGTGTAATTGTCAATTCGGATTTTTTACAACTTAAAAGTGTAAAAATGATAAAAATGAAAAGGGATTTATATTTCAAAATAGTTATTTATTAGTTATTGTTTATTTAATAGATTAATTAAGGACCTATCCTTGTTAATTTTAAAGTCACTAGTTGATTTGGCCCAACATTAGAATAAGGCCATAATCCAGTAGTTCTTAAAGTTAAACTTTCCGCTTCATCAGATAATATTTTAAATATTCGGACACTGCCATTGACTTGGAATTTAATGTAACCCAAATCATAAATAGAATTGTGATTGATTACTTGATAAAAATATTGGCGCTGCCAAGTCGTTCCACCGGAACCATTTGAAATTGGGTAAAAAGAAATCACACTATAATCTAAATGCCATCTTGTAAATCCAACATATACATCATCTATGGGAAAAATGTCATTGGCATTAACATAATGATCACCAGGATTAAATATTAAATCGGTTGCTCCCGATGTGTTTTCAGTCGATTGCAGTGTTACTCTGTCAATAACATACTCACCACTTAAACTTAATAAAGTTGGCTCTTGGTATACTTCACAAGAATAAAATAAATTACCGATTAAAAGCAGAAATATTATTTTTTTCATTTTTTTTAAATTCTATTCATCCACAAATAATATTCAGTAGTGTTGGAAGAACCTACAGAAATATCAATGAATTTTGTTCCTAAAATTGTGCCGTTTGTAATATTATTTGACAGTATCGAGCCACTTAAATTTCCCCATGGAGTTTCATACAAACTCAAATTATAACCGGAACCCGTAGGATAAAGATAATACGTTGATTGATATCCATTGTATTTATAGGTGGTAGCAGTCAAAAACTGTAAGGTGGCATTCGTGGTCATCACCTGGCCTATCGGACCCACACGGTAATAAAATATTCTCCAAGTTTGACCAATTAAATTCTGGGAAGTAGTTGAGCCTGAACTGGGTGGAGTTATAATTACAATTGGACCTGTATTGTCAATAGGGCCTTCGCGTTCCTCGGGTATATAACAGGAAACTAATGTTAGAAATAATAAGCAAACCGCTTTTTTCATTTTTTAATTTGATAATTTAACAAATAACGAAATAATTTATATAAATATTGTTAATTAAACTCAATAAACTCGAAAAAAAACGTAAACTATATACATCTATTATTATTCTTTAATTTCTGTATTACACAAATTAGAAATCCATTTTCAATTTATAAGCCCTTATAATTCTATTATTTATGTGTATGTTTTTAAAGAATGTATAAATTACTCCACTGATGGATATTCACAGAAATTGTAATATACAATTTCACTTCCATCCATTATATGTTCGAATGTTATACAATCAAGCGCGCCTCTTTTATCTTTATAAATAAATCCATGTTTGCATTTCCTTCTGACATTTTGAAAATGAAACAACCTAAATAAAGCGTTAAAACCCATTACATCTAAATTTGTAAAAGGCTTTTCGCTAGTTAATCCAATTCCTTCAAGCACTTGCTTACAGCCATTTGCCAAAATCTGTAAATCTTCTTCATCAAAATCGGCTGGAGGCTGGTTAAACGCATCGTCTTCCCTATACTTTTCTGGGCCCAACTCTAAATAAAGCCACGCTTTAGTAAAAATATAAGGGAACCTACTGGAATCGACAAGATTATTTTCTTCATCAGAAAATTGATCGATTACTTTATTTAATGCCGCGAATGAACTATTTTCCATATTAATTACTCTATTGATTTCTTTTTTTATTTTTATAAGCCGCTCATACTTTTGAATCAATAATCAATCTCATCAAATTAGTTATTTCCAAAAAACCATTAATAAAATTAACGAAAAATATTTCAAAATCTCAAAAATTTCAAAATAATATTTTCAAAAGCACCATCCCTATTTACGCAAAATCAAAATAATATCCGATAAAACATTAAATATAAACGTTAAATCAAAAATCAAATTATTTTTTTTTGTTAAACAAATAACCCTATTTATTTGACAAAAGTTAATTAAAAATTTAACAAACGTTTAGTCAATTATCTAACCTAAATTTGAAAAATTAAATCGCTTTTTAATAGTTTGAGTATTTTTTTAATATCTCAACTAATTTAATAATTAATAAAATTGCATGTTGTAAAGTAATGGCCGTTTGCATATAAATCGTATTATTTTTTAATTAAAATAAAAGCAATTGTATCTTCCTATGTATTATTTTATTGTAATCGATTAAAAGAAATTAAGGATTTTCTAACCTTAAAATATTGATTCAAGTTAAAAAAATATATGATAGAAAATAATAATCTAATTGATTTCAGAGAATTTGGGTTTATAATTTTACCTATTTTATTAACGCTGTTAATGGTAGGAATTGCTTTGTTAATTCGTTTCAACTTACTACTAAACAAAAACAAAACTCAATTAAAAACCTTAAACAATACATTCCAAGTTTCTTTAGCAAGTAAAGACCTTCAACTTAAAGAAATTCACCACCGCATTAAAAACAACCTGCAATTAATAGTGAGCCTTCTCAATATTGAAGCAGGAAACAATAAGGAAGTCACAGTTGATGATTTTTTAATTAAAGGACAATCGCGAATTCACTCCATTTCTTTAATTCACCAAAATTTGTATGAAACTGGATTTTACAATACCGTCAACCTTCAAAATTACATAGAAAACATCGTTCAAAATCTCTCCCAAATTTATAACTCCAAAATCGACATAGAAATTAATACCAACGAAACCATTCTTGATGTCGATGAAGCAATTCCATTTGGTCTGATCATAACCGAATTAGTTTGCAACGCTTTCAAACATGCTTTCAAAGATGTTAAATCAGGCCATATAAAAATTGACATTAGAAAAAATGCAGAAAATAAATTGGAACTCATTCTTAAGGACAACGGAATCGGATTTCCTGAAAACCCAACTTCAAAATTTGCAATCGGACTAGAACTAGTTCAAATGATGGTTATGCAACTTGACGGAAAACTAAATCGGAAAAACCAACATGGAACAGTTTATTATATCAGCTTTTAATTCAAAATAAAACCATTTTAAACTCCGAATTATTTTTCATCTAATAGGAATGAAATTTTAAAGGACTAAATTGAACAAAACCCATGGATACTAAAACTATAGTTATTGTAGAAGATGAATTAATAATTGCAATGGACCTAAAAAGGATTCTGGTGCAAGAAGGCTACAACGTAATTATTAATTTTAAAAATTATAATTTCATTGAAACCATAAACGACATCCATAAATACAATCCCAGTTTAGTAATTCTGGATATAGATTTGAAACAAAAATTATTTGACGGAATTACTATTGCGCAACAACTCCTGATTAAAGATTTAGTGCCCTTTATTTTTATTACCGGAATTTCTGATAAAGAAATGATGGAACGCATAAAAAACACTAGACCACGCGGAATTATTATAAAACCATTTAAACCCATAGATGTAACATGCTCAATTGCAATTGTACTTAATAATTATGTCCATAGAAATATTGATGTGATCCGTAAAGACAACACTATATTAAATGATGTACCATTTATTCTAAAACCTGCCATTCGATACATCGAAGAGCACGTAGAACATAGAATAGATATCCGCCTCCTTGCCGAACTTACCGATTACAATTACATGCACTTTATCAGAATGTTCTCCCTTTATATGAATGGAGTTACTCCCTACCAATACATTCTGCATAGAAAAATTGAAAGAGCCAAATTCTTAATGACCGAAACCGATCAACTACTCACCCACATCGCATTTGATTTATCCTTTTCCAGCTACTCCAATTTTTGTAGCGTATTCAAGCGATTAACAGGATTCAACCCCGACGCTTATAGAAAACTACACTCGGTAAAAATACACCTCAGAAAATAGTTTTTTAAAATAATGTCAATTTTTAGCTGTCGAGGTCTTTTTTCAATATCATAAAAAACTTTAATGACAATAATTTTGCATCATAATAGATAATTAAATTAAATTATGATGAAGAAAAATATTCTCGCAACTTGTTGTTTTGCCTTCTTGACCCTACAATCATGGGCTGCCGGAGACATTCCTGTGGAACAATCTAACATTGACGGACCTCCCGACACAGTCCCAATTAATAACTATTTGCCATGGGCACTATTTGTTATGGTATTAATGATTGGTTACTATTTCAACAAAAGAGCAAAGACACTCCCAAATAATAAATAATATCTATTTATACCTCTGCCTTATCAACCGCAGCAGCTTTTCTGTTGCACAATAACTTTAAAAAATGAACCCATTAAAAAAAATTACACTCACCCAAAAAAATAAAAACGGCGCTTTGCTGTTCCTTATTTTTTTCTGTCTAGGCTTCAACGTACTGCAAGCCCAGGTAAAAAATTACGGACCGCTTCATATAGATAATGGAGGAACGTTTTTTGTAAAATCAGGAACGTTTACTTTTGGAACTAGTTCTTCAACAACAACCTCTAGAACTGCGGTTTCATTTGGAAAACTACTTTTCCATGGCGATGCTGACCACAGTGGTGCAGCAACAGGAGCTGCTCTTTTTATAAACGGTTACGCTAGTTCTCTTAGCAATTCCTATTTTGTATTGCCTACAGGCCAATCCACAACTTATGCACCCATAGGGATTACCAATTCTGCAGTAACAAGTGGGGTTAGCGCTTCATTTATTAGTGGAACTCCATCCAATTCAACTACCTTAAACGCGGCAATTACCGCTTTATATAGTGTTGGGTCTTGGAAGGTATATGGAGATAATGCTAAAATAACCCTAATATGGAACAGCGACATTAGTGGCTTGTCCGCAAGTATTGCTGATTTAACATTAGCAGGTTATAACCCCGCTACTAGTAAATGGGAATTAATTCCTTCTGCAACCCCAACAGGGAATTCATCTGCAGGTACAATTCAATCTTCTAATGACATTATTCTTGCGGGCTATAACTCATTTACCCTTGCAAAAAAAGGAGTTACCTGCCCGTTCACCGTTCCAACTCTTGGCGTAAATGGTCCAGATGTAACCTGGAATGGGACTTGGTCTAGCACCCCCGATTTAACAAGTAAAGTAACCCTTCTTTCAAGCGGTTCGCCTGGTAACTTCCAGTGTTATTCCCTTGACGTTAATGGTACTACACTTACAATTACTGACGGTCAAACAGTAGTAGTAGGTTATGATGTTACAGGAACTGGTTTGATAAAATTATCAAGTCAAGCTTCCTTATTTCAGTTGAACGATGCAAGTACTTGCGCTACAACTGTTGAATTAACTAAAAGTTCCCGTAGCGGCATGATTGCACACGATTATATTTATTGGGGTTCTCCTTTAAAAGAATCTGTAAATACTTACGCACAGCTTGCTAACGCTCAAGCCTTTAATACTAATAATACTATTTCTTCTGGTGCAACAGGTGCTTTAGATTATTTCTATAAATATATAGGTGGAGATACTACCACAGCCGGTGGATGGCAAATTCTAACCTCAAACCCTGTAACAGGTAGCGGTTTTATAGGTAGAATTAAAAATCAAGCGCCTTTTGCAACTTTTGGTATACAAAACCCTAATGATCACATTAATTTAAAATTCACAGGATTGGTTAATAATGGTACAATATCTGTTCCTATTGCCAATAACCTTGCCTCTCCGGAAAGTGCTAGAAACTTTAACTTCTTTGGAAATCCCTACCCTTCTGCTATTGATGCCGATAAATTCTTGGAATACAATACTGATTTAGATGGTGCCATTTACATTTGGAAAGCAACAACACCTGCCTCGGGTGTAGATGGACACAGCTATGGTAGAGCCGATTATATTGCCTATACTCGCGCCGGTGCTACTGCCGTATCAGGAATTAGCTCAACTCTTTTTGGGGGTAAAATAGCTACAGGTCAAGGATTTAGAGTGAAAGTAATTACTGCTTCTGGAACTGGAAATGCTACTTTCAATAACTGTATGAGAATTTCAGGTAACAACAACAATTTCAATAGAACAGGAATTATTAACCGTTATAAACTAAATTTAATTGGTGCTGACAACGTAGGAAACCAAATTCTAGTAGCCTATATGCCCGAGGCAACTTTGGGTTACGATCGTATGTATGATGCCGAAATTAGCTCAGTGAGTCCAGCTCAAATCTACTCGATACTAGATAATGCTACTACGAAATTAGGTATTAACGCCCGCCCTACATTTACAACTACCGATGTAGTACAATTAGGAATAGATAAATCCAATACTACTACTGAAAACTTTACAATTGCTATTGCAGAGAAAGAAGGAATTTTTCAAGGCACCGCAATTAACGTGTTATTGCACGATAAATTATTACGCCAATATCAAAATTTAAGTAACGGTCCGTACAATTTTACTTCGAACACTACGTCATTAAAAGGTCGTTTCGAAATAGTTTACCAACAATCGGCTTTAAACAATCCTGATTTTGCTACTGCAACTGTTTTTGCAACTATAAACAGCCAAGCGCTAAAAATTAACGCGAGTTTGCCTATGACCAATGTTACCGTTTATGATCTTACCGGAAGATTAATTACCAGTTTAACCCTTGACAACCAATTGCAAGTGAGCAGCCCGTTCAACTATGCCTTAGGAATATATATTGTTAAAATAAAATTAAACAACGGCCAAATCGCAACTCAAAAAATAATCAATAAATAAACAACTATTAATAATAATTTTTAAATCAAATACAATGAAAAAAATCTTTTTAACACTAGCTCTTGCCATAGGATTAACAGCCACTGCCCAAGTAAAAGTTGGAGACAACGTGACCACCTTAAATTCAAATTCACTTTTAGAGTTAGAGTCTACTACTAAGGGGCTTTTGTTTCCTAGAGTAGCCTTAACAGGAACCACAGCATTTGCACCATTAGCCGCTCACGTAGCTGGAATGACCGTTTATAACACTGCAACTGCAAGTGATGTTACCCCAGGATTGTACACCAATAGTGGGTCTGCTTGGGTGAAGTTGGGGGGAAGTACAAGTACAGCTTATCAAAATATAGTGGGTGGTGTTCAAACAATTTCAACAAATGCGACAATTTTAGATAGTACTTATTTAGTTATTTATAATGGATCAAATTCTTTAGATTCAATCACGCTTCCAACGGCTGATATTGGAAAAACTTTTTGGGTAAGAAACACAGGTTCAGTAATAGTTCAAATTGCAGGGGTAGGTGTAGGTGTAGGTAAAGGAAGATGTTTTATTTATGATGGCTCTACGTGGTTTATGATGACTCCATAATAATTAATAAATAAAAATAAAAAAAATGAAATATATATATCAATACATTCTGATTTCAATATTATTAATTGCAATAAATGCAAATTCACAAATTAGTTTAACCAATTCACCAAGTGTTGAAATTCCGGGCTCAAGTGTTTTTTTAGATGCCAGCACTAATTTTAGTTCAGAAGGAGGAGCTCCTAACAATGTAGGAAAAGGAATTATAATACCAAGTGTGGATTTAGTAAATTTTCAATTTGAGTTGGCATTAGCTGATGGAATTACGTTTCCAACCTATTTCGACGGTATGGTGGTTTACAATCGTTCCTCAGGAACCACTTTAACAACTGGAAACAGACCTTCAGCTGCAACTGCCGTAACTCCAGGATTCTACTATTTTTCAAATCCTAACGGGGCTGCAAATGGTACTGTAACTGCTGGTATTTGGACTCTGTTTGTAACGGGTTCTACCACTAAAGACGTCACCTCCTCAGAAGTTGTTCTACCTACAAAAGTTAATGGAGCGCAATTGTATGCTATTAATGGAACATTTACTGCATCTGGAACAAGTACGGCAATAACAGTAACAAAACCTACAGGAATGACCGGGTATTATTCTATGGTAACTTATAAAGACGGAAAAACCTTCCGTAGAGAAATTTACTCGTTTGATACTGCCCTTGCTACTTTAAATGTAATTACTGGAACAGGTGCCTATTCTGAGGTATTGCCTGCGGGAACTTACAGTTATGTCCTAGAATATTTCAAATAGTTTTTTTGGGGCTACTCCGTTTTTTCATTCATTTTAATTCGAGAGTAGCCTTTTTTATATAGTATCACCCTTTAAATAAATAATCATGAAAATTATAAAGCTGACACTTTGTGCAGGATTTCTATTTCCTTTAGCATTAGCAGCACAAAAAAAAGAAGAAAAAGGCTTGAATAATTTCAATACTTGGTCTATTGAAGTCAATGCCGGTATGAATAATGCCATTACGCCTTTCGGCAATGGATATTCTTCATCAAATGAAAACAAGTTTATTAGCCCCAGAATAAATCATTTTGACCTAGGATTGCGCTACATGATAACTTCTAAATTCGGTTTGAAATTGGATTTCGCTAATGATAAAATATCCAATGCAAGCGGAAGTAGTTCGTTGCCATTTGAAACCCAACAATACCGTTTGGGTTTGCAAGGGGTAATCAATGCGGGGCGATTAATGGGCTTCGATGAGTTTACCAAAACCATCGGTTTGTTAATTCACGCGGGAATACAAGCTTCTACATTAACCCCAAAAACAGGAGTTAATAAAAACATCACCGAGAAAAACAGTGGAATTATGTTTGGTATTACGCCTCAGGTTAAGTTGTCCAAAAACTTGGCTCTAACCCTTGATTTTACCGTAATTTCCAATGAACGTCAGCATTTCACTTGGGACGGAAGTACCTCTGCACAATCCAATAACTTGAACGGTCAAATGTACAACACAAGTGTAGGTTTAACTTACTTTTTTGGGAAAAATGATACTCACGTAGATTGGATTACGCCAATACGCCCAGAACAAAAAGTAGCAGAAATTGCGAAACGTATGGAAGCCGTAGAACAATTAATGAACGACACCGACCGTGATGGTGTGGTAGACCACCTTGATACTCAAAACAATACCCCAGCCGGAGTAGTAGTTGACAAAAAAGGTCGTTTCATTGATGCTAACAATAACGGTACTCCAGACGAATTGGAGGCCAATAAAGGAGTAACACAAACAGTAGAAAATGTAAACAATTCAGAAAATTCAAGCTTTAATGGCGATGCTTTAAAATCGTTGGTTGAAAACGGATCGGTAAATATCTATTTTAATTTGAATGAAGACGTTCCAAATTCAGGTTCTACCAATAGTATGTTTCAAATATTCCAATATTTAAATAAATACCCCGAAAGCAAAATTACCTTATCAGGATTTGCAGATGTGCGTGGTGATGAAAAATCAAATCAAGACTTATCAAAACGCAGAGCGGAAAACGTAAGAAAATTATTAATTGATTCCGGAATAAATACAGTTAGAATTATTATTAATCCCCAAGGAGTTGATAAAAATTTACCTAATTCAAAAACAGGGTTAGACATGGCTAGAAGGGTTTCTATAAAAATTCAATAATTGCCCGTCACTCAATTTAACAATGAAAAAAATACTATTATCAGCATTAATGCTAACCTCTGCTGCCTTCTCTCAAATAGGTATTGGCACAATTACGCCAAATGCCTCTGCGGAGTTGGATGTAAGCAGCACTACGAAAGGGTTTCTACCCCCACGAATGACACAGGTTCAAATGAACGCTATACCAACTCCACCTAATGGATTAATCATTTATTGTTCGGATTGCACACCAACCGGTATTTACACTTATAATTCTCCTTGGTTGTCTTTAAGAGGGGTATCTGCTACTTCAGTTTCAGTAACATGCACTGGCTTTACTGGCAACTATTGTACTGCCGCTTTGAGCGGTGCTTCGTATGTAGTAACTTTGACTAACAATGATCTCTCTACGAAACAAGTAACGCCTATAACTGCAGATTTAACCCTATCAGTTATACCAGGTGTTTATGTCGCCTCGGTAAGTCCGAATACAGTTCAAACCATCGATGCTGGAGCTAACCTTGTTATTACCTATACCCTTAGCGGTACTCCTGCTGCTGCAGGTACTCTAACTGGTACCTTTGCTAAGCAAGGACTCACTTGTTCAAGCACAGTGGCAGTTGTAACTGCTAAAGCAGTAACCACAGCTTCTTCATCACCAAGTTTGTGTATAAACAACGCCTTAACGGCTATAACACATACTACTTCTGGCGCTACCACCGGTATCGGTACCCCAACAGGATTACCAAATGGAGTAACGGCTGCTTGGAATAGCAATACTATTACAATTAGCGGTACGCCTACAGCAAGCGGAACATTTAATTACTCATTACCTGTAAATGGCTGTGGCGCCATAGTAAACGCTACAGGAACTATTACTGTTGCCCCAGCACCTGGTAATTATGCCTTGGCGGGAACAGCAGTTACAAGATCGGGTAGCAATATTACAGGTTTTACCGCTAATTGGACTGCCCTTTCTGGAGCAACCGGTTATACCTTGGAGTACTCCACTAGCACTAGCGGTCCATGGACTGCTTTTGCAAATAATCCATATACAGGCACAAGTGCCGCGGTTACAGGGTTAAATGACTTATTGTACTATTATAGAGTGACCAGCATTGGCGGTACTTGTGCAGGAAGTCAAGCACGGCAACTATTGGGTTGTGGTGCATTTATTGCACCAGGTGTTTATAAAGACTTTGCGTGTTTCAATTTAGGAGCAACTGATGAAACTTTAGACCCTAATACTCCTGTACAGCAAATACACGGTAATTACTACCAATGGGGCCGAAGCGGCGCTGTAGCTACAGCAAGCACCGGTCCGGGAGCCATAGGAGGTTGGAATACTAGCATTGCTGCTAATGGCGCTTGGCTTGAGGCCAGCAAAACAGCTAACGATCCTTGTCCAACTGGGTTTAGAGTACCTACAAATGCACAATGGAATGGAGTGCTAGCCAACAATACTATAAGTAGAACGGGTTCATGGGAAATTAGCGCTACAAACTATACTACTGCTATACATTGGGGACCTAATGCCAGCAGCAAAACATTAACACTCCCTATGGCCGGCCAACGCGATCCGTTTAGTGGTGTGTTGATCGATCGTGGCGCCTATGGTCGCTACTGGAGTAGTAATGGGGGTTCTCCTACGTTAGCGGATTACTTGTATATCAATAGCAGTAATGCCTTTACATACTCCCTTGATCGTGCGAACGGGCTCTCAGTGCGTTGCGTCTCAGAATAATTAAATTAATTTCATATTCTGCGAAGTGATCAATTTTTTTTGTTATTAATTCTAATTCACATTAGGAAAAATAAAAAAATAGAAGTAACAGATTTGATTGTAATTGTATATAATGCAAATCCAATATTGACAAAACTAAATTAATAGAAAATGCCAATTTAACAATTAATCAATTTAACAATTAAAAAATGAAAAAATGAAAAAAATACTATTATCAGCATTAATGCTAACCTCTGTTGCCTTCTCTCAAGTAGGTATTGGTACAATTACGCCAAATGCCTCGGCGCAGTTGGATGTAAGCAGCACTACGAAAGGGTTTCTACCCCCACGAATGACACAGGTTCAAATGAACGCTATACCAACTCCACCTAATGGATTAATCATTTA
>NZ_JBIKQP010000019.1:0-42730 GCF_044349645.1 Flavobacterium sp. | reverse complement strand
CTAAAATGTTAAAAGACATTAAGAAATCTATAGGTAACAACGTTCAAAATTTGAGGATATTAAAAAAAATATCAGACGAAAGGGGTATTAAAATATAATTTTATTATGATTGATGTATTAGGCAATTTTCAAAAAAACAAACTTACTTTTATTACAGCTGGTTTTAGTGTATTTACTTTTCTAAGAGATATAGAAGATATGATTACACATTTTTTTTCCAACTTGAAGTATTTGCTTATTGCATTTGGGTTTTTATTAATTGTATTAATTTATAATTCATTAAGACGTAAAACAATGTTTAAAGACAGCTATAAAGAGTCTGAAGATTCTCCCCCTGTTTTTCAACATATTAATGGAAGAAGTAATTCAATAAAGAAGATTTCTTTTAAAATAGCAATTGTATTTTGTACTGCTTTTTTTATTTTCGGATTATTGTCATTGTCTTATGTAAAAAATTACCCAATATATTATATTAAAGTAAAAACATTTAAGTCTGAAGCTGAGGCAGTAGATTTTATGAATAAAATAAATATTTCCTTTAACAAAAATTCTGAAAATAATATTAAAGCAAGATGTTTAAAGCGATCTACCAATCCAAATAAATACTTAGATGGAAATTATATGGTTACTCTAAATGGTGGCTATTTAAGTAAAAATGCTGCGCTTAAAAAATTAAATAAAGCTAATATTATTTTAAATAATAAATATAATTTAACAGTTACAAATCCAACTAGAAATATATCGGTTAAAAAGAAAATTATGTATTTAATGGAAAACAATTAACTTTTTGATATTTAAATAATCATTTTGTAATATTTAGTATATTAATTATGAATAAAAATTATAAAACAATCCTATTTATATTATTTTTAATTACTGTCACAATTGGTTTTATAATTAAGATTCCAGTTCCACTTAGAAAACTTGGCGATAAAAATCTCCATACTTTGTTTTATTTTTTGCGTCAATTTTTTTATATGTATTAAGTAAAAATAATATTATTAATATTATTTTTTTAATTCTATTTGGAATTTTTATAGAGTATCTTCAGGAATTTTCTATTAGATTTTTCAATAATCATATACACGCTAAACATGACTTTGAAGATGTTTATGCTAATATTAAAGGAATTATTTATTATTTGATTTTATGTTATTTACTTTTTTAGTTCTCTGAATAAATCAATTTCATCAAAAAAATAAAAGATAAATTGCTCATTATTTTTTTTGCGTAACGTAAATTTTAATTATTTTTTTTCAAAATATAATCAATATTACTAAACCATTTTCTTCAATCACTAGGCCAATTTCGATTTTACATTTTATTATATCTATAAATTTCATTGAAATGTATAATGGGAATTGTATTGTATAAAATAAAAAAGACAAACTTTTTAGTTTGTCTTTTTTTGTGGGCGATGAGGGGTTCGAACCCCCGACCCCCTCGGTGTAAACGAGGTGCTCTGAACCAGCTGAGCTAATCGCCCTAAATAGGAGTGCAAATATAAGTCTCTTTTCGGTATTTGCAAACTATTTTTAAAATAATTACAATATTTCTGCTACTACAAAAGTGCTTCCTCCAATGTAAATAAAATCGGTTGAAGTTGCATTGTTTTTGGCGCTTTCATAAGCCTCTGAAACTGAATTATATACTTTTCCGATTAATCCAAATTCAATTGATTTTTGCTCTAAAATTTTAGCATCCAAACCGCGTGGCATATTTGGTTTACAAAAATAATAAATTGCATTTTTGGGAAATAAAGGCAGGATTTCATCCAAATCTTTGTCATTGACTACTCCAAATACAAAATGTAAAGTGTCAAATTGTTCTTTTTCTAGTTGGTTTAATACAATCTCTAAACCATGTTTATTGTGTGCGGTATCGCAAATGGTTTTTGGGGCATGATTTAATTGTTGCCATCTTCCCTGAAGCCCCGTATTTTTCCCAACATTTAAAAATCCATATTTCAAATCACTTTCTGAAATTTCAAAACTGGGAATTGAATTTAATATTCTTAAAGTTTGAATTGCAGTTTTCTTATTAGAAACTTGATATTCTCCTTTTAAATCGGAGGGATAGTCATTAGAAATGGTATCGGATGCAAAGAAAATTTCAGAATGAGTTGTATTTGCTTTAGCAACAAATACTGGTTTTGTTTCCGAAGTATATTCACCAATAACTACTGGAATATTATTTTTTATAATGCCCGCTTTTTCTTTTGCAATAGCTTCAAGCGTGTTTCCTAAAAACTGAACGTGGTCTTTTCCTATATTGGTAATAACCGAAATCAAAGGGGTAATAATATTGGTAGAATCCAATCGACCCCCTAATCCAACTTCTATAATTGCGATGTCAACTTTTTCTTTTTTGAAATAATCAAATGCCAAACCAACCGTCATTTCAAAAAAACTCAACTCATTTGATTTAAAGAAATCAATGTGTTTTTCTATAAATTCACAAACAAATTCTTCAGAAATTTCAATTCCGTTGATTTTGATTCGTTCTCTAAAATCTCTTAAATGAGGTGAGGTATACAAACCCACTTTATATCCTGCTTCTTGCAAAACAGAAGCGAGTAGGTGAGAAGTAGACCCTTTTCCATTGGTTCCCGCAACGTGAATAAATTTTAAATCATTTTCAGGATTTCCTAAATAATCAGACAATAAAATGCTATTCGTTAAATCTTCCTTATAGGCGGATGCACCTTGTTGCTGGTACATAGGAAGTTGGTTGAACATCCAATTTAAAGTTTCCTGATAGTTCATTAAATCTTGAAATGATTTAGGGTTTACGCTTTGTAAGTAATTATTGCGTCAGTTTAAAATTGTAAATTATTTTTCCTATTTGAGTTTCTGCAGCAGTTGCATCTGCTTGCCACTTTGTATTCATTGCTGCAATTTTGGCTTGTTCTAAAAGGCATTTTGCTGAATTTGTGGTACCCCTTACACCTGGATTTGCATTAGTAACTGTTCCTGATTTGTCTACTGAAATTTGAACCACCACAACGCCTTCTTCGCTACATGTATATTTTGGCTTAGGGGTGCTTAGTGCTTTTCTATTTCCTAATTGATAATTTCCATTTCCAGAACCTTTCCCAGATCCACTTCCTGTTCCGTAACCACTTCCCGTTCCTAATCCTTCACCTGATCCATTTCCACCTCCAGAACCCGTTCCACTTCCACCGCCACCATTGTAACCTTTTGAATTGGTATCGCCATTAGATTTCCCTTTATTTCCAGCCGTTTTATCGTTTCCGTCTCCTTCTTTATTGGAACCGTTTAATAAATTTGACAAGGCATCTGAGGTTGATTTTGAAGGCTTTGGTGTTGATTTTACAACCGGTTTATCTTCTTCTTTCTTTTCAATTTTAGTATCTGGTTTTTTAATTTCGGCAATTGCTGGAGATTCTTCATTTTCAGAAACTACAATTTCCTTTTCTTCAGCAGGAGTTTCAATAACTTCTTCAGGAGCTGAAGTTACGACCTCTTTAGAAGTATAATTATCTCCCGATCCAAAATCACTGTCTCCAAAATTTACCGCGATTTCTCCACCGCCACCGCCGCCTTCCATTTCAGGAAGTGGTAAGCTGTCACTAAATTTCAAAAAGAAAAACAATAAAAAAAGCAATACAAAACTTGAAGAAGTAATGATTATTGATTTTTTTTCTTGTTCAGTTTCAAATAGTTTCATTGATAGTAAAATTGAGATTTAAAGATAATACAATATTTAAAACGAAAAAGGAATCAAAAAATTGTTACTATCTTTTAGTAAATTACACCAATTGTTTTAATGCAATTTCAAATGCTGTGGCGCTAATATTAGTTTTTGAATTACTTATAGAATGTGCTTTTGCAATAGCATTTTTAATTGTATTTGAAGTATCATTAAATATAGATTCATCAGTCATTTGCACTTTTTTCTCCATAAAATAAGCAAATACTCTAGCCATTCCACAATTAGAAATGAAGTCGGGAATCAAGCTGATTTTTTGATCTACTTGTTCCATAATTGAGCCAAAGAATATTTCTTTATCAGCAAAAGGAACATTCGCACCGCAAGAAATTACTTCTAATCCTGAGGCGATCATATTATCAATTTGTTGTTGAGTTACCAATCTTGAAGCCGCACAAGGTGTAAAAATTTCTGCTCCAATTGTCCATATTTTTTCATTGATTACGTCAAAAGGAATCATATTGTCGGCAACCAATTTATTGCCATCTTTATTTAAGAATAAGGTTCTTATTTCTTCAAATGTAAATCCGTTTTCATTGATAAGACCACCGTCTCTATCGATGATTCCAACTACTTTTGCTCCCATTTCTGCTAAGTAAAAAGCGGCTGCAGAACCTACATTTCCAAATCCTTGAACAATCGCTTTTTTACCTTTTACATCACCTCCGTAAATAGTGTAAAAATGACGAACTGCCTCTGCAACTCCATAACCTGTAATCATATCGGCAACAGTATATTTTCGATTAACATCAGGAGAAAAAACTGGGTTTTCAATCACCTTCACAACTCCTTGTCTTAATTGCCCAATTCTATTGATTTTATCTGCTTCACTTGGTTTGAAATGTCCATTAAACACTCCTTCTTGAGGATGCCAAACACCGCATTCTTCTGTCATTGGGATTACTTCGTGAATTTCATCCACATTTAAATCCCCTCCAGTTCCATAATAACTTTTTAACAACGGTGAAACTGCTTTGTACCAACGCTGTAATACTCCTTTTTTTCTAGGATCATTTGGGTCAAAATTAATTCCTGATTTTGCTCCACCAATTGCCGGTCCAGAAACAGAAAATTTAACTTCCATAGTTTTTGCCAACGATAAAACTTCGTTCATATCCAACCCTTTTCTCATTCTTGTTCCACCACCAGCAGCGCCACCTCGCAATGAGTTAATTACCGTCCAACCTTCCGCTTCCGTTTCTTGATCTTTCCAGTTAAAAATAATTTCAGGTTCTTTATTTTCGAATTTTTTAAGTAAATCTTTCATTAATTTTTCCTTTTTTAGAATTGCAAATATAGGTAACTTTAATTTTTTATAGTATTATTTTGGATGGTATATTTTTCCGGAACTATGGTCTTTTGAAGCTCCAGTAACACTGCATAATGTATTGATTTCATTTCTTAATTTTAAAACTCCCAACATTCCAAATATTAATGCTTCTTTGAATTCAATTATTTTCTTTTCTGGTATTAATAATTTAGTTTCCTTTAAATAAAATTGAATTCTACCAATTAAAAAATCATTATAGGCACCTCCACCGGTAATCAATAAATTGGATTTTTTATTGGATAAAGCCAATCCAATTTGATAAGCAATGTGTTCTGTAAATGTTGCTAATTTATCTTCAATTGAAATATTATAACTTTCAATTATTGGTAAAACGATTTCTTTTACAAATTCAAATCCCAATGATTTTGGGTAAGATAAATTGTAAAATTCTATGTCATTCAATTCGTTTAGTAATTCTGAATTAATTTTTCCTGAACCTGAAATCGTTCCTTTATCATCATATTCTAAACCTAATTTATTGGCATAAAAATTCAAAACGGTATTCACAGGAGAAATATCAAATGCAATTCTTTTTCCATTTTCTTCAAAGGAAATATTTGAAAAACCACCTAAATTCAAACAATAGTCTGCTTCTGAAAATAATAATCGATCGCCAATTGGAACTAATGGTGCGCCCTGACCACCCAATTCAACATCTTGAATTCTAAAATCGCAAACCACTTTTTGGTTACAAATTGTTGCTATTTCTGGTAAGTTACCTATTTGTAAAGTAATTCCATTTTTTGGTTGGTGTAAAATGGTATGTCCATGGGAACAAACAGCATCTATAGATTCAAGTTTATATTTTGAAATAAATTTTGAAATAATATTTCCTAAAAATAAGGTGTATTCTTCGTCTAATTGTTGTAATTCTGGTTCAGAAAATCCAACAGCAATTTTTAAACGGTCAATCCATTCATGGCTGTAGCCAATAGTTTCAGATTCAAGGATTTGAAAATTCCATTTTCCATTTGTTATTTCAAAATTAAGGTGTGCTAAATCAATTCCGTCAAGTGAAGTGCCTGACATTACACCAATAATGTTATATTTTTCTTGAATCATCGGCTAAAATTAATAAATCATTTTGAGAATATGATAATTTAGAAGTATATTTGTTTGCGTTTTTTATATTAATCACAATTATTATTCCCGATTATGGATTTTAAACTTACAGAAGAGCATTTAATGATTCAACAAGCAGCTAGAGATTTTGCTAAAATGGAATTGTTACCAGGTGTAATTGAAAGAGATGAGCATTCAAAATTTCCAACAGAACAAGTGAAGATGATGGCTGAACTTGGATTTATGGGAATGATGGTTGATCCAAAATATGGAGGTTCTGGTTTAGATAGTATTTCCTATATTCTAGCAATTACTGAAATTTCAAAAATTGATGCCTCTGCAGCGGTAATTATGTCGGTTAACAATTCATTAGTTTGTGCCGGAATTGAAAAATATTGTAATGAAGAACAAAAACAAAAATACCTTGTGCCACTTGCAAAAGGAGAAGTTATAGGTGCATTTTGTTTGTCGGAGCCTGAAGCGGGTTCGGATGCAACTTCCCAAAAAACAACTGCAATTGATAAAGGAGATCACTATTTATTGAATGGTACAAAAAACTGGATTACCAATGGAAGTTCAGCCTCTACCTATATTGTGATCGCACAAACAGATATTGAAAAAGGACATAAAGGAATCAATGCCTTTATAGTTGAAAAAGGATGGGCTGGTTTCGAAATTGGACCTAAAGAAAAGAAAATGGGAATTCGAGGTTCTGATACTCATTCTTTAATGTTCACTGATGTTAAGGTTCCAAAAGAAAATAGAATTGGTGATGATGGTTTCGGATTTAATTTTGCTATGGCAGTTTTAAATGGAGGTAGAATTGGTATTGCTTCTCAAGCTTTAGGAATTGCAAAAGGAGCTTATGAATTGGCTTTACAATATGCTCAAGATAGAAAAGCTTTTGGAAAAGAAATTTTCAAACATCAAGCAATTGCTTTCAAATTAGCCGATATGGCTACTCAAATTTCAGCCGCTGAAATGTTGGTTTTAAAAGCAGCCTCTGAAAAAGATGCAGGTCAAGATATTTCTCAATCAGGAGCTATGGCGAAATTATTTGCTTCTCAAACGGCAATGGACACCACAATTGAGGCAGTTCAAATACATGGTGGTAACGGATATGTTGCCGAATATCATGTAGAAAGAATGATGCGTGATGCTAAAATCACTCAAATTTATGAAGGTACTTCTGAAATTCAAAGAATCGTAATTTCAAGAACGTTGATTTCATAGTAATTAATAAAATAAAAAAAAAGTCCTAAAGCATATGTTTTAGGACTTTTTTATTTATGGATAAATAAAATTTATTCTATAATTATTTTCTTTGTAAGACAATCTCCCTTACTTCTGATAGATATCAAATAAATACCTTTCATAGTGTCATTCAAAGTAATAATTTGATTTAAATCGCTATTGTTTACATATTCTTTTTCAAATACAATTCTACCAGTTGTATCATATATTACAATTGAATAATCATCTAAAATTGATTTTAATTGAATATCAAAAATCCCTTTATTTGGATTTGGAACAATAGAAAAATTATTTGTAAAAAAACTATTTGTACTTAATACATCGGTTAAAAACTGACTTGATATTGTATTGTAATAAGCAAGCATTCTAGTTGCTTGACCAGCAGTAAACATATACATGCATGCATCATTCGTATAATCCATGTAATTGACAGTTAAAGTATTCTCGCCATTACATTGTGATGTTGCTCCAGCTGCAGGACATCCATATACAGGTGCACTTGAAGGCGGTGTGTCGCACACTCGATCTCCTTGAGTATTACAATTTGAATTAGTACAGCCCGCGAAGGTGTGATTTAAATTAAAAAAATGTCCTAATTCGTGAGTTAGTGTTCTCCCTAAATTATAAGGAGACCTTGGAACAAAACCTGGGCAACCAGCTCCTTTTCCAAAGGCACTATTTGAAATAACTACTGTTTGACCATTTGATGGAGAACCTCCTAGTGGCGAATATCCCAATAAATTTTGCCCTGCATTTCTACAAACCAAATTCATATAACCGCTCCAATTTCCATCTGAGTCGGCGCCTCCTAAAAAATTAGTTCCAAAGGTTACCGCTAAATCTCCATTGACTAAATTTGATCCACCAGGATGATTTTGATTTGCCAATACAAATCGCACGTCCAAGCTACCAGTATTCACACCTGGATAATTACTACTTGCGTTTGTCCATTGAGAAATATCCGGATTTAATCCATTATAATCCAAATTCAATATGTCAACTTGAGTTTGAGCTAAAGCTCTTAAACATGCTGTTGGTGCTGTTGCATCAGGAAAATGAACTGCAACCGGAATTATTATTGTAGCATTTGTACTGGATGTGGCGTTAGAGTTTCTCTGTAATTTTGCCAATTCAATTTCAAACTTTGCTTGAAGGTTCAAGTAGTTTTGTCTTGCAATCGGATCGTTCATTATTTGTTCCATTTTTTGTTCCATACCACAAGTTCTGTCTTGTGAGTAACCCATTTGAACAATCAATAAAGCAATTAGCAATTTAAGTTTCATATAATTTATTTTAGACCTCAAAAGTAACAATTATTTATATTTAAATTTATTTAATTTAAAAAATAAAAAAAGTCCTAAAAACAAACGATTTTAGGACTTTTAAATTATTTATAGTTGGATATTATTTTGTCAATGTCATTTCATCAACAATGTGTTTTGCACCAGAGTATTTTTCAATAACCCATAATACATAACGAATATCAACATTAATTGTACGTTGTAATTTTGGATCGAAAATAACATCACCAGCCATAGCTTCAATGTTACCATCAAATGCCAACCCGATTAATTCTCCTTTTCCATTCAATACTGGAGAACCTGAATTTCCACCTGTAATATCATTATCAGTTAAGAAATTTACGTGAAGTGAACCGTCTTTATCAGCAAAACGACCGTAATCTTTGTTTTTGTTCATTTCTAATACACGAACAGGTAAATCAAATTCTTCATCACCTTTTTTGTATTTTTTCACTTGTCCATCTAAAGTGGTGTAGTTGTTAATCTTAGCATCATTTCTTTTATCCGCAGGTAAAGAACGAACTTTTCCATAAGTTAAACGCAAAGTAGAATTTGCATCTGGATATTTAATAGTTCCAATTTTTGACTCTCTTAACCCTTCCACTAATAAACGGAATGCAGCACCATAATCATTTTGTGCTTTTGCAACAGCATCCGATTTATTATTCATATGTGCAACTAAATCATTTGAAAGTAAGTACAAAGGATCGCTTGCTAAAACAGCATCACTTGGATAATCTAAAAATGCTTTTACTTTATCTAAAGAAGTTAAAACACTCATTTCAAAAGCAGCATTTACAAATTTAGAATAATCGTAGTTACTGTCTTTTCCAATTTTTTCAACCATTGGAGCAATTCCATATCCAACAGATTTTGTAGCATATAATTTTAATTGTGCAGTCAAAATATCTTTTTCAGCAGGAAGGTAGGAATCTTTGAAGAAACCATCAGCCATTTCAACAATTTTAGGAGCCATTGTAGCACGTTTAGCAGCATCTGCTTTTGCATAAGCATCCAATTGTCTTCCTAATGTACGGCCAATTGTTCCATAAGAGGAAGTTCTCATCAACTGTTGAAGGTAATTATCGTGACGCGATTTTTCATTCGTCAACGCATAGTAAGCATTAATTGTAGCTACAACATTACCATATTTAGCTTTGTTTTCTTTTTTATTTGCCCATTTGTTGAATTTTGCTTCTTGAGCTGCTTTAGATTTTGATGTTTCAAATTTGCTTAAAGCATCGATCATTCCTTGACGGTTTTTCCAATAATTTGCAGTTGATGCGAATTTTGAAGCGTAAACTAAACGAATTGCAGCACTTTGATCCATGTATTTTTTCATGTTGTCCATACCCGTTTTTGCTCCTTCAACCCATGCAGGATAAGCAAATTTTACGTTTTGCTCAATACCACCAGCTGGCATCCAACGGTTTGTTCTTCCAGGATAACCTAAAATCATAGCGTAATCACCTTCTTTTACTCCGTTTAAATTTACTGGTAAATAGTGTTTTGGACTTAACGGAACATTCGAAGTAGAATAATCTGCAGGATTTCCGTCTTTATCAGCATAAATTCTGAACATTGAGAAATCGGCAGTATGACGTGGCCATTCCCAGTTGTCAGTATCGCCACCAAATTTTCCTAGACTTTCTGGAGGAGTTCCTACCAAACGAACGTCTTTATAATCTTGGTAAACAAAATAGTAATATTCATTTCCTTGAAAAAAGGGACGAACAGAAACAGTGTATTTCCCGCCTTCATTGTTTTCTTTTTCAATCGCTGCAATTTCTTGATTAACCGCTTTTTCTCTTTCCGCCTCAGTCATTTTATCATTTACTTTGGCTAAAATTCTTTTGGTACAATCGTCCATACGAACGAAAAAACGAACGTACAAGCTAGAAGGTTTCATTTCTGAAGCTCTGTTAGCAGCCCAATAACCGTCTTTCAAGTAGTTTTTCTCGGCAGTAGACAATTCAGCAATAGCATCATAACCACAATGGTGGTTCGTTAATACCAATCCGTCTTTCGAAATAACTTCAGCAGTACAACCGCCATTAAATTGAACAATTGCATCTTTCAAACTGTGGTTATTGATGCTGTAAATTTCTTCAGCGGTCAATTGCAACCCCATTTTTTGCATGTCTCGGTGATTCAAACGCTCAATGAACATTAAAAACCACATTCCTTCATCGGCCTTAACGGTCGTTGGAATTAATAGGACCCCAATAATTAGGGATAAAATAAATTTTTTCATATTTAGTTTGTTTTTTTTAATAACTGCGAATATAAATCATTTTCATTATTTTATTGTTATTCAACGTTTAAAAAGTGATGATTTTAAATTTTCGTTTTTTTATTTGGGCGAATGGCCGGGCTCTACGCTATATCCACGTGTTTGTTTCGTCGTGCCTCCTTCCAATCACGCGGGATGCCGCTGCTATCCCTATCGCGGTTTTGTGTTAGTAACAACTTGAAAATTTTGATTTGTCAATCTGAATTTATTTCAGATTCTATAAAGTGCTAAAATTATTTCTTTATCACAAATTTTCAAGATTAGTAGTTTTCAATTTATTAACTTTTGCAAAAACAAATAACCTTATGATAAAATAAAAAGCACGATAAATTAACACTACAATAGGAATTTTGTCAAAACTAAAAATGAAAAATAAAAGAAAAATTCCATTAGTAGTAATTAGTGATGTTCACCTCGGAACCTTCGGATGTCAAGCTACTGAATTACTCCAATATTTAAAATCTATACAACCCAAAACCTTAGTTTTAAACGGCGATATCATAGACATGTGGAATTTTTCGAAAAGTTATTTTCCGCCTGCTCACATGAATGTTTTGCGTCACATTATCAAAATGTCGGCCAACGGAACTCGACTTATATACATCACCGGAAACCACGATGAAGTATTGAGAAAATATTCCGACCTTATTTTGGGCAAATTCGAATTGGTTGACAAATTAGTTTTAGAATTAGATGGAAAAAAAGCCTGGATTTTTCATGGTGATGTATTCGATTCTTCCACACAAGGATATGCAAAAATATTAGCCAAAATTGGTGGTAAAGGCTACGATTTATTGATATTAATCAATAGTTTCTTGAATTGGATAATGGTTTTATTAGGAAAAGAAAAGCGAAGTTTCTCCAAGAAAGTGAAAGACAGTGTTAAAAAAGCAGTCTCGTTTATCACCAATTTTGAAGTTACAGCCGCGGAAATTGCCATCGATAAAAAGTACGATTATGTGGTTTGCGGTCACATTCATAAACCTCAAATGAGAGTGGTTAGTAACGAAAACGGATCGGTATTGTATTTAAACAGTGGCGATTGGGTGGAAAACTTAACCGCATTAGAATATAAAAATGCTGAATGGAGCATTTATGAATACAAAAAGGAACATTATCAAAATTCTGAAGCAAACGAAGATTTGGTTCCTGAAGATTATGCTTCAAAAATTCTCTCCTAATTTAGATTAAATTTACAAATGAAAATATTCTACGCAATACAAGCAACGGGCAACGGTCATATAAGTAGGGCGGTGCAGTTGTATCCCTATTTGAAGAAATTTGGCACTGTTGACTTTTTTATGAGCGGTAACAATGCAAGTTTGAATGTTGATATTCCAATAAAATATAAAAGTAAAGGTTGTAGTTTACATTATTCTAAATGCGGAGGTTTGGATTATTGGGAAACAGCTAAAAACATCAATCCTGTGCAAATGTATCAAGATGCAAAAGCACTGCCATTAAAGGATTATGATATGGTAATTAACGATTTTGAATCGATAACTGCATTGGCGTGTAAGCTCCAAAAAGTGAAATCGGTGCAATTTGGTCACCAGGCAAGTTTTAAATCAAAGTTGACTCCGCGGTCAGAAAATAATAATTTAATGGGAGAGTTGGTTTTGCAAAAATATGCTCCTTCAAATAAATATATTGGACTTCATTTTAAAGAATACGATTCTTTTATTCATCCTCCAATAATTAAAGACGATATTGTAAATGCTACTCCCACCAACTTAAATCACATTTCTGTTTACTTGCCCTCTTTTGATAAAGAGTGTTTGCAAACAGCATTTAATAAAGTGAGCGATATTCAATTTCATTGGTTTTTAGGTGATGTTAATGAGCAATATACCATTGGAAACATTACTTATTTTCCGGTAAACCAAAAACTTTTCAACGATAGTTTGATTACAAGCCATGGAATTATAACTGGAGGTGGATTTGAAACTCCCGCTGAAGCATTGTATTTAAATAAAAAGGTACTTAGTATTCCAATTCAAAACCATTATGAACAAGAATGTAATGCTGCAGCTTTAAAATTATTGGGGGTTCCCGTGCTTAGCAAAGTGGGTGACAATTTTAATATTGAAATTGAAAATTGGCTAAACGGAAAAATCATTTATCCAAAAATTGAGGCCAATGATATTCCAAAAACACTGCAATATTTATTTGACACTTATAATGATTAATAAAAAAAAGCCATCAATCGATGGCTTTTTAATTTATAAATTATGACTATTTTCTGGAAGTTCATCTTCCATATTGAGCATGTTCCAAAGCTTGTCTTTTAACTCTGTTAGCCCTTGTTGAGCAACAGACGAAATGAATAAATAAGGAGTTCCTGCAAACTCTTTATCCAATTCTATTTTTAGCTCCGCTTTGAGTTCATCATCCAACATGTCGCATTTTGAAATTACAACAATGCGTTCTTTGTCCAACATTTCGGGATTGTATTTAGTCAATTCGTTGACTAGAATATCGTATTCTTCTTTAATATTTGGAGTATCAACAGGTATTAAAAATAACAACGTTGAATTTCTTTCGATGTGTCGTAAAAAGTAATGACCTAGCCCTTTTCCTTCAGCAGCACCTTCAATAATACCGGGAATATCAGCAATCACAAACGATTGAAAATCACGGTAAGCTACAATTCCTAAGTTTGGTTTTAAAGTAGTAAACGGGTAATCGGCAATTTTTGGTTTTGCTGAGGTTAATACGGAAAGTAAAGTCGATTTTCCGGCATTTGGGAAACCTACCAATCCAACATCTGCAAGTACTTTTAATTCTAAAATAATATCAATCTCAGTAGAAGGCAATCCAGGTTGAGAATACCTCGGCGTTTGATTTGTTGAACTTCTAAAATGCCAGTTTCCTAAACCACCTTTTCCTCCTAGTGCAACAATTTTTTTCTCGCCGTGTTCAGTAATTTCGAATAATATTTCGTTAGTTTCTTTATCACGAACTACCGTTCCTAGTGGCACCTCAATGTATTTATCTTCTCCATCAGCACCGGTGCTTCTATCGGAACCTCCATCGCCACCATGACCTGCTTTTACGTGTTTGGCAAATTTTAAATGAAATAATGTCCAAAGGCTTTTGTTTCCAACAAGATATACGTGTCCACCGCGACCACCATCACCACCATCAGGACCTCCTTTTTCAATAAATTTTTCCCGGTGCAAATGGGTAGAACCCTTTCCGCCTTTGCCAGAGGAAACATATATTTTTACGTAATCTACGAAATTTCCTTCAGTCATTTTCTTGTTTTTTATTCTAAATTAGTAGTAATTAAAAATTATAAGCTTTCAATTACAGCGCTCAATCTTTTGGTGATATCTTCAATAGAACCAATTCCGTCAACTGGATAAAATTTATTTTGGTAACTATAAAAATCTATTAAAGGAGCTGTTTTTTCATTGTATTCTTGGTATCGATTTCGAATTTTATCTTCGTCTTGATCGTCCACGCGCCCACTGGTTTTTCCTCTTTCTAATAATCTTTTTATTAAGATTTCATCGTTTGCTTCCAATGCAATAGTTGCAGTGATATTCCAATTTTTTGTAGCTAAAAAAGCATCTAAAGCTTCTGCTTGTGCTAGTGTTCTTGGAAATCCGTCAAATAAAAATCCTTTAGTATCAGGGTTTTTTTCAACAGTGTCTTGTAACATTTTTATGGTAACTTCATCAGGAACCAAATCTCCTTTATCCATGTAACTTTTGGCCAATTTACCTAAGTCAGTTTCGTTTTTAATATTGTATCTAAAAATATCACCAGTTGATAAATGAGTTAGATTGTATTTTTCTTTTAAAAATTCTGCTTGAGTTCCTTTTCCAGCCCCTGGCTTTCCAAATAAGACAATGTTAATCATGATTGAATGTTTGTTGTATTTGTAGTTATTTATTATTTTAATTGATAAACTTCTGTTAAATTTCTGCCTAAACCGTCATAATCTAATCCGTAACCTACGATGAACTTGTTTGGAATTCGTATTCCAATATAATCCAATTTCAGGTCTTTTTTATAAGCTTCTGGTTTGAAAAATAAAGTGGCAATTTTAAAATGTTTTACATTTTGTTTTTTGAATAATTCTTTTAATTCCTCTACTGTATTTCCAGTATCAACGATATCTTCAATAACAATCACAGTTCTTCCTGTTAAGTCTTGGTTTAAACCAATTAATTGTTTTACTTCATCGGTGGAAGAAGTCCCTTCATATGAGGCTAATTTAATAAAACTTACTTCACAAGCCTTTTTATAATGTTTCATAAAATCCGAAACAACCATAAAAGAACCGTTCAAAACCCCAATAAATACAGGAATTTCATCAGCAAAATCAGCTTCAACTTGAGAGGCCATTGTTGCAATTGCAAAATCTATTTCTTCAGAAGAAATAATAGGAACAAATTGTTTATCGTGTAATTGAATCAATTTTCTGATTTTTTATAAGCCGCAAAGATATAGAATTCACATTTTACAATTGGTAAAGCAACTATATATTTTATTTTTCCAGATAATAATTCATTATAAAACAAGTAATTAAAGCAACTTTTTTTATAAAATGTTAATTTTGTATTAAACTAATTTGTATTTTCGAAGTCTAAATGGTATTAATCAATTTGTTATGGCTTCATTAGACCAACATACCGGTGTTTTAGGACAAAGAAATGCAAGGCATTTATTAAGACGAGCTTCTTTTGTTTACAGTAGATCTTTAATTGATCAATATGCGCTTTTAACGCCAAATCAGGCATTGAATTTACTATTCTCAACTAGTACACCTTTGGTAAATTTGCCGTATGACCCTCTTCCAACAACTGCTCCTGATGGATTTTGGACAGAATCTACAGCCTCACCTACTTCTTTTGCTAGACAAAGCGCAAAAGGTGCAATTGTAGCAGGCTGGTGGTGGTATAATGCAATAAACAGTCCTAATTTAAAATATAAATTATCTCATTTTTTATCAACTTGTTTTACTGTTGAAATAGACGCTTCATCTTCTGCAACCGATTTTTATGATTATATCCGATTGCTATTACATTATTCCTACGGGAATTATAAAACCTTAGCAAAAAAAATGACGTTGAATAATAATATGTTGTACTATTTGAATAATACTTCAAATATAAAAACAGCGCCGAACGAAAATTATGCTAGGGAGTTTTTTGAGCTATTTACAATCGGGAAAGGACCACAGATAGGGGTTGGAAATTACACGACATACACTGAAGCTGATGTTGTTCAAGCAGCACGTGTTTTAACAGGTTTCAGAAGAATGAGTAATCGATCTGTAATTGATCCAGAAACCTCTTTACCAAAAGGTTATAACGTTTTTTCATTTCATCATACCAGTAATAAAACCTTTAGCAGCGCTTTTAATAATACCGTAATTACTGCTGCTACTAATGATGCTGGGATGGACACTGAGTTAAATGATTTTGTGAATATGGTTTTTAACCAACAAGCCACTGCCAAAAACATTTGTCGCAAAATGTACATTTATTTTGTGAAAGGAACTATAACTCCTGAAGTTGAAGCCGACATAATTACTCCATTAGCCCTAGATTTTTATAACAATGGTTATGAAATTGCTCCTATAATTAGAAAATTATTAGAAAGTAAGCATTTTTATGATTTGGATGATTCCGATTCTACAAATGAAACTATTGGTGGTATGATAAAATCTCCAATAAATCAGCTTTCTGAAATTTGTACTTTCTTGAAAGCAACCATTTCTGATCCAAATACTAGCGCCTACGATTTTTATTATAAGTTTTGGTCCCTGTTTGTATACAATAGCTTTTTAACCGGATCAAATATGATGCTTTTTAATCCTGAAAATGTTGCCGGACATCCTGCTTATTATCAAGCGCCAGGGTTTGATAAAAATTGGATTTCTGCAACTAATTTAATTTCGAGGTATCGTTTAGGTGAATCATTATTAGATGGAATAAATAGAATTAGTGGAAATGCAACTATAATTACTAAAATTAATATTTCAAATGTAGTTAGATTCGGAAATATTATTTCCGTTGCCAATGATCCATTTATTTTAACATCTGAATTGTGTAATGCACTTTTTGCTCAAAATCCAGATACTAATCGGGTTAATTATTTTATGAGTACTTTTTTACTTCAAGGGATGGCAAATTTCTATTGGACAAATGCTTGGGATGATTATATCGCAACTGGAGTAAATACAGTTGTAGAATCAAGATTGAAATTATTGGTAACAAATATTTTGAGAGCGCCAGAATCTCAAATGTTTTAATACTATTTTATATGAAAAGAAGGAACTTTATTCAGTTAACCGCATCAGCATCAGCATTATCGCTTTTGCCAACGGAAGTATTCGCTCTATTTAAATCGGCTGGAATGACTACTTGCCCAAATGTGAATGCAAAAAAAATAGTATTGGTTCAATTATCTGGTGCAAATGATGGACTAAATACGGTAGTCCCCTTAAATCAATACGATACTTATGCAGCTTTGCGCCCTAACATAAAATTAAATAATGCAGGCCAAACTAATGGTTTAATTAATTTAGACACTACCTTGCCTTTGGCAAATCAAATTGGACTTCACCCAGCACTAACGGGATTTAAAAGTTTGTACGACCGAGGATTAATGAGAATTGTTCAAGGTGTTGGATATCCATCTCAAGATAAATCACACTTTAAGTCTACCGATTTATGGTTGACTGGTGGTGACGGAACTTCTGCCAATAATAATATTGATAGTGGTTGGATTGGAAGATTTTTAGAAAATTATTATAGTAATTTCTTATCTGCTAGTTTTCCTTTGGGGATCCAATTAGGAAGTAGCGATAATTCTTTGGGATTTCATGGAGAAATTGAACACGGAATGTCAATTAATATAAATGGGCAAGATCCTGCTGGTTTTTACTCAGTTTTAAATGGTTTAGGAGGGGCACCGCCAACTTCAATTCCCAATTCTGAATATGGAGATTTAATCCGTTTTATTTTAGCTAGCGATGCCGAAACAAATTTATATGCTCAAAGTATTTCATCAGCTTTTAGAGGTGGAACCAACTCAGCAAGTGTTACCTATCCTTCAACAAGTTTGGCAAACCAGTTAAAAACAGTAGCTAAATTCATTTCGGGAGGTTTACAAACAAAGGTGTATTTAGTAAAAATAGGAGGTTTTGATACCCATGATATTCAAGTTGCTTCAAATACAACTACTCATTTAGGGACTCATGCCAATCTTTTAACACAAGTTTCAGAAGCTATAAATTCTTTTATTACCGATTTAAATAATCAGAATTTAGGAGATGATGTAATTGCAGTTCCCTTTTCTGAATTTGGAAGAAAAGCGGGTGAAAATGGTAATTTAGGAACTGATCATGGTGAAATTGCTCCAATGTTTGTTTTTGGAAAATCAATAAATCCTGGGGTTTCAGGAACAAATATCAATCTTTCAGAAGCAGTATCTGCTAATAACTATCAAGTACAAACTGTACAGCACGATTATCGTCGCGTTTTTAGTACAATTCTTCAAGATTGGTTTGGAGCCAGTAACCAAACATTAGATTTAACTTTTTATAATGCTACTACGAATCAAGGTTTTGCAAATAGTAAAGTCAGTAATATGATAAAAACTGAATTCGCAGTACCTCCTAACTGCTACAACAATTCGTTATTATCAACTAACGATTTTACAAATAGAAGTGATATTGTAGTATACCCAAATCCAACAGTGGAAACTGTAAATATAAATTCAGTTAATAATTCAATTAATGTAGTTTCTGTGTATTCTTTGGATGGTAAATTAGTTGCTACCTTTAGAAATCCAATGACTTCAGATAGTTATTCTATAGATGTTCAAAATTTAGCAACTGGAATTTATACATTAAAAGTAGAGACCAATAATGGAAGTTTTACAAAGAGAATAATTGTCCGTAGATAATTTTAAATAGTGTAACTTTTTATTTTTACTCTTTTAAAGTATCTTTGTGAAAAATTTATTTTAATGAATTATTTTTCTTCAGATTTTAAATTAGGAATCCTTGGCGGAGGTCAGTTAGGAAAAATGATGTTGTACGATACTCGAAAATTCGATATTCAAACTTTCGTACTCGATTCAAGTCATGAAGCACCATGTAAAATAGCTTGTAATAAATTTTTTCAAGGAAATTTAATGGACTTTGATACCGTTTATTATTTCGGAAAGCAAGTCGACGTGTTAACTTTCGAAATTGAATTGGTAAACCTAGATGCTTTAGAAAAATTAGAAAGCGAAGGAGTTAAAGTTTTTCCATCTCCAAAAACACTTCGATTAATTCAGAATAAAGGAATTCAAAAAGATTTTTATTCGAATAATAATATTCCTACAGCAGCTTACAAAAGATTTGAAAATTTAGAATCGCTTATTGAAGAGTCACAAAATTTGAAATTACCATTTGTATGGAAATGCACTGAATTTGGCTATGACGGAATGGGAGTAAAAATTATTCGAACACTTTCAGATTTAGACAATTTACCAAATGTAGAATGCATTTCTGAAGAAATGATTCCGTTCAAAAATGAACTATCTGTGATTGTTTGTCGAAATGTGTCTGGAGAAATTAAAACGTATCCCGTAGTTGAAATGGAATTCCATCCAGAAGCAAACCAAGTAGAATATGTAATTTGTCCAGCACGAATTGATGACAAAGTAGCTGAAAAGGCTCGTGCAATTGCTTTAAATGTTTCTGAAAAATTCAATCATGTTGGACTTTTAGCAGTCGAAATGTTTCAAACAATCGATGACGAAATTATCGTTAATGAAGTTGCACCACGTCCACATAATTCGGGACACCACACTATTGAAGCTAGCTATACATCCCAATTTGAAAACCATATCCGAGCAATTTTAGATTTACCTTTAGGAAATACTGATAGTAAAGTCGCAGGGATAATGGTAAATTTGGTTGGTGCCGAAGGGTTTTCAGGTGATGTGGTTTATGAAAACATAGAAACCATAATGGGTTGGAATGGAGTAACGCCTCATATTTATGGTAAAAAAGAAACGCGCCCTTTCAGAAAAATGGGACACGTTACTATCGTAAATGAAAATATGGTTGAAGCCCGAAAAATTGCCGAAAACGTTAAAAATACAATTAGGGTAATAAGTTGAAAATAAAAAATTAAATGATTTAAAGATTCAAAAAGTAGTACAAATTTTTTTAAATCTTTAAATTTCAATATTTAAATATTAAAAAAATGAAAGTAGCCGTAATAATGGGAAGTATTTCCGACATGCCAGTAATGCAAGATGCAATTGACATTCTAAATGGTTTTGATATTGAAACTGAAGTAGATATTGTTTCGGCACACAGAACCCCAGAAAAATTAGTAGAGTTTAGTAAAAATGCACATCTACTTGGGATTTCAGTTATAATTGCTGGAGCAGGAGGAGCTGCTCATTTACCCGGAATGGTCGCTTCAATGTCGCCACTTCCAGTAATTGGAGTCCCAGTTAAATCAAGTAATTCTATTGATGGTTGGGATTCTATTCTGTCAATTTTGCAAATGCCAGGCGGCGTTCCAGTGGCAACTGTAGCCTTAAACGGAGCCAAAAATGCAGGAATTCTTGCAGCCCAAATCATCGGCACTCAAGATAAATGTGTATTAGACAAAATTATTTTGTATAAAGAAGGCTTGAAAGATTCGGTAAATAAATCTTCTGAAAATCTTAAAAAGTAATCATTTTAGAAGCTATTTCCCGCTATACATTTCAATCTTTTCTTTTTTAAGAAAAAAAGAAAAGGATTTCCATTGCTATCGGGGCTAACCATAACATCTTGCAATTCAAATAAACATAACATGAATATCTTAACTCAGTATTTCAATACAAAACACAATACGGCTCCTTTTTCTCAAATTAAAAATGAAGATTATCTTCCAGCAATAAAAAAGGGTATCGAAATTGCAAAAGCCGAAATCGATGCAATTGTTAATAATCCAGATAAACCAACTTTTGAAAATACAATTGTGACGATGGAATTTTCAGGTGATGTTTTGGATAGAGCCTCAAGTATTTTCTTCAATTTGAATTCGGCAGAAACAAGTGATGAAATGCAAAAAATAGCCCAAGAAATTTCACCATTATTATCAGAATTTGGAAACGATGTTCGATTAAATTCAGTTTTATTTGCAAAAGTAAAAGCAGTTTACGATCAAAAAGAGTCACTTAATTTAAATACTGAACAAGCCACATTATTAGAAAAAAAATACAAGAGTTTTTCTAGAAACGGCGCTAATTTATCGGAAGATAAAAAAAGTAAATTACGAGAAATCGACATGCAATTGTCTAAATTAAGTTTGCAATTTGGGGAAAATGTATTGGCCGAAACACAAGCTTTTCAATTGCATATCACCGATGAAAGAGATCTTTCAGGATTACCAGAAGGAACAATTGAAGCAGCCCATCTATTGGCTAAAAGCCAAGATAAAAAAGGTTGGATTTTTACCCTTGATCACCCAAGTTATATTCCATTTCTTACCTACGCAGATAATAGAGAATTAAGAAAAAAAATGGCAATTGCATTTGGTTCAAAAGGATTTCAAAATAATGAATTCGATAATCAAAACATCGTTCTTAAAATTGCCAAACTACGTTTTGATAGAGCGCAATTATTAGGATATAAAACCCATGCTCATTATGTTTTAGAAGAGCGAATGGCGCAAACACCGGAACAAGTAATTTCATTTTTAAATGATTTATTAGCAAAAGCCAAACCTGCAGCTCAAAAAGAATTTGAAGAATTAGCTGCATTTGCAAAGAAATTAGACGGAATTGACCAACTAGAAAAATGGGATGGAGCGTATTATTCTGAAAAATTGAAGCAACAATTGTTCAATTTGGATGATGAGATTTTGAAACCTTATTTCCAATTGGAGAAGGTTTTAGAAGGCGCATTTACAATCGCAGAAAGACTTTATGGAATAACTTTCACCGAGATTTTCGACATTGATAAATACCATGAAGAGGTTAGAACTTTTGAAGTAAAAGATAAAAACAACGAACTTGTTGCCGTTTTTTATGCTGATTTCTTTCCTAGAAAAGGCAAGAGAAATGGTGCTTGGATGACCTCGTTTAAATCGCAATTTGTTTTAGATAATAAAAATGAAAGACCTCACATTTCAAATGTTTGTAATTTCACAAGACCAACAGCAACGAAACCTTCTTTATTAACTTTTAATGAAGTTACCACTTTGTTTCATGAATTCGGACACGGTTTGCATGGTATTTTAGCAAATACAATTTACCCAAGTTTGTCAGGAACAAGTGTGTTTTGGGATTTTGTAGAATTACCAAGCCAGATTATGGAAAACTGGTGTTATGAAGCGGAGGCTTTGTCATTATTTGCTCATCATTATCAAACAGATGAAATGATTCCAATGGAATTAATTCAAAAAATTAAAGAAAGTGCGAGTTTTCAAGAAGGAATGGCAACTTTACGACAATTGAGTTTTGGATTGTTAGATATGGGTTGGCACGGCCAAGACCCAACTACTATATTGAATCTAAAAACATTTGAAACAGAACAATTTTCTGCCACTCAATTGTATCCAGACGTGAAAGAAAATGCCATGAGTACTGCTTTTTCTCACATATTTCAAGGTGGGTATTCTTCAGGATATTACAGTTATAAATGGGCTGAGGTTCTCGATGCTGATGCGTTTGCCTTTTTCCAAGAAAAAGGAATTTTCAACGTTGAGGTAGCTACAAAATTTAAAGAAAATGTACTTTCTAAAGGCGGAACAGAACATCCAATGGTTTTGTATAAACGTTTTAGAGGACAAGAGCCAAAACCGGATGCTTTAATTAAAAGAGCAGGATTGATATAATTAGTATAATCGTAGTGAAAGCTTCGGTTTTTTATTTTGAGAATAAATACAAAAGCCACCAAACAATGGGTGTACTTTCAACCCAAAAATCAGTGAAATATTTTGATCGATTTTCATTAGAAAAAAACAGAAAAAAACCTATCACAATTGCAATTACTGAATTCAAAAGTGATTCTAAATATTGATTATTGATATTATCATTGAAAAATCCAATACCGATAAATAAAATCAACAAAACCAAACCGAGATTTTTAGTTTTTGCAACACCAATTTGTTGTGGTACAGTTTTTAAATGGGGATCGTCATTTTTCAAATCTTTTATCTCAAATATTAATATTAATGAAAATATTAAAAGTAATCTCTGGAGGATTAGTATTCCTATTTGGAAATTTATTTTATATTCGCAATTAATTATTGGCAGGAGTAATGTTACTCCAACCCAGCAAATAGCCACGATGTAAATTTTAAATCCCGCCCAATTACGCGCATTTTTTTTATTTGGGAAAAAGGGTAAAGTGTATAATATGGTCAAAATTAAAACTACGGATGCAATAATTTTAGTGATTTTTTCAAGTTCTAGGAAGTAGTAAATTCCAATTATTAAGGCGAGAAAACTCAATCCTGCAATTGCTTTTAATTTCGAACTCATGTTATTTTTTTTGGCTCTGGCCAAGGCATCAAATTTTACAAAATTATAGCCAGCAATTGTTCCAAAAAACGCAAAAAATGCGACTGAATAATTTATTGAAATGTTTAAGGTTAAGTAAGTGCAATTCACAAGTGCAAAACACGACAAAGCAATATGAGTACTCGAATCGAGGTAAAAATCAAAAAGTTGTTTTAATTGCTTCATTAAACAAAAATAATTAAACTGTTAATAAGAATGGCTTTTAGTTGAAAAATACTTAGAAATTGGCTTCAAAATCCCGTAAAATTTTGAATTTAATACATAAATTTGCACTTCTAAATAACATCAACACTTTTAATAAAAATATGAAAACAGATGCTTTTGCTTTAAGACATATTGGACCAAATGAAAATGAGCTTCAACATATGCTAAAAACAATTGGTGCAACGTCACTTGATCAATTGATTCTTGAAACTATTCCTGAAGATATTCGATTAAAAAAACCATTAAATTTAGCACCTGCAATGTCAGAATATGAGTTTTCAAATCATATTGCTGAATTGGGAAATAAAAACAAAGTGTTTAAAACCTATATCGGTTTAGGATACAATCAAGCGATTGTTCCTGCAGTTATTCAGAGAAATATTTTTGAAAATCCAGGTTGGTACACTGCTTACACACCTTATCAAGCGGAGATAGCTCAAGGACGTTTGGAAGCAATTTTAAATTTTCAAACTATGGTTATTGAATTAACTGGGATGGAAATTGCTAACGCTTCTTTGTTGGATGAAGGTACTGCTGCTGCTGAAGCAATGGCTCTTTTATTTGACGTAAGAACTCGTGATCAAAAGAAAAATAATATTTGTAAGTTCTTTGTTTCTGAAGAAATTTTACCTCAAACTGTTTCTGTTTTAATTACTCGAGCAGCCCCTATTGGTGTTGAATTGGTAATTGGAAATCACGAAACTTTTGATTTTTCAAATGAATTTTTCGGTGCAATTTTACAATATCCAGGTAAATTCGGGCAAGTTCATGATTACGCTTCTTTTATTGCAAAAGCTAAAGAAAATGAAATTAAAGTTGCCGTTGCAGCAGATATTTTAAGCTTAGTAAAATTAACTCCTCCAGGAGATATGGGAGCTGATGTAGTTTTAGGAACAACGCAACGTTTTGGAATTCCGTTAGGTTACGGTGGTCCTCACGCTGCTTATTTTGCTACAAAAGAGGAGTTTAAAAGAAGTATGCCAGGAAGAATCATAGGAGTTACAGTTGACACCAACGGAAATCGTGCTTTAAGGATGGCATTGCAAACTCGTGAGCAACACATTAAAAGAGATAAAGCAACTTCAAATATTTGTACAGCACAAGTATTATTGTCAGTTATGGCCGGTATGTACACAGTTTACCACGGTCCAAAAGGATTGAAATATATTGCAAATAAAGTTCATGCTTCAGCTGCGACATTAGCAAATGAATTGAAGAAACTAGGTTATGAACAAACTAATAATGCCTTTTTCGATACTATTGTTGTAAAAGCAGACGCTAAGAAAGTGAACAAGTTGGCATTAGAAAATGAAATTAACTTCTATTACATTGACGATGCTTCAGTTTCAATTTCTTTGAATGAAACTACAAGTATTTCCGATTTAAATAAAATTCTCGAAGTTTTTGCTGCTGCAAATGGAACTCAGTCAACTTCAATTCAAGAATTAACTTCTACGAATCATTTTCCAGAACATTTAGAAAGAACTTCAGAATTTTTAAAACACGAAGTATTCAACAGATATCATTCAGAATCTGCAATGATGCGTTACATTAAAATGTTGGAAAGAAAAGATTTGGCTTTAAATCATTCAATGATTTCTCTTGGTTCATGTACAATGAAATTGAATGCCGCTGCTGAAATGTTGCCTTTGAGTAATCCAATGTGGAATAATATTCACCCATTTGTTCCATTTGAACAAGCACAAGGATACAAAGAAATGTTGACAAAATTAGAGCAACAATTGAATGAAATTACTGGTTTTGCTGGGACTACTTTGCAACCAAATTCAGGTGCTCAAGGAGAATATGCTGGTCTAATGGTTATTCGTGCTTATCATCAATCTCGTGGAGATCACCATAGAAATATTGCCTTAATTCCATCATCGGCACACGGAACAAATCCTGCTTCTGCAGCCATGGCCGGAATGAAAGTTATTGTTACTAAAACCCTTGAAAACGGAAACATTGACGTTGACGATTTACGTGAAAAAGCAATTTTATACAAAGACGAACTATCTTGTTTGATGGTAACTTATCCATCTACTCATGGAGTTTTTGAAAGCGCTATTAGAGAAATTACTCAAATAATTCACGATAATGGAGGTCAAGTTTATATGGATGGGGCCAATATGAATGCTCAAGTTGGATTAACAAATCCAGCTACAATAGGCGCTGATGTTTGCCACTTAAATCTTCATAAGACATTTGCAATTCCACATGGTGGAGGTGGTCCTGGTGTTGGTCCAATTTGTGTTGCACCGCAATTAGTTCCGTTTTTACCTTCAAATCCTGTAGTTTGTACTGGTGGTGAAAATGCAATTACAGCAATATCTGCTGCACCTTGGGGATCTGCTTTAGTATGTTTGATTTCTTATGGATACATTTCAATGTTGGGAGCTGAAGGAGTTACCAACGCTACTAAATATGCAATACTAAATGCAAATTATATAAAAGAGCGTTTGAATGGTCATTATGATACTTTGTATTCTGGCGAAATGGGTCGTGCGGCTCATGAAATGATTATAGAGTGTCGACCGTTTAAACAAAAAGGTGTTGAAGTTACCGATATTGCAAAACGTTTAATGGATTATGGTTTTCACGCTCCTACAGTTTCGTTTCCAGTTGCAGGAACCATGATGATAGAGCCTACTGAAAGTGAAAATTTAGAAGAATTGGATCGTTTTTGTGATGCAATGATTGAAATTAGAAAAGAAATTGAGGCAAGCAGCATTGAAGATCACGATACTGTTTTGAAAAATGCTCCTCACACACTAGCAATGGTTACAGCTGATGTTTGGAATTTTCCTTACACCCGAGAAAAAGCAGCTTTTCCATTGGAATACATTTCTGAAAACAAATTTTGGCCTACCGTTAGAAGAACTGATGATGCTTACGGTGATAGAAATTTAGTTTGTTCTTGCGCCCCAATTGAAGCGTATATGGAAAATTAAACAATATAATTTTAACTTAAATCCATCTCAAAAGTCAAATTTCGAGATGGATTTTTTTATTTTTGAATATGAAAGATATTGAAAACCAAGACGATTTATATTATTTAGTCGATAATTTTTATAAAAGATTATTGTCAGATGCTTCTATAAGTTACATTTTTACGGATGTTGTGAAAATTAAGTTGGAAGAACATTTACCGATATTAGTTACATTTTGGTCACAAGCAATTTTCGATACCGGTGGGTATTTCAATAATCTAACTAAAATTCACCTGGATATTAATGAAAAAGAAAATCTAACACCTGAGTTATTTACCATTTGGCTAAATCACTTTAATAACTCGGTTGATGATAATTTTGTTGGAACAAATGCTGAAAAAATCAAAACTCAAGCTTTAAGTTTGGCAACCATAATGCAAATTAAAATAAATATTGATAATAAAAATAAATAATCAATAACTATTGAACTTATTATTTGATTAATTCACAATTACACACTTCATTAGGTTGATTTATCGTTAATTAACGATTTTAATTATTAAATTAGCTTGTAATTATATTTCAATGCGATGAACATAAAAATAACAGGCTCCGGAAGTTACCTACCAGAAATTATTGTAAGTAATTTAGATTTTACCAATCATCATTTCATGAATGAAGACGGAACACCATTCGCCTATAGCAATGAAATCGTAATTGGAAAGTTCAAAGGCATTACTGGAATTGAAGAAAGAAGGTATGCAGAAACCTCATTAATTACCTCCGATATGGCCTATTTGGCTTCTGATAAAGCAATAAAAAATTCGGGAATTGATCCAGAATCGTTAGATTATATTATTGTTGCTCATAATTTTGGAGATATTAAGAGTGGAACCATTCAATCGGATGCTTTGCCTTGTTTAGCCGCTCGTGTAAAAAATAAATTACAAATTCAAAATCCAAAATGTGTCGCTTTTGACATCCTTTTTGGTTGTCCAGGATGGATCGAGGGAATGTTACAAGCCTATGCTTTAATTAAATCTGGAATGGCTCAAAAATGTTTGGTTATTGGCGCAGAGGCATTATCAAGAGTTGTAGACCCTCACGATCGTGATTCTATGATTTATGCTGATGGAGCAGGAGCAACCATTGTAGAAACTACTGATGAAAATTGTGGTATTTTATCTCACGAAAGCGCTTCCTATACTTATACCGAAAAAGACTATCTTTTTTATGGAAAATCGTTTAATAATGATTTAGATCCAGATGTTTTTTATATAAAAATGCATGGTAGAAAAATTTACGAATTTGCTTTAAGCAATGTTCCCACAGCCATGAAAAGCTGCTTGGAGAAAAGTGGAATCGCAATTGAAGAGGTGAAGAAAATTCTAATACATCAAGCCAATGAAAAAATGGATGAAGCAATTATAAACCGTTTTTATAAATTATACAATCAAACTCCACCTGATGGAATTATGCCTATGAGCATTAACTTTTTAGGAAATAGTAGCGTGGCAACGATTCCAACTTTATATGATTTATTGGTGAATAACCAACTTGAAAATCATGAAATAAAAAAGTGCGATATTTTACTTTTTGCTTCGGTAGGAGCAGGTATGAATATTAACGCTTTTGTTTATCGATATTAGAATCTCAATTTCTGAATCGTTTTTTCAAGCCAAAAATTGTAAGAATAAACTAATTTTAAATTGTAAATAACCAATAGATTTAATGACAAGCAGAATAGTGTTTTGTATATTAAGTTCAATAAATGGTTGTTTACTATCGGTAAATAGTAGCTAGTTAATAATACTAATACAAATACCAAAATCAATTTTAAATACGAATAATCGAAAGGTAAGATTTTGAATTTCTTATAAATAAATAACAATTTCGATAAATTAAAGAGTATCATGGAAATCAAAGAGGCAACCGCAACTCCTTCAATTCCGTAGTTTAGTACTTTTATAAATAATAGATTAAGAGATACATTTAATATAATCAATAATCCAATTGCTATTAAATTGAATTTATAATATTTAGAATACGTAATTATTTCCCCATTAAATCCAGTTCCCATATTGATCAATACATTAAATCCTAAAATCAAGATTACAGGAATTGAATCAATTAGATTTTCATGAGTTGGCAACAGCATAAATAAATTATTAATTCCCAAGAAAATACAACTATAAAGTAGCGCTCCAATAAAGAAAAGCAGCTTTGAAATTTCTTTGTATTTTAAATCAAGTTCTGAAATTTGGTTGTTTTTAATGTAGTTTGAAATTATTGGTGCATATAAAATAAAAATCCCTGTTGCAGGCACCGCTAGGGCTGAAGCCAATGTAACTCCGATGCTAAAAGTACCATTTGCTTCCATAGAAATAAACTTTGGAATCATAATGGAGTCGATTCGAAAGGCAAATACTGAACCCAAACTTCCAGCAAATGCAAACATCGAAAAGCGGTACATTTCTTTCTTATTAATTTCTGAAAATAATGATTTATAATCAAATTCAAATTTTGGTTTGAAGTAATAAAACAGGTAAATCCCAACAAATACAGCTATCAATCCATAGGAAATAATATAGAAAAGTAGTGACTCTTGAATAGAATAATATTGGTTTAAAACCAATAAAAAGATTATTGGTAAAATAAGTTTTGGAATAATATTATCAAAAAAAGTAGGGATTGCTATTTTACCAATAATAGTAGATTGTTTTTTAAACAAATCGATTAAAGCCAGTGAAAATCCAATTGGGAAAGCCAAGTAAATATATTTTAAACCTGATAATGCCGGAATTAATGAAGTTAATCCTATTAATGAAAGTAAAATAAATCCGATTGAAAAAATGGATAAAACACTATATGAAAATAGTTGTTTTTCTTGTTTAGAATCTAATTTTGGTCCAAATTTAATTAGCGTTTGTGAAGCTCCTAAAAGCATTATTGGAAATAAAATTTGAGCTAAAGATTCTACATATCTAAAAATCCCAAGCATTTCTTTGTTTTTTGGATAAATAAAAAGTGTAGAAATAATTCCAATAAGAATTCCTACATAATTAATTATGGTAAAGAAAAAAGCTTGTTTGTGAGTTTCTTTATTTGACATAATTATAGTGGTAAAACACCATTTATCCCTTTAATTGATTTTTTTCGAATTTTTAATAACATTCCAATATTCAAAAGTAAGTTAAAATAATACAATAAAAGTTTAATAAATATAGAAATTGACTTTAGTACACCTAGATTTGAAAAATGAAATTTTGATAACCCAAAAACCGATTTTAATCCTAAAAGTACTGCAATAAAAAGTGAATTATTACAATTAATCATCTGATTTAAAACCAAATACTTTGATTGTAATTCTATTTTATTTGGATTCAATTTTACAATTCGGTCATGACAAATTGCAGAATTTTTCACCACCCCAATTTTATATCCATGGTATTTAACTCGTTCGCAGAAATTCCTGTCTTCACCATAATGACTAAATATTGGATCAAAATAGCCGGTTTTAGTAAAGCATTCTTTTGAAACTAACCATGCGGCAGCATTAATAAAAGGAACTATTCGAATCGATTCTGAATCTTCTACTTTTTCAAATCTATTGAAATATGTATTGAAATTTTCATCAAAAGTTATTTCATCAGCTGAATAGTGTAAAGGACTAACTATGCCTAAATTTGGTTTTTCGAATAAGGCTTCAACTAAACTTGAGATTGTATTTTCATAAACCCAAGTGTCCTGATTTAATAAAAAAACTGCGTCTGCTCCTTTTTTAAGTGCAACATCAATTCCTATATTATTGGCTTTGCCAAAGCCTAAATTTTCTTTATTTTGAATAAGTTCAACTGTGCTAAATTCCTTAATGGTAGAGATGCTTTTATCGGTTGATGCGTTGTCAACGATAATAATATCAATTGGGTAATTTGAATTTAAAAGTGAATTCAAGTTCTTTTTTAACCAAATTGCCCCGTTAAAAGTTACAATAACAACAGCTATTTTCTTTTTCAAATGAAAGTTATTTTTTAATCACTACAAAAATAATGATATTTGCAGTAGACTTTGTAAAAAAATGAAATATTACATTATTATTCCGGCCCATAATGAAGCTGATTTTATTGCCTTGACATTAGAATCATTAGTTTCACAAACTGTTTTGCCTTCAAAAGTGGTAGTCGTAAATGATAATTCTACTGATGAAACTGCTACAATTGTTGATAATTTCAGTAAAAACCATTCTTATATTTCATTGGTAAACAAAACTTCAGAAGCGATTCACATGCCAGGAAGTAAAGTTATTCAAGCTTTTCATAAAGGATTTGAAACAGTAGATTCGAATTATGATATTATCGTAAAATTGGATGCTGATTTAATTTTGCCAAATAATTATTTTGAGACAATTTTAAATCATTTTAAAAGTGATAGTAAAATTGGAATGGCAGGCGGATTTGCTTACATAGAAAAAAATGGCGTATGGATTTTGGAAAACCTAACCGATAAAGACCATATTCGCGGAGCATTTAAAGCTTATAAAAAAGAATGTTTCCTTCAAATTGGGAATTTAAAACCAGCAATGGGTTGGGATACAGTTGACGAATTGCTTTGTAAATTTTACGGATGGAAAGTAGTTACGGATGCTACTTTAAAAGTTAAACATTTAAAACCTACCGGAGCAAATTACAATAAAACTGCGCGATTCAAACAAGGAGAAGCTTTCTATTCAATTGGTTATGGTTTTTTTATTACCTCTATTGCTTCAATGAAATTGGCTTTTTTGAAAGGGAAACCATTGTTGTTTTTGGATTATATTCAAGGGTTTTTGAGAGCAAAATTTAATCATAAACCGCTTTTGGTTTCCAATGAACAAGCGAAATTTATAAGAAATTATCGATTAAAAAAGATGAAAGAAAAAATCTTCAAATAATCAAATAACTGATTTTTCAAAATTAACATCCCTAATAATTCAAAAGTCGCAACTTATCGTTAATTTCGCCAATATATTTAATTTATGATGCTTATTCGTTACATATCGCAAATCGGAAAATACTTCATGATGTGGGGTGAAATTTTCAAAAAGCCTACTAAATGGTCGGTTATGAAAGTTCTCATTTATAAAGAAATTGACGATTTAATTATTGGTTCTCTTGGAATTGTAGCGTTTATTTCGTTTTTCGTTGGGGGAGTTGTAGCAATTCAAACAGCCTTAAATTTAACGAATCCCTTAATTCCTAAATACTTAATTGGATTTGCAACCCGACAATCTGTAATTTTAGAGTTTGCACCTACTTTTATTTCGGTTGTAATGGCAGGAAAAATGGGTTCATTTATAACGTCAAGTATTGGAACTATGAGAGTTACAGAGCAAATTGACGCTTTGGAAGTAATGGGAGTAAATTCCCTAAATTATTTAGTTTTCCCTAAATTAGTTGCATTGTTATTGTATCCTTTTTTAATTGGTATTTCAATGTTTATTGGTATATCAGGTGGTTATATCGCTGCTGTTTATGGAGGTTTTGGTACCGAAGCTGATTTTGTATCTGGGTTACAACAAAAGTTTATTCCATTTCATATCGCTTACGCATTTATAAAAACATTTATTTTTGGACTTATTTTAGCCACAATTCCTTCCTTTCATGGATATTATATGAAAGGTGGAGCGCTTGAAGTTGGAAAAGCAAGTACTGTTTCCTTTGTTTGGGCTTCTGTTTCAATTATTGCTGTGAATTATATTTTAACGCAACTTCTTTTGACCTAATGATAGAAATAAATAACATAGAAAAGTCATTTGGCGAAAGCAAAGTACTTAAAGGAGTTTCGACAATTTTTGAGACTGGAAAAACCAATTTAATTATTGGGCAAAGTGGTTCTGGAAAAACAGTATTACTTAAAAGTTTACTTGGAATTCATTCGCCAGAAGTTGGAACTATTTCATTTGACGGAAGAATATATTCTGATTTACCTGCAGAAGATAAAAGAGAATTACGAACAGAAATTGGGATGGTTTTTCAAGGAAGCGCTCTTTTCGATTCTATGACAGTTGAAGATAACGTAGGTTTTCCTTTGAAAATGTTTACCAATAATTCTAAATCTGAAATTCAAGATCGAGTAAATTTCGTTTTGAAAAGAGTAAATCTCATTGATGCAAACGGAAAATATCCTGCCGAAATATCCGGCGGAATGCAAAAACGTGTAGCTATTGCAAGGGCAATTGTAAATAATCCAAAATATTTATTTTGCGACGAACCTAATTCTGGATTAGATCCAAATACGGCTATTTTAATTGATAATTTGATTAAAGAAATCACGGAAGAATACAATATTACAACCGTTATAAATACTCATGATATGAATTCCGTTATGGAAATTGGAGAAAAAATAATTTTCCTTAAAAACGGATTAAAAGCTTGGGAAGGCAATAAAGAAGAGGTCTTTAGAACCGACAACCAAGCAATAGTTGATTTTGTATATTCTTCGAATTTGTTTAAAAAAGTTCGTGAAGCCTACCTAATGGGCAAGTAAATTATTGTTTTAAACTGGCAACTACTCCTTTAATTTCCTGCTCTTTTGATTTCGGATAAATAAGTAAAACATTGTCTTTATCAACCACAATAAAATCTTCTAACCCATCAATAATCACCAATTTATCTTTCGATGTGCTAATAATATTACTTGAAGAATTTTTTAATAAAACGGTGGCATTAACAACTGCATTATTATTTTCGTCTTTATCTAATTTTTCATGCAATGAACCCCAAGTTCCAAGATCATTCCAATCGAAAGTAGCTGGTAAAACATAAACGTTTTTGGCTTTTTCTAAAATAGCATAATCAATTGATACATTTTCAGCATTTGCATAATTTTCATTAATAAAATCGGATTCCGAATTGGTGTTGTAATTTTCATATCCTTTTAAAAACAATCCAGTCATTTGAGGTTGGAATTTTTCAAAAGCTTCAACTATAGATTTTACAGACCAAATAAAAATTCCTCCATTCCATAAAAAATTTCCACTTGCAAGAAATGATTTTGCAGTTTCATAATCTGGTTTTTCACGAAATTGATTAACCGTTTTTATTGGGTTATTATCTGATTTATTATATTCAATATATCCAAATCCAGTATTTGGGAAAGTAGGTTTTATACCTAATGTCATCAAAGAATTCTCATTCGAACAAAAGTCAAAACATTGCTTTAAATTTTCAGTAAACAGCGCTTCATCTTCAATCCAATGGTCACTTGGAGCAACTACCATTACAGCATCGGGATTTTGTTTTTTTATTTTTAAAGAGGCATATAAAATACAGGGTGCGGTATTTCGCATCGCAGGCTCCAATAAAACCTGCTCTTGTTTTACCATTGGCAATTGTTCTAAAACCAAGTCATTGTATTTTTCATTAGTTAGAATTAAAATATTTTCAACAGGAATAAGTTTTGATAATCTGCTGAAAGTTTTTTGTATTAAGGTGTCGCCTGATCCAAGCATATCATGAAATTGTTTTGGAAATTCAGTTGTACTAACAGGCCAAAATCTTGATCCAACTCCACCAGCCATTAGAATGGCATAATAATTTTTATTCATTTTCTAATTTTTTAAAAGCTCTACTTCTGCATTTGGATTAAATAAATAAGTTCGCCCGGAACTCATTTCTACACATTCATATCTTTTTACTCTTTGTGCAATTTTCTTAAATATTTTCCCATTTGAAATTCTAAAAACACTTCCGTAAGGAAGTTCAAAGATATAGTTTTTATCGTTTTCAGCGTCATATTGTTTTAATGCCAAAGACAATGTAGCATCAGTATCACTACTCGCTTTTGGATTTTTAAAATGTCGAGCTAATAAAGGCAATAAATTTGGCGGAAAAATTTCTGGCCTTATAAAAGGCACCATTAATAATTGAAAGCTATATTTCCATTCGTCTCCGTGAGGTTTTATATTTCTACCAAATTTTTCAAATGCAACTAAATGGGAAATCTCGTGTATTAATGTAATTAAGAATTTGTATTTGTTCAAATTGGCATTTACAGTAATTTCATGTTTGCCGCTTGAGCCCCTTCTATAATCTCCATGTCTTGTAACTCTTTCATTTACAATTTTAAGATGAACTTGGTTGGCTACGATTAATTCAAAAACTGGATTGACAGCTTGTTCTGGGATATATTTTGATAATGTTTCGTTCAAGAATTTTAATTTAAGGCGTTGATGATGATACTTGTATAACTTTTCCGTTGTAATATTTATTTCCTATTAAGGTGAAATCAAAAATGTAATTGGCCATTTCTGCTGCCGATAAATTCGCTTGATAACCCGGAAATGCTTCGGCTAACATTTCTGTTTGCACAGCTCCTAATGCTAACACATTAAAGGAAATTCCTTGTTCCTTGTATTCTTCTGCAAGTAATTCTGAAAGTGTAATTACCGCCCCTTTACTAGAACTGTAAGCTGATAATCCTGCAAATTTCATGCTCCCTTGAATTCCTCCCATGCTACTAATCGTAACAACGTGGCTTCCTTTTGAAAGAAATGGTAGGCAAATTCTAGTCAAATTAGCAACCCCAAAAACATTCACCTTGTAGATATTTTCAAATTCTTCAGTTGAAGTTTCTTCAAATGGTTTCAATAATAATGCTCCAGCGTTGTGAACTATTGCATCTATTTTTTTCATTGAAGAAGCTAAAAATTGTTCAACTTGTGTTAAATCTTCTTCCTTAGACAAATCTACGGAGAGACAAGTGACATTATTATTTTCAATTAATATTTGAGGTATTTTTCTTGAAAGAGCTAAAACATGGTGACCAGCATTTGCAAATTGCAATGCTAATTCTAATCCAATCCCACGTGAAGTACCTGTAACTATTATGTTTTTCATGATGCTAAATTAAATAAAATTTAATAAATATCTTAAGGTTTTCTAATATACAATTATAATTTTAAAATAAATAAAATTATCTAAATCCTTTATTAATTTCAAAGTAATTCTAATCTTAATTTCTTATTTTTGACAATGTTGAAATTTGTTATTACAAATGTGGAGAAGTCTTTGACATGAAAGCCTAAGATAGTAATAAATTTATCGCATTAGAAATTTGTAAGTCAAAAAATGCTTATCGAGTTCCCTCCAATTTGAATAAAAATAAAATTGGATAGCCCGAAAAAGCAAAGTCAATTTTAGAAGAAATAAAAAATTAAACATTCATAAATAAGTTAAATAATGCGTACTCATTTTATAGCAATTGGAGGAAGCGCGATGCACAATTTAGCATTGGCATTGCATAATAAAGGATATCAAGTTACAGGAAGTGACGATGCTATTTTTGAACCCTCAAAATCCAGATTAGAAAAAAAAGGAATTTTACCCTTGCAATTAGGATGGTTTCCTGAAAAAATAACTTCCGAGATCGATTCTGTAATTCTAGGAATGCACGCAAAAGCAGACAATCCCGAATTACTTAAAGCGCAAGAATTAGGATTGAAAATTTATTCTTATCCTGAATTTTTATACGAACAATCAAAAAATAAAACTCGAGTTGTAATTGGCGGATCCCATGGAAAAACAACAATTACCTCCATGATTCTGCACGTGATGCATTTCCATAATATTCAAGTTGATTATATGGTTGGTGCACAATTAGAAGGATTTGACACAATGGTTCATTTAACAGAAGAGAACGATTTTATCGTCCTTGAAGGAGATGAATATTTGTCTTCGCCAATGGATAGACGTCCAAAATTTCATTTATATCAACCAAATATCGCATTGATTTCGGGGATTGCGTGGGATCATATTAATGTATTCCCAACCTATGAAAATTATGTTGAACAGTTTGAAATTTTCATCAAAATGATTACCAACGGTGGCATTTTGGTTTATAATGAAGATGATTTAGAAGTTAAAAGAGTGGCGGAAGCTGCCACAAATCCTATTCGTAAATTACCATATTCAACCCCGGAATATTCCGTAAAAGACGGAGTTACCTTATTAGAAACTCCAGAGGGTGCAATGCCAATTGAAGTTTTTGGAGCTCATAATTTAAATAATTTGGCTGGTGCAAAATGGATTTGCCAAAACATGGGCGTTGACGAAGCCGATTTTTATGAAGCAATTGCTAGTTTTAAAGGTGCCTCAAAGCGTTTAGAGAAAATTGCAGAAAGTAAAATGAAAGTTGCCTATAAAGATTTTGCACATTCGCCAAGTAAAGTAGCAGCAACTACCATAGCCGTTAAAGAACAATATCCAAATCGAACTTTAGTTGCGTGTTTAGAATTGCACACTTACAGTAGTTTGAATGCTGAATTTCTTAAAGAATATCAAGGCGCACTAGAATATGCTGATGTTGCAGTGGTTTTTTATTCGCCAGATGCAGTTAAAATAAAACAGCTGGAAGAAGTTACTTACGATCAAATTGCAAAAGCGTTCAACCGCGAAGATTTGATTATTTATACTAATCCTGCTGCTTTTAAAGAGTATTTATTCAATATCAATTTTGAAAATTCAGCACTTTTATTGATGAGTTCTGGAAATTATGGAGGTTTAAACTTTGATGATGTTAAAGCTTTGATTGAGTAATTAACAGAATTATTTTCACTTTATTATTAAACGCCAATTATCTTATTATTCAATGGAAAATAATTCATTCCCAATTACAAATTGGTCAGAAGACGACCGTCCACGAGAGAAATTAATGTTAAAAGGAAAAGCTGCTTTAAGCGATGCCGAATTAATAGCAATATTAATAGGTTCAGGAAGTAGGAATGAAAGCGCAGTCGAATTGAGCAAAAGGATTTTGTCCAGTGTGGATAATAACTTGAATGCTTTAGGAAAATTATCATTATCGCAATTGCTAACTTTCAAAGGAATTGGCGAAGCAAAAGCTATTTCTATAATTGCTGCAATGGAATTGGGCCGACGAAGAAGGGGAGAGGAAGCCGCAGAATTAAAAAAAATAACTTCTAGTAAGATGATTTTTGAAATTATGCAGCCTATAATTGGAGAATTACCTCACGAAGAATTTTGGATAATTTATGTCAATAATTCCAATACAATTGTTTCAAAATCGCAGTTGAGTAAAGGTGGAATAACCGCAACTTTAGTTGATGTTCGATTGATATTTAAGCATGCATTAGAAATTGGAGCTACAGGAATTGTTCTCTGTCACAATCATCCTTCTGGAACTTTAAAAGCCAGTGATGCCGACATTAAGATTACAAAAAAAATAAAATTAGCTGCTGATAGTTTAGATATTACTATTTTAGACCATCTAATTATCACCGAACACGGATTTTTGAGTTTTACAGATGAAGGGATTTTATAAGCTTAAAGCAAATAGAAATTAAATATGAAAATTGACCATGTATTTTTTGATTTAGATCACACACTTTGGGATTTTGAAAAAAATTCAGCCTTAGCTATTGAAACTATATTTAAAAAACACGCAATTAATGTCGATTTACAACAATTTCTTTTTCATTATGTACCTATAAATATTAAATATTGGGAGTTGTATCGAGTTGATAGAATAACCCAATTTGAGCTGCGTTTGGGTAGATTAAAAGACACGTTCCAGCTATTAAATTACGAAATTGACGATGAAAAAATAATTTTCTTATCTGAAGAATACATCGAATATTTACCAAAATTCAATTACCTTTTTGATGGTGCAATTGAAATTTTAGACTATCTAAAACCAAAATACAATTTGCATATTATAACCAATGGATTTCAAGAAATTCAAGGGAACAAATTGAAAAATTCAAATATTCAACATTATTTTGATACGGTGACCAATTCAGAAATGGCTGGGGTAAAAAAACCAAATCCTTTGATTTTTGAATATGCAGTAAAAGAAGCTAAGGCCTCTAAATCAAACAGTATTATGATTGGAGATTGTATCGATGCAGATGTAAATGGAGCTTTAAATTTTGGTATGGACGCCATTTTATTCAATATAGATCCTTCAAAATCGTATAATAATATTAAACAAGTTTCACATTTATTAGAATTAAAAAAACACCTTTAAATTATGAAAAAAATACTATTTATATTGCTGTTTTTAGCAACGAGCATAAGTTATTCTCAATCATTAAATGATTATAAATATGCTATTGTGCCTTCAAAATTTGAATTCATTAAGGAAAAAGACCAATATCGGTTAAACACACTTACAAAATTATTAATGGAGAAATATGGTTTTATAGCCTACTTTGATAATGATATTTTACCAAGTGAAGTAGCTGAAAGTGACTGTAAAAAAGTATTTGTTGATGTAAAAAGTAATGGAAATTTATTTGTAACTAAATTGACCGTGGTTTTAAAAGACTGTAAAAATGCGGAAGTATTTACTTCAGTTGAAGGAAAAAGCAGGGAAAAAGAATTAAAAGTTGCTTATAATCAAGCGTTGCGTGAGGCGTTTTCTTCATTTGATAAATTGGAATATAAATATAGTGGTAATGATAATCGCATTAGCAATGTCAATAACGATGTTAAAGTACCAATTGTAAATCAAAAGTTATTTGCAAAACCGTTAGGTGAAAATTTATTTCAATTATTAACTAATGACACTGACATTCCTAATTTAGTATTGACCATCGCCAAAACTAATAATCCTTCAATTTTTATTGTTGAAGAAGCTATGAGATCAGGAGTTGTTTACAAAAACAATAATGAATGGATTTTCGATTATTATGAAAATGAAAAATTTGTTTCCGAAAAATTAAATATTGTAAATTTATAATCAATAACCGTATTTATCTTTCCAACGATTTTTTAAAAATTCACGTGTGCCATTTTCTCTAGGATTTTCCCCTGGATTATAAAGTTTGGTTTCTGAAATATCTTCAGGTAAAAACTCTTGTTCCGCAAAATTATTTGCAAAATCGTGCGAATATTTATAGTCTTCTCCATAACCCAATTCCTTCATTAATTTAGTAGGAGCATTTCGTAAATGAATTGGAACTGCCAAATCTCCGGTTTGTTTTACCACTTGTTGAGCTTCATTTATGGCCATATAACTCGAATTACTTTTTGGAGAAGTAGCTAAATAAATAGCACATTGACTTAGTAAAATTCTGCTTTCGGGATAACCAATGGTCGAAACTGCTTGAAAAGTATTATTTGCCATTATGAACGCTGTAGGATTAGCATTCCCAATATCTTCGCTCGATAATATCAACATTCGACGAGCAATAAATTTAACATCTTCGCCACCTTCAATCATTCTAGCCAACCAATATACTGCGCCATTTGGATCACTTCCACGAATCGATTTTATAAAGGCCGAAACTATATCATAATGTTGCTCACCCGTTTTGTCATATAAAACGGTATTTAGCTGGACTAATTGAAGTACTTTTTCATTTGTAATAATTATTTCTTCCTCACTTGAAGCATTTACAACCAATTCAAATATATTCAAAAGCTTGCGCCCATCACCACCTGAAAGTCTCAAAATGGCTTCCGTTTCCTGCAAAACGATATTCTTCAATTTTAAAAATCGGTCTTCTTTAATTGCTCGCTGTAACAAACTTTCCAAATCTGATTTTGAAAATGCATTCAAAACATATACTTGGCAACGAGATAATAATGCCGGAATAACTTCAAAACTTGGGTTTTCAGTAGTTGCACCAATCAAAGTAATCCATCCTTTTTCTACCGCTGCCAATAAAGAATCTTGCTGTGATTTACTAAATCTATGAATCTCATCAATAAACAAAATTGGATTTTTTGTAGTGAACAATCCGCCGCTCTGTTTCGCTTTATCAATTACTTCACGAATTGCCGCCACTCCTGAATTTATTGCACTCAACTCATAAAATGGTCTTTTTGATTCCTGAGATATTATCTGCGCCAAGGTAGTTTTTCCCGTTCCAGGAGGCCCCCATAAAATTAACGAGGGTATAATTCCCTTTTCAATTTGTTGGGTTAGTGATCCATTGGGTCCCACTAAGTGCAACTGACTTATATATTCGGATATTTTTTGAGGGCGAATTCGCTCTGCTAAAGGTGCTTCCATCTCGTAAAATTACTATTTTTTTTGAAACTATTTTTCCTTTTTTTTGGAGCATTATCCAGCACTCCGTTTCAAGTCCTCGCCAAAACAAGTATTTTTCTAAGCCTAAAAAGGAGCTTACTTTGGTCGCTCTTTTTAACCAAGAAAAAATCACTTGTTTTTGTCTTCGGGCTTTTCACTTCGGTCTGGGCTAGCGTTTTCGAAAAATTGTAATTAATGGTTTTATCTGACAAAATAGCACTTTGTTTTTTTGGTTTTATTTTTGATTATATTGTAAAGAATTTCAACGATAAACGTTTCATGAACGACAACCATTTTAAATATTCAATTTCAGTAATATTATTACCATTTTTAATTGTAATGTCATTGTGGATTCTATTTTGGGTTGACATTCGTTTTCATTTAAATTTAGATCAATTCGGAATTTATCCGAGAAATTTCTTTGGATTAATTGGTATTATCTGCGCGCCATTTCTTCATGGAAATCTAGAGCATCTTTATAACAACTCTATTCCTCTATTAGTATTATTAGCTGCTTTGCGTTATTTCTATAGAGATATCTTCTTCAAAATTTTATTAAACGGAATACTACTTTCAGGATTAATAACTTGGGTTATCGGTCGCGAATCATTTCATATTGGTGCAAGTTCCTTGATTTATGTATTGGCAAGCTTTATTTTCTTTAAAGGAATTATGACTAAATATTATAGATTAGTAGCGCTTTCATTGCTTGTAGTTTTAGTTTATGGAAGTATGATTTGGTATATTTTTCCAAATGTAAAGGAAGGAATTTCCTGGGAAGGACATCTTGCGGGTTTAATTACTGGATTTGCATTTGCTTTAATTTATAAAACCCCTGAATATAAAAAAATCATAAAGTACGATTGGCAACACCCAGATTATGATCCATCGAATGACAAATTTATGCAACGATTTGATGAAAACGGAAATTTTGTAAATCCACCTATTGTTGAGGAAGATCCTGAAATTGATACTTATTTTAATTCAAGTCATTCAGTCAACTACGAATTTAAAGAAAAAAAAATGGATTAAAACCAGAACTTTAATCCATTTAGAAATGTTTTATTTTAATTATTGTCTTTGTCGAACAGCTTCATATAAAAAAGCCCCGCAAGCCACAGAAACATTAAGTGAGCCTATTGTTCCAAACATAGGAAGCTTTGCTTTTTCATCAACAATTTTTAATACTGAAGGATTTACACCTCTATCTTCAGATCCCATAATGATAGCCACAGGTTCGTTAAGAGAAATGTCATAAATATTTTGATCAGTTTTTTCAGTAGCGGCAACAGTTTTTATTTCACTTGCTTGAAGTAAGAAAATCGCATCTTTAATATGTTCCACTTTGCAAATTGGAATATTAAAAACGGCACCAGCAGAAGTTTTAACAGTATCACCATTTACAGGAGCAGCTCCCGATTTTTGAATAATAATTCCATTTACTCCAGTACATTCAGCTGTTCTAATTATTGCGCCAAAATTTCTAGCATCTGAAATTTGATCAAGTATAAGAAAAAGTGGTTTTTTCCCGTTTTCAATTACTGTTTCTATTAAAGATTCTAAATCAAAAAAGGAAATAGGAGAAATACTTGCTACTACCCCTTGGTGATTATTAGGTGTAAGTCGGTTTAATTTTTCAACAGGAACGTAAGAGAAATTAGTATTATTTCTCTTCATCACTTTCATAAGGTCTTTCATTAATTCCCCTGAAATTTCTTTTTGCACAAAGACTTTGTCAATTTCTTTTCCAGACTGAATTGCCTCAATTATTGCGCGTATTCCAAATATTAAGTGTTCTTTTTCCATTTTGCAAATATATAAAAAAACCATCCCGATTAGGATGGTTTTATAAATTTAGAATGTATGATTTTAATATCCTGTATTTTGTTGGATTCCACCATTTGCATTTAACTCAGCTTGTGAAATAGGTAAAGCCCATTTGTAGCTAGTTAAAGATAAATTAGTTGGGTTTGCACCTGGAATGTTCCAAGAAGCTGAAGCATAATCAGCAGGATCTCTATCTAAAGAAGCACCAGCTAAAGTTCCTAAA
>NZ_JBIKQP010000053.1:0-5215 GCF_044349645.1 Flavobacterium sp. | reverse complement strand
GCGCTTACAAGCTTTATGAACTTCAGTTGGGAAGCAAGATTAGGTCCTAAATCGTGATAATGTAAAAAGGCATCTTTATCGTGGCCTACATTTACAAAAGCAGCGTTAAGTCCAGCAACTGGTTTTCGTATTTTGGCAATAAAAATATCGCCAACTTGGAAATTGCTTTTTTCTTCTTCCTTGTGTAATTCAATTAGTTTTCCATCTTTTAATAAGGCAAAATCTACGGCTTCAGAACTAGATCTGATGATTAATTCTTTATTCACGCTGTAAATTTTTATCCGAACTTTTGGTTGTCGGTTGTTGGTTGTCGGTTGTTGGAAAATCCATCAACTAGCAACTATCAACCATCAACTTTCGAGTAAGGATGGATTAAACAATATTTTAACAGGTATTGAACCCGGCGAGACTTTGATTTTCAAATTCCAATTCATGATTTTAGATTTTTCAAATCTGCAATCTTAAATCCGCAATCTAAATTCCTAAATCTCAATTTCAATGAACTTGGTATTCTAAAATAGAAAAAGTAGTCCTAAACTACTTTTTCTTCTTGTGACGGTTAGCTCTCGCTCTTTTTTTACGTTTGTGCGTCGCTACCTTATGTCTTTTTCTTTTTTTACCGCTTGGCATATCTTTTCTTTTTATTGATTAATAAATAATTATTTTGTTTTGTTATTTGCTTTTACTCCTTCAACAAATACTTTAGCTGGTTTAAAAGCTGGAATGTTGTGAGCTGGAATTTTAATTGTAGTGTTTTTAGAGATGTTACGCCCTGTTTTTTCTGCTCTAGTTTTGATGATAAAGCTACCAAAACCTCTTAAATATACATTATCTCCACTTTCTAAAGAGTTTTTAACCTCTTCCATTAATGTTTCAACTGTTGCCTGAACGTCTCCTTTTTCAAGACCTAGTTTTTCCGAAATCTTTGCTACGATATCTGCTTTCGTCATTTTCTTTCTAATTAATAAAGTTCTACTTTTTTTTGAGGTTGCAAATATATGAATTAAAAAAACAAATATTCAAGCATAAACCATTAAAATTTAACAACATAAAAAATTACTTTTGCATTCTAAATAATAGAATGTGATTTTTTCCAACTCATTAATTAATTGGTATTTAAATAATAAACGTGATTTGCCTTGGCGAAATACGGACAATCCTTATAATATATGGTTGTCGGAAATCATGCTACAGCAAACAAGAGTTGCCCAAGGGTTACCATATTATTTAGATTTCATTACCACTTTTCCAACGGTTTTTGATTTAGCAAAGGCGCCCGAGGAAAAAGTTCTAAAACATTGGCAGGGTTTAGGATATTATTCAAGAGCTAGAAACCTTCATTTTACTGCGCAATATGTTGCGAATGAATTAAAAGGAGAATTTCCTAATAATTATAAGGACTTATTAAAACTAAAAGGAATTGGGGAATATACCGCTGCTGCAATCGCCTCTTTTTCCCATAACGAAGCAGTTCCTGTAGTAGATGGAAATGTCTTTAGAGTGCTTTCCAGATATTTCGACATCGAAACTGACATTTCATTGGCTACAGCCAAAAAAGAGTTTTCTGAATTGGCTTTGGAATTAATGCCAAAAAACGATCCCGCAACTTTCAACCAGGCCATTATGGAATTTGGAGCTTTACAATGTGTTCCAAAAAGTCCAGATTGCAAAAATTGTATTTTCAATAGCAGTTGTGCCGCTTTGCAAAAGAAAAAAGTGCAACACCTTCCGGTGAAATTGAAAAAAGTGAAAATTAGCTACCGCTTTTTTAATTATATAGTTTTTGAAGACGATAAATTAAAAACCCTTATTCAGAAAAGAGATCAAAAGGGGATTTGGCAAAATTTATATGAATTTCCACTCATTGAAACCGAAACCGAATTAAATTTAGATGCCGTATCCGAATTGATATCCGATAAATTCAGTTCTCAATACAAAATAAAAGGAATTTCAAATTTGAATTCAAAGGGTAAAATACATAAATTATCACACCAACATTTGAATATAAATTTTTGGAAAGTAAAAGTAAAAGGGGAAATTTTAGGCGCTATAAATAAAAAAGACATCAATAATTTTCCATTTCCAAAAGTTATTTTTAATTTTATAGAAGAGGAATACACTGAATTAAGTTAAAATAGCGTACATTTGGAATTACTAAAACTTTCAAAATAAGATGAACGGAACAATAAACAAGGTGATGCTGATTGGCTACCTAGGCGATGATGTTAAAATGCACTACTTCGATGGGGGTAATTGTATTGGTAGATTTCCTTTGGCAACAAATGAAACTTATATCAATAAAACTACAAATGAGAAAATAAATACAACTGAATGGCACAATTTAGTGGTTCGTAATAAAGCTGCTGAAATTTGCGAAAAGTATTTATCTAAAGGAGATAAAATCTATGTTGAAGGTAGAATAAAATCACGCCAATGGCAAACAGAAGAAGGATCAACCAAGTTTACAACTGAAATTCAAGTTACAGAATTTACTTTTTTAACTACAAAAAAAGAATCTGAACCATTTAAACCAACTAATTCTGATTCGCCAACAGGCCTATTAGATGATTCGCCATACTAATTGTTTAACTAATCCCATTAACTTTGGACCCGGAACCTCCCAGTTTCACTGACATTTTTCAAAACATAGATTCTAATTTGCTTTTTGGTACAATTGGAATTTTTGTTTTGCTTTTTATATCGGCATTGCTTTCCGGTGCCGAAGTAGCCTTTTTTTCTTTGTCCCCAAAAACTATAGACGATCTTTCTAAATCCGATTCTTCTAAGGGGAAATTGATCCTATTATTAGTTGACAAACCTAAAAAATTATTAGCAACGCTTCTTGTTGCGAACAATTTTATCAATATTGGTGTTGTAATATTGTTCTCCTTTATAAGTACAGGTTTATTTTCAGTAATTGAATCGGAATTAATTCGGTTTATTTTAGAGGTAATCGTGGTTACTTTTCTAATTTTATTATTTGGCGAGGTGCTTCCAAAAGTCTATGCCAATAGAAACAATTTGAAATTTGCTGAATTTGTAGTTCGCCCTTTGTATATATTGGATAAATTGTTAACGCCAATTAGTTCTCCAATGAGAGCAATGACAATTTATTTGCATGAAAAATTGGGAAAACAAAAAGCCTATTTTACGGTTGATCAATTGTCGCAAGCCCTTGAATTAACTTCTTCCGAAGGTTCCACTCACGGTGAACAAAAAATATTAGAAGGAATTGTAAACTTTGGGAACACTGATACCAAACAAGTTATGAGCCCAAGAATTGATGTTTTCGCAATTGAAATCAACGAATCATTTGATAAAATTCTTCCTAAAATAATTGACAAAGGTTATTCGAGAATTCCGGTTTACAATGACAATATTGACCATATAGAAGGCGTTCTATTCGTTAAAGATTTAATACCACATATTGATAAAGTCGATTTTGACTGGAAAACGCTTTTGAGGAAACCATTTTTTGTACCTGAAAATAAAAAATTAGATGATTTGCTGAAGGAATTTCAAACCATGAAAAATCATCTTGCAATTGTGGTTGATGAATATGGCGGAACCTCAGGATTGGTTTCTCTCGAAGATGTAATTGAAGAAATTGTGGGAGATATTAGTGATGAATTTGACGATGACGACATCCCATTTACTCAAATAGATGAAAAAAATTATCTATTTGAAGGCAAAATAAATCTCAAAGATTTCTATAGAATTATTGATGTAGACGAAACACTATTTGAAGAAAGAAAAGGAGAAGCGGAAACTCTTGCCGGATTTTTATTAGAAATTCAAGGTAATTTTCCTAAAAGAGGAGACCAATTTATATTTGAAAACTGTTTGTTTAAAATTGTTTCTATCGACAGAAAGAGAATCAAACAAATAAAAGTAACTATAGAATAATTACAAATGTTCAAAAAAAACATAGTATTAATATTACTTTTCACTTTTGCAATTTCATTTATTAGTTGCAAAAATGAGACTATTCCTAAACCAGCAAGTTATTTGAGATTGGATTATCCAATTGCGGAATATAAAAATTATGAAAACGATTGTCATTATACTTTCGATATCAATTCTAATGCAATAATTACCGAAAAAGGAGATTGTAATTTTGAAATTACCTACCCAAAAATGAAGGCTACCATTTATTTGAGTTATAAGCCGGTAAATAATAACATTAAATTATTACTTCAAGATGCTCAGAAATTGACCTACGAACACGTTATTAAAGCTGATGATATTTTGGAACAACCATATATAAATTTTGAGAAAAGAGTTTTTGGAATGTTCTACCAAGTTGATGGAAATGCCGCTACCAACACTCAATTTTATGTAACAGACAGCACTAAAAATTTTGTAGCAGGGTCGGTTTATTTCTATGCAAAACCCAATTTTGATTCAATAATGCCCGCGGCAAGTTATATCAAAAACGACGTGCAGAATTTAATGGAAAGTCTGAAATGGAAAAAATAATTTAGATTTATTTATTCGAATAAAGTTTCGAAACGTACTTCCCAATTACATCAAATTCTAAATTAACCTTAGTGCCAACTACAAAATCATGAAAATTAGTATGCTCATAAGTGTAAGGAATTATGGCAACACTAAATTCATTTTTCATCGAATTTACAACTGTTAAGCTCACCCCATTAACAGTAATTGAGCCTTTCTCTATGGTTAGATTATTCAAACCAGGATCGTATTCAAAAGTAAAATACCAGCTTCCATCAGCTTCTTTTACAGCTTTGCAAATTCCGGTTTGATCCACATGGCCTTGAACAATATGGCCGTCCAATCGGTCTCCCAATTTCATAGCGCGCTCTAAATTAACAGTTGCGCCAATTTTCCAGTCTGATAAATTTGTTTTGTCAATAGTTTCTTGAATAGCAGTTACCTTGTAATCGTTATTTTCAATTGAAGTGACGGTTAAACACACGCCATTGTGAGCAACACTTTGGTCGATTTTTAACTCATTGGTAATCGCTGAGGTAATGGTAAGATGAACGTTTCCGCCTTCTTTTTCGATTGCTTTTATTTCTCCAAGGGTTTCTATGATTCCTGTAAACATTTGTGATATTATTTTACTAAATTTGCGTTTCAAAATTAGCAATAAATAACGTGTAGTCATGATAAAAAAAGCAGAAAATATAATCGTTGGAATTTCAATAGGAGATTTAAACGGTATTGGAAGCGAAGTGGTGCTAAAAAC
>NZ_JBIKQP010000040.1:0-16326 GCF_044349645.1 Flavobacterium sp. | reverse complement strand
TAATTTAGATATCATCTGAGTCATAGATCTTGAAAGTCCTAAGTCAAAAATACCAGAGTAACCAAAAAACAACCAACAAATAGAGATAAATCCGACTACTTCAACCCCAAAATACTTTAGAGAAAATGGCACCGATAAAAACCCTACTAATAGAGGTAAAATATTGCCAATAAATATATATACGAATTTATCATACCTAAGTAAATTAATTTTAAATAATTTTATCAAAATTTACTGTTTAATTTTTTTGTGATTTATTATCATAGAAATAATTTAAAATTTAACTTGGATATCATTTATCTGAATCTTATATGATTAAATTGTATTTATACAATTATCAAATTCTACATAAAAAATATATCTTAATTAAATTATAATTAGATATAAATAGCAAGCATTAAAAATGATTTAATGGCGTTAAAATTGTTAAATAAAAAATTTAACAGTAATCGGGCATACGGTGAAAGCGTAAGTTAATGTAATTGAAGAGGGGATATAATTTTTATATCAATTATATTACAATTACAAATAGGCTCTAAAAAACCTATTTTACTTACTTGGATTTGATAAATTCTACTATTTTTTGGCAAGCATCACCTGTTCCATAGGGATTATGGAGTGAGCTCATGGCGTAGTATTTATCATTATTGTTTAACAAGTTAGTACACTCAGAAATGATTTTTTCTTTATCGGTACCAACCAATATTACAGTGCCTGCAGCGACTGCTTCTGGGCGTTCTGTGGTTTCTCTCATTACCAAAACTGGTTTTCCTAAACTTGGGGCTTCTTCTTGAATGCCACCCGAGTCGGTAATGATTAAATACGATTTATTCATTAACCAAACAAAAGCTGGATAAGCTAAAGGTTCGATTAGTTTAATATTATCAATGTTTGAAAGTAAATCATAAACCGGTTTCTTTACATTTGGATTTAAATGTACTGGGTAAATAATTTGAACTTCAGGGTTGGATTGTGCTATTTCTTTTAAAGCTTCACAAATTGAAATGAAGCCTAGACCATGATTTTCTCTACGATGTCCTGTTACCAATATTATTTTTTTGGAAAAATCGACAATCGATTTAATTTTTTCAATTTCATGGTTTTTACTATTCTCAACTAAAACAGAACTTTCAAATAAGGCATCAATTACGGTATTTCCAGTTACCAAAATAGATTTTTCTGATATATTCTCACACAATAAATTTTGCTTTGCTTGCTCTGTTGGTGCAAAATGATAATCGGCAATTCTTCCTGCAACTTGTCTATTTATTTCTTCTGGAAAAGGTGATAATTTGTTATTTGTTCTTAGTCCAGCTTCTACGTGGCAAACTTTTGCACCGGAGTAAAATGCTGCAATACTTGATGCCATTGTGGTAGTTGTATCGCCATGAACATAAACATAATCAGGTTGAAATTCCTCTAATATTGGTTTTAAACCTACTATAATATCTGATGTAAGTGAATATAAATTATGATTTGGTTTCATTAAATCCAAATCGTAATTAGGTATAATTTGGAAAAAATCTAATACTTGATCCAACATTTCTCGATGCTGTGCAGTTACACATACACGAGTCTCAAATTGGTCTTTTTCATTTTGAAATGCACGAACTAATGGAGCCATTTTTATAGCTTCAGGTCGGGTTCCAAAAATAATTAGATTCTTAATCATTTATTTTCTGGATATTATCTTTTTAATAATTCCAAGTCGCTCGCAACCATTTCTTTTACCAATCCTGCCAAGTCATATTGTGGCACCCAACCCAATTGAGTTTTAGATTTCGTAGGATCACCAATTAACAAATCAACTTCTGTTGGTCGGTAATATTGAGGATCTACACGTACTACCACTTTTCCAATTTCTAATTGATATTCTGGGTTGTTACATGCTTTTATTTTTGCAATTTCATTTTCATTTTCTCCTTCAAATGACAATTCTATTCCTACTTCTGCAAATGCAAAACGTACAAAATCTCTTATGTAAGTCGTTACACCTGTAGCAATTACATAATCTTCCGCAACATCTTGTTGTAGTATTCGCCACATTGCCTCCACATAATCTTTGGCGTGACCCCAATCTCTTTGAGAATTTAAATTACCTAAATACAAGCAATCTTGTTTTCCTAAAGCAATAGCTGCGGTTGCCATTGTAATTTTTCTAGTTACAAATGTTTCTCCTCTTCTAGGTGACTCATGGTTGAACAAAATTCCATTACAAGCAAAAATATCATAAGCTTCACGGTAGTTTTTAGTTATCCAAAAACCATATATTTTCGCTACTCCATAAGGCGAGCGTGGATAAAATGGTGAATTTTCATCATAAAATCCTTTTGCATTTTTATTTTCTTCTAAACCTCCATATAATTCTGATGTAGAAGCTTGATAAATTCTAGTTTTCTTTTCTAAACCTAAAATTCTTACGGCTTCTAAAATTCTCAAAGTCCCCAATCCATCTACGTTAGCTACATACTCAGGCGAATCAAATGATACCTTAACATGGGACATTGCACCCAAGTTATAAATTTCATCCGGTTGAATTTCTTGAATAATTCGAATTAGATTAGTTGCATCGGTAAGATCTCCATAGTGCAATTTAAAATGCACATTATTTTCATGCTGGTCTCTGTATAAATGATCAATTCTTTGCGTATTAAATGAAGATGCTCTTCTTTTAATACCGTGAACCATGTATCCTTTTTCTAATAATAATTCAGCTAAATAGGAACCATCTTGTCCTGTTACACCTGTAATTAATGCAGTTTTCTGTTTAGTACTCATATAAACTATTTTATACTATTATTATTTTTTATTGATAGAAGTAAACTTCTACATTTTTAATTCTTTATAATCATTTATGTTTTCTAAAAACCAATCGTATGTTTTTTGAATTCCATCTTCTAAATTAATTTGGTGTTTCCAGCCTAAAGCATGCATTTTAGAAACATCTAATAACTTTCTTGGGGTTCCATCAGGTTTAGATTCATCCCAAATTATTTCACCATTGTGACCTACAATTTTTTGAATTAATAGAGCCAAATCTTTAATTGTTAAATCTTCACCTGTACCAATATTATATAAATAGTCTGGTAAATTATTTTCTAATGCAAATACCACAGCAGCAGCCATATCATCTACAAATAGAAATTCTCTCAATGGAGTTCCGCTCCCCCAAAGGGTTACAGGAGCATTGTTGTTATACTTTCCTTCATGGAATTTTCTAATTAATGCAGGCAATACATGAGAACTATTCAAATCAAAATTATCATGTGTCCCGTATAAATTTGTTGGCATCAAACTCACATAATCTCTTCCAAACTGATTTCTAATTGCTTGACATGATTTTACACCTGTGATTTTTGCTAAAGCGTACCATTCATTTGTAGTTTCAAGCGAACCCGTTAATAAATATTCTTCTTTTAGAGGTTGTGGAGCTAATTTCGGATAGATACAAGAACTTCCCAAGAAAATAAACTTATTAATTCCTAATTCAAATGCAGTGCTAATTAAATTGTTCTGAATTTGCATGTTTTCCATTAAAAATTGGTATGGAAAATCATTATTTGCTAAAATCCCTCCTACTTTTGCAGCAGCGTCAATAATTATCTCTGGTTTTTCGAATGTGATAAAATTCCTTACAGCCTCTTGGTTTCGAAGATCTAAATCTTTACTTGAAGCGCCAATTAAATTGGTATATCCTTTATTGGATAATACTCTCCAAATTGCCGATCCAACCATTCCTTTATGGCCTGCTATATATATTTTGGAATTTAAATTCATTTATTAAAAAACGTTTTTAATTATATTTCTTACTTACAACCGAGCGTCAACAATGTCTCTATCTAATGCCGCTTTACTGTCAAAAATGATTGTATGAGAACCATTTTTGTAATCATTAATTTTCATTTCAAGAAACTCTTTATGAGCTACCGTTAAAATTATTGCATCATATTTTGATGGTGATTGTTGAAGTTCAATGTTGTATTCTTTTTTGACTTGATTTGCATCTGCATGAGGGTCAAAAACATCAACTTCTAATCCAAATTGAATTAATTCATTATAAATATCAACCACTTTTGAATTACGAATATCTGGGCAATTTTCTTTGAAAGTAACTCCTAATAACAGTGCTTTTGCACCTTTAATATTAGTTCCTTTTTGAATCATCATTTTAACCACTTTTCCTGCGATGAACATTCCCATATTATCATTTACTCTTCTTCCTGAAAGAATTACTTGAGGGTGATAACCTAAACTTTCAGCTTTGTGAGCTAAATAATAAGGGTCAACCCCAATGCAATGTCCACCTACTAAACCCGGTTTGTATTTTAAGAAATTCCATTTGGTTCCTGCAGCATCCAAAACGTCGTTGGTATCAATTCCTATTCTATCAAAAATTAATGCCAATTCATTGACAAATGAAATATTTACATCTCGTTGAGCATTTTCAATGGCTTTACTTGCTTCTGCTACTTTAATACTTGGAGCTTTATAAGTACCCGCTGTAATTATTGAGGCGTATAAGTCATCAACAAAAGTAGCAACATCTGGAGTGGATCCTGAAGTAACTTTCTTTATTGTGGTTAGCGTATTCACTTTATCTCCTGGATTTATTCTTTCTGGACTATACCCACAATAAAAGTCTTCATTGAATTTAAGTCCGCTATATTTTTCTAAAACCGGTACACAATCTTCCTCTGTACAACCAGGATAAACGGTACTTTCATAAATTACAATTGCTCCTTTTTTCATTACTTTTCCAATCATTTCTGATGCTTTTAGTAATGGTGCTAAATCGGGTGCCTTAAATTGGTTTATAGGAGTTGGAACTGTTACAATGAATAGGTCACATAACTTTAAATCGTCAATATTACTGGAGAATTTAAGTTGAGTTGCTCCTTTAATTTTATCTGCATCAGATTCTAATGTTTTATCAATTCCGCTTGCTAATTCAGCTACTCGATTCGTATTAATATCAAATCCAATTGTATTGTATTTTGATCCAAAAGCAACAGCAAGTGGAAGTCCTACATATCCTAATCCGATGATAGCAATATTATTATTTGAAAAGTGCATATTTAATTAATATCTGAAAAGGCAATAAAATTAACATTTTTAATCTTAATTTCTACATTTTATTTTACCGCTTCGCGTGGTCAGTCACATAAAATGACTAACTACGCTAAAAATTTATAAACAGTTTACTATTATTTTTCTTTTGTAATAGTAATTAAAAAACCTAATTCTTTTAGAACTAAGCGGATTTTATTTTTTTCAACTTGGGATACAACTCCTTCTTTTCCTATAAAAGGACCTTTAGAAATTGTCAATACATCGCCAGCTTTTATTCCTTCAACTTCAACAGAGCTTATTATTTCGTTTAAATTTTCCTTAAGAGCTAGGATTTCGTGTTCTTTAATTATTGCAGGTTTCCCTAGCCAAAACAAATATCTCACAACCCCAGGAACTTCGAAAACTAAATTTCTGTCTTTTTCATTTATATTTACGAAAACATAAGAATTAATAAGTGGCGTTTGTACTTTCTTTTTTCTATCAGACCATTGCTTAACCTGAGTAATCATTGGGCAATAGGCTTCAATCCCCATTTTCTCCAAACTAAAAGTTACCTTTTTTTCGTTCTTAGGTCGAGTATAAATTGCAAACCAAGACATTATTGATCTATCTGAATATTACTCGAACTTTCCGAATCATAAATTGTCAACCCTTTACCATCGTATTTTTGAGTAATAAAAAATTGAACTTTTCGCTTGATTTCTTTCTCTATTTTACCTGATAGATTTTCGATATATTCAGTGTTTAATTCATCACCAATAACAATAACTTCAATTGTTCCACTGTCAATTCCATTTGCATAATCGCCTATAACTATTACTTTTTTCACCTCTCCCATTCTATCCAAAATAATTTCTACAATTGAATCCAATCCAATATGTTGAAAAATTATATTTTTTAGTGTTTTATATAGAGGATGTTTTGTATTTGCTTTGTAAGAAATTCTATTTTGAACTGCTTCTTTATTTAAATAACCTGCTTCTTCAAGATTGTTTAACTCTTTACGAATTGCATTTGTAGATTCGTGCATTTCTTCTGCTAAACCACGCAAATGCCCGTTATTAGCCGCGTTTATAAAAAACTTGACCAATATTCTAAGACGTGTTTTAGAAGTAATTAACGTTTCTAACATTTTTGTATTCAATTATGAGTAACAAAAGTACTCATTAAATTTATAATTTACAAAACAATTTAAAAAATTTATTTATAAATAAAAAAAACCGCCTTTTTAGGCGGTTTTCAATAAAATGTATGAGCTTTTATTAGAATTTAAATACTAATTCAGCACTGTGTTGAATGTGGTTGTTCAATAGTGTGTTTTGAACGAATCCATATTTTCCTAAAGATTGAACTCTTAAACCAAAATTTGGTTTGAACCAAAGGTTAAATCCTAATCCAATATTAGAACTTTGGTTAGCATTGTCATCCACTTTATTCAATCCAAAACCAGCAACTAAATAAGGATCAAATGAAGTGCTTTTAATAAACTCTTTACCAAAATAGAATTTTCCGTTTAAGTCAAATCCTAAGTAATTTTGACTTTCAGCAATAGTTCCTCCGTTATGGATTTTATTTGAAGAAAGTTGGTTTATTCCAAAAGATCCTTCTATTGAAAATTGATCACTCATTATTCTTTCAACACTAATTCTTGAAACAGTTGGCAAATAATTCCATTGTTCAGATGGGTTGAAGTAATTACCAGTTTTTGAAGCGGAATTATCAATAATGTTAGCACCAAATCCGATAATCCACTGTGGTTTTGCATTGTTTGTGTCTTCTTGAGCAACAACAGCAAAAGTTGAAAATAATAAAAATAATACAACTAGGTTTTTCATGTCTTTTTAGTTTAAATTTTCAACAAATATATTATTTATTTCTTAAGTAGTATTATAATTGCAAGAAAATTAAGTTATTTGTAAATAAAAATATTTGATATGACTCCTATTGCAATTGTACTTCTTATGACGGTGTATTTTGGAATTTTGTTTCTAATTTCCCATTTTGTAAGTAAAAATAATACTGGAAATGAGGCTTTCTTTAAGGCAAATAAGAATTCTAAATGGTATTTAGTTGCTTTTGGGATGATTGGCACCGCACTTTCAGGAGTTACTTTTATTTCAGTTCCCGGTGAAGTAGGAAATCCCGAAACGCAATTTAAGTACTTCCAGTTTGTATTAGGAAATGCCATTGGCTTTATTATCATTGCAAAGGTGTTGCTTCCATTGTATTATAGAATGAATTTGACTTCTATATATGGCTATTTTGAGCAGCGTTTGGGGAAAATAAGCTATAAAACTGCTGCTTCAATATTTTTAATAAGTAGAACAATTGGGTCTGCATTTAGATTGTATTTGGTTGTAATTGTTCTACAACGTTATGTTTTCAATTTTTACAAAATTCCATTTGCCATTACGGTATTGATTTCTTTGCTTTTAATATTTGCCTATACCTATAAAGGTGGTTTAAAAACCATTATAATCACCGATACTTTACAAACAGTTTTCTTGGTTTCTTCTGTTTTTTTAACGATTTACTTTATTTGTAGAAGTTTAAATTTAAATATTTCTGAGGCTTTTGAAGCAGTATATAATAGTAATTATTCAAAGGTATTTTTCTATGAAGATTACATGAAAGGAAGTTATTTTCTCAAACAGATATTAGGCGGAATATTCGTAACTATTGCCATGGTTGGATTAGATCAGGATTTAATGCAGAAGAATTTGAGTTGCAATAATATTAAAGAAGCTCAGAAAAACATGTTTACGTTTACTGGTATTTTTGTTTTAATCAATATTTTCTTTTTGAGCGTGGGCGCTTTACTGTATATCTATGCTACCAAAAACGGTATTGAAGTTCCAACCGATTTAATTACTGGAAAACCTAGAACTGATTTACTTTTTCCAGAAATTGCTTTTCATCATTTAGCGTTAATTCCAGCAATTGTATTTTTATTGGGATTGACAGCTGCCACATTTGCAACCACAGATTCTGCTTTAACTGCATTAACTACTTCTTTTTGCGTTGATTTCTTAGGAATGGATAAAGCTGAAAATGCTGCTAAAGCAAATATGGTAAGAACAAGACATTTTGTACATATTGGTTTTTCAACGCTGATGTTTTTGGTGATTTTGCTATTTAATGCAATAAATGACGCATCAGTTGTAAGTATGATATTTAAAATTGCATCTTACACTTATGGTCCTTTATTAGGATTGTTTTGTTTTGGAATGTTTATGAAAACTAAAACGGTTCATGATAAATTAGTTCCTATCATTTGTGTTATTTCACCGGCAATATGTTTCTTAATTAGTTATAATTCTGCGGCTTTATTCGGTGACTATGTAATTGATAACGAGTTGATTATTCTAAATGGCTTGATTACTTTCATAGGATTGTTGATGATTAGCAAACCAGCAACATCACAAACGGAGTTTTAATTCTTAGCCCCGATGGCAGAGGAAATCCTTTGCTTTTTTTCTTAAAAAAGCAAAGATTGAAACGTACAGCGGGAAATAGCTTCAAATAAAGCTAATATTGATTGGTTGTTAAAAGCACCAATGTACACGCCACTTCCACTTTTATATTGTTCAATTTTAGTAGTTGGTAGAACTCAGGATTTTCAGTTCCGGGGTTAAAAATCACTCGTTTTGGTTTTGCTTCTACGATATAATTGTAGTAATCTCTTTGTCGAGCAGGATTTAGATACAATGAAACGGTATTTATTTGGGACAACGGAATGGCTTTGGTATAAATTTTTATTCCGGCAACTTCACCTGTATTTTGACCAATTGCAAGCACAGAATGTCCATTGTCTACTAACATAGTGATCGCTTTAAACGAGTATCTATCTGGCTTTGTGGATGCACCAAGTACGAGAGTTTTTTTATTTTTCATGTTGCAAAAATACGTATTTAATGGGGTTTAAATTTCTTCTTTTGGTAAGAATATTTCCGCCATCATACAACGGGCACTTCCACCACCACAGGCTTCAATTGTGTCAAGGCTTGAGCTTATAATAGTTACATGTTCTTCTAGTTGAGCAATTTGTTTTTTGGTTAGACTTTTATAGGCTGCAGCACTCATTACTAAATACCTTCTATCGTTAGCGCCTTTAACTTCAAGCATATTTCCAGCAAAATTATTCACTTGGTCTTCAGTTATGTAAATCACTTCTTTATCATCGCCTTTTAAACTATCGATCACCATTTTGCGTTCCTTTTTATCGTCTATTGAATCGGCACAAATTACGGCATAGGTTTCCCCAATGCACATCATAACATTGGTATGATAAATTAGTTTTCGTTCTCCATTTACGGTTTGAAACGCCTCGAAAATAATAGGATTTAAGTCGAAATCTTCACAAAATTCAATAAATAATTCTTCATCGGCTCTTGGTGATAAAGCACAATATGCCTTTCCATTTTCACGATCAAGCAGAATACTTCCTGTGCCTTCTAGAAAAAAATCATCTTCTTCGGCTGAAGTATAATCCATGATATTGTCAATTACAAAACCTTTTTCTTCAAGAATATCCAAAATATCTTCACGGCGCTCTAAACGTCTATTTTCAGCAAACATTGGAAACAAAGCGATGTCTCCATTTTCATGAAAGGAAATCCAGTTGTTTGGAAAAATACTATCGGGTGTGTCCGGATCTAATGTGTCTTCTACCACAATAACATCAACGCCAACAGCTTTTAACTTTGCTACAAAAGTATCAAATTCTTGCTGGGCTTTAGCGTTAACCGTTGCAGGCATTAACCCATCAATTACTTTTTGGTAGTAATTATTTACTGCCGTTTGCTCATTCATTCGAAAAGCTACTGGGCGAATCATTAATATGGAGTTGGTAGTTTGATTCATGGTTTTTATGTCTATTATCTAATTTCTCAATCTCTAATCAGTGGCAAAGTAGAACACCTTAAAAGCCCTTCTTGTTTTGCAATTTCTGCATAGGGAATTTCTTCAACTGTGAATCCTTTTTCTCTAAGCCAAGTGTTTAATCTATCGAATTTTTGTTCTGAAATTACTACGTTTGGAGCTATTGAAAAGACATTAGAATTCATATGGTACATTTCATTTCTATTGATATGAAATAGATTTTCTTTGCCAAATAATTTCACTAAATATAGGTAATCGGATTCTTCACGAAAACCTTGTTTGTATATAATTCCTTTGTCATTTCCAACAGGCTGAAAGCAGCAATCTAAGTGAAGTGCATTGTCGCGAGCTTCAATTTTAGATTTAACTAAATCAAATTCTTTTACAATTTTATTTGGAAATAAATTTCTAATAAATTCTACTCCTTGCCAATTGGTTCTTGCAGTGATGTAATCTTTATAGTCGCTTCCTTTGTAGGTTCCAATAAAAATGTAGTTGTTCCAAAGCATTACATCTCCACCTTCAATATGGACTTCTTCGGGTGGGCGAATCACTTTAAAGGGATCAATTTGATCGGTAATATATTTGATTGCGTCCAATTCCCTTTCTCTGTCGGGTAAAATATTAGCTTTTATAAAAATATCATCAATTACAAATCCTATATCTCGAGTGAAAATTTGATTGTAGCTTTCGATCATTTCAGGACGATAAACCGTTACATCATATTTTTTCAACACTTCGTTAAACGCTTCCATTTCATTAACCATATCGGCTTCAATAGGATAGGTTCCTGCAATAATATGCTCTAAAGATTTTGGATCGTAGGCTTCTTCTTTTGTAGGTGTTGGCCCATTATTTAATGCCGATCCTAAAACTACTGCTCTTAATCTTGATGTTTCGTTTTTTACATTTAGCTTTAACATAGATTTTCTTAGAATTGACTCTTTACAAATATAAAAAAAAGCTTCACAATTTGTGAAGCTTTCTTAATTATTAATCAAAAAATCTATCTTTTCTCAATAGATTTAAAATCTCTTAAAGGATGACCAATATAAACTTGTCTCGGACGACCAATAGGTTCTTTATTTTCACGCATTTCTTTCCATTGTGCAATCCAACCTGGTAATCTTCCAATTGCGAATAGTACGGTGAACATATCCGTTGGAATTCCTAATGCTCTGTAAATAATTCCTGAATAGAAATCTACGTTTGGATATAATTTTCTAGAAACAAAATACTCATCAACTAAAGCTGCTTCTTCTAATCTTTTTGCGATATCTAAAATTGGATCATTAACTCCTAAAGTTGCTAAAACTTCGTCTGCAGCTTTTTTAATGATTTTTGCTCTTGGATCAAAATTCTTGTAAACACGGTGTCCAAATCCCATTAAACGGAAAGGATCGTCTTTATCTTTGGCTTTAGCCATATATTTATCAGCGTCACCACCATTTTTCTGAATTTCTTCTAACATTTCAAGAACTGCTTGATTTGCTCCACCATGAAGTGGACCCCAAAGTGCAGAAACACCCGCTGAAATTGATGCAAATAAACCAGCATGCGATGAACCTACCATTCTAACAGTAGATGTTGAACAGTTTTGTTCGTGATCAGCATGAAGAATAAATAATTTATTTAACGCGTCGATAACAACTGGGTTTGAAGCGTAAGGTCCTGTTGGGATTTCAAACATTAAGCGCATGAAATTTTCAACATATCCCTGAGTATTATCATAATAATTCAAAGGATAACCCATGCTTTTTCTGTAAGTCCACGTTGCAATAACAAGGAATTTACCCATTGTTTTGCAAACAGCCTCATACATTTCTTTTTCATTTTCAACATTAACCGACTTCGGGTTGAATGCTGTTAATGCACTTGTTAATGAAGATAAAACACCCATTGGATGAGCTGTTTTTGGAAACCCATCGATGATGTTTTTCATTTCTTCGTTAACCAATGTATATTTTCTAATATTGGTTTCAAAGTCTTCTAACTGCTGTTTTGTAGGTAGTTCCCCAAAAATTAATAAGTAAGAAACTTCCAAGAAATTAGCTTTGTCAGCTAATTCTTCAATTGCATAACCTCTGTAACGCAAAATACCTTCTTCCCCATCTAGGAAAGTAATTTCACTTTTACAAGAACCTGAGTTTTTGTAACCTGGATCTAGGGTAATTGCCCCTGATAAATCACGTAATTTATTAACGTCTATGGCTACTTCATTTTCACTTCCTACAATAACAGGAAATTCATATTTTTTACCTTCTAATTCTAATACGGCTATTTTTGACATAATATGTGGGAAAAAATCTATTTATAATATTAAACAAAATTAAGGTATTTAGTATTAATTAAAAAAGAAATACGGTAACGATTTCGTTAAATTAAATATAAAAATTATAAAAATGGCAATCATTTTTTGAAAATCTTAAAAATCAACATAAAAAAAACGTCCAATTAGCAATTAACTAAATGGACGTTTATTATTTAAGAATAAAACTTACTTAATTTTGAATGCTTTTACACCCGGAAAATAAGCTGTATCACCTAATTCTTCTTCAATTCTAAGCAATTGATTGTATTTTGCCATTCTATCACTTCTTGAAGCAGAACCTGTTTTTATTTGTCCGCAGTTTAATGCTACGGCTAAATCAGCGATAGTGTTATCTTCAGTTTCTCCTGAACGGTGTGACATTACTGAGGTATAACCAGCATTTTTTGCCATATTAACCGCTGCAATAGTTTCAGTTAAAGTTCCAATTTGGTTTACTTTTACTAAAATTGAATTGGCAATTCCTTTTTCAATTCCTGTTGAAAGACGCTCTACGTTAGTAACAAATAAATCGTCACCAACTAATTGCGTTTTTTGTCCAATTTTATCTGTTAGGTATTTCCAACCGTCCCAGTCATTTTCGTCCATTCCGTCTTCAATAGAAATAATTGGATATTTAGATGCTAATTCAGCTAAATAATCTGCTTGTTCTTCAGAAGTTCTAATTTTTCCTGTTTCCCCTTCAAATTTTGTGTAATCGTATTTTCCGTTTACATAGAATTCAGAAGCAGCACAATCTAGGGCAATCATAATTTCGTCTCCGAAAGAGTAACCAGCAGCTTCAACCGCTTTTTTAATTGTATCTAATGCGTCTTCGGTTCCACCAGCTAAGTTTGGAGCAAATCCACCTTCATCACCAACAGCTGTGCTTAAACCTCTGTCGTGTAATACTTTTTTAAGATGATGGAAAATTTCAGTTCCCATTTGCATTGATTGGGTGAATGAAGTTGCTTTAACTGGGAAAATCATAAACTCTTGGAATGCAATTGGTGCATCAGAGTGAGAACCTCCATTGATTATATTCATCATTGGAACTGGCAATGTATTTGCAGAAACTCCACCAATATATCTGTATAATGGTAATCCTAATTCATTAGCTGCAGCTTTGGCCGTAGCCAATGAAACTCCTAAAATTGCGTTAGCACCCAAATTTGATTTATTTGGAGTTCCGTCTAAATCGATCATCATTTGATCAATTAAATTTTGTTCGAAAACGGAAGTACCTAATAATTCTTCTGCAATTTTTGTATTTACATTCTCGACTGCTTTTAAAACTCCTTTTCCAAGGAATGCTTTACCACCATCACGTAATTCCGCTGCTTCATATTTTCCAGTTGATGCTCCAGAAGGGACTGCTGCTCTTCCTAAAACTCCATTTTCAGTTACTACATCTACTTCAATAGTAGGATTTCCTCTTGAATCGAAAATTTGTCTTGCGTGAATTTTGATAATTATGCTCATCTTAAATTTATTTTATTAATATCTGTTTTCTAAATTATTATGCAAATATATTACAACTATTGTAATGTTTATTTGAAACTAATTAATGTTATTAACTCAAACGATTTAGTTATTCGAAAGTTTGATATTATCGATAAATTGATCAAATAAATAGGATGCATCGTGAGGTCCTGGACTTGCTTCTGGATGGTATTGTACTGAAAAACAGCTTTTAGAAATCATTTTCATACCAGCTACTGTTCCATCATTTAAATGCAAATGAGTAATTTCAAAGTCGGGATGATTTTCTAATTCCTCTTTATTCACAGCAAAACCATGATTTTGAGATGTAATTTCACCTTTATTTGTAATCATATTTTTTACTGGGTGATTGATTCCTCGGTGACCATTAAACATTTTGTAGGTAGAAATTCCATTTGCCAAAGCGATCATTTGATGTCCCAAACAAATTCCGAAAACAGGAGTATCGGTTTTAAGAATTTGACGTGTCACTTCCTGAACTTCTTTAAGCGGATCTGGATCTCCAGGTCCGTTTGAAAGGAAGTAACCATCAGGATTGAATGCTTTTAAATCTTCAAAAGAGGTGTTATATGGAAATACTTTTATGTAGCAATCTCTAGCTTCAAGACATCTTAGGATGTTGGTTTTTATACCTAAATCTAACGCTGCAATTTTATAGGTTGCATTTTCATTACCAAAAAAGTAAGGTGTTTTAGTGGATACTTTAGAAGCCAATTCAAGACCTTTCATGTTGGGAACCAATGCTAATTTTGCCTTTAGCTCCTCGATTGGAGTTCCATCGGTACAAATTACAGAGTTCATCGCTCCATTATCTCGTATATAACTTACTAGAGCTCTGGTATCAACATCAGATATTGCAACTAGATTTACTTTTTCAAAATAGTCGTAAAGACTTTCTGATGCGTCTGGTCTAGAATAATTGAAACTAAAATTCTTGCATACTAATCCTGCTATTTTTATTCCGTCAGAATCGACTTCGTTTTTATGAACACCATAATTTCCAATGTGTGGATTGGTGGCGACCATAATTTGTCCGAAATATGAAGGATCGGTAAAAATTTCTTGATACCCTGTCATTCCGGTATTAAAACAAACTTCTCCGAATGCAGTCCCTTCTATACCTATTGATTTTCCATAAAAAATAGTTCCGTCACTAAGGAGTAAAATTGCAGGTTTTCTGTTTGAGTATTTCATTTTCTTATTGTTGTGTTGTGGTTACAAATTTAATTCAAAATATGATGTTATAAAAATTAATTTATCGAGAGGCCTAAAATATCTTTTACTCCTGATAGCAATGGAAATCCCTCAAAATTGTTAGGTACGAAGCAATTTTGAGGATTGCAATGGATAGCAGGTATAAGATTTGTTGAAGAAGCCTGACAAAAAAGTTCAAAAAAAAAGGACAAACTAATTAAAGTATGTCCTTTTCTAATAATTAATAATGAAATCATTATTCTTCTGTTTTTTCTTCAGTTTCTGTTTCTGCTGCTGGAGCTTCTGCTTCTGGAGTTTCAACTTCTGTTTCTGCTGCTAGAGCTTCTGCTTCAACTTCTGGAGTTTCAACTTCGGCTACTGGAGCTTCCGCTACTACTTCAGCAACTGGTGCTGGAGCAGCTTCTACAGTATCTTCTGATTTCTTAGCTTTTCCACCTCTACGGCTTTTTGCTTTTTTAACTTCTTTTTTACCACCGTTATAAAGTTCGTTAAAATCTACTAATTCGATCATTGCCATATCGGCATTATCTCCTAAACGATTTCCAACTTTAATGATACGAGTATATCCACCTGGACGATCTCCAACTTTAGCGGCTACATCTCTGAATAAATCAGTTACTGCATATTTGCTACGTAAGTATGAAAAAACGATACGTCTGTTGTGAGTGGTATCTGCTTTTGATTTTGTAATTAAAGGCTCAACGAATTGTTTTAGCGCTTTTGCTTTAGCAACAGTTGTATTAATACGTTTGTGCTCGATTAGAGAACAAGCCATATTTGCCAACATAGATTTTCTATGTGCTGTCTGTCTGCTTAAATGATTGAATTTTTTTCCGTGTCTCATTGTATGTTAAATTTAACCTCGCCGGAGCGGGATTAGATTATTCTTTATCTAATTTGTATTTTGCTAGGTCCATTCCGAAGGTTAAATTCTTAATAGCTACTAGTTCGTCTAGTTCTGTTAAAGATTTTTTACCGAAATTACGGAATTTCATTAGGTCATTTTTGTTGAATGATACCAAGTCACCAAGAGTATCAACTTCAGCTGCTTTTAAACAATTTAATGCTCTTACAGATAAATCCATATCAACAAGCTTCGTTTTAAGTAATTGTCTCATATGTAATGATTCTTCGTCATAAGAATCAGTTTGAGCAATTTCATCGGCTTCAAGTGTTATTCTTTCGTCAGAAAACAACATGAAGTGGTGAATTAAAACTTTTGCAGCTTCAGTTAAGGCATCTTTAGGATTAATAGATCCGTCAGTTTTAATTTCAAAAACTAATTTTTCATAATCTGTTTTTTGCTCTACACGGAAGTTTTCAATTGCATACTTCACATTTTTTACTGG
>NZ_JBIKQP010000039.1:0-16392 GCF_044349645.1 Flavobacterium sp. | reverse complement strand
CTTTTTGTGCCAAATCGGGACGACCTACATCCCCTAAAAATAAGGTGTCTCCAGAAAAAATAGCATGGTCATTTCCCTCAGCATCAATTAATAGGTATGTAGTGCTTTCCATAGTGTGACCTGGAGTGTGTAATACTTTTATTTTGATGTCTCCAATTTCAAAAATTTGATTGTCTTTTGCAGAAATGAATTCGAAGTCCGGTTTAGCATTAGGACCATATACAATTGAAGCTCCTGTTTTTTTGCTTAAATCTAAATGTCCTGAAACAAAATCGGCGTGAAAATGTGTTTCAAAAATGTATTTTAGTTTTACCCCATCTTTTTCTAACCTATCCATATAGGGTTGAGTTTCACGAAGTGGATCTATGATTGCTGCTTCACCATTTGATGTAATATAATAAGCACCTTGTGCTAAACATCCTGTGTAGATTTGTTCTATTTTCATTATAATTTTTTTACTGTTTTTAATATTATTTGACAAAATTAGTATTTGATTTTTTCTTCAATTGTAACAATTATCACATAGTCTTACTTTAAGAAAAAAACAATTCTTTGGTGATAATATAAATTCCCATCATTAATACAAACCAACCAAATGCAGGTTTTAATTTCGCTCCATCTATTTTTTTAGATAAAGCAGTTCCAATAAATATTCCGATAATCGCAAAAGCCGATATTGTAATTAAAAATTGCCAATCGATTGCGGTTGCTTCGCCTTCTCCAAAGAAACCAATTAATGATTTTGCAGCAATGATAACTAATGATGTTCCAACAGCTTCTTTCATTGGTAGTTTACTTAAAATTACTAATGCTGGAATAATTAAAAATCCGCCACCAGCGCCCACTAGTCCAGTAAGTATTCCGACAACGGCACCTTCAATAAGAATTAATGGATAATTGAATTTTTGTTCACTGTTTTCATCATTCGTTGCTTTATTGTCTTTTTTGATCATACTGTAGGATGCTGCAATCATTAAAACTGCAAAAAGTAGCATCATTAAAATACTTTTGGTAACAACAAATTCACCTATCGTAAAAACTTCTTTTGGTATTGCAGGTACAATTAAAGCACGAGTTGTAAAAACGGCAATATTGGATTGAATACAAAAAACGACTGCCGTTTTTATATTGACCAAACCTTTTTTGAAGTAACCAAAAGAACCAACACCACTAGTTAAACCTACTATAAATAATGAGTAAGAAGTTGCTACAATGGGCTCGATAGCAAATAAATAAACTAAAACGGGCACAGTTAATATTGATCCACCACCACCAATTAAACCTAATGCGATACCAATAAGTACTGATGCAAAATATCCTATATATTCCATAATTCTAAAATTTTATATTGCAAATATTGGCATTTTAAATTTTACAATATGTAACTTTTATCACATAGGTAAATTTATTTTAAAAGTTCGATGTGATTTCTATGTAATTTTATATCGCCACCTTGTTCTAATTTTTTGAGTAATCTTGAAATTACTTCTCTAGAGGTGTTCAATTCGTAGGCAATTTCTTGATGTGTTATATTTATTTGTTTGGATATATTGATTTTAGATTTTTCCAATAAATAATTTAATAATCGTTGATCCATATTCATAAATGCTAAAGTATCAATAGTATTAAGCATCTCTTTTAATCTATTATTATAACTATTGAATATATAATTTCGCCATGACTTGTATTTTCCCAACCAAATTTCGATATACATTACGGGAATCATAATCACTTGGCCATCCGTTTCGGCAACAGCACGTATTTCACTTTTCGATTCTCCAATACAACAGGTCATAGACATCGAGCAGGTGTCACCTTTTTCAATAAAATAGAGGAGAAGTTCACCCTCGTCAAAATCTTCTCGCAATATTTTTATTGCACCAGATAAAAGTAAGGGCATTTTTTTAATCGAGTCGCCGAAGTCAATTATTAAATCACCGTCTTTAAAGTCTTTAATCACAGCAACTTTTTCAATTTCAACAAGTAATTGATCTTCAAATACTGAACCGTATATTTTATTAAGTAAATCTTTCAAAGGATACTATTATTTAGTGATATTTTATTAATTCAAAAATAGGTCATTTATTCAATTTATTTTGTATGTTTGAAAAAATTAAATTAAAATTATGTCAAGAAAATTTAAACTATTATTTCTAGTGTTTTTTATTCATAACGCTTGGAGTCAGGTTAATCCTTTACCAACAAATAATTCCTATAGATTTATAACTATGACCCCTAGTACGATAGATGACGTAATTACTATTGAGGGTTCACAGTACATAGATAAAACGTTTTATTCCTCCACTTTTACTTGTATTTCTGAGGCAACACCACCAATTCGTTACAATACTTATAAAGAAGAAATGGAATTTATGCTTGAAGATAAATTGTATTATTTAGATAAAAACGAAAATTGTGAATTGACTATAAATAATGTTACCTATAAGTATTTTAAAAATTATGATGATAAGGATAATGATGGTTATTTTGTAGTTTTAACTAAATCAAAGGATTCAAAATTTATACTTTATAAAAAAGAGAGAGTTAAATTTGTACCTGCTTACACTCCTGGTTCGTCATATGGAGAAGAAAAACCAGCTAAATATGTTGTTGATAAAAGTAAATATTTTATTAAAATGCAAGACAGTTTAACAGCATTTCCAGAAAAGAAATCGGAACTTTTAAAACTTTTCCCTAACAATAAAGAAGCTATCGAATTGTATTTAAAAGAAAATAAGGTGAAATTCAATGAAGAGCCAAGCTTATTGTTGTTGATGAATTTTTTAAATACATTGTAGATTAAATTAATATTTATTGCATAAAAAAAGCCTCTAGAGAAATCTAGAGGCTTTTTTTTATGGTTCTAAAAGTCAAATTGATTCTCGGGTTTATTACTTTTTTCTGAGCAGGAATTTGATGAACCCAATGGTGTTGTAAAGCGCCTCTCATTATTAATAATGAGCCAGATGTTAATTCAAATTTAAATTGCAAGTCTTTACTCTTTTTATGTTTGATATCAAATCTTCGGGTTTCACCGAGGCTTACCGATGCAATGGTGGGATTTATCCCGAGTTCCTTTTCATCATCTGCGTGCCAACCCATTTTGTCATTACCATTATTGTATAAATTTAATAAGACACTTGTAAAATCTTCATCAGGGATAAATAGTTCAATTTGAGATTTTATTTCTAGCAGTTCTTTGGTCCAAATTTCTGGAAAACAAATTATTCCAGAATAGGAATAATTAAAACCTTCATATCCGTACCATGCTGTTTTTCTTGGAACAGGGAATATTTTTCCATAAAATTTTACTTCTTCTTGTTTCCAATTAATGTTGCTTTGCAATAAATCAAAGTAGTATTTAGCTTCAGATGGAGTGAAAAAGTTTCGCATGAATAAAATTTCACCATCTTCTAGTGGAAATACTTCAAATGTTTTTTCTTGCTCTTCTGTAGCGAATAAATCCATAACTAATTATTGGAATAAAAATTGAATTTGTTAGGTTTCTAAATTATTCTATTGCAACGTTGTATTTTTGATATTGGTTCACCACAATAGTAGCTTTTAAATCAAACATTAGGTTATACAATCCAAAGAAGGTTCGGTTCATGTAAATAAAATGTTTGGATCCTCGATTTCCATTCATCTTTCTGATATTAGTGTCTTTTGCAAATCGTTCACCTAATTTAGCGATGTTTCCAAAAAATTCAGGGTTGGAAAAGTCAAATTTTTCCTCTTGGAAAGGCAAAGTAAACAAGTACATTAAATCATAGAACATAGTAGTGAAATACTCGACTTCTTCTTTAGAATCATCACTTCTTAAAATTTCAAGCTCAAAAAGTTTCTCTTTAAATACCTTGGAATTATTAATCACTTCTTTGTTTATTAATTCAAAATAAGGAGTATAAAAGTCGATTGGGATTTGCTTCATACATCCAAAATCGATTGCAATAAGTTGGTTAGCATCGTTTACAAGGAAATTTCCAGGGTGAGGATCAGCGTGTACTTTTTTCAAAATATGTATTTGATACATATAAAAATCCCACAAGGATTGACCGATTTTGTTGGCAACTTCTAAATTATTATTAATTGCGGTAAATTCAGAAAGGTGAATACCAGTCATCCAATCCATTGTAATAATTCTCTCAGATGAAAATTCAGGATAATATTGTGGAAATACTAAATTCTCAATTTTTTCACAAGCTTTTACTACTTCTTGACTTTGTTTTAATTCTAAAAGGTAGTTTGTTTCTTCAATTAATTTGTCTTCAACTTCTTTAAAATACTTGTCAGAATCTTTACCTTGAAGATTAAACATTCTAATTGCTATTGGTTTAACCAAAGCCAAATCTGATGAAATGCTATTAGCAACTCCCGGATACTGTATTTTTACCGCTAAAATCTTCCCGTTTTTCTCTGCTTTGTGAACTTGACCAATACTTGCAGCATTTACTGAATTTGCATTGAATTCATCGAAAATTTCATAAGGTGATTTACCGAAATTGTTTTTAAATGTTTTTAAAACCAACGGAGCGGATAGGGGTGGAACTGAAAATTGTGACAATGAGAATTTTTCAACATATGCTTGCGGAAGAAAACTCTTGTCCATACTCAACATTTGAGCGACTTTAAGTGCACTTCCTTTCAAGCTTTTCAATCCGTCATAAATATCTTCGGCATTATTCTCATTCAGTTTATCCTTACTTAAATCAGAATTAACCATTTTTTCTCCATAATACTTGAGATAGTTAACTCCAACTTTTGCTCCTGTTTGTACTAATTTTGTTGCTCTTTGAATTTTTGATGTTGGAATGTAGTCTATAGTTTTCATTATTTTGAATATACTTTTTCTTTAAAAATAAATTTTCCAAAATCGATTAAACTGTCTAGAGGTGCTACATTCATTAATTCAAACGCAGTATTTATTGATTTTTCAATGTAAATATCTGTTTTTTCTAGTGAAGGAGAATGGTCGTCCATCCAAAATTTCATCGTCAACAATAATTGAAACCAAAAGGATTCTTGAATAGCTTTTTCTTGAAAATTTTGAAGTTTTTCTTGTTTTGTTTTTATGTCTTCAGTAATTGTATTTGATACAAATTCTAAATAACTTGTTCTTAAACTTGATAATTTTGTTAAGTTTTTAAGTTGGTTAGCAGACTCTTTTAAAGTCAGTAAAACATAACTTCTATTGGCAGTTAATAATTCAAAAAAAGTAAAATTGAAACTTAATATTTTACTTCTCATGTCATAGGTTTCGTAATCTTTATCTTTATGTAAAAGTGCGATTGTTTTTTCATAAAACATATTGAAAATCTCTTTTTCGATACTCTCAATTGTTCCAAAGAAATTGTAAAACTCTTTTTCAGTAATAGTATTAATTTTAGAAAATTTGTAAACCGATTTTGGCTTTTCATTATGTTCTAATACATAATCCATATACATCGATACAATTTTTTCTTTTGAAAGCTCAGATTTTTTTGTTGCCATTTTTTATAAATATTTTATGAGTGTAAAGGTAAATAATGTTTAATTATTTTCTACTTTTGTTAAACAAAATAATTTGTTAAATTTTATTATTTCAATTCCGATGAAGAAAGTTGTTCCAGATAATGTAGTTTTTACTGATGATAAAGGATATAATGCTAGTTTATTGTCTTATCCAACGAATGTAGGAGCACCTGTTATTCATATTGATAATTTAGTTTCATGGAAAAGTAGGGGAATAAGTAATGTTAACAAACAATTTGAAAGCAAATTCAATGAATTAAAACTTCAATATGAAAGTCTTATGAAGGAATTTGAATTGAATGAATTAGTTTATAATGCTAACTTTTCATTTGAGCCAGTTATAGGAGAAATTTATCATTTATATAGAGGAGAGGATGGTATTAATTTCTTGTCTTTAATTTCACCAGCTGAATGGAATAAAGAACATCTTGGTACATTCCAATTGAACAGTGATAAAAAATGGATCCTAATAGAGTAATTTAAATTTTTTAAATGAATATAAATTTCAATTCAGAATCTCTAAATTCTTTAGAAAAAAACAAACGAGTCCATTTAATTAATAGTTTGGGTGGATTTAAAAGTGTTTCCTTAGTTGGAACTTCAGATTTAGAACGAAATACGAACCTAGCCATTTTTAGTTCTTTTTTTCACATTGGTGCCAATCCACCATTAATAGGTTTGATATTTCGACCATCACCACCAGAAAGAAATACCTATAATAATATTATTAAAACCGGTTTTTATACAATTAACCACATTAACGAATCGATTTACAGGCAAGCGCATCAAACATCTGCACGATACGAACATGGCGTTTCTGAATTTGAAATAACCGATTTAAAACCTGAATTTAAAGACAACTTTTTTGCACCTTATGTAGCTGAATGTCATATACAATTGGGTATTGAATTTAAAGAAAAGATTGATATTTCAATTAATAATACTACTTTGATTATTGGTGAAATAAAACAAATTTATATACCCGAAAATTGTCTTTCAGATGATGGATTTGTTGATATTGAAAAAGCCAATTCAATTACTTGTTCTGGCCTTGATAGTTATCATAAAACGGTTCAATTGGACCGATTGAGTTATGCAAAACCAAATCAAGAAATCACTTCAATCAAATAATAATGAAAGGAGTAAAAAAACAAAATTTGCCCGCCAAAATCTGTTCAGTTTGTAACAAACCGTTTTCGTGGCGAAAAAAATGGGAAAAGGTGTGGGAGGAAGTCAAATATTGTAGTGATAAATGTAGAATGAATAAATAAAATGAAAAAGACATTACGGTTAATTCTTGGTGATCAATTGAATAGCAATCATTCTTGGTTCAAATCTATAGATGATTCTGTTACTTATGTAATGATGGAAATCAGAACGGAAACTGATTATGCTCAACATCACATTCAAAAAGTAGTTGGGATTTTTTCCGCCATGCGAAATTTTGCCCTTCAATTAAAATCAAACAATCATAATTTGATTTATCTTCATTTGAATGATGAAAATAATCTTCAATCCTTTCAAAGTAACATACAATCATTAATTTCTACACATCAATTCTCCAACTTTGAATACCAACTTCCAGATGAATATAGAGTTGATGAGGATTTAAAACAACTTTGCAATGTTATTTCTATAACCAGTAAATCATTCGATTCAGAGCATTTTTTTACTACAAGAAATGAATTAGGTACTTTTTTCGAAGGTAAAAAAACTTTTTTAATGGAGAGCTTTTATCGCGCCATGAGAAAAAAACACAATGTTTTAATGGAAGGTGACCAACCACTTACTGGAAAATGGAATTATGATAGCGATAATAGAAAGAAATTACCAAAAGAGCACAAGCCAACTTCTCCATTAGTTTTTAATAATGATGTTTCTGATATTCTAATTGAAATTAATAAAACTGATATAAAAACTATAGGATTAATTGATGCAAATAATTTCCTTTGGCCTATAAATAGGGAGCAATCACTTGAATTATTAGACTTTTTTGCAACTGAATGTTTGCCTTTATTTGGTAGTTTTCAAGATGCAATGTCCCCCAACGAATGGTCGATATATCACTCCCGAATTTCATTTTCGATGAATATCAAATTGATTTCACCTAAAGAAGTCATTGAAAGAGTAACCAAAGAATGGCAGGAACGTTCTAATGAAATTGAGTACCATCAATTAGAGGGTTTTGTTAGGCAAATTATAGGCTGGAGAGAGTACATGCGTGGAATATATTGGAATGAAATGCCCAATTATGGGGATTTAAACTATTTCAATAATTTAGAAAAATTACCTTCTTGGTTTTGGACAGGGAACACTAAAATGAATTGTTTGAAAGATGCAATAAATCAATCATTGAACTATGGATACGCACATCACATTCAAAGATTAATGATTACAGGAAATTTCGCACTATTAGCTGGGGTTCATCCTAATGAAATAGATGCTTGGTATTTAGGTATCTACATTGACGCATTTGAATGGGTTCAAATTACTAATACACGTGGAATGAGCCAATTTGCCGATGGCGGAATTGTGGGCACCAAACCCTATGTAAGTTCAGCCTCTTACATTGATAAAATGAGTAATTACTGTGGTAGTTGTTATTACAAAAAAAGTATAAAAACTGGAGATAAAGCTTGTCCTTTCAATAGTTTGTATTGGAATTTTTATGACAAAAACGAAAGTAAATTGGCAAAAAATCCTCGAATTGGGATGATGTATAATGTTTGGAGAAAAATGAAACAAGAAGATAAAACAGCGTTGCTTGAACAAGCTGATTTTTATTTAAAAAATATAAATAATTTATGAGAACTATTGTAGTTTGGTTTAAAACAGATTTACGATTACATGATAATGAAACGCTTGTAAAAGCAATTGCTCAGGGTGACCAAATTATTCCGGTTTATTGTTTTGATGAATCCCATTTTTGTGATTCTGAATTTGGATTTCAAAAAACGGGAAGTTTTAGAGCTCAGTTTTTATTTGAATCATTAATTGATTTAGATAATAATCTTCGGGAATTGGGATCTGGATTGGTTGTTTTAAAGGGCAAACCCGAAGTTGAAATTCCAAAAATTGTCAGTCAATATAGAGCTAACAAAGTAGTTGCAAAACGTGAAGTTGCTTTTGAGGAACGGAAAACAGAATCGAAAGTACAAGAAGCACTTTTTAAATTAAAATGTGAATTTCAAACTTTTAGTACAAGTACCTTATATCACGCTGAAGATTTGCCTTTTTCCATAAAAGATATTCCAGATGTTTTTACCAATTTCAGAAAGAAAACAGAAAAAGATGCGATAATTAGAGCTTCTTTCGAGTCGCCAATTCAAATAAAATCGCCCTTGATTGAACCTATAGTACTTCCTAAAATGGCGGAATTAGGTTTGACTTTTCAAAAAATTGATCCTAGAGCCGCAATGCAATTTAAAGGTGGAGAGTCAATGGCTATTAAAAGATTAAATCACTATTTTTTTGAAACCAATTGTATTTCAAATTATAAAGAAACTCGAAACGGTTTGGTAGGAGAGGACTATTCCTCAAAATTCTCTGCTTGGTTGGCTTTAGGTTGTATATCTCCAAGATTTATATATCGAGAATTGAAAAAATATGAAACAGAATTTGGAGCAAATGATTCTACTTATTGGTTGGTTTTTGAATTATTATGGCGTGATTATTTTAGATTTATGATGAAGAAACACCAATCCAAATTTTTTCAACCCTCTGGAATTAAATACAGTACAACACGTAAAGTGAATAATGATAGTCAAAAATTGCAGAATTGGATAGAGGGAAAAACGGGAATTGAATTTGTTGATGCCAATATGATTGAACTTAAACTCACTGGATTTATGAGTAATCGAGGTCGTCAAAATGTTGCTAGCTATTTATGTAATGACTTGAAATTGGATTGGAGATTGGGTGCTGCTTATTTTGAACAACAATTAATTGATTATGATGTATGCAGTAATTGGGGAAATTGGGCCTATTTAGCAGCCGTTGGAAATGACCCTAGAGACAATCGTTATTTCAATATTGAAAAACAAGCAACAACATATGATACAAAGAGAAAGTTTAGAGACCTATGGTTGAATTCTAAATAACTTTTAAAAGCTTACCTGTCTCAAAATAGTTTTGGCAAAAGGAACAAGTTGTATGGTTTCAATTTGATTATTCGACTTGTTTTTTGCTTTAATCTCTATTTTCCCATTATTAAATTTCGCTTGATTTTCGGTTATGAATTCATAGCTACTTTTATCTTTGGAAGTATATAAAAAATCATCAAAATTGGTTAAATAGGTTTTTCCTTTTTGCTCAATTGATTCAAATGATTTTGCATAAAATAAAGCACCATAACTAAAATGTTTTTCTTTATTTGCATCTTCTTTTATTTGAATTTCTGTTAGAAACTCAATTTGGATTTTATCTTCAGCACCAATTTTTCTATCAAATACTAAAAACTCATTATCAATAGTATAACTTTCATTAGTAACCACTTTAGTTGCCCAAGAGGGTTTTCTAATTTTGATAATAAATTGAGCATATTTTGGATTTGAAATCCTAAAAGTAAATTTGTTTTGAAAAGGATATTCAGTAACCGTTTCGATTTTAACCAATTGATTTTGAATTTTAGTTTCAACTGAATTGGGCATCAATAAGACGTTGACCAAAATAGTATCACTTTCTTTCATCCAAGATTTCTCAATAAAATAGGGAGTGATTCTACCTGCATTCGGGTTGCAACAAACCGCAACATCTTGGTGAGCCGGGGAATATTTATACCTAGTTTGTTTTCTGTTGGTTTCTACTTCACCGTTTTTTGTACCATCCATTCCAAATGAATTATCAGTTTTTAAATAAGCAATACAAGAATGATCTGGGTTTCTTGATCCTTGTGCGGCGTTATAAAAAATAGTTTCTACCATTTCGGCAGATTTACTGCTTCCTTGTTTTTGAAATAATACCGTATAACTGTCTAATAATTCATGCAAAGAGCAATACTCATAACCGGTATTTGTTGCGTTTGCTGTTCTTTGGGCAATCCATTCATCTCCAATGGCTCCACCGGTTAAAGTGGTAGATTTTTCAATTCTTTGAATATAAATTTGAAGTGCTTTTTGTAATTCTTCATCATTTGATGCATAAGCAGCTACAATAAGCGGTCGTAAATGTTCATAGGTATGAACGCCATGGGATTGCAATTTGTAATTTGGATTTAAGATATTTTCTAATTGAACGTCTTTTTCAGATTGATACGTTTTGCAAAAGTCTTTAAATAAAAATAGGGCATAATCGGTATATTTTGTGTTGCCTGTTATTTGATACATTTTATCCAATACATCGGTAAATGTCAATCCGTGAGAAACACCACCATTAAATTCCTTTCCAGATGAATACGGGCTTGAATTATTTATAGGATAATTGGTCATCACATTATCGACTGCTTTCACAATTGCTTTCCATAATTTTGGATCTTTTGAATATTCATAATAGGCCAACAATCCTCGGTACATTGTTGTTTTCGACCAAAGTTCTCCATTTTCTGAATTGAAATTGTATCGCAACTCTTTATCGTAAATGCCAATATAACCATCTTTATCTTGCGATTGAAGAGTTTTTTGAACGTAGTTTTTTACTTTTTCCAATCCTTTTTTATCATTAAGTAGTATTACATTTCTGATATATCCGTCCCACCAATTGGATTGCGTTTCGCTATTCCACCATTTGTATTGTTCCGATCCTTCTGTATCACCTTCTTTATTGTTTCCTAAATCTTTCAATTTACTGTTTTTGTGAAGTCTTCCCGAACTATAAATTGGATCGTTGATCAAGTCAGAGACCAATTTATCTAGATTTCCGACAAAACCATCCACATCTTTTTGCATTTGATTTTTTAGCCATCCAGAGGGTTTTATACTACCAAATGGAAGAATTTGATATTTTTCTAAAACTTTATTTTGTTTTTTATCTTGTGAATTCATAGATAAACAAAACAGTAGTAATAAGGCTAGGAATATTTTTTTCATAAAAAAGTTTATTTATTAGTCATTTGGAAATTTAAATTACCACCAGACATTATTTCGGTATATTTAATAAATGGTCTTGTTAAAACAGAATTATTAAGTTTTGGATTTTCTTGATAATTATTTTTTGAAGAAAAATTAATAGCATTAATTGTAAAAGTTTTTTTATTTTTCAAATGTAAAGTCGCCTTTTTAAATTGCGGAATACCAAGCACAAATTCACTATTCGCTGGATTTACTGGGTAAAAACCAAGAGAAGACATAATATACCAAGCACTCATTTGCCCACAATCGTCATTTCCGATCATTCCATTTGGAGTATTGTCATGAAAGTTATTTATTATTGTACGAATGTATTTTTGACCCACTTTGGGTGTATCAGAATAAGCATATAAATATACAATATGATGACTTGGTTCGTTTCCATGAGCATATTGTCCGATCATCGCTTCCTGACCTAAAAATTTATTTGGATTTTTGCTTTCAATTGTAAAGAAATCATTTAGTTTTATGGTAAATGCGGATGTTCCACCAAGTAATTTTTTCATTCCATCAATATCATATTGCGCTGGCGTCCAAAAATATTGCCAAGCATTGGCTTCGGTATAATCGCCTGGATTGTTCATTGGAGAGGTAGCTGTTAATGGATCAAATGGTGTTCTCCAATTACCATTAGTATCTTTACCTCGAAAAAGTTGGGTTGATTTATCAAATAGATTTTTGTAATAATTGGCTCTTTTGGTGAAATCTGAATTTGTTTTTTTATCGTTCAATTTTTCTGCCATTTCAGCCACACACCAATCATCATAACCACTTTCTAAAGTTCTTGAAACGGCTTCGTTATCCAATTTATCAAATGGATAATAACCGTATTTATTGTACAATTCCCAATTTGAATTAAAATGACTTTTTGTAGAAGTTTCAATCATCGCTTTGAGAGCTTCCTTTTTATCAAATCCTTTGAATCCGTTTTGGTATGCGGATAAAATCATTGGAATAGAGTGGTTCCCAATCATGCAATAATTGTCTTGTCCCCAAGCTGTCCAAATGGGTAAAAAACCAGCTGCTTTATGGTGGATTAACATTGTATTTATAATTCCATCAATTTTTTCAGGGGCAATTATTTGTAACAATGGAAAAGCACCTCGATAAATATCCCAAATCGATAGGGTAGAGTAGTATTCCTTATTTGGTGCAACCGAAACAATACCATCTGAACCTCGATATTTACCATCTATATCTGCAATATTTGAAGGTTGTAAAAATAAATGGTATAAAGAGGTATAAAAGATTTCTTTTTGTTTTTGAGTTGCTTGAATGTCAATTCGATTCAAGTATTCATCCCAAATTTTTTCTGCTTTTTCTTTGATATTATTGAAATTCCAATTGGGTATTTCAGATTTTAAATTGGATTTAGCACCTTCAATACTAACAGTTGATAGAGCTATTTTTACTTGTAAGATGTTGCTTTTTGGCAATTCAAAATCTAAAATATATTTTGGAGCATTCTGTTTTTTTTCTTTCGGTAGTTCTATCAATTCAGAGTAAGGCGTTTCGAAATTAATCGTAAAGAAATATTTTTTTGTTACCCAACCTTTGGTTTTACAATAACCAGAAATAGTATTTGGATTTTCAATTTTAATATCACTTTCTAAAACCAAACTGTCATTTAAAAATTGAATTCCGTGTTGGAAATCCAATAACAATTTACCTTTATTATCAGGATAAGTGTATTTATGAAAAGCCACTCTATCTGAACAGGTGAGTTCGACTTTTACATCGTCTTTTTTCAATATTGAATAATAACCCACAGTGGCTGTTTCAGAGTTTTTATAGTAACTATTTTTAAGTTTTGACTTATTTTCATTAAATGGCAACAATAGTATATTTCCCATTTCGCCAATTCCAGTTCCACTAAAACGCATTTGCGAAAAGCCTAGAAGTAAGGTGTCTTTATATTGATATCCGCTGGTGTGATTCCATCCTTCAACACTATTATCAGGGCCGGGTTGAACCATTCCAAAAGGCAATGATGGGCCAGGGTAGGTATGTCCTGTTCCATCAGTTCCTATAAAGGTGTTTACAAATTTTGAATTACTTTGTGCTAACATTGGATTAAATCCAATGACAAAAAGTAGTACAATTATTAATTTTTTTATTGCCATAAAGAATTCATTTGTTCCAAACTAGTATTTATTTTTATCAAATATTTTCCTCGACTTTGTAGAAGGAGTAATTTCATGACTTAAAGATTTTGTTGTAAATGTTTTTTCATCTGTAGGTTGGTTTCCCATTGATTTGAAAGTGGTTTTTTGGAAAATGGTTCTTCGGGCATATAGGGGAAAGGTCCAAATTCAGGTGTTAAAGTAATTTGATTGCAATTTCTTTTTTTATGATATTCTATAATTTCTTTCCACCAATTTATATATCTTTCAAGATAAGATTGCCATTCTGGTGCAAATGGATTATTTACTTGTGGGCTTTGTTCAAATCCCACTCTTGCATGAATATGTTTTATTTTAGGATAAATTTTCGTCAACAATTCTTTTTGATCCTCTAAATTACTTTCGGATACTACACAGAAATGAGAAAAATCGGCTACTAATTTTAATTTTGGAAATAATTCTAAATACTGATGTAGTGTTTTTAAATGAAATGAAAACCTCCCGCGATGAATTTCATGTATTATCGGAATATCATATTTCTTAGATATGGTCTCGGTAATTTCGATAATCTTACAATTATCACTAAAATTATAATAATCTTTTCCGGTGTGAGAATTAATAAAATTAGGTTTTAATTTTGCTAAAAATTCAAGTCTTTCGGATATTCGTTGACTATATTCGTTTACCGACTCAGATTTATTTGATAAAACTTGTTGGGCTATAAAAATGAAGTCAGTATTAATTGTAGCTCTTATTTTTTCTAATTCAGCTGTAAATTCCTCAATAAATTCAGAATTATCAGGAAAATTAATTTCAACACCATCATAACCATTCGAAATTACATTAGATAGAAATTCTTTAGCTGATTGATTTTCACAACCCCAAAAAGTACATATAAATTTTATGTTCATAATTATTTTGAATATAAAATAGGATTAATTGGGGAGTTAATTATTTCTCCAATTTTAGCACCCGGACACCAAGTATTCCAATCGTGAATTTGGTTTTTATTATCGGGATTTTTCAAATGCATGTCCTTATCCATGTATATGATAGTCATCACTTTTCTCATTTCGTTAGTCACATTTGCACCAGCACGATGAAAAACCCAACCAGAGTGAAAACTAATTTCACCTAAATCAAACGCTTCAATTACATGTTTGAAATCAGTTACACGCAATTTCTTTTGGATAACTTCTTCACTTTCATCACCAATTTCTAATTCTCGGCCTTCCACAATAGTGTGACTTCCAGCGCTGAATTCCAACGGCCCCATTTCTAAAGGCGTTTCTTGCAGCGGCATCCAAGCAGTAATTGTTTTGTCGGTTTCTAATGGCCAGTAATATTGATCGGCATGCCAAGGAGTGATTCCGCCACCGCCTTCTTTAAATAAAGCTTGGTCGTGGTACAAGCGAACACCATTGACTTCCATTAAATCGGAAGCAATTTTTGCTATTCGTTTACTGAAAATTAATTCTTTTACAATTGGGTTTTCTGTCCATAAATTAAATAATTGGAGAAATGCTTTTCCATAAGTTGTTCTATCTTCCAATGCAGTTTGCTCTTGGTTCATTTCGTCAACTTGGTTTGAAATAATTTCATTAAAAAACTCAACCGTTTCTGGATTTAAAACTTCTTTTAATTTTATAAATCTATTTTTCTGGTAAAAATCAATTTGTTCTTGACTTAATGAATAAGGTTCATTTAAAAAATCTGATATTGATTTAGAAAGTGTTTGCATTGTTATTAATTTAAATAATTGTAATTATCAATTTCAAAATTATTGATTTGATTGAAAATCAAGTAACATTAATTTGTTTAAATATAACACTATATTGAATTAATTTATTTACTTTTCAATTTTAAAAGTTAATTTGTTATTATGAAAGCAATATTAGAAGACATCAAAACGAACCAAGGAATATCCAGTTTTCATGTTTTTCGTTACCAAGTTCCGTATTTTCAATTCAAATGGCATTATCACCCAGAATTTGAATTGACTTATATAGTCAAAGGAAATGGATATCGAATTGTAGGAAATTCCTACGAACCTTATGCTGATGGTGATTTGGTATTGTTAGGTAGTAATTTGCCACATACTTGGTCTGGTAAAGCGGATGGAGATGTTAATTCTGATGCAATTGTAATTCAGTTTTCAAGCGAATTTATTTCACCTTTTTTAGAATTGAATGAAAGTTTATTAATTAAGAAATTGCTTGATAGCTCACTTCGAGGAATTAATTTCGAACCTGATGATCAGTTAGTTTCAAAAATTATTGAGTTAACTGAAACTAATGGCGTAGATCGGATTTTGAAGTTGATTTCAATTTTAGATATTTTATCAAAAAAACAGATAAAATTCATAGCTCCAAATACATTTCACAACGTTGTTTCAAAAAAAAGTGAAGTACGGATTAATAAAGTTTGTTTGTTTATTCAAAATAATTATCAGAATAAAATTTACTTGAAGGAGGTTGCCGACATAATTTATTTGACTGAAAGCAATTTTTGTAAATTTTTTAAAAAGGCAACTGGCAAAACCTATTCAGATTACTTAAACGAGATTAGAATCAATGAAGCATGTCGCTTATTAATTCAGTCGGACAAAACGGTTAGTCAAATTTCTTTTGAATGTGGATTTGAAACCTTGAGCTACTTTAATAGAGTGTTTTTAACTAAAAAAGGAATTACACCTT
>NZ_JBIKQP010000018.1:0-43438 GCF_044349645.1 Flavobacterium sp. | reverse complement strand
AGCCATAACATCTACCTTTTAAAACGATATAAAAATTGGGTTTAATTCTATCTAAACTTATTAGTTCAATTTTTTTTTTACAAGACAAGAAATTATTTAAATTCAATATTAAATCATAATAAAGTAATTCATGACTTTCTGGTAAAGCATATTTTTTAACCTCTTGAATTATACTTCCATAATAACCATTTAGATAAGAGTAATCTATAAACCAATGCAAAATATTTTCTCTAAAAGTGTTATTTGGCGATAATTTTATAACTACTTCATTAACAGTATTATAATCTAAACTCCGAAATAATAAACATATGTTAGAAGCTATTTTTAATCTATCCGACTCCTCAAAATCGAAAATCCTTGGATCTATAAATGCATTTAAACTATCGTATTTTTTTCGATATATTAATGTTTTAAAAATAGAAGCAATTTTAAGATGATATTCATAGGTTCTTAACTGAGTTTGTAGCCAAATAATATCCTCTTCAGAAATAATTTCACTTAATTCGATTTTTATAATTTGATTCCAAATGAACCATTCATCCTCACTTATCTTCTTTTTTTGATATGAACTATAGTTAGAAAACCCCAAATATTGACTAAGAATATTTAAGGTATTTAAATTAGGATTTGTATAATTTAAGAAACCAAAAAAACGTCTTATAGTATTAAAACCAATATACTTTTGAGTGCAATTTTCTATAGAAAGTAACAGCAATTTTAAATCTGATTGTTTTTTTATAGTGCTACCAAACTTTTTTTGAATTTCTATTCTTAATTGGTTGTGTGTATTACTGTTCATATATAATGGGCTAATTATGGGCTAAAATAATCTTTTTATATTAATATATTTGAAAAATTGATAGTAAATCAATTGGTTTATGTAAATTAATTTCACAAAGCTTAGAGATTAATGAAAATTGCTTTTTTAATTAATAGCTAGATCATTTTAGTATATTTTATAATAGTAGAAATAAGCTGAAAAACTACTTTAAAAAGGAGTAGGCAATAAATAAAAATCTATAAAAATATGGCAACAATTAAAGTAACAAAAGCAAGTTCTGTACAGAGTATTAAATCTCAATTTTCAAAAGAATTTAGTTGTAACATTAGAATTTACAATGGAATTAAATTTGCGGATGATAAAATGAAAATTAGTGAATTATCAAAGACAGATAATCCTGGCGGTAATTTAGAGCTTGGCGCTAGAAGTAGAGTAGAGAATGTTGAAAAGTATTTTAAAGAAACATTCGGAATTAAAGTACAAATTGCTAACGCTGACAATTCAAAATTAGCGGGTAACGAAATGACATTAACTCAAGCTGGTAAATTGTAATAAATTAATATAGAGGAGGGTAATTATGATTTTACCCTCTTTTTTAAACTTGAATAATATGGCAAGAGAAGTAACTACAACAGGATCAAAAAAACTAAAAACACTAAAAAAAGAATTTAATGAGCATTTTCCATATTTAAGTATTCATATTCATTCTTCTTCAATGGCGGCAAAAGCAAAAAAAGGGGAAACAATTTATTCTTTAGATTCAGAAAAAACTCTAACTGAAGTAAGAGAAAAAACAGGAAGTGGAACGATTTCATTTTCAGGAAGAAAAAAAGTAAAAACAATTGAACAGGAGTTCAACGAAATTTTCGGGTTGTATGTACAAATATGTTATACTGATTCTAAGGGATCTCGATTTTACACATCTGGATCTGGAGACGAAAAAACATTAACAGAATTAAACAGAGAAAAAGAAGCTGCAGGTTGTCAAAAAGGAGCGTGGAATTGAATTATTAATAATTTTTCAAAAATAAAATTTAACTATTAAATTATAATTATGAACACCAAAATAAAAACATTTGACAATCTAACACAAAGCCAAATTTCAGAATTAAAAAAAGGCGTAATTGAAGTTTCAGGAAAAGCTATGAATAGAACCGCTTTAGGAGTTGTTGATGCAATTTTTACTTTATATCCAAAAATCACTTTTTCAGAGTTAAAATTGATGCTTCCAGATTCAATAAATCCAGCAGCACCTAAAAATTATAAATCACTTTTTAAACCATATACCAATCGTTTATACGGGGTAGTTCAATCGGGTGAAATCAGAAAACAATCTGAAGCAGAAGGTCTGGATATAAGCGCTTCTCATTTTGTGGAGCCTGGAGAAACATTTTTCACTTCTGATGGAATAGAAATTTTAGTATCTAAATCTTGGGAATCTAATGATACTGAAACTGGTGAAAATGATTTACAAAATCTAATTGATCATGTTGCTCAATACGGTGTCCGAGTTACAAAAGTTGAGAAGAAAATGGCCTTTAATAAAGGAAGTTATGATATTAAAGTAATCAATCCTAGCTTCTTAAATGGTATTCAAAATTCTGAAAAGAAAATTAACTATTGGTGGATTATCATTTTAATTTTGTTAATATTATTAGGCTTATTTTATTTAATTAATAATAATTTAAGTTCAAATCATTAAAAGTAAAATAATTAGGCAGTGTGTAGTGTCTTATTTCTTAATAATAAATTTAAAAACAACAAAAATGGGACTATTAAACAATATTAAAGATCGATTTAAAAACGCGGAATTTAGCGTTGCGCCAAATAAAAAATTAAAAACAATTTCAAAAGATTTTAAAGAGGCTTTTGATCTCTCGTTGGTTTTTTATAAAGGAAATATGATTGCCGAAGATACATTAACTCTTTCAGCATTAAACAAAAAAACTACTAAAGACGTTAATTCAAATTCAAAAGAAGAATTAAAAATAAAAGCAAGCATGAAAGTGGGTCAAGTTGAAGATTTATTTGATCAAAAATTTGGTATTAAAGTTCAAATAAAGGATAAAACAGCTAAAAATTTAGTTGATAATGGTTTAACCATAGGGAACGCTTCTAGGTTATAATTTTTTTAAAACAACTATGATTTTAAAATTTTTGTGCATAAAGTTATTTAATTCAAAAAATAAATTTTGATTAAATAATTTCAATTTAAAAATAAAATTAAAGATTATGAGTACTCCAGAAGAACGAAAGAGAATTGCTGAAGCAAAAAAAAGAGAAAGGGAACGTGCAGCTGCAGAAAGAAAAAGAACAGCTGAAAATAAAAAAAGAGAACGGGAACGTGCCTCGGCTGAAAGAAAAAGAGCATCAGAAGTTAAAAAAAGAGAACGAGAAAGAGCTTCAACTGAGCGTAAAAGAGTCGCAGAGGCAAAAAAAAGAGAACGTGAAAGAGCAGCTGCCGAACGTAAAAGAAAAGCCGAAGCTAAAAAAAGAAAATAAATAGGAGTTATGTTTGACAATCTTACTGCCGATAAATTAAAGTATTATGTTTATGCTCTTATAAATCCAATTAATAATAAACCTTTTTATATAGGTAAAGGAAAAGAAAATAGGGTATTTGCTCACAAAGAAGAGGTGCTCAAGAATAAAGACTTCAACAGTATCAGTTTGAAAGCTGAAGAAATTATTTCAATTATAAATAGTGGTTTAGAGATAAAACACATAATAATTAGACATGGATTAAATGAAAGCGTATCATTTTTGTTAGAATCAACTTTAATAGATTTTATAAATTTCTTTGATGAGAAACTTAAGAATAAAGCACTAGGGCATGAAAGCAATTTTTATGGAATTAAAACTACTGATGAAATTATCAGATTGTATAATGCTCCCAAACTTGAAAAATTGTTTCACGAGGTTATTATCATAAATATCAATAAAAATTATTTAAAAGCAAAATCTAAAAATACAAGTATTTATGAAGCTACAAAACAAGCTTGGAGAGTTGGGGAGTCTAGAAGGAATGTTGTTAAATATGCTCTTGCTGAGTATCAAGGTATCATTATAGCTGTTTATAAAATTTCGGATTGGTATCCAGTAACCACTAATAATAATAAATTCAATAACCGGTGGGGTTTTAATGGAGAAATAGCAGTATCAGAAATTTCTGATTTATATTTAAATAAATCAATTAAGCATGTTAAAAAACCAGGAGCGGCTAATTCAATAAGGTACATACTATAAAAAATTAATTATGAAAAAGTATGGTTTTTCATTTTCTTTAAACAGATTATTGGGTATTACACAAATGAAGCAAAAGATTGCTAGAAAAACTGGAATACCTACCACCAGAGGTGGAATAGAACGTAAAATTGGTTCAAGATTATTGAGATTTTTTTTAAAATAATATAAAAAATATAAAGATACTATTTCATAAAAACCTCGCAATTCGAGGTTTTTTACGTTTAAAGTAGTACAGTTTATTCTACATTTATACTTCTAATTTGCTTTAGTTTTTCTTTCCAAACTTCAAGCGTTTCTTTCTGAATTTCAATATTTTTTCGAACTTCTAATACAATTGAATTTTCTTTCTTAGCATTTTTAGTATTGGTAAAAAACTGAATATTATTTTCTAATTGGAAGATTTCATTTTGAACTTCATCAATTTTGCGCATGATGAATATCTTTTCATTTTCAATTTTTCGAGTATCATTAGATTCTGATAAATTTCCTACTCTATTTGAAAATCTAGCCATTTCAGTTTCTTTTTTACTTAAGCTTAATTTTTCAAATAAAGCATCTAATATTTTATTGAATTTACCTTCAATATGTCGTCTTGCAAAAGGAACTTTCCCTAAACCTTTCCAATTTTCAATATGCAATTTAATTGCATCTAAATCAGCTTTGTGTTCACCAATTAATTGAAATTCTCTAAGTTGTTCTAAATATGCTTTCTTTTTCTCAAATGATTCCATTTCTTCAGAATTAGCTTCATTTTTCTGTGCCTTTAATACTTCAAAATAATGATTGCAAGCAGCTTTAAACTCAGCCCAAATTGAATCTGAATACTTTCTTGGAACGTGTCCAATCAATTTCCATTCTTCTTGAATTTGCTTCATTAATGGTGTTGTCGTCGTAAAATCCTCACTTGTTTGGAGTGCTTTTGCTCTAGCAACTAATTCCATTTTTTTATTCAAATTATCTTGTTGTTCTTTTTTAATATCCTTATAAAATGAATTTTTAAAGGTATTGAAATTACGAACTGCGGTTTTGAATTCATTCCAAGTACTTTCGTTTACTTCAGCCGGTACTTTACCAGCCGCGAAAAATGCAGCTCTCAATGCTTCAACTTTATCTATTTGTGATTGCCATTGGCTATGAGCATTAACTTTCTCTGTAGCTAACACTTCAATTTGAGCAATAATTACTTTTTTACGTTCTAAATTTTCTTTCTCAGTTCCACGTTGCGCTTCAAACAAAAGTTCTCGTTTATCGTGCATTTGTTTGGTTAATTCGCTAAATCGATTCCAAATTTCCTCGCGATTTTCTCTCGAAACTGGACCTATATCTTCTTTCCAAATTTTGTGTAAATCTTGTAATTCACGAAATGCTTTGTTAATATCAGCTTCGCCTACTAATTCTTCAACGCGTGAGATTATTTTCAGTTTTTGGTCTAAATTGTGTTTGAAATCTAAGTCGCGCGCTTCTCGATCCAAGTGTAAATAATCGTAGAAATTCTCAACATGGAAATGATAATTATTCCAAACGTGATTGTATTTGTCCTTTGGAATTGCACCTGCATTTTTCCAACGCTCTCTTAATTCGTTGAAATGTTTAAGTGTATCCTTTATGTTTTCTTGTGGTTTAATTAGCTCTTTTAATTCTTCAACTATGGCTAATCGAACTTCAAGATTATTTTTTAAGTTATTTTGTAAATTCTTAAAATGAGCATTCTTTTTATCTCTATATGAAGAATACAATTGATCAAATTTAGATTTTAATGGAAAATGATAATGGAATTCGTCTTTCGATTCGGGGTTTTCAGCATTAAATTCTTCTTTTTTTTCGTCAATAAAATGGTAATATTTTGGTAAAAATGAATTTTTTATCTCTTCTACATGGTCCTTAACCGACATTATTTTTTCAACAGAACTAAGTTTTTCTAACTCGGCTATTAATTCTTCCATTGACAATGATTCGTAATCTAGCATCGGAATTTCATGACGCTCTTTTAGCGTTTCATCTTCATTTTCTGCTGCATTTTCATTTTCAATTGCTGTTATTGCATCATTTGTTTCAGTCACTTCTTCAGCAACTTCAATTGCTTCAGATGCAATAGGCTCAGTTGTAACTTCTTCAACTTCGTGAGCTTCTGTTTGAATCACTTCTTGTGATCCGTTTTCTACACTTCCATCTGTCTCGTTTGTTTCAACTGACAGGTTATCATTCTTTTCTTCTAACATTTTTAAAATGTTTAAGGTTCATATTTTTTAAAGCACGAAAGATAGCAAAAGACCAATCAAAATTCAAAGATTTTTTGATATTTAAACTGATTTTTTCTCAAAAAAGTTTGATTATTTTGCTAATTTCTAAATTCAGAGTTTATAATCCCCAAATAGCCCATGATTTTTCGGCTTGAAGAGTCAACATTTCCAAACCATTTTTGATTATTGCTCCTTGTTCCTTTGCTTTATTTAAAAATAAGGTTTCTGCGGGATTGTAGATTAGATCAAAGGCAATATGGATGGATGTGAAATATTCATATGGGATTTCAGGACAAGAATTTGTATTTGGAAAAGTCCCAACTGGTGTACAATTAATTATTATTTGAAATTCTTCAAATGTTTTTTCATTAATTTGGTTGTAACCAATAGAATTAACAATAGCTTTTCTAGAAACAAATAAATAAGGAATTCCTATTTGTTTTAACGCATAGGCTACTGCTTTTGATGCGCCCCCAGTTCCTAAAATAAGTGCTTTTTTGTGGTTTACATTTAATAAAGGTTCTAATGATTTTTGAAATCCATGGTAATCGGTATTGAACCCTTTTAATTTCCCAGATTTTGTAATTTTAATTGTATTTACAGCCCCAATTTCAGTTGCTCGTTTCGATAATTCATCGAGAAAAGGAATAATTGCTTCTTTGTAAGGAATGGTAACATTTAGTCCAGAAATAGTTGGATTTCGTTTAATGAATTCTGAAAATTCTTCAATATTTTGTAAGTCTAAATTGTCATAGGAATAGTCTACCAAATTTAGCTTTTCAAATTTTTCTCCAAAATAACCTTTCGAAAAAGAATAACTAATATTCTTCCCAACTAATCCAAATTGGTGTTTTGCCATTCAATAATTATTTTGAACATTTATTGATTGCGTTTTGCACCATTTTACGTGTCCAAACCACAGGAAATAATTCCTCAAGGATGGTTTTATTGCTGAAGCTCAATCGAAGCCCGTTGCTTAAATGGAATTTTGCTTTGGATTCATCGTGAATCATGAAATACAATCCTGCTAATCGGTATTCTACTTCGTATTCTTCAGGAAAATATTCTGAAGCTTGCAATAAAGTATGAATTGCACTTTCAAATTCACCTAAATATTGAAGAATATCAACCCAAAACAACCAAGTATCCAATTGGTAATCGCCAAATTCAACCGCTTTTCTATAGCCAAATTCAGCTTCTTCAAATAAATTCAGTTCCTTGTTAATGGCTGCAAATCGTTTCCAATAAAAACGATTTTGGTTATCAATATTCAACGCTTTATTTACAAAATAAAGTGCTTTTTCAAATTTCTTTTGACGAACATAAAAATCAGTAATGGCAATCCAACCTTTGTCTAATAAAGGATCTTCGTGAACTGTTTTATTGAAATATTTAATTGCTAATGCTTTTTTACCTAATTTTTCATAGCATTTACCCATTCGAAGTAAGGCATAAGATGTTGCTTCGTCTAATTCGATTGTTCTAGTGTAACTTTCAATTGCTTTTTCATACATTTTCAGTCTTTCATAAGCCTTTGCTTTTTCCATGTAGGCACCAAGAAATTCATCGTCAATTAATGTAGCATATTCGAAAGCTCGAAGTGCCTCCTCGTATTTTTTCAATCCGTAATTCAACCTTCCAATTTGATGCCATGCAATTTCACTGTATGGATTTTTATCGGTGTATTTAGTCAAATACTCAATTGCTTCATCGTTTTTATCTAAAAATTCGAAGCAATAAACCACATTATACAATGCGGCTTGGTCTTCGGTATCTTCTTCCAAACACTTGATAAAATTTTCTTTGGCCAATTCTAATTTGTCCATGAAAAGGTATTCCATTCCAATTAAATTGTAAACATCGGCATAATCATCAGTATATTTTAGGGCAATTTGAAGTAATTCAACTGCTTTTTCGTGGTTGTCTTTTTTCGAATAAATATTAGCTTTTTGAATATAGATTTCTTCGTTGGTAGGTTCTATTGCATACAATTCATTTAACAACTTTTCTGCAAGATCAAGTTTGTCTTCAAAAACTAACATTTCTACTTGTACTAATTTTAATCCGGTGGATCTTGGGTGTTGTTCCAGAGCTAATTTCAGGGCTTTTTTAGCCAAAGCTGGCTTGCCCATATCAAGGTAGTGAAGGATAATTTCTTCAAATTCTTCGGAATCAAAAAAGAGCACTTTGTTGGTTTTCAACATCGACTCAAACTTTGATAAGGATAATTTGTACTCGTCTTCTTCGTCGCTTATATGCATGCTTATTTTGTTTAATTTATCCTTTAATAAAGGTAAGAATATAATTCTAATTTTGGAATTGAATACTTTTTTTTGTGAACAATTTAATTAACAAAAAACAGTTTATTTATAGGTGATTTTTTAGCCCTGATAGAAGGGAAAATCCCTTAATATTGCTCAGGATGAAGCAATATTGAGGATTGGAATGATAGCAGGAATAGCTTCTAATAAAACTTAGATTTCTTTTAAGATTTCGTCCATGACTTGAAGAATTATTTGACACCCTTCTTCAATTTCGCTTTCTGAAATGGTTAATGGCGGTGTGATTCTGATGGCGCAACCTTCAAATAATAACCAGAATAAAATGAGACCTTTTTCTTGGCATTTTAAGATTACTTTGGTCGTAATATCTGGAGATTCGGTCATGGCTGCTAACATTAATCCTTCGCCTCGAACTTCTTTTATTAATGGGTGAATAAGGAGTTTTCTGAATAATTTTTCTTTGTGAATTGCATCCGACATTAAGGTGCTTTCAGTTAATTCTTGTAGAGTGGCAAGGCAGGCTGCTGCAATTACAGGGTGTCCCCCAAAGGTGGTTATGTGGCCTAATTTAGGGTTATTGCTCAATAAATCCATGTGTGCTTCAGAGGCTGTGAAACCACCAACGGGCATTCCGCTTCCCATTCCTTTTCCCATAATTACAATATCGGGAACGACATAGTAGTTTTGAAATCCGAATAATTTTCCTGTTCGTCCAAAACCGGGTTGGATTTCGTCGAGAATCATTATGGCACCTACTTCAGTGCATCGGGCGCGTACTTTTTTTAAAAATCCATTGAAAGGTTGAATAAATCCAGCGCCGCCCTGAATGGTCTCTAAGATAATCCCAGCTGTTTTTGTGGTTATTTTCTGTAAATCGTCTTCGTTATTGAAGGTTATAAAATCGACATCGGGAACTAATGGGCGGAAAACTTGCTTGCGTTCTTCAAATCCCATTACACTCAACGAGCCCATTGTATTTCCGTGATAGGCATTGTGGCAAGAAATCAATTGACTTCTTCCAGTAATGCGTCGGGCCAATTTTAATGCGCCTTCGGTAGCTTCGGTTCCTGAATTTACTAAGTAGGTTTTTTTTAATGGATAGGGAAGATGGTCGGCTAATAATTTACAATATTTTACTGCTGGGCTTTGGGAATATTCTCCGTAAACCATTACGTGCGAATATTTATCCAATTGATTTTTAATTGCATTATTCACTCGTGGATGCTGATGTCCGAGCGTGCAAGCTGAAACGCCAGCTACAAAATCAAGGTATTTTTTGTTGTTGGTATCGTATATATAAGACCCAATGGCGTGCGAAACTTCCATCCCGAGTGGGTAAGGAGACGTTTGGGCTTGGTATTTTAGGAAATCGTTGTTCAATTTACTTTTTTATTTGTCTTTGTATTCTAAGGTTTCTTTTCGGACTTTCATCGGAACATCCGCTTTGGCTTTTAAGGCTTTACTTGCTTTCACGATTTTTTCGTTCATTTCGTTTTCTTCTTTGGTAAATAAATCGTCAATTGATTTTATTCGTTCGTCACCACGCCAAATAAATCCTCTCAATTTTCTTGCATTTTCGGGTAATTCTTTCTCAGGATAAATATCGCTATCTGGTTTGTCAAAAAGAGTCAAATCATCGATTTTATTTTTATCCAATTTCAGATTTATTTTACTGCAAACACTTTTATTAATTCCAATGAGTTCTTGTTTGTCATTTCGCATGTAATAAATGACTTCAGTATTTTTTATAATATCTACGTTATCAAGGGTTTTGTCTTTGAATTTCCCATATAAATTTTGACCTTTAACTTGATTAAAACCTGTTCCAATGGTGTCTTTAGAGACTATAAACGCGTTGCTTAACACTTTGAGAGAGTCTAATTTTTCGGTGTCATTATTGCCAATTAGATGCATTATATCGCCCGTCATTTGGTTTTCAAAATTCCATAGAATTGGTCTTCCAATGAGTTTTGTAAGTGCTTTTTTCTGATCGGAATGAATGGAATCGCACTTACCGCTTAAATTTATTTTATAGAACTTTGCATCTTTGAAACCACGAATTATTCTGTTGTTTTCTTTACCTGTAATCATTAATTTTTGAGCGTGAATATAAATCGAATCTTTTTCAATTAAGCTAATCGCTAAGGCTCTTTTGGTAACATAAACAGAGTCTTTAAACTTATAAATTTCAGCATAATGTCCTTTTACAATGATTTTATTTACGGTATCGGTAATTTTTACATTGTTGGTTGCTGATGCAAATCCTCTTTTCATATTATAAAACAAGCTATCACCTTCTATTAAACGATTATTGTATTCTATTTTGGAATTTCGTTGCAATCGAGCAATGTCTTTTTTGGTATCGTAAAAACCGTTTTCTGTATAGATTTTGTTGTCTTTTCCATCAATTGTTGATGGCCCTAACAAATAGGAATGACCCGAATTAGTATAATAATCCAAGTGATTTGATTTGATAATATTTTCAGGAGTTTTTATTACAACAGCGGTTAAAAACTGGTATTTTTTCTGGGCTACATAGTATTTTCCTGATTTACTTTTCAACGAATTTCCTTTGTTGTTAATTACTCCTCCAGTAGTATAATAGGCTTCTTGACTGTTTCTATTAAAGTTCAAAGTATCTGTTACTAACGACATATCTGGTGATCTCAAAACCACATCGCCGGTTGCATATGCTTGTTTAATATTGCCATTGTACTCGGCATATTTGCTGGTCATTGTTAACGAGTCTCCTTGAATAATTTGTACGTTTCCAAAGGCTTTGATGTAATTTTCTTTTTGAAACCAATAAGCTTTATTACAGGTTAATATCGCGCCGTCATGATTCACACGCACGTTACCAGTTAATAATGCAGCATCAGGAATTTCTATTTGATTGATATCTGCAAAATCGGAATGTTCAATGATAATTTTCTTTGGCGTCTGAGCCATTATCGTTTGCAAACTGAAAAGGATGATGCAGCTATTTATAAGAAATAAGTACTTTTTCAAAGGTTTAATTTTTGTCAAATTTAAGAAAAAGGAAGCAATGCTGCTGCAAATTAAGATATATTTATTAATTGATTTAAATGAATTTTATTAATCCCTTTTTAGTTTGATTTTTAAAAAAATATATCCACTAATTGCTGCAATTGATGAAGCGATTAATATTGCAATTTTAGAGTTGATGATATCTTCATTGTTTTCGAATGCCAAGAGACTTATAAAAATAGACATAGTAAACCCAATTCCGCCCAAAATAGCCGCTCCGAATATGGAATTCCATTTTAAACTTTTTGGCAAAATTCCAATTCCAAGAAGTACGCCTAAATAGGAAAATAGCCAAATACCAATGGGTTTTCCTATAACTAATCCTAGAATTATCCCGATACTATTTGTATGACTCAAACCTTCATACCAATTTGAATTTAATACAATACAAGTATTTGCTAAAGCAAATAAAGGCAAGATGATAAATGCGACTGGTTGGTGTAAAATGTGTTGTAATTTATAAGATATATTTTTCTTACTTCCATCTCCAAAAGGAATTACAAAAGCTAATAAAACGCCGGTAATTGTAGCGTGAACTCCTGAATTCAGCATATAATACCACATCAGTATTCCACCAATTAAATAAGGAATTAGATTGTTTACTTTAAGTCGGTTTAGAATAAATAAAACTCCTAAAATCAATAAAGCAATCCCTAAATTCAATAAAGAAATACTTGAAGTATAGAATATTGCAATCACAATTATTGCTCCTAAATCATCTATAACTGCTAAGGCGGTAAGGAATACTTTTAAAGACATTGGTACTCGATTTCCTAATAGCGATAGGATTCCAATTGCAAAAGCGATGTCTGTAGCCATTGGAATTCCAACACCAGATTGTGTGGTTGTTCCATAATTAAATCCAGCATAAATCAAAGCGGGAATTAGCATTCCTCCAATAGCTCCAATTAAAGGTAATGAAGCTTTTTTTAGCGACGAAAGTTCCCCGATATATACTTCACGCTCCAATTCTAATCCAATCAAAAGAAAGAAAATGGTCATTAACCCATCGTTTATCCATTCTACGAGACTGTGATTCCCAATTTCATAATTCCATATTTTAAGGTATTCGATTTGGAAAATAGAATTGGCTAAAAACAAAGAAATTAGAGTTGCAAATAGTAATACCAATCCACCCGCTTTTTCACTTTCAAAAAAGGACTTGAATAAATTGGTTTCTTTCATATTAATTTGCATTAAACATAAAACGCCTTGATTTCTCAAAGCGTTTCTTTTATTATTTTATGATTGTTTGTTTACGATCGGGACCAACAGAAACTATTTTAATTGGAACTTCAACTTCTTTTTCGATGAAGTCAATATAGTTTTTCAATTCTATCGGTAACTGATCATAAGTGGTCATTCCTGTTAAATCTGCTTTCCAACCTTTAAATTCTTTGTATATTGGCGTTACATTTTCAGGTTCGATATTATAAGGTAAATGTGCAATATTTTGACCTTTGTAATTGTACTCTGTGCATACTTTTAAGGTTTCAAATCCAGATAAAACATCTCCTTTCATCATCATTAATTGGGTTACCCCATTAACTTGGATAGCATATTTTAAAGCTACTAAATCCAACCATCCGCATCGTCTTTGTCTTCCTGTAACAGAACCAAATTCGTTACCAACTCTTGCCATTGTAGCTCCATCTTCTTCAAAATCTTCAGTAGGGAAGGGACCGCTTCCAACACGTGTTGTGTAAGCTTTAAATATCCCGTAAACTTCTTTGATTTTATTTGGTGCAATTCCTAAACCAGTACAAGCTCCGGCAGCAGTAGTATTTGACGAAGTCACAAATGGATAAGTTCCAAAATCAACGTCCAATAAAGAACCTTGTGCACCTTCACAAAGTATTGATTTTCCTTCTTTTTGAGCTTGGTGCAAATATTCTTCACTATCAATGAAAGTCAATTTTTTTAAGTCTTCAATAGCTTCGAAAAATTCAACTTCAAGTTCCGCAAGATTGTATTGAATCGCAACATCATAAAATTTAATCATAGCTTCATGCTTGTCAGCTAATGCTCTGTATCGTTCTTTAAAATCTTCTAATTCAATATCTCCAACACGTAATCCATTTCTACCAGTTTTATCCATATAAGTTGGACCAATACCTTTCAAAGTAGAACCAATTTTAGCTTTCCCTTTTGAGGCTTCCGAAGCTGCATCGAGTAAACGGTGGGTTGGTAAAATTAAATGTGCTTTTCTTGAAATGATTAATTTGTTTTTAATATCTAAATTAAAACGCTCTAATCCTTCGATTTCTTTTTGGAAAACAACAGGATCAATTACCACACCATTTCCGATAATATTTATGGAATTTTTGTGGAAAATCCCAGAAGGAATAGTTCTCAAAACGTGTTTTATTCCATCAAATTCTAAAGTATGACCTGCATTCGGCCCACCCTGAAAACGGGCAATTATATCATATTTTGACGTAAGTACGTCTACAATTTTTCCTTTACCTTCATCTCCCCATTGTAATCCTAATAATAAATCTACGGTCATTATGCTGTTGTTTGTGTGTTGCTATTTATTGTTGTTTTTTTTGTTTTTTTTTTAATGAATTCTATTTTTAAAAAGTAACTTAATATTCCTAAAATTAGTGCAGTTAATGAACTAACAAACAGAGTTTTTAAAAAGAATTTTAAACTATATGAGTCAAAGCCATCAAATAATTGCAATACAATTCGATAGGCTAAAGAAAAGACAAATACAAAAACAAATGTTTTTTTGAAATAATCACTTGATTTCATTATTTGATTTTTTTGTTCCGTATAAATACAAAGAGTGATTGTGCACTTCTATGTCAAATATTTCTTCAATGGTTTTTTTAATCATTTGAATTCTAGGATCGCAAAATTCAATTACTTCTCCAGAATCTGTCATAATTAAATGGTCGTGTTGCTTATCGAAATAGGACTTTTCATAATGCGCTTGATTTTGTCCAAATTGGTGTTTTCTAACCAAACCGCAATCCAATAAAAGTTCAATAGTATTGTAAAGTGTTGCACGACTCACACGATAATTTTTGTTTTTCATCTTCAAATAAAGATGTTCAACATCAAAATGATCTACACTGTCATAAATTTCTTGAAGAATAGCGTAGCGTTCAGGTGTTTTCCTGTGTCCCTTATTTTCAAGATATACCGTAAAAACATTTTTTACAATTTCTTGATTCTTACTATTATCTACTGAAATTAGTGTCATATTCTGCAAAGATAAATTATTATTTTAATAATAAAATGATTCCACTTGATTGTTAAAAACTTTAATTTTTATATACTCGAGTTACCTTGTCAATCCCTTCTATTTTGCGGATTTTCGCCATCATTTTTTCTAGAATAGTATTGTTTTTAACAATAACAGCTACCTTTCCGTTAAACAATCCGGCTTCAGTTGTAAGTGAAATACTTTGAATGTTAATATTCATATTGCTTGAGATCACTTTGGTGAGTTCGTTGGTAAGTCCTAAAAAGTCCATTCCGGTTATAAATAAAACGGCTTTAAACTCTTGTTGTGATGAATCGATCCACATTGCTTTTATGACTCTATAAGCATAATTTGATTGCATGCTTAGAGAATTCGGACAATCTTTTTTGTGGACTTTAATTCCTTCATTTATAGTTAAAAAACCAAAAACATCATCACCTACAATCGGATTACAGCAAGTTGATAATTTGTATTCTAGTTTGTCTTGTTCAGGACCAAATACTAATAAATCAAGATTGGAAATAATTTCATCTTTAGAAATTTGTTCAATATTAGCCGAGGGAGATCTTTTGATTTTATTCTTGAAGAAATTAATAAAAGAATTGCTTTTTAATGCCGCAAATTCCTTTAATTTTTGGTTTTCTATGGTTCCATTTCCAACTCTATAAAATAAATCCAAACTTGTTTTGAGTTTGAAGAAAACAACAAGTTCGTTTACAGTTTTTTCATTTAAGGTAACTTTTAAATGGCGTAATTTTCGTGTTAAAAGCTCTTTTCCTTCTTCAGCAATTTTCTTAGTATTTTCATTTAATACGTTCTTGATTTTGGTTCTTGCTCTTGAAGTAGTAACATAATTTAGCCAGTGTGGTGTAGGTTTTTGATTATCAGATGTGATAACCTCAATTTGATCACCACTTTTTAATTCGTAATTGAGTGGCACCAACTTTCCATTTACCTTTGTTCCACGGGTGCGAACTCCAATTGCAGAGTGAATACTGAACGCAAAATCCAATGTTGTAGCTCCTTTTGGAAGGGATTTTATTTCTCCAGAAGGTGTAAATACAAATATTTCTTTGGAATAAAGATTCATTTTAAAATCTTCAACAAAATCAACTGCATTTTTTTCTTGGTTTTCCAATGCTTCTTTCAATTGGTTCAACCAAATATCCAAACCACTTTCTTCCGTTGCCCCTTGTTTGTATTTATAATGGGCTGCATACCCTTTTTCAGCAATTTCGTCCATTCGTTCACTTCGAACTTGAATTTCAACCCATCGTCCCATTGGCCCCATTACGGTAATGTGTAGGGCTTCGTATCCAGTAGATTTAGGAGAAGAAATCCAATCACGCAACCTGCTAGGGCTTGGTCGATAGTGATCGGTAACAATTGAATAGATCTTCCAAGCTAAAAATTTCTCGTCGTGGGCATTTGATTTGTAAACAATTCTTAATGCAAATTTGTCATAAACTTCTTCGTAACTCACATTTTGAGCCTTCATTTTTCTACGAATAGAATATATAGATTTTGGTCGTCCTTTAATTATGTAATCAACGCCTTCTTCATCTAAAGATTTTTTAATTACTTCAGAAATATTCTTGATGTATTCGTCTTGCTCTTCTTTGGTTTCTTTAATTTTGTCAACAATATTCTTGTAAACAGCGGGCTCTGTATATTTTAATCCTAAATCTTCTAATTGGGTTTTGATATTATAAAGCCCTAAACGATGGGCGAGTGGTGCATAAATATATAATGTTTCGGAGGCAATTTTTGTTTGTTTGTAATCCACCATCGAATCCATAGTTTGCATATTATGAAGTCGATCAGCCAATTTTATTAAAATAACTCGAACATCATCATTCAATGTAAGGATCATTTTCCTAAAATTTTCTGCTTGCATGGAAGAATTTAAATCTTTCTGAATTTTAGAAATTTTGGTTAATCCATCGACTAATTGAGCAACTTTAGGATTAAACATTTTTTCAATATCTTCCACTGTGATTTCAGAATCTTCAACTACATCGTGAAGCAAAGCAGCAGCAATTGATGTGGGACCTAAACCTATTTGCGAAGCTACAATTTTTGCAACAGCAATGGGATGGAAAATGTAAGCTTCACCAGATTTCCTTCTTTGTTCTTGATGGGCATCAACTGCAACATCAAAGGCTTTTCTGATTAATTTTTTATCTTCAGCAGATAATTTTTGATAACTTATTCGGAGAAGTTCTTTGTATTCTTGGGCAATAGCCTTGTTTTCTTTCTCTATTTCGATTTCTGTCATAGCTATTTTATTCAATCTTTAAAATTATGAATAAGTTATTAGTTGTGCAAATGCTATTTTATTAAAAAAATATTAAAATCCTCGTTGTCTTTTTGCTTCAAATATTAAAATCGCAGCCGCAACAGAAACATTCATTGAATCAATTTCACCTTGCATTGGAATAATAATATTTTGAGTAGCTGCATCACGCCATTCTTGTGATAATCCTGTAGCTTCAGTTCCAACAACCAATGCTGAAGGAGTTGTATAATCTTGAGTATGATAGGAAGTAGAATTTTGTAAGGTGGCGCAATAAAAATTTATATTTTTTTCTTTTAAATAGGTGATAATTTCAGTGGTAGTTCCAGTAGCAATTTGATTCGTAAACAAACAACCCACACTTGAACGGATAATATTTGGGTTATATAAATCTCCATTTGGATTTGCTATAATTACAGCGTCAAGATTTGCAGCATCGGCAGTTCTCAATAATGCTCCTATATTTCCGGGTTTTTCGGGTGCTTCTGCAATTAATAGCAGAGGATTTTCATTTAGTTTTAAATCAGCCAAACTAAAACTCTTACTATTTGCAACAGCAATAACACCTTCAGTGCTTTCGCGATAAGCTAATTTTTCGAAAACGTCTTTGTTGATTTCAATTGCATTATTTGATTGTTTTACTAATTCATTTATTTCCTTTTCAGATATTAATTCCGGGTAAAACAATAAAGTATCAATTTTATAACCGCCTTTAATAGCTAATGAAATTTCCCTTTTTCCTTCAATTAAAAAGGTGCCAGTTTGTTTTCTAGCTTTCGCTTTTTCCTGAAGAAGTACAAGTGATTTTATAAACGGATTTTGAGCAGATGTAATTAGTTTCAAAATGGAAAATTAAATTTATTTATTGCAAATATAATCAGAGAAAGTGAGGTAATTTATTAATTGAAAACTATTTTGTCAAATATAAATATCCAGTTAATGGTTCGGTATAATTTGGATCGTTTAATTCAATTACATAATAATAGGTTCCCGATGGAACTTGATTGTCATCAATCAAAAGGCCGTTATTAGCAAATCCGTCCCATTCATTTGAATTATTGTTCCCTGTCCAAACTAATTTTCCCCAACGATTATAAATTGATATTTTGTGATTCAAAAAGATATCTTTTAATCCTTCAATATGAAAGGTTTCATTAAAGCCATCGTTATCAGGTGAAACAAAATTATAAACGGTGGGTGGGCAGTTTTTTGTTGTTAATAAAAATGAAGTAATACTGTAACACCCACCATTTTCTATTCGAATAAAAATTGTTTTGGGTGTATTTATTGCGATGTAGTTTAAGGAATTAAGAATAGGATTCACGTTATTTTGAGCGTTTGACAATGATTCAAAAAAACTAACTGTATCTGATGAATTGACTTTTACTAAAGTTTCATAATCTGAAAAGTTAAATAAACCCCTTGAATTCCCTAGATTACAAGATTCTAAATTGGGTACAATATTAAATAATGGCGCTACAGAAAGCACAACTGGCATGACAAATTTGTTATTGTATTCGTTTATTTCAGCTACAATTCCAACTGCCGAACCAAGATCATCAACCATCATCATTAAATTGAAATTATTTGGAATTGAATTTGGAATTACCACAGTAACTTGCCCCGTTTCATTACCGTCAATAGGAATATTTGTTTGGGTGTAAATAGTTCTAATATAATTATCATTTGCATAAATTGATATGGGTGTATTCGAAGGTAAAATAGCAGTTGAATTTGGATTCATCACCTTGTAATTTACCAAAATAGATCTTGAATCACATTGTTTCTCGACATTACTTATTTCAATTATGGCATCTGGAAGTTGACTATTTAATTTGGTAACAATTGCATTAATCATCACAAAATCTTGACTTGATGTTAGTTGAATTTGAGCTGTAGTATCTCCAATTGATATGTTATTTTGAATTGGATAAACATCCAAATCCATATTGTATAAAACATTAGAATTTGTCAAACTATTTGTACCATTAAAGGCGTTATTCACAGGATTTAATGGAGGATTTCCTATTGGAGCACCATTAATTCTTAATGTTTCATTTACTGCAATTCCTGAATCTCCTTCCCAAGCTAGGAAACCTATTTTAGCATCATTATTATCAATTACATTTAAACTATTTAAGGTAATGTTAATTTCGTCAGGAACGGCTTGCATTCCGTCATAAACATTCAATTGATTTAAAGACAAACTTGGATTTTTATAGACTACAATAATTGCCCAACCAGCAAAATTGGTACTTCTCTGAGAATGAAAATCGATATAAGGTGAAACATCAAGATCAGACAAAGTATAATTTCCATTTCCTGTTGATTGAACTTGACCAGTAACATCTTTAAATGCACTGAAATAGTCAAAAATAAGGTTTGATACCGCTCTTTGAATTATAAAAGTTCGATCAGGCTGAATTGCTTGACCATTTAATTTAACATCAAAATCTCCTGGCCCACAACCAGCCCAATATAGGTAAGCTTTTTCAATTTGGTCATTTGGATTTAATGACAATTGTGCCGATGAAGAAGTTAGAACAGAAACGGATGTTTGAAATGAATTTTCTATCGGATTTAAAGTATTTCCAATAAAAACAAAATCATATTTCCCATTAAATTGTTGGAATAATGATACGTCCTGACCAAAAAAGGTACTTGTTATAAGTAATAAACTCGTAATAAGGGCGTTTTGAATCAGTCGTTTCATTATTTTTAATAATTGATTAAAAATACTAATTTATTTTAATAAAATAATGATCGAATTAAATTAAATGATTAATTTTCCAATGTTTAAAATTTGAATTTGAAAAATTACATAGTAAAGAGGTACGAATCGAAGTATTTTGATGAATGGAATGCGTTTATTAGCACCGCCAAGAACGCTACTTTTCTATTCAATAGAGATTTTATGGAATACCATTCTGATCGATTTGAAGATTTTTCGTTATTGATTTATGATCAAGATAAATTAGTTGCTGTTTTACCTTCAAATAGAGTAGGGGCAACTGTTTTCTCTCATCAAGGATTAACTTACGGGGGGTTAGTTTTGCCTCTAAATTCTAAATTGTACAATGTAGTTTTTATTTTTAAAACGATTTTACAGTATTTAAACAATAATGGTATTTCTTCTCTAAACATTAAAAAAATACCATCTATTTATTGTGATACTTTATCTGACGAGATTGATTATTTAGTTTCTATTTGTAAAGGGATTACATCGATGAAACACGCTGTTTCGGTGATTAATTTAAAATCAAATTTTAAGATTTCTAAATCAAGAAGGGAATGTATAAATAGAGGAAAAAAATTAAATTTAGAAATTAAAGAAGAAGACAATTTAGATTCTTTTTGGAATACTATTTTAATTCCAAACTTAAAAGAAAAATACAACTCAAAACCGGTACATTCTTTAGATGAAATAGTTTCCTTAAAAGCTAAATTCCCAGATAACATTAAGCATTTTAATGTTTATTATAATAATAATATTGTTTGCGGAACAACCCTTTTTATTACTAAAAATGTAGTAAAACCTCAATATATTTCTGGTACTGAAAGTAATAATTTACTTGGTAGTATTGATTATTTGTATGACTATTTAATAAATGAAGTTTCTAAAGGAAGAACTTATTTTGATTTTGGACCTTCACATGAAAATGATGGTTTGAATATTGTAAAAAACATCAATTTTTGGAAGGAAAGTTTCGGGGCACATACATTGGTTCAGAATTTCTACGAAGTAGAAACTTCAAATTATGAATTACTTGACACCATTTTGATATGATAAAATTTCTTGACTTAAATAAAATTAATCAGCCTTACGAGAATGCTTTTCAAAACAAATTGAAAAGTGTTTTAGATAGCGGTTGGTATATTCTAGGTGAAGAAGTGAAACTTTTCGAGAGAAATTTTGCAAACTATTGTCAATCGAAATATTGTATTGGTGTTGGAAATGGTTTTGATGCTCTTACATTAATTTATAAAGCTTATATTCAGTTAGGAAAAATGCAAAAAGGGGACGAAGTTATTGTCCCTGCAAATACTTACATCGCAACAATTTTATCAATAATTCAAGCTGATTTAGTTCCGGTTTTGGTAGAACCAAAATTAGAAACTTATAACATAAATCCTAATTTAATTACAGATAAAATCACAATTAAAACACGATCTATTTTAGTGGTAAACCTTTACGGTCAATTGGCGGAATTAGATGTAATAAATGAGATTGCTAAAAAAAACAATTTGATTGTAGTTGAAGATTCTGCTCAGTCACATGGAGCGATTTCAAATAATATTAAATCAAATAATACTCAATCTTTTAGCTTTTATCCAGGAAAAAATCTGGGCGCTTTAGGGGATGGTGGTGCCGTTATAACTAATGAAGATGATTTGGCTGAAATATTATTTTCAATTAGAAATTATGGATCTCAAGTGAAATATTACAATGATTTTATAGGAGTTAATTCCCGTTTAGATGAGCTTCAAGCGGCATTTTTAAATATAAAATTACCCAACTTAGATAATGAAAACCAAATTCGTAAAAATATTGCGAAACGTTATTTGCTTGAAATCAATAATGATAAAATTACGCTTCCTTTTTGGGATTTTTCTGATAATCATGTGTTTCATTTATTTGTAATTCGAACACTAAAAAGGTTTGAATTACAAGATTATTTGAAGCAAAATGGAATTGAAACTCTAATTCATTATCCTGTTGCTCCTCATCGTCAAAAGGCATTTCAAAATTGGAATAATTTGCAATTACCAATTACAGAAAAAATTCACGATGAAGTTTTGAGTTTGCCTATAAGTCCTGTGATGACAGCCGAAGAAGTTGATTATGTGATTCAAAAATTGAATTCATGGACATATTAATAAAATCATTTAATCGTCCTTATTATCTGGATAGATGCATTCAAAGTATTTATTTAAATGTTCATGATAATGATTTTAATATCATAGTTTTAGATGACGGAACTCCGCAAAAATACCTTGACAAATTAGTTGAAAAACACCCTGAAATTAAAATTCTTAAATCAGATTTATATTCAGAGAAATCGAAAGCTATTGCAAATGGAGATTCAAATGTAAATCCAAAAATTCCGATAGATTTATGGATTAATGCTGCTGAAAAGGCATCAAATTATTTTTTACTTATAGAAGATGATTTTTGGTTTACAAAACCCATAAATTTAAAAAAAATCAGATTGAATTTAGAATCTGATAAAATTAAAATGTTGAAATTATGTTGGCTTGGAAACTCCAATTTACTCCCTAAGAACAGAGAAAGTTCTAATGATGAGTATTCAATATTTACGCCAAATTTATATACTACAAATCCTTTTTTATTTAATCTTATTTTTAGATTGCATCGCTTTAAAATTAGAAAAATATTGACTTTTCTAAATATTTATAGTTTAGAGAGATTTTTAGAGTATTATACTATTTATGCAACTTCAGGGGCTATATTTAAGAAAAAGTATTTTTTAAAGTTATGGAAAAATCATAATAATAGTGTTGATGAACTACTTCAATTGAGCAAGGCTGTTGAATATATAAATAGAAAGAAAAAACCACAATATTTTGGTTTTACGAAAACTGAATTAATGAAAACAGGTTTTCTTTCTTCCGCAAGTAATCAAAGTAAAATATATGACAACGTGAATTTTGATATGTTTATTTTAAACAGAATAATAAATGAAGCATGGTTTAACCAAGTTTTTGATTCTATGGAAAATTATCCAAACGATATGAATTATGTCAAGATAGAGGAGTTATTAGTTGCTGCAAATAATTATTCAGCGTCTAACACTGAATGGAAAAAATGGGTTGCCGAATTTAAAAATCAATACCAATCTTTTGGATGTAATATTGAATAAATGGAAATTAACAATAAAGAAAATTCACACAAAACGATCCTAAATGCTACTGGAATATTTGGATTTGCACAAGCAATGAAAATGTTGGTAAGCATTGTAGGGTCTAAGTTTGTAGCAATTTTCTTAGGGCCATTTGGAATAGGAATAGTAGGTTTATTAAATAATACAGTTGCAATAATTAGTTCATTTACAAACTTTGGAATTAATATTACTGGAGTTCGTGAAGTAAGTTTGGCAAATGCTGAAAACGACCAATATAAATTCTCACAACGGTTTATAGTATTGCAAAGATGGTCGATAATCACCAGTATTATTGGCGCTTTGGTAACTATTTGTTTTTCAAAATTGCTTAGCAAATTGACTTTTGGTAACACAGATTATTATTTTTGGTTTGTAATTTTGTCAGTAAATTTTGTTTTTTCAAATTTATCAACCAGTCGAATTGCTTTATTGCAAGGCCTTCGAATGATAAAATCGATTGCAATTTCAAATGTTTTATCTTCGGTTTTAATCACTTTAATAACAGTTCCTATCTATTACTTTTTCAAATTTGATGGGATTATTGCTGTAATTTTAGTATCTAGTTTTATCAATTTATTAGTAAACTTCTATTTTACCAGAAATATTAAAATAGATAAAATCTCACTTTCTGTAGTCGATACATTTCATAAAGGAAAACCACTAATGAAAATGGGTTTTCTATTATCTATTAATGTTATTTTTGGTCAAATATGTAGTTATTTGATTAAATTGTATTTGAATGGCAATGGTTCAAGTGCTGAAATATTGGGGTTGTTTGAAGTGAGTTCCGTAATTTTAATATCGTACGTCGGGCTCATTTTCAATGCTATGGGAGCCGATTTTTATCCTAGAATTACCCAAATCCAAAGTGACAATTCCAAAGTTAAAGAGTTAGTAAACGATCAAATTGAAATGGGTTTATTATTGGTAACTCCAGCAATAATTTTCATGTACTTTAGTGGTCCAATTATTGTAGAATTGCTTTATTCAAATCACTTTTTAGGAGTTTTATCTATTTTTAAAGCAGCGTTATTTGCGATTATTTTAAAATCAGTAATTTGGCCTTTAGCCTTTGTAATTTTAGCCAAAGGCGATAACAAATTGTATTTCAAACAAGAAATTATTAGTGATATAGTTTTATTAGTTTCAACCCTATTTTTCTATCATTTTTTAGGTTTAGTAGGAATTGGAATTGCTAGTTTGATCCAATTTATATTGTATGCATTTTATATAATTCCGATTTTAAAAAGCAAGTATGATTTTTCGATTCGTAAAGATACATTTCGAGTAATATTGGTTTGTTTTTTTATTGGTATTTCAGCTAGTACAATCACTTTCACGATTGATTATCCTTATGCTTACTATCCTCTAGGATTAATTTTAGTTTTTTCAATTTTATATTCTTATAGAGAATTAAATAAACGAGTTGACATTTTTTCTTACATTAGAAAGATAAAAAGAAAATTCAAACACCATGAATAAGGTTAATTTTCCAGCACTAACAGGTATTCGAGCTTTGGCTGCTTTTATGGTATTTATTCACCATTACAATCCTTTTTCTATTGAATTTTTTGGAAAATACATTCACGATTTTTTTAGCGAATTTCATATCGGTGTTACGATTTTCTTTGTTTTAAGTGGATTTTTGATTTGCAACCGATATTTTGACGAACCAAATTTTTGTTTTAAAAATTATCTTATTAAACGAATAGCTAGGATTTATCCAATGTATTTTATACTAACCACACTTACATTTCTGTTTTTTGCATTGGTATATTCCCAATATAGTTGGAATGATTTACATAATTATTTTTATAACATTTCATTCTTAAAAGGATTTTCGGACGATCTTAAATTCACAGGAATCGCCCAGGGTTGGTCTTTAACCGTTGAAGAAGTTTTCTATTTCACAGCTCCTTTATTTTTTATTTTTATAAATAAAAGCAGGTTTTTCCTAGTAATAATCCCTCTGTTTTTTATTGGTTTGGGACTATTATTAGTTTCCTATTTTAGTGAAATTGACTGCAATGGATTCATGAAATCAATTAATTTTATGTTGGATTACACTTTCTTTGGTAGAATTTGTGAATTCTTTATTGGAATGGGATTAGCACTAATTGTTCGAAAACATCAAACTAGTTTTAAGGGCATTACCTACTTTGGATTATTAGGAATTATTTTGAGTGTTTGTGCCTTGGTTTCACTAAAGGTTGAGGGCGGATTTGGAGTAGATTCATTTTTAGGAAAAGTAATCAATACTTTAGTGTTACCGGTTATTGGAATTGCACCTTTATTTCTTGGGTTAATTGAAGAAAAGACTTTAATATCTAATTTATTTAGCACCAAAATACTACAATTATTGGGTAAAAGTTCATATGTTTTCTATCTAATTCATATGGGAATTTTTGCCACCATTTTGAATAAAATCAGTACAAATTATTGGATTGTATTTATAGCTTTAAATTTAATTTCAATCCTATTATATCTATTTATTGAAAAGCCATTAAATAAGTTAATTCGAAAAATCTCCATTAATTAGGATAATTCTTGAATTTTTTTCTCCATGAAATTGTTATTCGTAGTCCTAAATTCTTAATCAATAAATTTAAATTTCTATATTTAAAGGAATGAATAATTTCATGATGAACTCTTTTTTGAAGTGACAAATCTTCTATTTTTGAACGGTTTAATTTTAAAGCCTTTTTTAGAATTTTATAAGTAGATAAATTGATTCTGTGTTTTTTCTTATAGAAATTGGATCCTAATGAGTTGGTTACCGTTCTTTTTTTAACTAAAACGTCATCGATAAAGTCAAATTCATACTCTCTTGAAGCCCTAATCCAAGAATCCAAATCTTCGTAATCTAATGTTTCATCGTATCCCTCCAAAAAGTCAAACACACTTTTTTTGATTAATGCAGAAACAGAACAAATGCTATCTCCTGTTGATAATACAGAACTATAAATATTTCCAGTGACCCTTTTTGAAATCACTTTTCCATTTGCATCTACAGGAAAATAATATGAATTAAAACTCCCATCTTCATTAATTATTTCAGCATTTCCATAAACAACGCCTAGATTTTTATATTTACTATTCTGAAAAGCATTAATTTGTAATTGTATTCCATTTTGCACTATTAAATCATCTGCTGCTAAATCAATAATATATTCGCCTTTAGCAAATTTTAATGCAGTATTAAATGATTTAGTGTTTCCTCTATTTACTTCATTTGCAATAAATTGCACCTCTGAATGTGATAAAAGCCAATTATTTATTACTAGTTTTGTATTGTCAGTACTGCAATCATCCACAATAATTAACTCAATAGGTTGGTAATTTTGTTCCACTACAGAATTCAAAGTCTCAACCACAAATTTTTCGTGATTGAATGCCAAGCAAATTATTGATACAAGTGGATTTTCTTGCATATTATTAAAAAGAGTTATATTTGATACGAAAATAAGAAAAGGTTGATGATAATACCTAACAAAAAAAATAAAATCGCTTTAATTGGTTACCGATTGGGAATTGGTGGCGCAGAACGAGTCATGGCAAATTTGTCAGTTTTTTTTGAAAAACAAGGAATTGATGTTCATAATATTATAGTGGTTGATGAAGTTTCCTATGATTTTTCGGGTAAGTTGATAAATCTTGGAAAATTAAAAAATAAATCTAACGGTTTTTTTAACAAGCTAAATCGATACTTATTTCTTAAAAATTATCTTCGCGAAAATAATTTCGATTTTATAATTGATTTTAGATTTCGAAATAAACCAATGCAGGAGCTACTTATTTCTAAATTCTTATATAATTCCAAATCAATTTTCACAGTTCATAGCTATTTAACTGATCATTATATGTCAAATTGGTCATTTTTAACCCGTTTTACCTATAATGATTCTTATAAAATTGTCGCTGTAACTAATAAAACCAAAGAATTTATAGAGCAAAAACACCATTTGTCAAATGTTCAAACTATATATAATCCAATAAATATTGAAGAAATTCATTCAAAATATGATGAGGCAATTGATATCGATTTTGAATTTATTATTGGGGTTGGTCAAATGGATACTGATGTAAAACAATTTGATAAATTGATCATAGCGTATTCAAATACAAATTTGCCAAAGCAAAATATTCACTTGGTTTTACTTGGTGAAGGTTCTAAAATGATGGATTATTTGCAATTAGCAAAGCAAATGAATATTTCAGATAAAGTACATTTTTTAGGTTTTCAAAAAAATCCTTATTCGTATCTTAAAAATGCCAAGTTTTTTGTTTTAAGTAGTTTGAATGAAGGAATGCCAAATGTAATTTTAGAGGCTTTGGCCTGTGGAACTCCTGTTGTTTCATATGATTGTTTGTCTGGTCCAAGTGAAATTATTTTACATAAATGGAACGGACTATTAGTTGAAGACCAGAACTTAGATAAATTATCTGAGGCGATGAATTTATTAAATGACGATAAAGAATTATATACTATTTGTAAACAAAATTCTTTGCCAAGTAGCCAGCATTTTTCGATTGATATAATTGGACAAAAATGGTTAGATTTACTAGGATTTAATAAGATAAGAGTCTAGTTTTGAGAGTATTTCAGAGTTCTTTTCGTACTCAAATTTTCTAGCAAACAGAATGTTTTCAGGTTGATTTATAATTAAATTAAAATGCTCAATTGACAAATTGGGAGCACCAATAGAATCTTCTCTTCCCCAATCTACAAAAGTTAACGAATTTGCCATTAATTCTGGTTTTTCCTTAATTATATGTGATACAATAGTTTGAAAAAATAGTTCGTCAGGGTTGAATGTATATTTATGATATTTAAGAAATTTGGGATTGTTTTCTAAAAATAAAATCACCTTTTTTACAGTTTCAATTGGAAGACCCCACCAGGCACTTCCACCTTTGGGAGATATATAATTAGGATGTTTTCTGTTATTAAATAATTTAAAAATAAGTTGAAATTTATTGTAAATAATTAGTTTCAATATCGATTTAATTGTTTTTAAACTGTAAAATTCAAATTGAAATATAGAAGGTACAACAACAAAATGACCCCTTTTATTTGATAAGTTAAATTTGTAAAAAGAAATTCGGTCCATTCCTTTATGGAACCAATTCTCTGTAGGAATGTCAAATGTTTCAATAAAATTTATTCCATAGTTTTTTGATAAATAATCCTCAATATAATTGTTAGTTTTTATAGGGTAATCCTGCCCGCTAAGCAATATACAATACCCTTTTCTGCCGTCTGCAATTATTTGGTTTAGTGAATTAATTGTGGCTTTAACTAACCCAATTCCACACCAAATCCCTTCTTCTCTTTTTTCATCACAAATGAAATGAATGCTTTTTATCTCTTTTGCAGCTTCTAGGAATGGTCTACTATCAACTAATTTATCAACGTGAACATAAAAATTCACATGTTTCCCCGACAATTTATTTATTAATCGAATTAACTGAAACGGGTTTTTATGGACCAGTATGATATAATTTATCATTTTTTATAAATGCAATTTATCTTGTAAATATCGTTTTTTTTCATTTAATTTGGGAACTTAATGAGATCTTTTTTTTCACGTTAATTTAATATTATTTCTTTTGAAATAATCCCTCATTGAAAATTTATTTGTAAATATTATGGCCAAAATTTGTGATTTAGAACTAATTCAAATACCCACAATTGAAGATCTACGTGGAAATTTAGCCTTTGTACAAAATGATATTTTACCTTTTGAACTAAAAAGGGTTTACTATTTATTTGATGTTCCAAGTACTGCGTTTCGAGGAGGGCATTCCCATATAAACCAACACGAGATATTAATTGCATTAAGCGGAAGTTTTGAAGTTATCTTAAATGATGGTAACGAAAAAAAGAGTTATATTTTGAACAAACCAAACATTGGATTGCATATTCCAAAGGGAATTTGGAGAGAACTCGAAAATTTTTCTTCAGGTGCAGTTTGTTTAGTTTTAGCCTCTGATGTTTTTGAAGAAGCAGATTATATTCGTGATTATAATGAATTTTTGAATTCTAAATGATGAAATTACTTTATCTAGTTCCAAATATTAATAATGAAGGAGGAGTTGCACGTGTTCTATCAATAAAAACGTATTATCTTATCGAAAAATGGGGCTATAAAATTGATATTCTCACTCAAAATAAAGGAGGGTTTCCACAATTTTATAATTTCAATAAGAAAATAGGTTTCCATGACATGATTTTAAATGGAAATCCGATTCAGTTTTTAATCAACTATAGAAGAAAATTAAACGAGCAAATTGAATTGCTAAAACCAGATATCATTGTTGTTTGTGACAACGGATTAAAGGCATTTCTTTTACCATTCCTATTAAAAACAAAAATTCCTGTTGTTTTAGAAATTCATAATTCCTTAAACGAAGTGGAAAAGGAAAGCGATTCTATATTCAAAATAATTAGTTCACAATTGGCTATTTTTTTCAAGAAATTTTCAGCTAGATATTTTGATAATTTTGTTGTTGAAACAAATGAAAGTATTAAAGAATGGAATGTACCCCAAGGAGTTATTATACCAAATCCACTTTGGTTTTACACGGATAATTTAGCAAAACTAAAATCAAAAAAAGTTATAGCCGTTGGTCGTCATGTTTATGAAAAAGGGTTTGATAGATTGCTTTATATTTGGAAAAGTATAGTCAAAAAGCATCCTGATTGGCATCTTGATATTTATGGAAAGTCCAGTGATGATTTATATTTGCAAAAACTAACTTCAGAGTTAAATCTTACCAATAGTGTTAGTTTTTTTGAACCAACAAATGATATTGTTTCCAAATACCAAGAGAATTCAATTTATTTGATGACTTCAAGATTTGAAGGATTTGGAATGGTTTTGATTGAAGCAATGGCTACTGGATTACCTTGTATCGCCTACGATTGTCCTTGTGGACCAAGAGGAATTATAACTAATAATTCTGACGGGATATTAGTCAAAAACGGTAATGAATCGGATTATGTTGAAGCTGTTTTGTATTTGATAAACAATGATTATAAAAGAATCGAAATGGGAAAAAATGCTAAAATAAAGAGTTTGAATTACAATATCGATACCATTATGCCGCTTTGGGATTCACTTTTTAAGGATATAAAAGCGAAATCTATTTCTTAAATTTTTTGGTGCTAATTTTACTTAAATACCCAATTCTAAAAATATTGTAAATAAATAAATTAGGATTATTTCCTTCCAAATTTCGATTTAGAAAACCTTCTGATATTTTATAAAACACTGAAAATAAATACGTTAATTTCAATTTATTTAAAATTAATAGTAACGAAATTAACCTTGAAAAATCCTTGTTTATTTTTTTCTCTTCAAATAATACTATCAAATTTTCTAGCGAACTTTTTGTTTTAATAATGTAATCTTTATTGGAATCGATATCACCGTGTTCAACGGGGTTATCGATGTGTTTTAATTTAGGATTAAATTGGCTAAGTTGATACGAAAGTTGCGTGTCGTCATGGCCATATTTAGTGAGTTGTGAATCAAATTTAACTTTATTAAAACAATCTTTTTTTATCACTGTATTATTGAATAACAATGATTGAAATTGTGATAATTTTCTTTTTTCAACTGATTTATCTTCAATGAATTTTCCGTATTTCCATCGAAGCTTTTGATTGTTTGAAGGACTAGTTTTAGGATGTATTCTTCCTCCATAAATAATATCAAAATCATTTAAAAAAGAAACATAATTGGATATATAATTATTTCGAATGATAATGGAATCGCCGTCTATAAAAAGTAAATTATCAAATTTAGCTTTGTTTGCAAGTGAGTTTCTGTTTTGCCTGTGAGCAATATTAACTTTTAGTTCAGTAAAATTGCAATTGGACAACGAATTTATATTTTCATTTTCTGAATTTAACAGTGATTTAGAGGCGTCATCTTGGCATAAAATTTCAAAATCAATTTCACATTCCAAACACTGCTTGTGAAGTTCCAAGACTAATGGATAAGCATTGTAATTGTATATTGGAATGAGAATGGAGAGCATTAAGCTATTTTTTGAACAACTTCAAAGATATTACTGTCTTCACATTTTAAAGTCTTTGATGGGTATTTCATCAAAAGTGCATAATCGTGAGTGGCCATAATCACTGTTTTTCCTGAAGCATTAATTTTTCTCAATACTTCCATTACTTCAATACTAGTCTGAGGATCTAGATTTCCTGTAGGCTCATCAGCCAAAATTAATTCGGGATCGTTTAGTAATGCTCTTGCAATTGCTACACGTTGTTGCTCACCGCCTGAAAGTTGGTGTGGCATTTTAGAAGCAAATGATTTCATATCCACTTTATCTAAAACTTCATCAATTTTGTTTTGCATTTCAACAAGATCAATCCATCCTGTTGCTTTCAATACAAAAATCATATTTTCGTTGACAGTTCTGTCTGGTAAAAGTTTGAAATCTTGAAATACAATTCCTAATTTTCTTCTTAAAAATGGAATATCGTCTTCTTTTAAAGTAGCTAAGTCAAAATTCACAATGTTCGATTGCCCTTCAGTTAAAGGTAAATCTGCATATAAAGTTTTCATAAAACTACTCTTTCCAGAACCTGTTTTTCCAATTAAATATATGAATTCACCTTCGTTTACTTCCAAATTAACATTAGTTAAAATGACTTTTTCCTCTTGGTAAATAGTTACGTTTCTTAAAAATAAAATAGGTTGTGACATATGATTTCTTGTTTATTTTGTAAAAGTAATAAGTTTTACTGAAATACCAATTTCAATTTTCTTATTTATTGTTTAAAAATATGTTCATAATAATAATGAGATTAAGTTCGTTATAGGCTATAGAATTCGATATATTTGATTGTAATAATTTATTCCATTATGAAAAATCCAAACAGGCTCTTTTTGTTGTTGTTATTAATGATAATTACAACCGTTTACGCTCAGAAATCTGAAATACATACCAACGATTTGGAGGCTTATAAGCAGGCAATTTCACTTTATAATAATAAGCAGTATTTATCGGCTCAAATTATTTTTGAAAAAGTAAAATGGGAAAATCACGGAAAAGAAGTTCAATCGGATTGTGCTTTCTACAATGCAATGTGTGCAATAAAGCTTAATCAATCGAATTCCGATCTTTTAATGGAAAATTTCATTTTGGACAATCCAACAAGTGCCAAACTAAACATTGCCTACATCGAAATAGCGCAACATTATTTTGAGCAAGGAAGTTTTGCCGAATCTTTAAAATGGTTTGAAAAAGTGGACGAAAGCGATTTATCCAATGATGATATTGATAAATTTAATTTCCAAAAAGGGTATGTTTTTTTCGCAGCAAAGAATAAATCTCAAGCCACTACTTACTTCAATAAAGTGATAAATTCAAAAATATTTGCAGCGCAAGCCAAGTATTATTTGGGTTTTATGGCATATGAAGGCGATGATTATAAAAATGCCAATAAGTATTTTGATCAAGTAGCTGAGGATGAAAAATTCAAAGAAAAGTTGTCCTATTTTCAGGCTGACATGAGTTTCAAATCCGGAAATTTTCAAAAAGCAATCGACCTTGGATCAGTTGCTTTGGCCAAATCAAATGCATTAGAAAAATCGGAATTGAATAAAATAATTGGCGAAAGCTATTTCAATTTGAATGAATTCGATAAAGCAATTCCATTTTTAAATCAGTATAAAGGAAAAAAAGGAAAGTGGAATAACACTGATTATTACCAATTGGGATTTGCCTATTACCAGCAAAATGATTTTGAAAATGCAATAACTCAGTTTAACAAAATCATTGATGGAAATGACTCCGTTGCTCAAAACGCCTATTATCATTTGGGTCAAAGTTATTTAAAGACCAATAGAAAGCAACAGGCATTAAATGCGTTCAAAAATTCATCTGAAATGATATTTGATTTAAAAATTCAAGAAGATGCTTTTTTGAATTATGCGAAATTGAGTTATGATATTGGAAATTCCTATCAAAGTGTTCCGGATGTTTTGATTGCTTTTTTAGATAAATATCCAAATTCGACAAGCAAAACAGACATTGAAACACTATTAATTAATTCATTTATCACTTCAAAAAACTACAAAGGTGCCTTAGAATTATTAGAAAAAAATAAAAGTTTTGCTAACAAACAAGCTTACCAAAAAGTAACATTTTACAGAGGTTTAGAATTATTTACTGATGGTAATTATCAAGAAGCACTATCAATGTTCAAGAAATCAATTGGTGAACAGCAAGATGCAAAATTCACTTCTCGGGCAACTTTTTGGAAAGGAGAAACAGAATTTGTGTTGGACAGTTTCAACGAATCATTAATTAGTTTCAAACAATTTATAGAATTTCCTGAATCGAAAAACACTTCTGAATATAAAAACATCAATTACAATATTGCCTATTCCTATTTTAAGTTAAAAGAATACGATCAAGCTGGAGATTTTTTCCAAGCTCATGTTGAAGCAGTTAAAGACGATAAAATTCGTTTAAACGATGCCTATTTGCGATTAGGCGACAGCCGTTTTGTAACTGCAAAATATTGGCCAGCTATGGACGCTTACAATAAAGCAATCGATTTGAAAAGTATCGATGCAGATTATGCTGCTTTTCAAAAAGCAATTAGCTACGGATTTGTTTCTAAAAATGACAAGAAAATTGATGATTTAAATAAGTTAATTGCAACCTATTCAAAATCGCAATACCGTGATGATGCATTATTTGAATTGGGAAACACTTACGTTGCGGAGAAGAATTATGATTTAGCTATAAAAACTTACGATCAGTTATTGACTGAATTTAAAAAAGGTTCTTATGCTTCAAAATCGATATTGCGTCAAGGTTTGATTTATTACAATACTGAAAAAGACGATTTAGCTATTGCAAAATTTAAGAAAGTTGCAGCGGATTTCCCAAAATCTCCGGAAGCTTTAGAAGCAGTTTCTACCGCTAGAATAATTTATGTAGACAATGGTAAAGTCGATGAATATGCAACTTGGGTTAGAACTTTAGATTTTGTTTCTGTCACAGATGCGGAATTAGATAATGATACATTTGAAGCTGCTGAAAAACAATTTTTGCAAAACAATACCAAACAAGCAATTGTAGGTTTTAGTAATTATGTTTCTAAATTTCCAAATGGGAATCATGCTTTGAACGCTAATTTTTATTTAGCTCAATCTTATTATGCTGATGGATTGGAAGCAAATTCAGTAACTAATTACGAATATGTAATTTCGAAATCGAGAAACGAATTTACAGAACAAGCCTTGGCTAGATTAGCGGAAATTCATATTAAATCAAATGATAATAATAAGTTAGTTCCAATATTAATCCGTTTAGAAACCGAAGCTGATTTTCCTCAAAACATAACATTTGCTCAAGCGAATTTGATGAAAACCTACTACGAGCAAAAGGATTATGTAAATGCTGTTTTGTATGCTGATAAAGTATTAAGTAATCCAAAAACCGAAGATAAAGTAAAAAGTGATGCGCAAATAATAATTGCAAGAGCTGCTTTTAATTCTAATGATTTGCCAAAAGCACGTCAAGCGTATTCAAAATTGATGACAATTGCAAAAGGGGAGTTAGCTGCCGAAGCTTTGTATTTTGACGCGTATTTTAAAAATTCGGATGGAAAATTTGAGGAATCAAATACGGTAGTTCAAAAATTAACCAAAGATTATTCTGGTTACAAATATTTTGGTGCAAAAGGCTTGGTGGTTATGGCTAAAAATTTTTATGGATTGAAAGATAGTTTTCAAGCGACCTATATTTTAGATAGTGTGATTAAAAATTTTACTTCATTTCCTGATATAGTTGAAGATGCTCAAAAGGAATTGGATAGTATTAAAACAGAAGAAGCAAAAACGAATTCGTCGGTTACAAATTAAATAAATAATCAAATGACAAAGATATTTCAAAATAATATTGGACTAGTTATAATTCTATTGGCTTTCCACTTTTCTTTCGCTCAAAAGAAAGACGAAAATATAGGCACTGAAGTGGTAAATGTTGTAAAACCATATACTCCAACAATCTCTGACGCATTTAAAGTTAAGGAAATACCCTCACTTGAAGATGCTGAAAATTCTAAAAAAGAAGATATAAAATACAATTTCTTTTCATTTCCCGTAGCTTCTACTTTTGTACCAATAAAAGGGCGTGCTGCCAACGTTGATAAGTCTCAAGCGGAAAAATTATATAAGAACTTTGCTAATCTGGGTTTAGGAAATTATACCTCACTTAATGCCGAACTTTTTGTTACAGATAATATTAGCGATCACGAATACATTGGAGGTATGTTAAGACATCTTTCGTCTCAAGGCGGAATAAAAGATGTTGTTTTGAACAATGGTTTTGATAAAACTTCTATCGATTTAACCTATGGAAACCAACTTCAAAATTTGACTTGGATTTCAGATTTAGGATTTCAAAACCAAATGTACAATTGGTTCGGAATTCCTGATAATTTTACCCAAACAACTATCGACAGAATTAATCCGAAGCATAGTTTTAACAATTTTTATATTGGAACAAATTTAAGTTTGACCGACAGTTTTTTTAAGGACGCTAGTTTGAAATACAATCGTTTTTGGGATGCCAACGGATCAGTTGAAAACAGATTTTATGTGAAACCTTCGTTCGAGTTTGATCTTCTGAGACAGAAAATAAAAACCAATTTGATTGTAGATTATTTAGGTGGTAGTTTTGAGAAAAACTTCCTAGGAACCAATTCAATCAAATATGGATTTACCAATTTTGGAATTCATCCAAGCATCGTTGTAAATAAAAATGATTGGGCAATAAATCTTGGCGCATCTGTATTTTATAGTGCCGATAACCAAAATAGTAGCAGTAAAGTATTTGTATATCCGCAAGTAAATGCTTCAGTAAAAATAGTTGGAGATTTTATGATTTTTTACACCGGGGTAGAGGGTAGCTTGGATCAAAATTCTTATCGTGATTTCTCAAATGAAAATCCGTTTGTTTCGCCAACATTAGCAATTGCTCCAACAGACAAACAGTTTGATTTATTTGCTGGGTTAAAAGGAAAATTGTCAAATAATATGAGTTATACTATGCGTGGTTCAGTTCAAAATGAAAAAAATAAATCATTATTTAAAAGTAATGAATTCAATATGTTTGCTGCAAATACAGAGAGCTACCAATTTGGAAATTCTTTTGGTGTAGTTTACGATGATATAAGAACAGTTAGTTTATTTGGAGAATTAAAAGCCGATTTTTCTAAAAATGTAACCATAGGTTTAAACGGTTCTTACAGTCGATTTTTCAAAACATTTCAAGAAGAAGCTTGGAATTTGCCAACTTTAAAATTAGAAGCTTCTATGAATGTAAATATCACTAAAAAATGGTTTGCTGGTGCAAATGTTTACTATGTTGGTGAACGAAAAGACATTGTTTATATACAAAGTATGATAACTATTTTCCCACCGGCTTATTATCCTGAAACGATTAATATCAAAGGTTTTTTTGATGCTAATTTAAATATTGGTTACAACCATAGCGATCGATTAACAGGATTTTTAAAATTTAATAATATTGCCAATCAATCGTATCAAAAATGGTTTAACTATCCTGTTCAAGCACTTCAAGTAGTTTTGGGAGCAAGTTATAAATTTGATTTTTAATTTTTATTTACGATAAAAGACTTATGTTAATTTTAATTTTTGTTCCTTTTGTGGATATTTTTTCGCTATGACTTTCAAACAAAAAATCCATCATCATTATTCTCGTCAAGTTCAAGATAAAATCGATGTTTTTCGTGATATGATATCGGCATTGACCGAGGATTCAAAAAATGATGCCAAAGGATCTGCTGGTGACAAACACGAAACCGCTTTATCGATGATGCATTTGGAACAAGAAAAACTAAACTACAAACTCAAAGAGGTTTTAGATCAAAAAGCGATTTTAGACAAAATAGATGCAACTTTAACCAATACAAAAATAGGTTTAGGAAGTTTGGTTCAAGCCAATGGAATTTATTTGTATTTGAGTTTGGCTTTACCAAAAATCACTATTGATCAAGTAAATATAATAGCACTTTCACCGCAATCGCCTCTTGGCGAAAAATTAATGGGTAATAAAGTTGGATTTGAATTCGAAATTAATGCAACAAAATATCACGTTGATAGCATTTTATAAAATTCAAATTTTACAATTTATAACTAACATTCGGCTAATATTGATTTCTACTTTCACATTTACATAAAAATATATTTATTTATTAATAATTGTAACTAAATATTTCTATTTGGTTTTAAAAATAAATCATAATATTCAATTTTGCAGAAGTAAAATAAAATATTATGTGTGGAATTTTAGCCATTATCGGAAAAGGAAAAGAAGAAGGATTAGTGAAGGAACTTTCTAAAAGAATGTCGCATCGTGGACCAGATGAAAGCGACTTAAAGATTACTGATAACGGACACATATTAAGTCATGAGCGATTATCTATAATAGATTTGCATTCAGGTAGGCAACCAATTCAAGGTTCAAAAACAGCTTGGATGGTTCACAATGGAGAAATATACAATCACCAAGAATTACGGAATGGAATATTAAAACATCATACTTTCAGAACTAAATCAGACTCAGAAGTTATTGTTCATTTATATGAAGAATTTGGATATGATTTTTGTGATTTGTTGGATGGAGATTGGGCTTTCGTAATTATTGATGGAGATGACTATATTGCCGGTCGCGACCCAATGGGGGTTAAACCCTTGTACTATGGATTGGACGAAAGAGGTCGTACCTACTTTTCTTCTGAAATGAAACCCATTGCGGACCAATGCAAAACGTTTTCTACATTTCCACCGGGACACTATTATACTCCCAAAACTGGTTTTGTAAAATATTACCATCCTGAATATGAAGATTACTCAAAAGCCGATCACGAATTGGATTTGGAATTAATCAGAACTTCATTAACAGAAGCTACTCGAAAAAGATTAATGAGTGATGTGCCAATAGGTGTTTTATTGTCTGGAGGATTAGATTCTTCATTAACCTCCTCAATTGCCTCTCGATTATTAGCAGAAAGCGGTAAAAAATTACATTCTTTTTCAATTGGTTTAGATGCCAATGCTCCGGATGCTTTGGCAGCAAAAAAAGTAGCTAAATATTTAGGAACTGAACATCATGAAATACACTTTACAATTGATCAAGGAATTGAGATTTTAGACAAATTAGTTTGGCATTTAGAAACTTATGATGTAACGTCCATTCGCGCCAGTACCCCTATGTATTTCTTATCTAAAGCGATTACTGACAGAGGGATAAAAGTAGTTTTATCAGGTGAAGGTGCCGATGAAATATTTGGAGGTTATTTGTATTTTAGAAATGCTCCTTCCGTAGTTGATTTCCAAAAAGAAACTATCGAAAGAGTTCAAAAATTATTTACAGCCGATTTATTGAGAGCTGATAAATCTACGATGGCTCATGGTTTAGAAGCAAGAGTGCCATTTTTAGACAAAGAATTTTTGGATATAGCAATGCTGATTAAAGCAGAAGAAAAACAGCCTAAAGCCTATGATGGAAAAGAAAAATACATTCTCAGAAAAGCTTTTGATACTCCAGATAATCCTTACTTACCAGATGAGGTTTTATGGAGGCAAAAAGAACAATTTTCAGATGGAGTAGGTTATAATTGGATTGATCAATTAATACAGTTTTGTTCATCAAAAGTTACTGATTTTGAATTGGAATCTGCGTCGTCTTTATATCCTTATAATACACCTACAACTAAGGAAGCCTATTATTATAGAACGATTTTTCATAAATATTATCCACAATCAAGTGCAGCTGAAACCGTTAGAAAATGGATTCCAAAATGGCAAGAAAACCAAGATCCCAGCGGAAGAGCAAATACTGCCCACGTAAATGCTGATACCGATATTGCTAAAACAAGTGTAATTTTTAGTTAGTTTTTTATTGCATTTTGTTTTTTAAACGCTTACAATTTAGTAAGCGTTTTTTATTGGTAAAAACCGACCTAGTAATTAACCGATATATGTTAATAACTTAAGCTATAAAACAAGCGATTTAAGACGAAATTAATTCTTGTTTGACTATATTTGTACGTTAAACAAAAAAATATTCAGAATTACATTAATATGAGCGAAGAAATAAATAAAAATAATTATTCAGCAGATAGTATTCAGGCATTAGAAGGAATGGAGCACGTTAGAATGCGTCCATCGATGTATATTGGAGATGTAGGAGTTAGAGGATTACACCACTTGGTTTATGAAGTAGTTGACAACTCAATTGACGAAGCAATGGGAGGCCATTGTGACAAAATAATAGTAGATATTAACGAAGACGGATCTATTTCTGTTGAAGATAATGGACGTGGTATTCCTGTTGGAATTCACAAAAAAGAAGGTGTTTCTGCGCTTGAAGTTGTAATGACAAAAATTGGTGCAGGTGGTAAGTTTGATAAAGATTCCTATAAAGTATCTGGAGGACTTCACGGAGTAGGGGTTTCAGTTGTTAATGCTTTGTCAAATCATTTAAGAGCAACGGTTCATAGTAGCGACGGAAAAATATACGAGCAAGAATATGAAAAAGGAAAGGCACTTTATCCGGTAAAGCAAATTGGAGATACTACTAAAAGAGGAACAATTGTAACTTTTTATCCGGATCCATCAATATTTACTCAAACTATAGAATATTCATATGATACTTTATCAGCGCGTATGCGTGAATTATCATTTTTGAATAAAGGAATAACCATTATTTTTACTGATAAAAGAGAAGTAGATAAAGACGGTAATTTCCTTTCTGAAACTTTTCATTCTAATGAAGGTTTAAAAGAATATATCAGATATTTAGATGGAAATCGCGAACCTATTATTGGTCATGTAATTTCAATGGATTCTGATAAAGGAGAAATTCCTGTTGAAGTAGCCTTGATATACAACACAAGTTACTCAGAGAATATTTTTTCTTATGTAAATAATATTAACACTCACGAGGGAGGTACGCACTTGCAAGGATTTAGAACTGGTTTAACAAGAGCCTTGAAGAAATATGCGGATGCTTCTGGAATGTTAGACAAATTGAAATTCGAAATTGCTGGTGATGACTTCCGTGAGGGATTAACAGCAATTATTTCAGTAAAAGTAGCTGAACCACAATTTGAAGGACAAACAAAAACTAAACTAGGAAATAGAGAAGTTGTTGCACCAGTGAGTCAGGCGGTAAGTGAAATGGTTGAAAATTATTTGGAAGAAAATCCAAATGATGCTCGTATAATAGTTCAAAAAGTAATTCTTGCTGCTCAGGCTCGTCATGCTGCTAAGAAAGCACGTGAAATGGTTCAGCGTAAAACCGTTTTAGGAGGTGGAGGATTGCCAGGAAAACTTTCTGATTGTTCTGAACAAGATCCTGCACGTTGTGAAGTTTATCTTGTCGAGGGAGATTCTGCAGGTGGAACTGCAAAACAAGGTCGTGACAGAGCTTTTCAAGCAATTTTACCTTTAAGAGGTAAGATTCTGAATGTGGAAAAAGCAATGCACCACAAAGTATTTGAAAATGAAGAAATTCGTAATATTTTTACCGCTTTAGGAGTTACAGTTGGAACCGCTGAAGATAGTAAAGCATTAAACTTAGAAAAATTACGTTACCACAAAGTAATCATTATGTGTGATGCCGATGTAGATGGTAGCCACATTTCAACCTTAATATTAACCTTCTTCTTCCGTTTTATGAAGGAATTGATTGAAGGCGGTCATGTTTATATTGCAGCACCTCCTTTATATTTAGTTAAAAAAGGAAATAAAAAGGAATATGCTTGGAACGACGTTCAGCGAGATCAAGCAAATGAACGAATGGGAGGAAGCGCAGCAATTCAACGTTACAAAGGTCTTGGAGAGATGAATGCGGAACAATTATGGGAAACCACAATGGATCCAAATTTCAGAACTTTACGTCAAATTACTATTGATAGCATGGTAGAAGCAGATAGAGTTTTCTCAATGTTAATGGGGGATGAAGTTCCACCAAGAAGAGAATTCATCGAGAAAAATGCCGTATATGCTAATATTGACGCCTAATTAATGAAAAAGATATTATTCCTATTATTATTAGTTTCCAATATTTCGTTTTCACAAACAGCTCAAGAATTAGAAGCCTTTGGTCGTTTATTAAATGATGCTATTTTTTATTGTGACAGGTATATTACACCTGCTTCAGATGCTTCGATTTATCAAGCTTCTTCTGGTTGGTTGTCATCGCCAAAAAAACGAAAACTATGGGATGTAACATTAGGATTTAATAATAATGTTTTTTTTGTCCCAAAGGCAGATAGAGAATTTGAAATAAAAAATTCTGATTTAACATTTTTCAGTCTTTTTGATGCCAATTGGGCTCCTGTGAACTCAGCGACAGTACCTACGACACTTGGTAATAGTCAGCAATATAATTTGAATGGCTATATAGGTAACGATCAGGTGTTTTTTCAAACTCCTCAAGGCGTTAATGCCGAGCAAGTATACTATTCGCATTTTACGGGGTCTGTAGCAATTTGGTATGGAACAGAAATAATTTTGAAATATTCTCCCGTTACCAAATTGAAAAGTGGAAATTATCAAGTATACGGTTATGGATTAAAACACAATATCGACCAATATTTCAAATCTTTAACTCAAAAAAAGATAAACATGTCTGGTTTGGTTTGTTTTTCTAATGAGAACCTTAGTTTTGATTTTATCCCACCTTCATCAAATAATGGGCTTGCATTAGGGATTAATCAAATAAATGGTCTAGTAGATACATGGCAATTTCAATTTAATGTTTCTAAAGAATTTAAAAGATTTGAAATTATGGGCGGAATAATTGCCAATATAAGTGATATAAAATATAAATTTATTGGCGATGTTCCATCAGGACAAGCAATTCCGTTTCAAGCAATTTTTAATGAAAAAATAAAAGAAATCTACAAAACTAAAACTAACTACTTAGGAGAAGTTTCCTGTAGATATAAAATTAACAAAGTGTTTTTACAATCTACAGTTGCATTTGGTAAATTTGTAAATTCAAATTTTGCAGTTCAGTACGAATTTAATTAAACATAAAATAATAAAAATGAAAGTTACAATAGTTGGAGCAGGGAATGTGGGAGCATCTTGTGCAGACGCAATTTCATACAGAGGAATTGCAAGTGAAGTAGTATTATTAGACATAAAAGAAGGTTTTGCAGAAGGTAAAGCAATGGATATTATGCAATGTGCTACAAATACTGGATTTAATACAAGAGTTTCTGGAGTTACAAATGATTACTCAAAAACAGCTAACAGTGATGTAGTAGTTATTACTTCAGGAATTCCAAGAAAACCTGGAATGACTCGCGAAGAGTTAATAGGTATTAATGCAGGAATTGTAAAAACAGTAGTTGAAAATGTATTAAAGTTTTCGCCAAATACAATTGTAGTTGTAGTTTCAAATCCAATGGATACAATGACTTATTTAGCTTTAAAAGCTACAGGTTTACCAAAAAACAGAATTATTGGAATGGGTGGAGCACTTGATAGTTCCCGCTTTAGATATTATTTAGCAGATGCATTAGCGACTCCTTCAAATGACATTTCTGCAATGGTAATTGGGGGTCATGGTGATACTACAATGATTCCTTTAACTAGATTGGCATCCTATAATGGTATTCCAGTTTCTGAGTTTTTATCTGCTGAAGAATTAGAGAAAGTAGCTGCCGCAACTATGGTTGGAGGAGCAACATTGACTGGTCTTTTAGGAACTTCAGCTTGGTATGCGCCGGGAGCCTCAGTTGCCTATTTAGTCGATTCAATTCTAAATAACCAAAGAAAAATGATCGCATGCTCTGTATACCTAGAAGGCGAATACGGACAAAACGATATTTGCATTGGAGTTCCATGTATCATTGGAAAAAATGGTGTAGAAGAAATTCTACAAATCAAATTAAATGATGCTGAAAAAGCCCTTTTTGCAAAAAGTGCTGATGCAGTTCGTAATATGAATGCAGATTTAAAATCTGTTTTAGCATAAATAATAAATCTACTTTTTAAGAAGGCTGCAAAAATGCAGTCTTTTTTTTGATATTAATCGATAAATAAATTGGTTAATCTCTGAGAGAATTATATATTTGTCAGCTAAAAAATAATGAGAATAGACAAAGAAGTTATATTTTATTTAAAATATTTAGGACTTTATTTATTTTTAACAATTTTACAAATAATAATAGAATAAAAATTAATTAACTATAGTAATAATGCAGAATAGAGGACTTATTAAATTTTTCGCAATTTTATTTGCATTGGTGAGTATTTACCAACTTTCATTCACTTTTGTTTCTCATAAAATAGAAAGTGATGCTAAAACGTATGCTAATGGTAATTCTGAAAAAGAATTCAAA
>NZ_JBIKQP010000017.1:0-43491 GCF_044349645.1 Flavobacterium sp. | reverse complement strand
TTTTTTATTTACGAATATATAAAAACTATTTCAAAAATGTTAAATGAAAATGATATATTTAAAAAAAGAGACCTAAATGGTCTCTTTCTATCTTAATTTCTAATCAATTTTCTATATTTTAATCGTTTCGGTGTTAAATCACCACCTAAACGTTTTTTCTTATTTTCTTCATATTCAGAGAAACCACCTTCAAAATAATAAACTTCTGAATTTCCTTCAAATGCTAAAATGTGAGTGCAAATTCTATCCAAGAACCATCTGTCGTGAGAAATTACTACAGCACATCCAGCAAAGTTTTCTAAACCTTCTTCCAATGCTCTTAGTGTATTGATATCCAAATCGTTAGTTGGCTCATCCAATAACAATACGTTACCTTCTTCCTTTAATGTCATTGCTAAATGCAAGCGGTTTCTTTCTCCTCCAGATAACATTGAAACTTTTTTGTTTTGATCGCTTCCGCCAAAATTAAATCGACTTAAATAAGCTCTAGAATTGACTTGTCGTCCGCCCATCATAATTAATTCTTGACCATCAGCAAAATTCTCCCAAATTGATTTATTAGGATCAATATTCGAATGCGATTGATCTACATAGGCGATTTTTACTGTTTCACCAATTTTGAATTCACCACCATCCGATTTTTCTTCACCCATTATCATTTTGAAAATAGTCGATTTACCAGCACCATTTGGCCCAATAATTCCAACAATTCCAGCTTGAGGAAGTGTAAAATTTAGATTGTCGTATAATAATTTATCTCCAAAAGATTTAGCAACACTAGTTGCTTCGATAACATTTGTGCCCAATCGAGGCCCATTTGGAATATAAATTTCTAAATTCTCATCCAATTGTTTTTGATCTTCATTTAATAGTTTGTCGTAATTCTGAAGACGCGCTTTTTGTTTGGTTTGACGTCCTTTTGATCCTTGACGAACCCAGTCCAACTCGCGTTCAAGTGTTTTTCTACGCTTAGAAGCCACTTTTTCTTCTTGTGCCATTCTAATCGATTTTTGATCCAACCAAGAAGAATAATTTCCTTTCCATGGAATACCTTCTCCTCTATCCAATTCTAAAATCCAACCTGCCACGTTATCTAAGAAATAACGGTCGTGAGTTACTGCAATTACAGTTCCAGAATATTGTGCTAAATGTTGTTCTAACCAAAGTACGCTTTCCGCATCCAGGTGGTTTGTTGGTTCATCCAATAATAAAACATCAGGCTGTTTTAATAGCAATCTACATAACGCTACACGACGTCTTTCACCACCAGATAAATTTTTAATTGGAGTATCACCTTCAGGAGTTCGAAGCGCATCCATTGCAATTTCTAATTTGGTATCGATTTCCCAAGCACCAAGAGCATCAATTTTGTCTTGTAAATCCGCTTGACGATCCATCAATTGCTGCATTTTATCGGCATCTTCGTAAACTTCCGGCAAACCAAAACTATCGTTGATTTTGTTGAATTCATCTAAAACCGCCATCGTTTCTGCAACTCCTTCTTTAACAATTTCAATAACTGTTTTAGTGTCGTCCAAAATGGGCTCTTGCTCTAGATATCCAACGGTATAGCCCGGTTGAAAAACTACATCTCCTTGATAATTTTTATCAACACCAGCAATAATTCTTAATAATGATGATTTTCCTGATCCGTTAAGTCCTAGAATACCTATTTTAGCTCCATAAAAGAAACTTAAATAAATGTTTTTTAAAACCTGTTTATCACTGCTTGAGTAGGTTTTACTCAATTTTTGCATTGAAAATATTACTTTTCTATCGTCTGACATTTTATATTTATTAGTATTATGTTATTTTTTTATTGAATTGTAATATTCATTTAATTGCTTTTGAAATTTTAAATTCTTCCTTTTAAAGCGTTGAAAACCCAAGCGTTTGCGAGAAAACCAACACCAACTGCAACAAATCCCCATCCTGAAATTTCACTGTATTTAAAAACTCCCAATCCTATCAGCAATAACCCCATAACAACCATTAGAATAGTTGCCCAACCTAAAACGGTATTTTTATTCATTCCCATAACTGAAATTTAAAAATTTGAATGGCAAATATCGACAAAATAGTTTTTATTTCAAATGTAATTGTGATAGTAAATAATTGTTGGAATTAATTAAATATTCCAACTAACATTTCTTTCAATAATTCGTGTTGCGGCAAAGAATTAGCGCCTACACCTTTGCTTTTTACATCAATTTCTCGAAGTAGAGTAACAATTTTACTTACTTTTTTCATTGGATAATTTCTTAATGCAACATCATAGTCTTTTAAGAAAAATGGATTTACCTTTAAAACTGCAGCCACATTTTTAGGATTTTTATCTTTTAATCCGTGGTATTGTAGTAATTGAACAAAGAAACTAAAGAGCATACCCGTTGTCATAACTAAAGGATGGTCTTTCGGGTTTTCAGAAAAATACTGTGCTATTTTATAGGATTTTAACTGGTTTTTTTCACCTATTGCTTTTCGTAATTCGAAAATATTAAAATCTTTGCTGAATCCTATATTTTCTTCAATGTGATTAGCTGAAATGGTGCTTCCTACAGGTAAAATTATTTGAAGTTTTTCTAATTCGTTATTAATTTTTTCCAAATTAGTGCCCAAAAATTCGACCAACATAGCGACTGCTTTTGGTTCAATTGAATATTTTTTTGTTTGTAAAACTCTAGTAATCCATTGCCCAACTTGGTTATCATATAATTTTTTGCTTTCAAATACCAATCCTGATTTTTCAAAAAGTTTAGTTACTTTTTTTCGTTTATCAAGCGTTTTGTATTTATAACAAAGTACTAAAACAGTTGTAGGCATTGGATCAGAAGCATAACTTTCAAATTTATCAATTGTTTTAGCCAAATCCTGAGCTTCTTTAACAATAATAACTTGTCGTTCAGCCATCATCGGATACCGCTTTGCTGCTGAAACTATATCTTCAACAGTAACATCGCGACCGTAAAGCACCGTTTGATTAAAACCCTTTTCCTCTTCGGTAAGGACATTTTTTTCAATATAATCTGAAAGCCTATCGATATAATATGGCTCCTCACCCATTAAAAAATAGATAGGTTTTATCTTTCCCGCTTTAATGTCGTTTACAATTTTTAAAACTTCATCCATTATTTGTGCTGTTATTTAAGGTAAAAGTTATGATAATCGATTGAACTTTTAACCTTAAACTTTTAAACTTATTTTATACTTTTGCGATATGAAGCAATTGCAATTTCCAACTTATTCATTCCGTTTCAAAAATAGTGAAAATAAAGTAGCTATTTTCGATGAAATCAGGAAAAAATTTATAATAATTACACCTGAGGAATGGGTTCGCCAACATGTAGTTCAATTTTTATTACAAGATAAAAAATACCCAAAGTCATATATAAACGTAGAAAAACTACTAAAAATCAATAATTTAACTAAAAGATACGACGTTGTAGTTTATAAACCGGATGGGAATATTAATGTGCTTGTAGAATGTAAAGCACCGGAAGTTAAAATTACTCAAAGCACTTTCGATCAAATTGCAAGATACAATATGACTTTGAATGCAGATTATTTAATGGTAACCAACGGACTTAATCATTACTTTTGCAAAATGGATTATGAGAATGAGAAATATCATTTTCTAACGGAATTACCAGAATATCAATATTAATTAGAATTAAATGAAAATCGCAGTTGTAATTTTGAATTGGAATGGAAAGAAATTGTTAGAACAGTTTCTACCTTCTGTTGTTCAAAATTCTCCTGAAGCCACTGTTTATGTTGCGGACAATGCCTCTACAGACGATTCGATTTCATTTATAACTACTCATTTTCCTTCTGTTCAAATAATTAAAAACGAATACAACTTTGGATTTGCCCATGGTTATAACGAAGCGTTAAAATATGTTGATGCGGATATTTTTGCATTGGTTAACTCAGATGTTGAAGTAACACAAAATTGGTTGCAACCAATAATAGAAACTTTCAATAACGAACCAGAAACAGCAATTATACAACCTAAAATATTAGACTTTAAACGCAAAGATTATTTTGAATATGCTGGTGCTGGAGGAGGTTTTATTGATCAATATGGTTATCCTTTTTGCCGAGGTCGAATATTTGAATCGATAGAAAAAGACCTTGGACAATACAATGATAGCTGCGAAATATTTTGGGCATCAGGCGCTTGTTTTTTTATTAGAAGTTCTGTTTACAAAGAATTGAATGGTTTTGATGCCGATTTTTTTGCACACCAAGAAGAAATAGATTTGTGTTGGCGTGCGAAAAATAAAAATTACACAACTAAATACAACGGTTTATCTACTATTTACCATGTTGGTGGAGCTACATTAAATGAAGAAAATCCTAAAAAAACATTCTTGAATTTTAGGAATTCATTGTTTATGTTGACTAAGAATTTACCAAAAGAAAAGCTGTTTAGAATTATCTTTATCAGAATGGTATTGGATGGAATTGCAGGAATTCGCTTTTTATTTCAAGGTAAATTCGCGCATTTATTCGCCATACTAAAAGCCCACTTTCATTACTATCATTTGATAAATAGAAATTTAAAGAAACGAAATGATTTTCAATTAAATTCCTATTATTATATAAATAGCATTGTATATAATTATTATATAAAAAAACGGCATAATTTTTGAAAAATTTAAAGTCATAATAATTGTTTTTTATTTAATTTTGTAAAAAAATAAACCCTCATGAAAAGAATCGTATTAGCATTAGCATTAGTTACTTTATTGACAACTTCTTGTGTTTCAAAAAAGAAATTTGTTGCCTTAGAAGCCAAGAACAAAGAAATCCAAGATTTACTAAATTCATGCACTGTTAAATTGAACATGTGTCTAACTGAAAAAGATGCGCTTGCAAGTCAAATTGAATTTCTTAAGAAAAATAATGAGAATTTGATTCAAAACATGGATAACATGACTACCTTATCTACAAAAGGGGCTCAAAATATTGAAAAAGCTTTAGAAACAATCAAGGAAAAAGACATCAAAATTTCTAGAATGCAAGATGCTTTAACCAAGAAAGACAGTGTTACTTTAGCATTAGTTACAAGCATTAAGAGTTCTGTAGGTGTTACGGATCCAGATATTGAAGTAAATGTTGAAAAAGGAGTTGTTTTTATATCAATTGCAGATAAATTACTTTTCAAAAGCGGAAGTTACTTAGTTAGTGATCGTGCCAAAGAAGTACTTGCAAAAGTGGCTAAAATTATTAATGACAAACCAACATTTGAGTGTATGGTTGAGGGTCACACTGATAATGTTCCTTTCATTGGCAACAATGTATTAATTGACAACTGGGATTTGAGCGCAAAACGTTCAACAGCAATTGTTAGAGTTTTAACAAAAGATTTAAAAGTTAATCCTAAGCAATTAATAGCTGCGGGTCGTGGTGAATTTATACCATTAGTTGAAAATAATTCAGTTACTAACAGAGCAATTAATAGAAGAACTCGTATCGTAATACTTCCTAAAATTGATGAATTTTACGAAATGATCGAAAAAGAAATGAAAAAACAGTAATATAGCTTTCAGCTTTGCTTAATAAAAAACGTCTTGATAATTCAAGACGTTTTTTTATACAAAATATTCACTAATTTTATTTATAATATATCCAAACTTCCTTTTCCTTCTCGAATAACTAATGGTTCAAATCCAGATAAATCAATTATGGTTGAACCGATATTATCACCATAACCCCCATCAATCACTAAATCGACAAGGTTTTGCCATTTCTCAAAAATCAATTCCGGATCGGTAGAATATTCTAAAACTTCATCATCATCATGAATAGATGTTGAAACGATTGGATTTCCTAATTGTCGTACAATTTCCAAGGCTATGGCATTGTCAGGAACGCGAATTCCAACTGTAGTTTTTTTCTTAAATTCTTTTGGCAAATTATTATTACCTGGAAGAATAAAAGTATAAGGACCTGGCAAGGCTCTTTTTAAAATTTTAAATGTGGAAGTATCAATTTGCTTTATATAATCGGATATGTGACTTAAATCGGAGCAAATAAATGAAAAATTGGCTTTCTCTAACTTCACTCCTTTTATTTTAGCAATTCGTTCCAATGCTTTGGAATTCGTAATATCACAACCCAAACCATAAACGGTATCAGTAGGATAAATTACCAAACCACCATTTTTCAAAACCTCAACCACTTTTTTAATAGCGATTTCGTTGGGATTGTTTTCGTATATTTTTATGAATTGAGCCATAAATGATTCAAGATTTAAGATTTATGCCAATTGAATAAGTGTTTACCCTATTACATCCAATTTTGCAAAACGTAGTAATAATTTCTTTATTCCACCGACTTCAAATTTGATTTCGGCTTTTTTATCAGCACCTACACCTTCTAAATTAATGACTTCGCCTTTTCCAAAGCGTTCGTGCATTACGATATTTCCAATAGTTAATTTGTTGTCAAATAAATTGGCTGCACCCGAAGAAGCATTTGAATTTACTGGTTTTAACTTTCTAACAGTTGCCGGTTGTTCATCACCATATTGTTTCGGGGGTGTTCCTCCTATTGGCTTAGCCAAACGCAATTTTGATTTATCGACATCTCCAAAAATATCGCTATCAATCATTGGTTTGTACCTGTAATTATTTTCTTCTGGAGTTAAATATTCCAAATATTGACCATCAATTTCTTCGATAAATCGGGAAGGTTCGCTATCGGTTAATTTACCCCAACGATAACGTGATTGCGCATAAGTTAAATAAGCTTGGTGTTCTGCACGAGTTAAGGCCACGTAAAACAAACGACGTTCTTCTTCCAATTCACTTCTGGTACTCATACTCATCGCGCTTGGAAACAAATCTTCCTCCATTCCTACTACAAAAACTGTTGGAAATTCCAAACCTTTTGCCAAGTGAATCGTCATTAAAGCCACACGATCATCGTCGCCAGTATCATTGTCTAAATCGGTTGCCAAAGCCACATCTTCCATAAATTCAGCTAATGTACCGCGAGCACCATCAATTTCTTTTTGACCTTCGGTAAAATCTTTAATACCGTTTAGCAACTCTTCAATATTTTCAATTCTGGCAATTCCTTCAGGAGTTACATCTTTTTTCAGTTCTTGAACCAATCCAGTTTTCTTCGCAACATGATCGGCAATATAAAAGGCATCTTGATTTTCATTTATCACTTGGAAACTCTGAATCATCGTTACAAAATCAGTTAGCTTTTGCTTCGCACCAGAATTCAATTTTAAATCAATTTTATCAATATTTTGCATTACTTCAAATATTGATCTTTTATAATGATTGGCTGCTATAGTTAGTTTTTCAACTGTTGTATCACCAATTCCTCTCGCTGGATAATTAATCACACGAATTAAGGCTTCTTCGTCTTTTGGGTTAATTATCAAACGCAAATAACACAAAACATCTTTTATTTCTTTCCTTTGATAGAAAGACAAACCACCATAAATACGATACGGAATATCTCTTTTTCGCAAAGCATCTTCCATGGCGCGAGATTGTGCGTTGGTTCGATATAAAATAGCAAATTGGCCATTTGTCATTTGGTTTTGCATTTTCTGTTCCCAAATGGTGCTCGCTACAAATCGACCTTCTTCCCCGTCTGTCAAACTTCGGTGCACTCTTATTTTTGGTCCAAAATCATTTGCAGTCCAAACAATTTTATCCAGTTTTGTTTTGTTTTTTTCAATAATGGAATTGGCGGCTTCAACAATATTTTTGGTTGAACGATAATTTTGCTCTAATCGATAGGTTTTTACGCCATCATAATCTTTTTGAAAATTTAAGATATTATTTATATTGGCACCACGAAAAGCATAAATACTTTGGGCATCATCACCTACCACACATATATTCTGAAATTTGTCTGATAAAGCGCGAACAATTAAGTATTGAGAATGATTGGTATCTTGGTACTCATCAACTAAAATAAATCTGAAACGGTCTTGGTATTTTGCTAAAACTTCGGGAAAACGAGTTAACAATTCATTCGTTTTTAATAGCAAATCGTCAAAATCCATGGCACCCGCTTTAAAACAGCGATCTACATAATTTTGATAAATCTCGCCTAATCGCGGTTTTTTAGACATCGCATCTGCTTCCATTAATTCTGGATTATTGAAATAGGCCTTAACCGTAATTAAACTGTTTTTGTATGAAGAAATTCTACTTAATACTTGTTTTGGTTTGTAAATATCTTTATCCAACTGCATTTCTTTAATTACTGCTGATATTAACCTTACTGAATCTTGGGTGTCATAAATGGTAAAATTGGAAGGATAACCTAGTTTGTCGGATTCTGATCGAAGAATTCTTGCAAAAACAGAGTGGAACGTTCCCATCCAAAGATTTTTTGCTTCATTGGTTCCAACTATATCAGAGATTCTTTTTTTCATTTCACGAGCAGCTTTGTTCGTGAATGTTAATGCCAAAATACTAAAAGCGTCAACTCCCAAGCTCATTAGATAAGCAATTCTAATGGTTAGAACTCTTGTTTTTCCTGAACCAGCACCGGCAATAATTATCATAGGACCGTCCTTTTGAAGAACTGGCTCTTGTTGCGCTGAGTTAAGTTGGCTAATGTATTGTTGCATTTTTAATTTTATAGGAATACAAAAATAAGAATTTAGAATGAGGATTTAGTTATGAAAACAAACTATATCTTAACAATTTTAAGTTATTTTCAGAATGCTTATTTCCCTTGAAAAACATCGTATGCGAATCGGAATAAAGTACCTAAAACTACCACCAAAAAGAAAATTCTAATGAATTTGTTTCCTTTGCTAATTGCCAGTTTAGCTCCTATATATCCACCTAATGCATTACATACTGCCATTGGTATTGCAATCATCCATATGATTTTACCTTTGATAATAAACAAACAAATAGAACCAAAGTTGGTTGCCAAATTAACCATTTTAGCATTTGCGGAAGCTTGTAAAAAATCAAAACCTAGAATTACCACAAATGCCAATACCAAGAAACTTCCCGTTCCTGGCCCAATAAATCCGTCATAAAATCCAATAATAATTGAAATTAAAACGGCATATGATAATTGTTTAATAGGAGAATGTGATTTGTCAGCGTGCATACCAAAATTTTTCTTAACATAGGTGTAAATCAATAATAAAGAAAGAATTACTAGAAGTAAAGGTTTCATAAAATTATTACTCATATACACCAACAATGAAGAACCTAAATACGCAGAAGGAACTGCTAAAATCATCATAACAAATAACAATTTCCAATTCATTTCAATCTTCTTCAAATACTGAATTGCTGCAAAAAAAGTTCCGCTAAATGAAGGTATTTTTAAAGACCCAATTATTGTTGAAACTGGAAGATTAGGCAATAAAATTATTCCCATTGGTGTTTGAATTAATCCTCCACCTCCAACTATGGCATCAATAAATCCTGCTAAAAATGCAGCTACACATAATAATACAATTACTAGGATATCCATTATTTAAAAAAATTTATCAAATGTAAGCTATAAGTTTATTCGATTATTCGTTAATTTGTTTTTTTAAATAATAAAATAAAAAAAACAATAAAAAAATGGAAACAACAAAATTAATTGAATTACTAAGTTACACATTACCCGCAATAATTACAGGTGTTGTTGCCTACTATTTTTTCAACTTACATACTAAAAACGAAGAAGGCAGACGTCGATATTTATTAAACAAAGACACACAAAAAGATTCTTTACCATTGCGATTGCAAGCTTTTGAAAGAATGACTTTATTTTTAGAGAGAATTAACCCAGGGAAATTATTAATAAGAGTTTCTCCAAATTCTGAAGATAAAAACGATTACGAGAATTTATTGATTTCAAGTATCGAGCAAGAGTTTGAGCACAATTTAACACAACAAATTTATATGTCAGATGAGTGCTGGACCGTGATTGTTACCGCTAAAAACGCCACGATTCAAATGATACGCAGAACAAATATGAGTGATCGTGTAGATTCAGCAAATAAACTTCGTGAGGTAATCATGAGTGATTTAATGGACAAACAATCCCCTTCAGCTGTTGCGTTATCCTACATTAAAAATGAAGTCAAATACTTATTCTAAATAAAAAAAACCTTTCAATTGAAAGGTTTTTTTTTATTTTATAAAATTCAAAATTATTTTCTAGCGATTACTTTTTCAACCGCCTCTACAATCGCTTGATTGTTTAATTTGTATTTTTCCATTAATTGTGAAGGTGTTCCGCTTTCGCCAAATGAATCGTGAACTGCAACAAATTCTTGAGGTGCAGGATGATTTGATGATAAAACTCTTGCAACGCTTTCACCTAATCCACCCAAAATATTGTGTTCTTCAGCAGTTACAATACATTTTGTTTTAGCCAATGATTTTAATATTGCAGCATCATCTAATGGTTTAATAGTATGAATATTTATAACCTCTGCAGAAATTCCTTTTTCTTCAAGAGCTTCAGCGGCTAATAATGCTTCCCAAACTAAGTGACCAGTAGCAACAATTGTTACATCGGTTCCTTCATTTAGAACGATAGCTTTACCAATTACAAATGGTTCGTCAGCAGGCATAAAATTTGGAACTACAGGTCGTCCAAAACGCAAATAAACAGGACCGTGGTGGTCTGCAATTGCAATAGTTGCCGCTTTGGTTTGATTGTAATCACATGTATTAATTACAGTCATTCCCGGTAACATTTTCATTAATCCGATGTCTTCTAAAATTTGGTGAGTTGCACCGTCTTCCCCAAGAGTTAATCCTGCGTGGGAAGCACAAATTTTTACATTTTTATCAGAATAAGCTACCGATTGACGAATTTGATCGTAAACTCTACCAGTTGAGAAATTAGCGAAAGTTCCTGTAAATGGAATTTTACCACCGATGGTTAAACCAGCTGCAATTCCGATCATATTTGCCTCAGCAATCCCGATTTGAAAAAAACGTTCCGGATGGTTTTTCTTAAAATCGTCAAATTTTAAAGAACCTATTAAGTCGGCACAAAGTGCGACCACTTTATCATTGGTTTGTCCTAATTCTGTCATTCCTGCTCCAAAACCAGAGCGGGTATCTTTACTTCCTGTGTTGGTATATTTTTTCATTTTTTTTAAAAATTGAAAGATTAAAAGATTCAATCAAAAATCTCAATCTAATTTTAATAATCTCCTAAAGTTTCAGGGTTTTGAGCTAATGCAGTTTCTAATTGTTCGTCATTTGGCGCTTTTCCGTGCCAAGCGTGACTATACATCATATAATCAACACCGTTCCCCATTTCTGTATGGAGTAGAACGCAAATTGGTTTTCCGTTTCCAGTTCTTGATTTGGCTTCATTCATTCCGGCGATTATAGCTTCAATGTTGTTCCCTTCTTTAATCTCAAGAACTTCCCAATCAAAAGATTCAAATTTGGCGCGAATACTTCCCATTGCCAATACCTCATCGGTAGAACCATCTATTTGTTTACCGTTAAAATCGATTGTTGCAATAATATTGTCTACTTTGTAAGCTGAAGCATACATAATTGCTTCCCAATTTTGACCTTCTTGCAATTCACCGTCTCCGTGAAGTGTATAAACTAGATTTTTATCACCGTTTAATTTTTTAGCCAATGCGGCACCAATACCAACAGATAATCCTTGACCTAAAGAACCTGAAGCCATTCGCACACCTGGTAAATTATCATGAGTAGTTGGATGTCCTTGTAATCTTGAATTAATTTTTCTGAAGGTTGCTAATTCGGCAACTGGAAAATAACCAGTTCTAGCTAAAACGCTGTAAAAAACGGGAGAAATATGTCCGTTGGAAAGGAAGAATAAATCTTCGTCTATTCCGTCCATATTGAAAGTATCTTTTCTGTTCATGATACTTTGATACAAGGCTACAATAAATTCGGCGCAACCTAAAGAACCTCCTGGATGACCTGAATTTACTGCGTGTACCATTCGAAGAATATCTCTTCTAACTTGGATTGTAAAATCGTTTAATTGTTGTGTGTTGGGCTTCATTGTGTGAATTATAGTTAAACTGATGCAAAGATAATCAGATTACTTTGTTGGTGAGAATCTATAAAAATTAAATCCTAACAAAATGGTACATTTTATTAACAATTCTATAATTATTGAAGTTGAATTACAATGGGATTTTGATTAATGCAATATTTTGCGTGAGTGATGGAAATGGAAATCCTTTTGCGGAACAAAGTGGAGCAAGAGATTGCAGTGTACAGCACGACCGAGTTTAATGGTTGCATTGTACTTTGCAATGAGGTTCTAAACGAGGGCACGCCCAAAAACCTTGAAAACTTGAAATTCATGTTAATTTATTTGGTATTTCCCCACTCTTAAATTACAATTCTCTTATATTTGCTGACTGAAAAAAGCCATTATGAAGTTTGATTTATTAAAGACTGATCCGCAATCTCAAGCTCGTGCGGGGACAATTACTACTGATCACGGGGTGATAGAAACGCCTATTTTTATGCCTGTTGGGACAGTTGCTTCGGTAAAAGGGGTACACCAACGCGAATTGAAAGAGGAAATCAACCCGGATATTATTCTTGGAAATACCTATCATTTATATTTACGTCCGCAAACAGAAATTCTTGAAAAAGCGGGTGGTTTACACAAATTCATGAATTGGGATCGTAATATTTTGACCGATTCTGGTGGTTATCAAGTGTATTCCCTTTCGGCAAATAGAAAAATTAAGGAAGAAGGAGTGAAATTTAAATCTCATATTGACGGTTCGTATCACTTTTTTACTCCAGAAAATGTAATGGAAATTCAACGTACCATCGGAGCTGATATCATTATGGCTTTTGACGAGTGTACTCCTTACCCATGTGATTACAGATATGCACAACGCTCGATGCACATGACGCATCGTTGGTTGGATCGCTGCATCAATCACCTGGAAAAAGTGCCTGTGAAATATGGTTACAACCAAACGTTTTTTCCTATTGTTCAAGGAAGTACTTATAAAGATTTGAGAATGCAATCGGCGGAATATATCGCTAATGCTGGTGCGGAAGGAAATGCAATTGGTGGACTTTCTGTAGGGGAACCTGCTGAGGAAATGTATGCAATGACTGAAATTGTTACGGCAATTTTACCACAAGACAAACCAAGATACTTAATGGGTGTTGGAACTCCGATAAATATTTTGGAAAATATAGCGCTTGGAATTGACATGTTTGACTGCGTTATGCCAACAAGAAATGCCAGAAACGGGATGTTATTTACAGCCAATGGTACTATTAATATTAAAAACAAAAAGTGGGAGGATGATTTTTCACCGGTAGATGAAATGGGAATCACCTTTGTGGATAGAGAATATTCCAAAGCTTACTTACGTCATTTATTTGCTGCCAACGAATATTTAGGAAAGCAAATTGCTACTATTCACAACCTTGGTTTTTACATCTGGTTGGTTCGTGAAGCTAGAAAGCATATCTTAGCTGGAGATTTCAAAATTTGGAAGGAAATGATGGTTAAAAACATGAGCCAAAGATTATAATTACTTAATGAAAATAATAGATAAATACATATTAAAACGCTATCTAAGTAACTTTTTTGTGATGCTTATGATGTTTATTCCTATTGGAATTATCATCGATGTGTCCGAAAAAATTAATAGAATGATAGAATATAAAATTCCATTTTCAGTCATTGTTATTTACTATTGTAACTTTACCATTTATTTTGCCAATCTACTTTTTCCTATATTTTTATTTCTATCAATAATTTGGTTTACCTCAAAATTGGCTAACAATACTGAGATAATTGCAATATTGAGTTCTGGAATATCATTTACAAGATTCATGCGTCCTTACTTAATTGGTGCGACAATTGTATCTGTTTTAGCTTTTTTAATGGGAATTTTTTTATTGCCAAAAGCAAGTGAGGGATTCAATAATTTTAGATATACCTATTTAAATCCTGGTGGTGTTGAAAAAATGCGAGAAAATTCTGATGTATTCCGCCAAGTTAGCAAAGACGAATACATCTATGTTGGTAGTTTTAATCAAGCCTCAAAAATGGCCTTTAATTTTTCAATGGAGAAATTTGATAAAGACCAACTAAAATATAAAATTAATGCCAGCAGAATAATGTGGAATGAAAAACAAAAAAACTACACTCTTTATGATTACACAAAGAGAACGGTTGGTGAATTATCTGACAAAATTGAAATTGCTGAAAGAAAAGACACTGTATTTAGTTTTGATTTAGAAGATTTAACACCAATGGTTTATGTAGCCGAAACGTTGTCTATATTAGAATTAAATCATTTCATCGACAAAGAAATAAAGAAAGGAAACTCGAATATTAGCGTCTATTTAGTAGTGCTTTATAAAAAATACAGCTTACCAGTTTCAGCATTTATATTGACTATTATTGCGCTTGCAGTTTCCTCGATGAAGCGAAGAGGCGGAATGGGAATCAATTTAGCAATTGGAATTGCAATTGCATTTGCGTTTGTGTTTTTCGATAAGATATTTGGTGCACTTGCTGAAAAATCGACCATAAACCCGTTTATTGCGGTTTGGTTGCCTAACGTATTATTTGGAATACTAGCAATTTACCTACTTAAAAATGCCAAACGATAATCTAAAAAGCTACTTACATCTCCATTTTATTGTATTTGTTTGGGGATTTACCGCAGTTCTAGGAAAGTTAATCTCCCTTGACGCTTTGCCATTAGTTTGGTTCAGAATGCTATTGGCTGTTGGTTTCATTTTAATATACATTGGTTTCAATAAAACTTCTTTACAGGTTCCCAAAAAAACACTTATTGGGTTTTTATTGGCTGGTTTAATAATTGCTTTGCACTGGTTTACTTTTTTTAAAGCAATCAAAGTTTCCAATATTTCAGTTACATTGGCATGTTTATCAACAGGAGCTTTTTTTGCTTCATTATTAGAACCTGTTTTCTATGGTAGAAAGATAATATGGTACGAAGTTTTGTTTGGAATCATCGTTTTTCTTGGGCTATATATCATATTTAACATCGATGGGCAATTTATTAACGGAATCATATTAGCATTAAGCTCAGCGTTTTTATCAGCGCTTTTTTCTATGATTAACGGAAAATACGCCAAAGAATATGACCCTTCCATAATCTCCTTTTACGAACTTTTAGGCGGTGTTTTATTCTTTTCTATCTTTCTATTTTATTCTGGCAGTTTCAACTCAAAATTCTTTACAATTTCCAATTCAGATTGGGTTTACCTCATCATTCTAAGTACTTTTTGTACAGCTTACGCCTTTATTGCATCTGTAAAAGTGATGAAATTTTTAAGTCCCTACACAGTAATGCTAACCATTAATTTGGAGCCTATTTATGGGATTATTTTGGCTGTAATTGTATTTGAGGAAACTGAAAAAATGAGCGTCAACTTCTACATTGGTGCGTTAATAATACTATCTACGGTAATTTTAAACGGCGTCATCAAGTATTTCTTCAAAACCTCAAAATAGTTAAATATCTATTTTAAATTCCAATATGAAGTCTATGTTAACTTTTTACTTTGACAATTATGGAATTGTTTTATATGTTAATTTTATATCAAAATTAAAATTGATTAAATAGAATTAATTTATGTACAAAAATAAAAAAGTAGTTGTAGTTCTTCCAGCATATAATGCAGAAAAGACATTAGAAAAAACGTTTTTAGAAATTCCGATGAATCTTGTTGATGAAGTTATTTTAGTTGACGATAATAGTATCGACGAAACCTATGCTTTGGCAAAAAAATTAGGAATAAATCATGTTATTCGTCATGAAATAAATAAAGGTTACGGTGGAAATCAAAAAACATGTTACAACAAATGTAAAGAATTAAAAGCAGATATTGTAGTAATGCTTCATCCTGATTATCAATACACTCCATTATTAATAGACGCTATGGTTAGTATAATTGGTAATGAATTGTATCCTGTTGTATTTGGCTCAAGAATATTAGGCAAGGGCGCTTTAAGAGGTGGAATGCCTTTATACAAGTATTTTTTTAATAGAATGTTGACTCTTTTTCAAAATATTTTGATGAACCAAAAACTCTCCGAATATCATACTGGTTTTAGATCGTTCGATATGAAAGTATTGAACGATGTAAATTATGAAAAATGTTCTGATGATTTTGCATTTGACAATCAAATAATTGCTCAAATTTGTAATAAAGATTACGAAATTGCAGAAGTTACGTGCCCAACAAAGTATTTTCCAGAAGCTTCCTCAATCAATTTCAAAAGAAGTAGTATATATGGTTTACATGTAATTTTAGTTTCTATAAAGTATTTCTTGAATAAAAATAAAATTGTTAAATGGGACCTATTAACATAAATAAATTAAAGAATAACTATACTTTAATACTCTTATTATTAAGTTGTGTTTTCTTTCCCTTTGCCATTGGCTCGGTACATTTGTTTGATTGGGACGAGGTAAATTTTGCAGAAATTGCAAGAGAAATGATCGTTAACAATAACTATTTAAATGTTCAAATTAACTATCAGCCTTTCTGGGAAAAGCCTCCTTTATTTTTTTGGTTGCAAGCCTTGTCAATGAAAATTTTTGGTGTCAATGAATTTGCAAGTAGATTTCCAAATGTATTAGTAGGTATTGCATCAATTCTTTCCCTTTTCCTAATCGGAAAAAAATTTATATCAGATAAGTTTGGTTTTATCTGGGGACTTTCATACATCGGAAGTTTCTTACCCCATTTCTATTTTAAAACTGGAATAATTGATCCATTGTTCAACTTTTTCATTTTCTTATCAATTTATTTTTTTTATTTATATCAAGTTGATTATAAAAGAAAATATCTTTTTACAACCTCAATATTAGCAGGTTTAGCAGTATTAACCAAAGGACCTGTCGCCGTTTTGATAATATTATTAGTGGTTTCATTTTATGTTATTTATAAATGGAAAACTATAAAAATTAAATTTTTAGATTTGATAATTGCTGGGCTAATTGTAAGTATTATTACCTCATTTTGGTTTATTTCTGAAATTATTAATGGGGGTGGAATAGACCTATTTAAAGAATTTATTGCTTATCAAATTAGACTTTTTACTACATCAGAAGCTGGTCATGGCGAACCTTTTTACTATCATTTCATAGTGCTCTTTTTTGGTTGCTTTCCGATTTCACTAATTGTTATCCCATATATATTAAAGAAGAATTTTTTAGATTCTAAATCTAATCTGGTGAAAGATTTTTACACCCTAAATTTTATTTTATTTTGGGTCGTATTGATCTTATTTTCAATAACTACAACAAAAATAGTTCACTATTCTTCTTTATGCTATTTCCCATTATCATTTATGTCAGCCTACATAATCCACCAAAACATAATTGAGAAGAAAAATTTGCATAAAATATCGTTTGTATTAATAACTGTTGTTGGGGTTTTATTGGGAATTGTTTTTACAGCTATTCCACTGATAGTAAAATTTAAATACTATATAATTCCGTTTATCAAAGATAAATTTGCTGTTCAAAATATTTTATTACAAGTACAATGGGGAGGTTTTGAATTTTTATTAGGAATTATATATCTTGTAGTCCTTGTTTTTGTTTTAATTAAATTAAAGAATAATATCAACTATATTGTAAATTTATTTTTAATAAATGCATTAATATTAAACTTGTTAATGCTATTTATAGTTCCAAAAATAGAGCAACATACTCAAGGTAGTATGATTGAATTTTTTCAAAAACATAATAATTCAAACGAATATGTAACTACTTATGGTTTTAGAAGTTATGCGAAATTTTACTATACAAACAAACAAAAACCTCAAAATATAAAAGCGTTGGATGAAGAATGGTTATTGAATGGAGCAATTGATAAACCGGTTTATATTGTATGTAAAATGTATGATAAGGAAAAAGTACTACAGCTTAAAAATATACATTATTTATATGAAAAAGGCGGATTCGTTTTTTTTGAAAGAAAGTAATTTAATTTAAATTAAGCTCTATGGAAACCTTTTCATTTTTTGATTTATTTTTAAATAAAGATTTAAAAGTTTTGTCAAACCATTTAATCCTAATTGGAATAAAGATAAAATAAGAAATTAAAAAAGAACCAATTCCAATCAAACTTCCCGCAACAACATCGCCAATAAAGTGTTGAGATAAATAAACTCTAGAATACGCAACTAGACAGGCAATAAAAGCAAAAATGATCTGATAATATTTCTTTTTATAGATATAGGCTAAAAACAAAAAAATTGCAAATGCAGTTGTAGAATGACCCGATGGGAAAGAGTTGTTAGTTCTTAAAACAACTCCTTCAACATAATGAAGTTGTTCTGGACTAAAAAATTTAGAGGGTCTTAGTTGATTAACAAAAATTACTTTTTTCATTAATTGACATACCAATCCAGACAATAAGAAAGAAGATAAACCGATGAAAAAGAATCTAAATTTAACTAAAAAGAATAAAATAAATAAAATTAAAACTGCAAATAATCCATCTCCAACATTTGTAAAATATTTGAAGAAAATATCCTGGTAAATAGAATTATATTGATTAATAATTAAATGAAAGTTTAGTTTTCCATAAGTAAATACTCCAAAAAGTGCAATACTTATAAAAAGTAAACAAACTATAAAATAATATTTTAAATCAATAATTAATTTTTGCATTACTAATGTAAATCAAGGGGAATTTGTTAACAATTATATAGCTGGAAACAAATATTATATTAATACTACAAAAATAATTGAATAGAATTTGCTAAAGTAAATTTAATATTATCATACTATTAAATAAAAAAAATATTTGTGTTGAAAAATTATTTTTTAATCAATTTAATGTAAATAGATAATAATAATTTTAAAAAAAATACTTTCAATCAAGATTTTAAATTTTATCTTTGCTAATCATACAAAATAATAAATGCACATACCCTATGGAATATTTAGATTTTGAGCTTCCAATAAAAGAACTAGAAGAACAACTTGACAAATGTGAGATCATCGGTCAAGAATCAGATGTTGATGTTTCTGGAACTTGTAAACAAATTGCAAAAAAATTAGAAGATACTAAACGCGATATATATAAAAACCTAACTGCTTGGCAACGCGTTCAATTGTCTCGTCACCCAAACCGACCTTATACTATGGACCATGTTAACGCTTTGTGCGGAGACACTTTCCTTGAAATGTTTGGCGATAGAAATTTCAAAGACGATAAAGCCATGATCGGCGGATTAGGAAAAATTGGTGGCCAGTCTTTTATGATTGTTGGTCAGCAAAAAGGTTATAATACCAAAACGCGTCAATACCGTAACTTTGGTATGGCAAATCCTGAAGGTTATAGAAAAGCATTGCGTTTAATGAAAATGGCCGAAAAATTTGGAGTTCCTGTAGTGACTCTAATTGATACTCCAGGTGCTTATCCAGGTTTAGAAGCTGAAGAACGCGGACAAGGAGAAGCAATTGCTAGAAATATTCTTGAAATGATGCGTTTAAAAGTGCCTATTATTTCCGTTATTGTTGGTGAAGGTGCTTCAGGTGGAGCATTAGGAATTGGTGTTGGAGATAAAGTATATATGTTAGAAAATACTTGGTACTCTGTAATTTCTCCAGAGTCATGTTCTTCAATTCTTTGGAAAAGCTGGGAATATAAAGAACAAGCGGCTGATGCATTAAAACTGACTTCTGCCGACATGAAAAAACAAAATCTAGTTGACGATATTATCCCTGAACCTCTTGGAGGAGCTCATTATGACCGTGAAACTACGTTTAAAACAGTTGAAAAATACATCTTGAAAGGATACAATGAACTAAAAGACTTATCAACAACTGAATTAGTAGCCAAAAGAATGGACAAATACAGCAAGATGGGCGAATTTAAAGAATAAACTGGATAAAACCACTAGAAAATCCGAAGCCTTATAGTTTCGGATTTTTTTTTACTTATAAACAAAAAATAGTTAGTTATCAACAAATAATAGTAATAACTCCTTATGGATTTTTTTTATTTTTTTGGTAAATTCGCTCAATGGAAAAATCTCTCAACATCAACCCTGTAAAAGTAGAAAAAACTACTATTATCAATTTAGAAAAAGGCAAACTCCCACCACAAGCTCTAGAATTAGAAGAAGCGGTATTGGGAGCGATGATGATTGATAAAAAAGGGGTTGACGAAGTAATTGATATATTACAACCAGAGGCGTTCTATAAAGATGCGCACAAATATATTTTTGAAGCTATATTTCAGTTGTTCACCGATTCTCAACCTGTCGATTTATTGACGGTTTCTGCGCAACTTAGAAAAAGTGGCAAATTAGAAATTGCTGGTGGAGATTATTATCTGATCCAACTTACGCAAAAAATATCTTCATCGGCACACATTGAATTTCACTCTAGAATTATTTTACAAAAATTCATTCAACGTAGCTTAATCAAAATATCCTCAGAGATAATCGAAGATTCCTATGATGAATCTACCGATGTATTTGATTTATTAGACAAAGCAGAATCAAAATTATACGATATCACGCAGGGAAATATCAAACGAAGTTCTGAAACGGCTCAAAGTTTGGTAATTCAAGCGAAAAAGAGAATTGAAGAAATTGCAGGAAAAGAAGGTTTAAGCGGAATTGCAACTGGATTTGATAGTCTAGATAAAGTGACATCTGGATGGCAACCAAGTGATTTAATTATCATTGCTGCAAGACCAGGTATGGGAAAAACCGCATTCGTACTTTCTATGGCCAGAAATGTAGCTATAGATTATGGGCATCCTGTTGCGCTATTTTCACTTGAAATGTCATCTGTACAATTAATTACTAGATTGATTTCTTCAGAAACAGGACTTTCGTCTGAAAAATTGAGAACAGGAAAATTAGAAAAACACGAATGGGAACAATTGAGCATCAAGGTGAAGAATTTAGAGAAAGCGCCTTTGTTCATTGACGATACCCCTTCCCTATCCATTTTCGATTTAAGAGCAAAATCTAGACGTTTGGCTTCACAACATGGAATCAAATTAATTATTGTGGATTACCTTCAATTAATGACTGCAGGAGGAAATAACGGTAAAGGATCCGGAAATAGAGAGCAAGAAATATCAACTATTTCAAGAAACTTAAAAGCCTTGGCAAAAGAGTTAGGAGTACCAGTAATTGCACTTTCGCAATTGTCACGTGCGGTAGAAACACGTCCAGGACACAAACGACCTCTACTTTCCGACCTTAGAGAATCAGGTGCAATTGAGCAAGATGCCGATATTGTATCGTTTATTTATCGTCCAGAATACTACAAATTAGACGAATGGGATGATGAAGGAAATTCACCAACTCATGGTCAAGCCGAATTTATTATCGCTAAACACCGAAATGGTAGTTTGGAAAACGTGAAATTGAAATTTATTGGAAGCTTAGGAAAATTTGATAATTTGGAAACCTACAGCGGTACATTTGATGATTTACCTTCAAAAATGAACCATGACGACAATCCATTTCAAACAAAGAATTTACCAACGCCAAATGAAGCCTTTGGAAGTAATTTAAACGATTACGAAGAGGAAGACGATAGCGAAGTGCCGTTTTAATTAAACTCCTTTTAAACCATCAATTAATAAATCGATGTCGTTTTTAGTGTTATAATGGCTAAAGGAAACTCTAAGACTTGGTTTTTTCAAATCTTCATCAGATAAAAATTCAGCTAATACATGCGATGGTTTTGCGCTTCCTGATTGGCAAGCACTTCCGCGAGAAACTGCAATACCTTTAATATCCAAACCAAATAAAATCATTGCCGATTTGTCTTCAGAAAAGGGTAAAATTATATTCAATACATTATAAAATCCATCTTTGGAACCGTTGATTTTGAAATCTGGGAATTCATTTTCTAAACGCTCAATAAGATAATTCTTTAATTCTAGAATTCCTTTTCTTTCCTCATTTAAGTTGGCTAAAGCCAATTCAACTGCTTTTGCCATTCCAGCAATTTGGTGAACCGCTTCAGTTCCTGGACGCAACCCTTTTTCTTGTTCACCTCCGTAAATTAAAGGTTGCAACCCTGAATTTTTTCTAATAAATGCGAATCCAATTCCTTTTGGTCCATGAAATTTATGCGCAGCTGCAACTATAAAATCAACTGGGGTATTTTGTAAATCCAATTCTGTTTTTGCAACAGATTGAACCGTGTCTGAATGAAACAAAGCGTTATTTTGTTGGCAAATTCTTGCTACTAAATCAATATCTAAAACGGCTCCAACCTCATTGTTTACATGCATCAAACTCACTAAGGTTTTCCCATTTTGCGAAAGCAATTCTACTAAATTATTAATGTCAATACTTCCATCTTTTTTAATCGCAACGTAATCAACTTGTATTCCAAATTCTTTTTGCAATGCTTCAATAGTATGCAAAACGGCATGGTGTTCAATTTTAGAAGTAATAATTCTTTTAACTTCTAAATCTTTTACACACGAACGAAGAATAATATTGTTGGACTCTGTTCCGCCAGAAGTAAAAATAATTTCCTGAGCGTTGCAATTCAACTCTTTAGCAATAGCTTTTCTAGAAAGCTCTATTATGTTTTTTGCATTTCTACCAAAACTATGTGTAGAAGAAGGATTTCCAAAATCGTTTGACATTACTTCTACCATTTCACGAATTACTTCTTCGCGAATTTGTGTGGTAGCTGCATTATCTAAATATACTTTATTCATGGGATTATAAACTTTATTGATAAATTACAGAAAAAAAACTTTATCAATTTTGGGTACAAAAATAGGAAATCAATTCAATGTGGAATAGCTTTTACAATAAATAAATTGAGTTATAAAAAATTGATTATGGAAACTGCAGTATACCTGCAAATAAAATTATATTTTTGTGACAAATATTGTATCATGAAAAAATTAATTACTTTACTCGTATGTGCTTTTATTTTCAATGGTTGTGATGACGGGGAAATAGCATTAGACACTTTTAATTTTGATTCAGCAGCACCTATTAATAGTTGCACTACCAATAACGGATTGTTTTTTAAAGTAAAAAATAATGAAGCTCTAATTTTAAAAACGCCAATTTCAACATTTGCAAATACTGTAACTCCTGCAAATACTCCAAGAACTATAGTAATTAATAGTACTAATCAGGTTATTTATAGATTGTTCAACTCAATTATAAGTAGCTCTTATTTTTGTGGAACATTGCCTCCTGCAACTCCAGCAGTTGTTGACGAATGGTTTGCTTCAGATGGCATCGCGGGAACTAGCGGTCTAATTCAAGTAACAACGACTCAAATAATAAATCCGACCACAAATGCTTTAACAGGTTACAACCATTACGTGGTATTTAAAAATATCACATTTTCAAATGGTATAAATACTTTTACTTATGAAAATTATGTTTATGGTAACTTTGTAACTGCTCTTTAAAACAATAAATGATTATTTTACATTCTGCTTTATAAATACTTCGGTTGCTCCTAAACCGTATTTCTGATAATTGGCTTCTTGAAAAAAAACTTGGTCGTATCTTCCCAACAGAAAATCAAGTTCTGCTTTCAAAACACCCTCCCCAACTCCATGAATAAAAACGATTTTTGGAATGCGATTTCTGATTGCAAATTCGAGGTGTCTTTTTGCCGTATCTGTTTGTAATGTGAGAATGTCATAATTGCTCATTCCTCTGAAATTTGGAACCAATTTTTCAATGTGTAAATCAAATTCTGGAGCAGGAATTTCGTTCTTATTTTTCTTAACTTTTACAAAACTTCGAGGTTTTGGCTCTTCTTTTTCAATTTTTATTTTACTTGAATTAAAACTTCCTATATTTTTACTTAAAATACTGGTATCGTTTACTTTAATTAATTCATTGACAAAAAATGTCATCGTAAATCCATCGGTAGTTTCGATTGTAATTTCCTTATTGTTTAGAGAAATAACAACACCATTAATATCGTCATCTAGTACTGAAACCTTGTCTCCTATGCTAAACATCCTCTTCTTCTTTTTCTTGATTTTTACTTGGTACTTTGGCGCTTAATTTCATCATTCCAATCATAAAAACTACAATAGAAATCACTTGAATATAGACGTTTTTTTTCTCCAAACTTTGCTCATAAAAAGCAATAATTATTGCAATTATCATTATTGGAAGTAAGACTTTTTTCATAGTATTTGATTTAATAATTCAAAAGTAAGTAACTTTGAAATAATAACAAGCAATAACTATATTGAATATATTATTAAATTGCAGCTCAAAATTACTAAGGATTGGATGTAGAAAAATATATGTTTCCTTGCATGAATAAATCGCTTTTTGGGGTCGATTGCATTGGCTGTGGCACACAAAGATCGCTGCTTTATTTAATTAATGGCGAGTTTACTAAAGCATTTTATCAATTTCCGGCTATTTACACTACTATTCTACTTTTTATTTTTATTGGGTTACACGTAGTTAATAAGAAACGAGACTATCAAAAAATAATAATCGGATTAGTGATAATTAATGCAATAATTATGATTATTTCCTATATTTACAAAATAACAAATATCTAATAATTACTTCTATGGAAAAAAGAAATCTACCCAACGGAACCGCAGTTCTAGTTTTAGGAATTTTATCAATTGTAACCTGCTGTTGTTACGGCTTTATTGGTTTAACCTTAGGTATTATTGCAGTGGTTTTGGCCAACAAAGATTTGAAATTATATAAAGAAAGTCCTGAATTGTATTTGAATTATAAAAATTTGAATGTTGGTAGAATATTAGGAATTGTAGGAATCGTACTAAGCGCATTGACTTTACTTGCGTTTGTTTATTTATATTCTCTTGGACCAGAAAAATTATTAGAATTCCAAAAGAATTTAGAAGCGAAAGCAAAATACCAACAAGAACAAGAACAATAGTTGTTATATAAAAAACCCTCTAGTTAGAGGGTTTTTATTTATCTATCAAATTGCTTTAGCGTTTTGATTATAATGTCCACACAATCTAATAATTGTTCCTCGTTAATTACCAAAGGTGGTGCAAAACGAATGATGTTTCCATGTGTTGGTTTAGCCAATAATCCGTTGTCACGCAAAGCCATACAGATATTCCAAGCGGTATCGCTTTCTTCTGTGTCGTTTATTACTATTGCGTTTAACAAACCGCGACCACGAACCAATATCGCTACATTTGAGGTTGAAATATATTCATTTAATTTACTTCTGAACAGCTTTCCTAAAACACGGGCATTCTTAATTAAATGTTCTTCATTAACTACTTTAAGAGCAGCAACTGCAACAGCAGCAGCAATTGGGTTACCACCAAAAGTAGATCCGTGCTGGCCTGGCTTAATCACCTTCATAATGGAATTATTTGCCAAAACAGCCGAAACTGGATAAGCTCCGCCTGACAACGCTTTTCCTAAAATCAGAATATCCGGAGTAGCATAAGTACTTTGTTTTTCACATTTATTTTCGCAAGCACAATTGCCACAAACTGCAAGTAACGATCCCGTTCTTGCGATACCAGTTTGAATTTCATCTGCTATAAACAAAACATTGTATTTATTACAAAGTTCTTTTGCTTTAAGCATATAATCGTCTGAGGGAGTATAAACACCGGCTTCACCTTGAATTGGTTCAACCAAGAATCCCGCGATGGAATCTGAGGATTTAAGTATGATTTCTAATGCATCAATGTCGTTGTAAGGTATTTTAATAAATCCTTCGGTGTAGGGACCAAAATTCTTTCTTGCATTTTCATCATTTGAAAAAGAAATTATTGTAGTTGTTCTTCCGTGAAAATTTCCGTCACAAACAATAATTTGAGCTTTTTGTTCTTGAATTCCTTTAACTTCATAAGCCCATTTTCTACAAAGCTTTAAAGCCGTTTCAACAGCCTCAGCTCCTGTATTCATTGGTAACACCTTGTCAAATCCAAAGTAATTTGTAATATATTCTTCAAACAAACCCAATTGGTCGTTGTAAAATGCACGCGAAGTTAAAGTAAGTTTTTGAGCTTGATTGATTAACGCTCCTACAATTTTTGGATGACAATGACCTTGATTTACAGCAGAATAAGCAGATAAAAAATCATAATAACGCTTTCCTTCTACATCCCAAACATAAACTCCTTCCCCTCTATTTAATACCACTGGAAGCGGGTGGTAATTGTGCGCACCAAATTCATTTTCTAATCCGATTAATCCCTCGGTATTTATTTTTTCTAAAACTGACATTTCAAAATATTTAAATTTTTAAAAACTCAATTCCTTCTTATGGAGAGAAATCATCCCGATTAAAATTAGTTAAAAAGTCTAAACAACTTCACCCTCCCAATTCATTATTCCTCCCAATAAATTATAAGCATTTTCAAACCCTAATTGACTCATAATAGAACATGCTTGACCACTTCTACCTCCCGATCTACAATATACATAATAGTTTTTCGATTTGTCTAACTCTTCGATTGCATATATAAATCCTTGTCCTTTGTAAATATCTATATTTATTGCTCCAGGAATTATTCCTTCGCTAAATTCGTCTTCGGTTCTAACATCTAAAATAACGGCATTTGCATCGTCTTTTAGCTGATCTCTCCATACATCTTGCTCTAAATTCATTGGTATTAATTAATTGTAATTTATAAAATAATTTAAAGCGAATATATTAATAATTCATCACATTTAAAATTAGAACTTATTAAATAAATTCAGCCTTAAATTAATTAACAAAATAATAACAACAGAATTTAATTGAGTACAACAAATTGTTATACATTTGTACCTACAAATTTTGTAGTTACAAATATGAAAATTGAAGAAGTAGTAAAATCAAATGTAGTATTAGGATTGTCTCAAAAGGCGGTTTTAAATATTATTTATACTCAAAATAATATCAATGAACGTTTGATTGAGGTGCTTAAACCATATGATTTATCTAACGAACAATACAATGTATTACGAATATTAAGAGGCCAAAAGGGAAATCCTGCAAACATGTGTGTGATTCAAGAACGAATGCTTGCTAAAACTAGCAACACCACTCGATTAGTAGACAAATTGCTTTTAAAAGAATTGGTAACCAGAAAAGTTTGTAAAGAGAATAGAAGAAAAATCGAAGTATTAATCACTGAAAAAGGATTGGCTATTTTAAAAGAATTAGATCCTAAAGTAAATGATTATGAAAATAATTTCGTAGCCAATTTAACCACAAGTGAATTGGAAAAATTAAATGAACTTTTAGAAAAAATTAGGACTAAATAACAAATAACAAACACAAAATTATGAGTACTTTCATTGAAAATCAAAACTGGCGCTACGCAACGAAAAAATTCGACGCTACCAAAAAAATCTCGACTGATGATTTAAACTTACTTAAAGAAGCGATCCGACTAAGTACTTCATCCTATGGATTACAACTTTACAAAGTGTTTATAATTGAAAACCCAGAACTAAGAGCAAAATTACTTCCTGCTGCCTATGGGCAATCACAAATTGTAGATGCTTCACAAGTGATTGTGTTTGCAAATCAAACCACTGTAACTGATGCTGATATAGATACCTACATTAAAAATATTAGCGAAACTAGAGGTATTCCTGTTGAATCTTTATCTGGATTCGGAGATTATATGAAAGGAAATATCAATCCAATCCCAGTAGAACAAAAAGCGATTTGGACGGCAAAACAAACTTACTTAGCTTTGGGGAATCTACTTAATGCTGCAGCGGAATTGAAAATTGACGTAACACCGATGGAAGGATTTAATGCAAAACAAGTTAATGAAATTTTAGGATTGGACGCACTAAGCCTAAATGCAGCTGTAATTGCAACGATTGGTTACCGTCATGAAGAGGACGCTACCCAACATTACAAAAAAGTAAGAAAATCAAACGAGGATTTATTTATCACACTATAATTATTAACTAAAATCAAATTTAAAAAATGAAAAATTTAAAGACAATCGCAATTGCATTATTAGTAGCCTTTGGAACTGTAAATGCACAAACAAAAAAAGTTGACGCTGCTAAAAGTACTATCTCTTGGGTAGGAAAAAAAGTAACAGGACAACATGAAGGAACAGTTAATCTTAAAGAAGGAAACTTGATTTTCAAAGGAAAAAAAGTAGTTGGTGGAAACTTTACTGTTGACATGACTTCTATGACAACAACTGATTTAAAAGCGGGTCAAGGTAAAGAAAAATTAGACGGTCACTTGAAATCAGAAGATTTCTTCGGTACGGAGAAATTCCAAACTGCAACTTTAGTTTTCAAATCTATTGGTGAAAAAAGCGCTGGAGTTTATTCAGTAACTGCTGATTTAACTATTAAAGGAGTGACTAATTCAGTGAATTTTGAACTTGTTGCTTCAGCAAATACTGCTACTGCAAAATTAAACATCGATAGAACTAAATTTGGAATTAAATACGGTTCTAAATCATTGGCTGATACTATTGCAGATAGAGCAATTGATGATGAATTTGAATTATCTGTAGCTTTAAAATTCTAATTTCATAAAAATATTAAAATTAAAGCCCTAGCAAATGTTAGGGCTTTTTTTTAGGTCTAATAATTTAAAAAATCCTAAATTGCATTGCCTAATTTAATTACCGAAATTCGCATACTAAAGAAATGAAAAAAATTATAATCATCGATAATTACGATAGTTTTACCTACAATTTGGTTCACTATTTTGAAGATCTAAATGCGGATGTTACTGTATTTAGAAACGACGAATTTGATATTGATGAATTACAAAAATTTGATAAAATCGTACTTTCCCCTGGTCCAGGCGTTCCAAAAGAAGCCGGATTACTTCTTGAAGTCGTTAGAACCTATGCGAAAACAAAAAGCATTCTCGGTATTTGTTTAGGGCAACAAGCTATTGCCGAAGTATTTGGCGGAAGCTTAATCAACTTAGAAAAAGTACATCATGGTGTTTCAAGCACCATTTCAATAATTGCGCCAGACGATCCTATTTTTCAAAATTTAGAACCTGAGATTGAAGTTGGAAGATACCATTCTTGGGTAGTAAATCCAGTTGATTTCCCTGATGTTTTGGAAATTACTTCTGTTGATGCCAACAATCAGATTATGTCTTTAAGACATCGGAATTTAGATGTTCGCGGGGTTCAATTTCATCCTGAAAGTCTGTTAACTCCAAATGGAAAGCAGATTTTAGAAAATTGGTTGAAACTATAAATTCTATGACTTTTCACCACAAAAAAAATATTTTACCACAAAAGAAGCAGAAGAAAAAAGCAATAGACACAATAGAAAAAATTTAGAACTAAAACTTAGTGAGTCTTAACTTACTTTGATCTTTTTTTATTCTTTGTTTCTTTTGAGGTTTAATTTTACCTAGTAAAAACTAGTTTTGTTTCACTCGATAAATTAGCATCAAAAGCGTAACCCTCATAGTTAAACCCTTTGATATCTTCAATAGATTGAGCATTGGTATCTATAATATAACGCACCATTAATCCCCTAGCCTTCTTTGCAAAGAAACTAATCATGGTGAGTTTTCCGTCTTTGTAATCCTTAAATTCTGGCGTGATTACATTTGCTTTAAGCGATTTAATATCAACTGCTGAAAAATATTCATTACTAGCTAAATTCAATAAAAACTCTCCTTTTGAAAGTGATTGATTTAACGCTTTAGTAATCTTTGTTTTCCAAAATGCATATAAATTTTTGGATTCACCAATAGCAATTGAAGTTCCCATTTCCAATCGGTAAGGCTGAATTAAATCCAGCGGTTTCAATAAGCCATACAACCCGGAGAGGATGAATAATCGGCTTTGTAAATCTTCCATTTTACCCTCTGGAATCGAATAAGCATCAACGCCTGAATAAACTTCTCCATCAAATGCATAAATTGCAGGACGTGAATTATCAGGAGTGAATGGGGTTTTCCAACTTTGGTTGCGCTCCCAATTCAATTCTGCCAATTTATCCGAAATATCCATCAGTTTAGATAAATCTTTAGGTTTCAATTTCTTCAATTCTTTATGAACTTGTCGCGCCTCTTTTAAAAAAGAAGCTTCAGAAAAAGTCTGAGTTGGTAATTCAGATTCGAAATTTAAGGACTTAGCCGGAGATATTACAATTTTCATAGTAGTCAATTATTGAAACTCAAAATTACAAATAACAAAATAAGATTGCTAATTCTTTACCATAGTATTTTTCTATAATTATATAATTTCAGTACATTTGTAACTGTAAACCAATTTTATCAAAAATGAAAAAAATAGTAGTATTAGCACTTTTAATTAGTAGTTTTAGTTTTGCTCAAGACAAAATTAAACTTACACGAAACATTGAACAAAAAAGAACAATAAGTCTTGGATTTAGTAATTCAGAACCTAGTGCCTTTGAATTAACTAGTGAAAAAAAACACCTTTTAAAAAATTTTTTTGGTAACAACCATTCAAGAATATTAAAATTAGGCTATGGAAAAACTACTGTAAATATCGGTGGCGAAAATTATAATGGAACAGGAATAGTATTGTCTTCAGGCTCTAGAACCTATTTAAAGAAAGAAAGTTGGAATGATTTTTATTACCAAAACAGTTTGGAATTTGGTTACATCCGTTTTAGTGAAGAAAATTATTCAGGAACCTACAAATACATTTCCTTTTTTAATCCAGAATTAGGTTACAAATGGCAAGTTTCTAAAGAGTTAAGTATAGATCCTTCAATGGGTTGCCTTTGGAAAATAGAATGGCGCGGTACTGAAAATGTTGACAACCGGTCTTTTTCTAGCCTAGTACCCAGAATTGGAATTAGAGTAGGATATAGTTTTTAATAAAAAAGGGGTTCAAATTGAACCCCTTATATATTATTCCTCTTCCAGCACTTCGTGTGACTTTGAGTAGTTTCTCCACTTTTCAATACAATCCTGCATGTCTTGAGGTAACTCAGTATCAAAACGCATCATTTCGCCAGTAGTTGGATGAACAAATCCAAGTGTTTTAGCGTGTAAAGCCTGTCGTGGTAATATCTTAAAACAATTGTCGATAAACTGCTTGTATTTTGTAAATGTAGTACCCTTCAAAATTAAATCACCACCATAACGAGCATCATTAAAAAGTGGGTGACCAATGTGTTTCATGTGCACCCGAATTTGGTGTGTACGTCCCGTTTCTAAAATACAAGAAACTAACGTTACATACCCAAAACGCTCCAAAACCTTGTAATGGGTAACCGCAGGTTTTCCAATGGTAGGATCTTCAAAAACCGCCATTTGCATTCGGTCTTTCACGTGTCGTGCTATATTTCCTTCAATGGTACCTTCATCTTCTTTTATCGTTCCCCAAACTATTGCAATGTATTCTCTTTCAGTAGTTTTAGCTTCAAATTGCTTTGCCAAATGTGTCATTGCTGCTTCGGTTTTGGCTATTACAAGAAGACCTGTTGTGTCTTTGTCAATTCGATGAACTAGTCCCGGGCGTTCGCTAGAATTCATCGGCAAGTTCTCAAAATGATACGCTAAGGCATTCACTAAAGTACCCGTATAATTTCCATGTCCAGGGTGAACAACAAAATCTGCGGGTTTATTAATTAGCAATAAAGCCTCGTCTTCATAAACAATATTTAGAGGAATATTCTCAGGATCGACACGATTTTCAAAAGGTGGGTGCGATAACATGATCCGAACCACATCAAATGGTTTCACGCGGTAATTGGATTTCACCGGAATATCATTCACATAAATATCGCCCGCAGAAGCCGCATTTTGAATTTTATTTCGAGTGGCATTGGGAATCAAATTCATTAAAAATTTGTCAATTCGCAACAGCAATTGCCCTTTAGGAACGTCAAATCTAAAATGCTCAAATAACTCCTCTTCTATTTCCTCAATGTCGGTGTTGTTACTGTTCATCTGGAGGGGTTTCAGCACTTATACTGTCAATTTCTTCTTCAAACACTCCACTTCCATCACCTATAACCAAATCGATTTTGGAAGACTTAAAGATTTTATCACCAGGATTTAGTTTCTTACCGTTACAATGCATTTCTAAAACCACTTCTGCAAAATCTGGTTTGTAGGTAATTTCTCCTGGTTCAAGCCCCAATGATTTAAGTGTTGGAACCGCCTGACGATATGTTTTTTGGATTAAATTCGGAATTCTAACCATGTTGAACCCCGATGAATTTATTTTGATATAAATCTTTCTATTCACCTTCACTTTTGCACCCGGCAAAGGATCTTGCTCCACCACAGTGTGCTTTGGAAAGGCAGGATTAAAATCGACACTGTCTAAAAGTACATAGTCCAAATCTAAATCATCAACCGTTTCTTCCACTTGCTCTTCCGTCATTTTAGCCAAATTAGGAACGGTAATTTCATTCCCATGATCTGTTGTAAACGTTAACCAATGCATGAATAAATAGCCCAAAACAAATACGATTAATAAGGCTACAAAAACTTGAACCGCAAAAACTTTACTCTTTAGATAATCTTTTAAACTCATAATCTTCGATTTATTGCAAAGATATAAAAATTGTAAAGGTAATTCGTTTGAAAAAAAATGATATTTTTGTTAATTGTTAGGAGCTATTTCCTGCCATCATTCCAATCCACGCAAAAAAGCGTGGGATTTTCCCTTCTGTCAGGGCTAGGGCATTTGAAGTACTATAAAAATTAAAGATTAAAAATGAAGAATATTGCAATCATCATGGGAGGCTATTCTAGCGAATACAAAATTTCGTTAGTGAGTGGAAACGTAGTGTATAACTTTTTAGACCAAACGAAATTTAAGGGTTATCGCATTCATATTTTCAAAGAAAAATGGGTTTATGTTGATGCTAATGATGCCGAATTTCCAATTGATAAAAACGATTTTTCGACTACCGTAAATGGAACAAAAATTACCTTTGATGCCGTATTCAACGCCATTCACGGTACTCCAGGAGAAGACGGATTAATGCAAGCCTATTTCGAATTATTGGGAATACCACAAACTTCTTGCGATTATTACCAAGCAGCACTTACCTTCAACAAGCGTGATTTATTATCGGTATTAAAACCCTACGGAATAAAAACCGCAACTTCCTTTTATCTTAATAAAGGAGATCTTATAGACACTACCGAAATTGTGAATAAAGTAGGATTGCCTTGTTTTGTAAAACCAAATAAATCGGGATCTAGCTTTGGGATTTCCAAAGTAAAAACGGCTTCCGAATTGCCTATTGCTATTGAAGTAGCCTATAAAGAAGATAACGAAATTATTATTGAAAGTTTCCTTGACGGAACAGAAGTTTCTGTGGGAGTGATCAATTACCAAGGAAAAATTACCGTTTTACCTATTACCGAAATAGTTTCCGAAAATGACTTCTTCGATTATGAAGCCAAGTATTTAGGAAAATCTCAGGAAATTACACCGGCAAGAATTTCTGATGAAATGACCCAAAAAGCAGGAGAAATTGCCAAACGAGCTTACGAAGTTTTAAAAATGAAAGGCTTCTCAAGAAGCGAATTCATTATTGTAAACGGAGAACCACATATGCTAGAAATGAATACTATTCCTGGTTTAACCACCGAAAGTTTAATTCCACAACAAGCCAAAGCAGCTGGAATTTCATTGGAAGATTTATTCACCAACGCAATTGAATTGGCGTTAAGCTAATTAAAATCTTAATTTCATTCTTTAATATATTAATATTTGAATCTTTAAATGTTTGAATCAATTTAAAACTTATGAAAAAAGCCGTTTTTCCGGGATCATTTGACCCTTTAACTTTAGGACACGAAGACATTATAAAAAGAGCCATTCCATTGTTTCATGAAATTGTGATCGCTATTGGGGTGAATGCTGAAAAAAAATACATGTTTTCGTTGGCAGAACGCAAGAAATTTATTGAGGAAACTTTTAAAAACGAACCTAAAGTTTCGGTGATCACTTATGAAGGTTTGACCATCGATTTATGTTCAAAAATCAAGGCCAACTATATTCTTCGTGGCTTGAGAAACCCAGCCGACTTTGAATTTGAAAAAGCCATTGCCCACACCAACAGGAAACTCTCCAAAATAGAAACTGTATTTTTATTAACGGCAGCGAAAACATCCTATATCAGTTCCAGCATTGTTCGGGACGTGATACGAAATGGCGGCGAATATGAGAAACTTGTTCCAGACGCAGTTCGAGTAAAAGAGTAAAACTAGAATCGAATTACTATTTGCGGAAGCATTATAATAACTGTACATTCGCAGCCTAAAATTAATTTATGGAAAGAGCATTAAACAAACGCAGTGAATCAAAATGTGAATTGTGTGCAGCAACAGAAAACTTAAAAGTATTCACGGTGTTACCCACCAAAAAAGGCGGATTGGACGAAAATATATTGGCGTGCAAAACGTGTATTGACCAAATTGAAAACCCAGGAAACGAAGATTTAAACCATTGGCGTTGTTTGAACGACAGCATGTGGAACGAAAATGTAGCTGTTAAAGTGGTGGCTTGGAGAATGTTAAGCCGTTTGCGTGCAGCGGGTTGGCCAAAAGAATTATTGGATATGATGTATCTTGACGACGACACGTTGGCCTGGGCACAAGCAACCGGCGAAGGTGAAGACGACGAAAATAAAATAGTTCACCGAGATGTGAATGGAGTTATTTTGGCTACCGGAGATTCGGTAGTGTTAATCAAAGATTTGAAAGTTAAAGGTTCGAGCATGGTTGCTAAACAAGGCACCTCAGTGAGAAATATCCGTTTGGACCACGAAAATGCCGAATATATAGAAGGCCGTGTAGACGGACAAACGATTGTGATTATCACACAATATGTGAAGAAGATATAAGAATTCAATGATTGAAAGATGTGAATTACTTTTCGTAAGAAATTTTATCTTTAACAGAAAATAATCGGTTCCGTACTTCGCAACTGCGTGAAGCGGCAGAACGTTGTGCGTCATTCTACAAAAACTACACTAAATTAAAATAATTTATCAAAACAATTAAAATACTAAAAAATGAAAAATTTAATTATTGTATTATCAACTTTATTTATTCTTTCATCTTGTTCAAAGGATGACGATATTCAATTTACAGAGCCAAAGTTAATAGTAAAATTAGTGTTAAACGAAAATCAAGAAAGATTAGGGAATAATGGTAGTCCTGTATCTTTACCATTAGGAAATGCTGGACAAAACCCAATATTTAACGGAATTTCTGCTCATTATTTAGAATTAGCACAAGGACCATATACCCTTTTAGGAAGTGGAACAATAGTATATCATGCACCAGAAACGACATTAGGAGGCGAAAATGCAATTGATTTTTCAAAATCTATCGTTAAAAAATCTAATGAAGTTTATCTTGAAATTCCTTTAAAAAACATTGCAGTTGGCGAATATGAATGGGTTCGTTTATCTTTATCCTACCAAAATTATGATGTTCAATTTTATTATAATAACCTTCCTTATACTGGCACAATTGCAAGTTTTGTAGGATTTAATAATTATATCACCACTTATAAAGTAAAAAATCAAAATGTAACCGTAAATACTAATAAAAAACAAGGATATTGGGGTTTTGAATCTATTTCAGGTGTTCAAACAGGGCAAATCCCAGAAGGAGCGACAACTGTTCCTAATCCATTATTTGCTACCTCACCCATACCCGCAGGTTCGTGTGTAGTAACAGGGAAATTTGCTAATAATTTGATTATCAATAATAATGAAACCAAAAACATTGAAATAACAATGAATTTATCTATTAACAAAAGCTTTGAATGGATAGATGTGAACGGAAACGGCAAATGGGATGTAGATGCAAATTCAGGAGAAAATGTTGTAGATATGGGGTTACGTGGATTGATTCCCACTTGGGAAAGAAAATAGGTAATAAAAGTTGAATGAAATTAAAATTGACAGCAATAAAATTAATATTACAATTTTAGAATGTGTGTTTTTATGAACTTAAGAATAAACAGGTTGGATTTAAACAGCTAATTTTGCCATACAGAATATGAAGAACGAACGCACAACAGCAGTTACAAGAAATTGCTAGGAATGGGATTTATCAGAATTGGTAATTGTTGAATCAAAGTTTTGTCTATATTTGTAATTGACAGTGATTGAAGTACGCAACTTCTTGTAGCTGCATACCGTTAGCCGTCAGTTTGGACCAAAAACTGCACAGAAGGAAATATAAAAAAATCGAAATTGAAACATTGAGTATAACGTTATGAAATTTAAACTTTTAAAAATAGTCTTTGCAATATTTACAATTTCAAATTTATCTTTTGGACAATCTAAATCACCGTTTTTAATTAATAACGAATTATTTGAGTTACCAGGAAAATGGAAACATATTGGGAAAATTGAAAATTCTGCACAATGGGGTTTTGCAAATGAGAAGTTAAAACTTACTTTGCTTATAAATGTAAGAAAAACAGAAAATTTTGAATTTTACAACAAAGAATTTTCCGAATTTGAATTTTTAAATAAATTTTATATCTGGGAAACCGAATTTTGGGGAAAAGATGACCAAAATATAGAAATAGAAAAAATTGAAACAAACGAACAAGAAAAATATATAATTTGGAGGTTAAAAGTTATTGATAAAAATACTGAAAATTTTATTTTTAGCGGAATAAGAAATGATAAATTAATTGGAATAAGTTTGTCTGACAATAATAAAAAAAAGCCGAAAAGCAGAACCGAAAAAATCGAATTTTTAAAGAATATTTACTTTAAAAAATAAAAACATCCGCTAACAGCCGTTTCAAGAAATGGCGAAAAATTTGCAAAATTCACATTTTTCTTTTGCAAGAATTTTTATCTTAGTGGAAAATATGCCGTTACGAAGTTCGCCACTTCATGAAGCGGCGGAACGTAGGCGTCACTTTGTCGCGGCGCACAGAAAAACATAAATAAAATAGAAATTTTTTGTTCGAATACCATAAATTGGTATATTTGCTATAAACTTTAAATTATGGCACGAAATACATCAATATTAATTGGAGAATATTATGAGAATTTTATAAACGGACAAATCGCAACAGGAAAATATAGTTCTGTAAGTGAAGTTGTTAGAACTGCATTGCGACATTTTGAAGAAGAAGAAATTCAAAAAAAATCTTTAATCAGCGAATTAGAAATTGGAGAGAAAAGCAAAAAAATAAAAGATTTCAACAGAAATGAAAATTTAGCAATGCTGAATAAAAACTTCCAAAAATAATGGCAGAATATATTATCAGTGAAAAAGCTCTTGAAGATTTAAATAATATTTGGATTTATACGGCAGAAAATTGGTCTGTTGAACAAGCAAACAGATATTACAATTTAATTGTTGATGAAATAGAATATGTTTCGGAAAATTTTGGAACAACAAAAGATTTTGGAAACGTTAGAAAAGATTATAAATATTCAAAAGTGAAATCACATTTATTGTTTTACAAGAAAACTGAAAATACAGAAATGGAAGTTGTTAGAATTTTACACGAAAGAATGGATATAAAAAATAGAATAAGCGAATAAACAGAAAACCGAACCGCTAACAGCAGTTTATATCAATTATTTCGTTCGTTCGCTTCGCTCTGGCGCGAGTTTCTTACAAATTACTTTCCGAGTTAAATTTCCGAACTATTTTCTTTAACATTTCTTTCCTGGCAACCGAAGCACTTTTCACTTTAGCCTTTGCTTTATGCAATTTATCGTTGTGCTTTTTTATATTTTTTTCAGTATTTCTGCTCACAATATTCTATATTTTATTGAAACTCTCGTTTTATTTCTTCAAGTGATTTCTCTGTATAAACCAATTCTAAAATGATTTTTTTTCTTAATTCGTTGATATCATCATAATCGAAATACTTAGCCCAGGAGGTTAAGCTCATTAAGTTGCGAATTTGCTTGAGCTTTTTTGCTGTTTCAAAACTTGTTCGAAGTATCGCTTTATGGTCAAATTCAGGGGCATTTTTATGTTGGTAGTTAACCGTATTATTCGTGAAATCAGGTTGAATAAAATACAATTTATCAATTGAATTATCTGGGTAAAAAGATTCCCAAGGAGCATAACCCCATTTGTATTTTGAATCGGTGGTAATATCTGACGAAACCAATCTCCATTTACTATTTGCCAAACGACCCCAATGGTTTGAAAGTCGGAACATTCCTTGTTTTGTAAAATAGTAACTACTCCCCGACTTACTTATATAATCAAACTTTTTATTGGTAAAATTTGGCGGTAAAATTTCTTTAAAAACACAAAAAGTATTTTTAAAAAACCCAGCTGGTAATTGAAATTTATCGTCCATTTTCAAATATAGTAAATTGAAAACAAATTAATTGATAATTAGCTTTTTAGTAGTTGAAAGCGTAGGAGAAGTGATTTTAAGTAAGTATATTCCAGAAGGCAAATTAAGATCTACTTGCGATTCATTAGAAACTAAATAACTACTAATTTTTGCACCTGAAATAGTATAAATTTCTAAATTACTCAATTGATCTAAGCCAGCAATAACAATTTGATTCTTAGCTGGATTGGGATAAATATTGGGCGACTTTTGAGCGAAATCGGTTGTTGAAAGTGCCGCGTTCCAGGTGGAATTCGTTAAATTTCCAAATACATAATTAACCAATGCAGGGTAATCAATAAAAGGATTTCTATTCATTTGCCAATTGTAAATTACATTGTTTCTATTCATTTCAAAATCGTCAGCAGGATCTAGAGTATTCCATGCCAATAATGTTGCTAAATCTCCTATTTGACCTGTTGGCGAACTTGCAGGATCACCATTAACGACATTCAAACTAGTGTATCGTATTGCCATATAAAAAATCGCACGGGCAACATCCCCTCTCCAACTTCCTATATTCCCTGATGGTCCGTTATAATCAACACCGTAATTTCTATTATTTCTGGTACTATTTTCTTGACCACCAACCGCGCGAAGATGATGCGTATCGTCGTGACTCGCTTCAATATCAGAACTTCCAGTGGTTAAACGCCAATTATTTATACCGTCAGGAATGCTATTTGGAACAAAAGCTGATGGAATTCCAAGTCTTGATTGGCAATAAATATGTTCTCTATTCCATTTGCCAATTATACTATTATCGGTTTGATAATCAATTTTAGAAATCGGTTGTTCGTCATAAATCATCCATACTTGACCGCTATTTTCTGGATTTTGATCGGCATCTCTAAGTACGGCATATGCATCACCATAATTTTGAACTCGAACACTATTAGGATTTGCAATAATGTCTTGAATTGCTTGGCGCAAATTATTTCCCGACTTACCTTCCAATGTACTATAATAACCTGCTGGAATAGCTCTAGGACACAATCCATAGGTTGGACGAACTGGTGTTCCCCATGGTTGGACAACAAAATTAATATCGTTTACTCTAATGGAAATATTATTGTTTAATAAAATATATTCACTTGGAACAGCACCGATAGAAATTTTCATATTTTCGTCACCTTCATTATTTCCATCATTTAAAATCTGAATTGTAGTTGATATAGAATTTGATCCAACAGGGATTGAAACATTCAAATTACCTGAAAAATCATTTGAATTAAAACTTCCGTTACTCAAAGTCATTGTCAAATTTAATGTACTTAAAACAGGTGTGTCCGTGGTAAACGTTATTGTATAGTTTTGACCTTCAGTAATTGAATTTGAAGCAAATGATATCGCAATTCCATTATAAATTATTCCGGTTCCATCATTATTTGCTCTTGGGGTTGGTAATTTAACTTCGTAGGTTCCATCTGTTTTACGCTGGATAGACTGAGTTGAGGCCAAACCATTACTATTCTCATTATAAGAAACAATTTCTCCAAATATTGACATTAGGGTTGAAGCAGCAGTCGAGCCGCTATTACTATAGGTCAATGCATCTATTAGATTAGTTGCGATTGCAGGAGTACTTAACGGAAAATCGGATGCATTTCCTAAATATATGGCTACGGCATCTGGGCCATTTTGAATTGTATTTTGTGGGATAATAAACGAAGCTGAAGGGGTTACCTGTGCATTACCGAGTAATATTATTCCATTTCCATCAGTAACCAAACCATCTAAATCGATAGCATAATAACTAGAAATTCCTGAATAAGGACTACTGCTTCCCGCATTAAAAAAAACAACAACATATCCATCTAAAGGAAAATTGGGGACAGTTGACTTTAATTCAATAAATTCCTTTACATCCGTTGAGTTGGTATCAGGATCTATTTCATTAATTACTATTTGTGCATTTGAAAAAATACACCATAGTAGTGTAACAAAAAAAAGAATTTTATTGCGCATTTTGGAAATTTTAGTACTCAAAGGTACTTATAAATTTCTTTAATGCTATTTAAGTTTATTTTTTTTTATTTAAATAAAAAAGAGCTCTCAGGTGAGAGCTCTTTTCATAAAAAATAGTTTTAATCTTTTATCTTTTCAATGAGAAGTGCGAACGGAATGCTCTCCTCTCACCTGTTTGAGGTTCTGAATAATCAACAGTAAACCAGTAATCTGTTGACATTAATGGTTCGCCATTATAGGTTCCATCCCAACCCTCACCTGTAGGACTTATTTGTTTAATTAATTTACCATATCTATCGAAGATGTATACTTTTGCAGTATCTCCTAAACCTATAATATTCCATGTCTCGTGGTATCCATCACCATTTGGAGTAAAATAAGTTGGATATCCAATAATTGATACTAATTTGGTTAAATTGGTACATCCATTTGCATCTGTTACAGTGACAACATGTGAACCTGGAGACACATCTGTAAATACATTTGATGATTGTGTTGGACCATTATCTAACGAATATAAAAATGTAGCATTTCCTCCAGTAACATCAACAGTAATTGTAGCATTATCGCTAAATGCTAATGTTTCTGTTGTGCTAATAACTGTTCCCGGGAACGATGCTGTAACATTAGCTTGAGTTACTGCCGATTTACAACCTGTAGCAGTATTTGTTACAACAACTGAATAGGTTCCAGCTTGTGATGCTTCATAGCTATTATTTACTGCTCCATTTATCACAACACCATTGAAATACCAAGCAAAATCATAGGTAGCATTACTTAAATTAGTATCTAAAATATAATTTTTATAGGACACTCCGGTAGCTTGATTCACACAAATTACCCCATCATTTATTTGAGGTGCTGGTGCTGGGTTAACATTTACTGTAATATTTAAAGGAATTCCTGAACAACCATTGGCAGTTGGAGTCACCGTATAAATTGCAGTTCCTAAATTTGGTGATGCTGTCAATACATCATTAATTACAACTCCAGTACCAGCTTGTGCTCCTGAAACATTTAAAGCATTTACTGTCCATGCAAATGTAGTAGCAGCAATACTAGGGAACAATGTTATATTTGGAGTTTCTCCACTACATATCGTTGATGTTGAAGATCCAAAAACTTCTGGCGTTGGATTAACTATGACCGTAACAGTTATTGGTAACCCCGAACATCCATTAATTGATGGAGTGATCGTATAAATCACAGATCCAGGAGAAGTTCCAACTGTGGTTAATGTTTGAGCAATTGTATTACCAGTACCTGAAGAAGCACCAAATATTCCTGATTGTATTACTGTCCATGAGAAAGTAGTACCCGCAACCGAACTTGTTAATGCTATGTTGGTTGTAGACGAAGAACAAATAGTAGTAAGAGCAGTATTAGCCGTTGCAACTGGAATTGGGTTAACTCTAACGGTTACTAACATTGGTAATCCCGGACATCCTCCAACAGTTGGTGTTATTGAATATATTGCTCCACCAACATTGTTACTTGTTGATGTTAAAACTTGTGAAATTATATTTCCAGAACCATTGCTTGCACCAGTTACATTTGTTTGAACTACGTTCCAATTGAATGTTGTTCCAGTAACATTACTTGTCAATTGAATTGGTGAAACACTCCCTGAACAAACCGATTGTAATATAGTTGATGGAATCACTAATGGAATAGGATTTACAGTTATTGTTATTGGTGTAGCAGGCCCTTGACATACTCCTTCATTTGCCATTACAGAATAAGTAACAGTTCCTGGAACTACTCCCGTAGCTGTTAGAATTTGAGAAATAATCGATCCGTTTCCTGCAGTTGCTCCAATAACACCTGATTGAGTTATAGTCCAATTATAAGTTGCTGAAGCTACATTGCTTGATAGAGAAATACCTGTTGGTTGACCAGAACAAATTGTTGGTGAAGAAACAACTGTATTAACCAATGGAACAGGAATCACAGCTACTACTACTGAACCTGATTGCGATTGACTACAAGATGGAATACCTGCAGATCGAACACTAACCAATTGATAAGTCGTTGTTGCTGTTAAATTACCTGTAGAAACTATCCCCTGTCCAACATTATCAAGAATTGTAGTTTGATTTGCACCTCCATTAACAGTATAAGTAACTGTTGCATTTGGAGTTCCTGAAAAACTAATAGTACTTGAAGTATTATAACATATTCTAGCATTACCAGATATTGTTGCAGTTGGTAATGGATTAACGGTTACAGTTGCAGTTATTGGTAATCCAGTACATCCGCTTCCAGTTGGAGTAATTGTATAGACCACTATTCCAGGTGTATTGCCTGTTACTGTCAAAGCGTCAGCAATTCTAGTTCCAGATGCTGATGAAGCTCCTGATGCATTTGTTACTGTTGAAGTCCATACATAGGTAGCTCCAATTGCGTTGCTACTTATTGCAATATTAGTTGTATCCAATGAACAAATTGTAACTGCAGATGGTGTAGCTGTTGCAACAGGAATTGGGTTAATAATAATATTTGCTGTAGCTACAACCTGTGTACATCCTGCAGCGGCAGCTATTGTATAAGTAATAGTGTGGTTTCCTGGGGTGCTTGTACTTGGTGTTACAGCTCCAGTAGTAGCATCAATAGTCAATCCTGCTGTTCCACTATAAACCCCTCCAGTGTAGCCTGCTGTTCCTGTTAAAGTAACCGCTTGACCGGTAGTTAAGGTAGTACAGAATGGGGTTCCTGCGTAAGATATAGCAGCTGTTGGTAATGCCGTTATAACCACATTAGTGGTTGTTGGTACTGAAGCACAACCTGCACTTGCTGGTGCTGTGTAAGTTACTACATAGTTTCCTGCAGTACTTGTACTTGGTGTGATCGCTCCTGTGGTAGCATCAACTGATAAACCAGCAGTTGAGCTGTAGGCTCCTCCTGTATATGCATCCGTTCCTGTTAATGTAACCGCCTGTCCTGTTGTTAAGCTTGTACAGAATGGGGTTCCAGCGTATGATATAGTAGCTGTTGGTGCTTTTGTAATAATAATATTTGCAGTAGCTACAACCTGAGCACATCCTGCAGCGGCAACTATTGTATAAGTAATAGTGTGGTTTCCTGGGGTGCTTGTACTTGGTGTTACAGCTCCAGTAGTAGCATCAATAGTCAATCCTACTGTTCCACTATAAACCCCTCCAGTGTAGCCTGCTGTTCCTGTTAAAGTAACCGCTTGACCGGTAGTTAAGGTAGTACAGAATGGGGTTCCTGCGTAAGATATAGCAGCTGTTGGTAATGCCGTTAT
>NZ_JBIKQP010000002.1:0-120863 GCF_044349645.1 Flavobacterium sp. | reverse complement strand
CGGCTGACAATTGCTTTTTCAAAGGCGCAGGTAAAAGCAGCCTTCCTTTAGCATCAACTTTGCATTCATATGTTCCAATAATTGAATTCAATTTTACTTGTTTTTAAATGATACTGACAAAAATAAAAAAAAATTCCCACAATTTACCACAAAATACCACTTTGTTAATAAGTTTTCCCACTTGATTAAAAAATGGAGCAAAAAAAGAGGCTTTATTTCATAAATAACTCAATAACAAATCATTAAAAATCAACTAAAAATGTTGATTTCAGTGAGTAAATGTGAATTATGAAAAAATTAATGTAGATTTTATAGTTTGGAAACTTAAATTTAACTTTGAGGTGGTTTAGAATTAAAATATTTTGAATTGGATTAAAATATTGAATTTATATTCAAAAAATAATACATATAAATACTTATATTTGTCAAAATTGAAAAGCAATATATCTAATGGAACAAGTCTTAAAAAAAGAAGGTCGTTATACCTATTTTGAAGCTGGCGAAGGAACTCCAATAATCGTTTTACACGGATTAATGGGTGGATTAAGCAACTTTGAATCTGCGGGCGCATTTTTTTCTAAAAAGGGCTATAAAATTATTATTCCTGAATTACCTATTTATACTCAAAGTTTATTGAGAACGAATGTAAAAGCTTTTGCAAAATATGTAAAAGATTTTATAATTTTTAAAGGCTTCGAAAGAGTAATTTTAATGGGTAATTCTTTAGGAGGCCATATTGCCTTGTACCATGCAAAAATGTATCCAGAAAAAATGTTAGGTCTAGTAATTACAGGAAGTTCTGGGCTTTATGAAAATGCAATGGGAGATAGCTATCCAAGACGTGGCGATTATGAATACATTCAAAAGAAAGCCGAAGCAGTATTTTACGATCCTAAAATTGCCACAAAAGAAATAGTTGACGAAGTTTTTAGCATGGCTAATGACAGAATCAAATTGATAAAAACACTAACTATTGCCAAAAGTGCAATTCGTCATAATATGGCTAAAGATTTGCCTAAAATGCACATTCCAACCTGTATTATTTGGGGTAAAAACGATACTGTAACACCGCCAGAAGTAGCGCTTGAATTTAATAAGCTATTACCAAATTCAACTTTATATTGGATTGATAAATGTGGTCATGCCGCCATGATGGAACGACCAGACGAATTCAACGAAATTATGCTCGAATGGTTAAAAAAAGTTAATTTATAAAATAATTTTCACCAAATAATTACAAAATTGTTTGGTGTTTTTTTTGACTACCTTTGCAAAAAATCAAGATTGATTATGAAAATTAATACGGCCGAATTTATTATTAGCAATTCAGAAGTAGACAAATGTCCCAAAGACTTTTTGCCAGAATATGCCTTTATTGGTCGGTCAAATGTTGGAAAATCTTCGTTGATTAATATGCTAACCAATCATAAAAATTTAGCAAAAACATCCGGAAGGCCAGGAAAAACGCAATTAATCAATCATTTTTTAATTAATAATAATTGGTTTTTGGTCGATTTACCTGGATACGGTTATGCTAAGGTTTCTAAAAAAACCAAATCGATATTCCAACAATTTATCACAGATTATTTTGAAACACGCGAACAATTAGTTTGCGCATTTGTGTTGATTGATATCCGTCACGAAGCTCAAAATATTGATATCGAATTTATGTCGTATATGGGAGAAAGTGAAATTCCATTTTGTATCATTTTCACAAAAGCAGATAAAATCAGTAAAGTAAAAATTAACTCTCATATTGCTGCATACAAAAAACAAATGTTTGCCAATAATTGGGCTGAAATGCCCCATTTCTTTGTAACCTCAGCAACAGAAATGACTGGTAAAATGGAATTGCTCGAATATATTGATGAAGTTAATCAAGAAGTTTTTAAAAATAATAGTCAGTTTTAGAAACTAGATTACTTTTTTCAAATCTAACTTTTCTGCAAAATAATCACAAAAATCTTTCATTGTTTCCGACATTTTTTCATCACCAGTTGCGCGCATATAAGTGTCGGACATTGCAACTAGAGTTTGATGAAAAAAAAGCTTCATTTCGTCAACAGGCATGTCTTTAGTCCATAAATCGATACGCAGTGATTCTTTATTATTGCTATTCCAAATGGAAAGCATAATTGCTTTAGCTTCTTCAGCATTTACGCCACCGTCTTGAGCGGACCAACTTAATTTTTCTGGTACTTTATTTTCGTCTAAATCAATGTAAAAATTAATCTCAGAGGTTGAATTTGCCATTATTTTTTAGGTTTGTATTTTGAATTTTGAAATATTTCTATTGGATCCATTTGCAATAATTGTTGCAAATTTACATCATTATTATTCATAAAGGAACGAACAATTTGCCACCCTATCCAAGTTCCAACTCTTCCAGGCGATTCGTTATCAATTTCAAGGTAAAATTTCGAAAAAGGCGCTGTGTTTATAAAACGTGTTGCCAATTTTGAATCGGTGCTATAAAGTAGTTGCTCTTGCATAAAATAACGCCACATGTAGCTTTCGTTTTCTTGACACCAAGTTAATTGTTCTGGGCTGTAGCCAATTTTTTCAGCATCGGAAATTTGAGGCAATAAAACGTCTTTTAAATACAATTGCTTCCCTGCATAAACCATTTGTGAAAGCAAATTTCTCGTGTTTCCAAAAGGAATTTTAGTGACAGAAAAGCTAGTTACGATGTCTGGCATAATTTGATTTTGCTCAAAATTTTGCTTTAAATATTCAGGGAATTCATAAAATTTATGGTTTTTACCTAAATATAAATCAAGAGAAATTAATACTAAACTATCGGTGTAAATGGCTTTATTTTGATAATCCATTTCAGAAATAAGTGTGATTACTTTTGGCGTTTTTGTATTTGGAAAATAGTATTTTATATGCTGAAAAAGCGACTCTAAGTCGGAATTAACTTTTTCAAAATTGTTGTATTTTTTTTGAACTTCTGAATATAATTCTCTGTATAGTGGATTTTTTATTTTGTTCACCCATACAGAATCTGGAGTTTGAGCTGGAAAAAAATAGGGATATCTATTTTTTACATTTTGAAGATTTTCAACAGGAGATTCGTAGAAAATTTTATCAAAACGCTCAACTTTTAAGGTAACGGGAATAGCATCAATTTCTTTTTCGATTTTATTTTTTTTATCACAAGAAGATAAAACAACAAAGATGGTTAAAAGAGACAAAAAATTTTTCATAGTATTTATTTTTTAGCCCTGAGTGCAGTGGAAATCCTTTTTTTGGAGGTACGAAAAAAAAGATTGCAACGAAAAGCAGGAAATAGCTCCAAATAATTATTATTTTTGCAAATATACATTGCAGTACTATAAATTATAACAAAAAATGTCTAAAAAAAGTACAATTCAGGTTGAAAAAGTAAACCAACATATCGTGAATTGGTTAAAAGAGTATGCAATTGCTTCGAAAACCAATGGTTTTGTTGTAGGTATTTCTGGCGGAGTAGATTCGGCGGTAACTTCTACATTGTGCGCTCAAACGGGATTGCCCACTTTGTGTGTTGAAATGCCGATTCATCAAAATGAAAGTCACGTAAATCGAGGGAAAGAGCATATTGAACAGCTAAAAAACAGGTTTTCTAATGTTCAAAGTGCAATTACCGATTTGACTTCGGTGTTTGACAATTTTGTAAAATTTGTCCCTACTGGGGATGAAGAAGATAAAAAACACCTTGCTTTGGCAAATACTAGAGCGAGATTGCGAATGACTACTTTATATTATCATGCGGGAATTAATGGTTTTCTAGTGGCTGGAACGGGAAATAAAGTAGAAGATTTTGGAGTTGGTTTTTACACAAAATATGGTGATGGTGGAGTTGATTTAAGTCCGATTGCCGATTTAATGAAATCGGATGTTTTTGCTTTAGGCCATTATTTACGAATTCCAAATTCTATATTGATTGCGGCACCTTCAGACGGGCTTTTTGGTGATGCAAGATCAGATGAAGAACAACTTGGTGCCAATTACGATGAATTGGAATGGGCTATGATTGAAGATAATAATGGTAAAATGGTAACTGATTTTTCAGGAAGAGAACAAGAAGTATTTTCAATTTATAAAAGATTAAATACGGTAAATAAACACAAAATGAATCCAATACCAGTGTGTTTGATTCCAAAAGAATATAAATAGACTACTTTAGCATAATGATAAAATGGTTATACAATCTATTTAATGGTAAAAAAACGTCAGACAAACCGGATGATATGAATAAATTTTTGATAGTTGGTTTAGGAAATATTGGCGCAGAATATGTGAACACGCGTCACAATATAGGTTTTAAAGTCTTAGATTTTATTGCAAATAAAGAAGGGGCTAGTTTTGATAATTTGAAATTAGGGGCAGTTGCAGAAATAAAAATTAAAGGAAAAACTTTCCTATTATTGAAGCCAAATACCTATATGAATTTGAGTGGAAAAGCAGTACAATATTGGATGGATAAAGAAAAAATTTCTTTAGACAGAGTTCTTATAATTACAGACGATTTAAATTTATCTTTCGGTACAATTAGAATAAGATCAAAGGGAAGCGATGGTGGCCACAACGGTTTAAAGAATATTACACAGGTTTTAAATACTCAAGAGTATGCCCGATTTAGATTTGGAATTAGCGATGCATTTAAAAAAGGAAAGCAAGTGGATTACGTTTTAGGAAATTGGGATGCTGATGAACAAACAAAACTTCCTGAGCGATTAGAAGTAGCCTCTGAAATAATAAAATCTTTTGGATTAGCTGGATTAGAAATAACAATGACTTCATATAACGGCAAGTAACATTAGTGGTATGAAATTTGTTGTTATGTTTTAAAAATGTTAAAGTTTTATGTGTTTTTATTGAAAAACTGCTACCTTTACAAAAAATAATTAATGCTAAAAAATTACTTTTATATTGCTTTATCGCTATTTTTACTAAGTTCTATGAGTGTTAAAGCTCAAGACAGTAAAGTACAAGTTAGAAATCAAGAAACTTCAATTGAAGGCTTGAATTTCTATCCAAACCCTGTGAGCAATGGTAAAATTTATATTACTTCAAAACTATCTTTAGACAAAGAAATCACGATTTTTGATGTTTTAGGAAAAAAAGTTCTTCAAACTATATTGAACTCAAGAGAGTTAAATATTTCTGTATTATCTCCTGGTGTTTATATCATCAAAATTAAAGAAGGAGAAGCTACTGCTACTAGAAAACTAATAGTCAAATAGTTATCTATTATTTCATTTTATTATTTAATGTAATATTTACATAGTAACTGACAATATGTTCGGATTACATTCTATATTTGTAAAATATATAAAATAAAAATTATGAAAAAAATTTACTTATTTACTTCAATGTTGTTTCTTTTCATTGGATTATCATCGAATGCCCAAGTAGTAATTAGTCAAGTATATGGAGGGGGTGGTAACAGTGGAGCGCCATTAAATAGAGATTTTATTGAATTATTCAATAGAGGTACTGCAGCTGTTGATGTTTCTGGTTATACTATTCAATATAATTCTGCAACTGGTTCTGGTGCCTGGCTGTTTAATACCATTCCTGCAGGAGCAATTATTCAACCTGGAAAATATTATTTAATTGCATTTGGAGCAGCAGGTTCAAACGGAACTGCTTTGCCAACAGCGGATTTTGATTCTACAGCAGCTGGTTTTTTAGCACTTTCCTCAACTGGTGGAAGAGTAGCTCTTTCGAGTTTAGCTACTGCAATTCCCGCAGGTTGTCCTCCAACAGGAACAACAATTGACTATGTTGGATATGGTACAGGAAATTGTTTTGAAGGTACTGCTGCAACAGCGGCTTTATCAAATACTACTGCTGCAATAAGATTAAACGGTGGTTGTTCAGATAATAATGCTAACAATACTGATTTTAGCGTTGGAGCGCCTACCCCAAGAAATTCCTCAACAACAGCAAGTGTTTGCTCTACAGCACCAAATATAGCAATTACTTCTCCTGTTAATGCAACTATTTACAATCCTTTAACTACAAGCGTTACCGTAAATGTTTCAGTTTCAAACTTTACAGTTGCCAATGGAACAGGAACAGGTCATATACACTACGCTGTGGATGGTGGAGCTACTGTAATGAAATACGATACCACTCCAATTGTACTAAATGGATTAACTGTTGGAAGTCACACAATTGTAGTAAGTTTAGTAGATAATAATCACGCACCTTTGTCTCCTGTAGCAAGTGCAACTACTCAATTTACAATTGCGGCTTCTACAAATGTTGCCAACATAGCTGCCTTAAGAGCTGGTACGTTAAATGCCTATTATACATTAACTGGAAATGCCGTAGTTTCTCATGTTAGAACGCCTGCGGGAACTGTTACTGTTTCAACAACAAGAAATCAAAAATTTATTCAAGATGCAACTGGTGGAATATTAATTGATGATAGTGCTGGAAAAATTACAACGCCATTTGCAGTGGGTGATAGCATGAACAATGTATCAGGTCAATTAATTGATTTTAATGGAATTTTAGAGTTGGTACCTTTACAAAACCAAACTGTAGTTTCATCAGGAAATACTTTAACTCCTGAAAATATTACAATCGCAGCTTTAAATGCCAATGTTAATAATTACGAAAGTAAACTCGTAAGATTTAATACAATTACAATCACCGGAACTATTTCAGCTGGTGTTGTAACTCCATTAACTGCAGGTCAAGTATTTACAACAAGTACTAATTATAATGTGTTTGATGGTACTACAAACGGTGTATTAAGATCTGGATTTGCAGAAGCAGACTATATCGGAACTGTAATCCCAACAAGCGGTTTTAACATTACTGCTTTGGGTTATGATAATGTTTCATCTGCCAATCCACCTGTTTTAACTCCACAATTTATTCCTAGAAATTTAGCAGATTTTACAGTACTTCAAACACAAAACAACGAAATCGCAGGATTAAAAGTTTATCCAAATCCGGTTTCTAATGGTGTTTTAAATGTTGAATCAAACTTAAATAACGAAAAAACTATTTCAATATTTGACGTTTTAGGAAAAGAAGTAATTAGAACTACAACTGTAAATTCTACAATAAATATAGCTAATTTAAATAGTGGTATCTATATAGTTAAAATTACTGAGGGTGAAAAAACCGCAACTAAAAAATTAGTCGTTAATTAATCACCATTTTATTTAATAAAAAAACCTGTTCGAAATGAACAGGTTTTTTTTTGCTTATAAATAATTTAATTACTATATCTCGACAATACTCTGCCTAGTTTCATAGAAAAAGAATTAATGAGTTTGGAATAATCCATAGCTAAAGACATGGTTTCTGAATTATCTGCAGTTGGATCAGGTAGAATTGAACCTTTTAATTCTTCAATGATTTTATCTACTAAATACCATCTCATTGTTAAAATAGTTTCTGAAACGTATTGACTTATCGTTTCGTTTTTTTGTTTTACAAATATATTCTGAGCACCCCAATCATGTAAAGCTAATTTTTCGTCCTCCATTAAAATGTCAGTAACTTCTTGAGCAAATTCTTGAGGCAATTGCATTAAATAATGCTCAATATTAAACGTCTCATTTTGATTAAAATAATTGACCAAATTAAGATAAATATCTCTAAAAAGTGGATTTGCTAATTCAACTTCGTCTTCCTGTAAACTCAAATAAACTCGTTGGTAAACAAAATATTCTTTTTTCTCAATAGAATTTTCAACCTCGCCGTTGGCATTCGTTTTCAACAAAACATCTTCAAATTCTTCTTTACTATTTCCGTAAAGAAGTAGGATTTTAATTATTGTTCGCTCTAATTGATACAAAACATCAACTTTCTCCACTTGAGTTACAGATTCACTCTTTATGACTTCAAATGATTTTTGTTCTTGCTTTATTTTTTTACCAATATCAGAAATGTCTTTTTTAACTAATTGTGCTAAGGTGCTCAACAAAACTTGCTCTGAAATATCCATGATTCTGGAACATTCTTGAATGTAAATTTCACGTTGAATTCGGTCTGGAATTTTAGAAATACTTGCTACTATATCACGAATTAATTCTGCTTTTTTTATAGGATCATTCTTGGCATCTTTCATTAATAAAGAAGCTTTGAACTGTATAAAATCTTTAGCGTTTTCTTCTAAATAAACTACCAAATCTTCATATGGCGTTTTCTTTGCAAAACTATCTGGGTCCTCACCATCAGGAAATTCACAAACTCTTACGTTCATTCCTTCCTCCAAGATTAAATCGATTCCTCGAATGGATGCTCGTAAACCTGCAGCATCACCATCAAAAAGAACGGTTACATTTTTTGTCAACCTATTTATTAATCGGATTTGGTCAGGCGTTAACGCTGTTCCCGAAGAAGAAACCACATTTTCAATTCCCGTTTGATTGAACTGAATTACATCGGTGTAACCTTCAACCAAAAAACAATTGTTTTGTTTTGCGATTGCTTGTTTTGCTTGATAAATTCCATAAAGAACCTTGCTTTTATGGTAAATATCACTCTCAGGTGAATTGAGATATTTCGCCGCTTTTTTATCATTGGTCAAAATTCTTCCGCCAAATCCCAAAACCCTTCCCGACATGCTTTGAATAGGAAACATAACACGACCTTTAAATCGGTCAAAAGGTCGGTCATCCCTAGGAATTGTTAAACCGGTGCTTTCTAGAAATTCTAATTTATACCCTTTCCCTAAAGCTTCTTTTGTGAAAGCATCCCAAGCTTCTGGTGAATATCCAAGAGAAAATTTCTTGATAGTTTCATTGGTAAAACCTCTTTCCTTAAAATAAGAATATCCAATTGCCTTTCCTTCTTCAGTATTTAAAAGTGCATCTTGAAAATAATTTTTGGCAAATTCGGAAACCAAATACATGCTTTCTCGAACATCTGTATTGGCTTTTTCCTCATCTGATTGAACAGTTTCTTCAATCTCGATGTTGTATTTTTTTGCTAAATATCTAATGGCTTCTGGGTACGTAAAATGTTCGTGTTCCATTAAAAATGCAACTGAATTTCCACCTTTGCCGGAACTAAAATCCTTCCAAATTTGCTTTACTGGCGACACCATAAACGAAGGTGAACGCTCATCAGAAAAGGGACTTAAACCTTTAAAGTTACTTCCCGCACGTTTCAATTGTACAAAATCACCAATAACCTCCTCTACACGAGCAGTTTCGAAAACAGTATCTATTGTAGCTTTTGAAATCAATTTAAATTTAGGTTCAAGGATTAAGGCTCAAAGTTACAAAGTTTTTGTGTAATCTAGTATTACTTTTTTCTTTCAATGACATAATTTACCATCATGATCAAAGAATCTTTATAGTCGGATTGCGGATAATTTTCAATTAATTTTAAAGCTTCTTGTTGGAATTGAATCATTTTTTGTTCGGCATAGGAAAGTCCATTGTTGTTTTTCACAAATGATATAACTTCCTTAACTCTCTTTTTATCTTTATTATGATTCTTAATAGAATTGATAAGCCAACTTTTTTCTTTTGAAGAACAAGCATTCAAAACGTGGATTAAGGGCAAAGTCATTTTTTGTTCTTTAATATCAATTCCTGTTGGTTTTCCAATTGCCTCTTCAGTATAATCAAACAAATCGTCTTTTATTTGAAATGCCATTCCAATAAGCTCTCCAAATTTTCTCATATTTTCAACCTGAATTTCATCTTCAATTACAGATTTTGCGCCAAGAGCACAGCAAGCAGCTATTAAAGTGGCTGTTTTCTTTTGAATAATTTCATAATAAACGGCTTCCGTTATATCTAACCTTCGGGCTTTTTCTATTTGAAGTAATTCCCCTTCGCTCATTTCTCTAACGGCTACTGAGATAATTTTTAATAAATCAAAATCGCCATTATCGATAGAAAGTAACAACCCTTTCGATAACAAATAATCTCCAACTAATACTGCAATTTTATTTTTCCAAAGTGCATTTATGGAGAAAAATCCGCGTCTGCGATTACTATCATCAACTACATCATCATGAACTAGTGTGGCGGTATGAATTAATTCGATAACAGATGCACCACGATAGGTTCTTTCGTTTACAATGCCATTTGAAAGCATTTTTGCAGTTAGAAAAACAAACATAGGACGCATTTGTTTTCCTTTTCTATTTACAATATAATAGGTAATTCTATTGAGAATGCCGACTTTAGAAACCATCGATTCTCGAAATTTTATTTCGAAAAGATCCATTTCTGATAGAATAGGTTTTTTTATTTCGGCAATTATATTCATAGTTCCCCAAAGATACTATTTTGAACCTATGATTGAAAAAATTTTTTAATTACAATTAAACTTTTTACATTTGCTTTAGTCTTATAACAAAGAATTTAAAAAAAATAAATATGAAAACAAAATCTATTTTAAAATTAACTGTATTGTTTGCGGTGATTTTATTTGCAAGTTGCTCTAAGGACAACAATGATCTTGCTAACGAGTTTACTGTAGAAGATATTCAAACAAATGCTAAATTAGATCAAGCGGCTAACGATTTATCTGAAATTATTGACGATCAATATTTTTCAGAAAATCCTGCAGGGAAAAGTATAGCTCCTACAGAAATTAATTCATTACCGGCTTGTGCAGTTGTAACACGTACTGTTACTGCTACAACTTGGAGAAGAAAAATTAATTTTGGAACTACAGGTTGTGCATTGCCAAATGGTGCAATCCTTAAAGGAATAATTTATATTAGTGGTGCTTTACCTTACTCAACTACCAATTATGTGATTACCTATACTTTTGATGGTTTTCGTTATAATGACTTCCTAGTTCAAGGAAATAGAACAGTTACTAGATCATTAGGTTCTTCAATTTATCAATCAAATACACACCCAATTAGTGTGTTAGATATGAATATGACATTTACTAATTCAAGAGGTGTTTACACAAGAGTTGGAACAAGAACTAGAGAATGTGTAGAAGGGTTTGGAACAGCAATATTAGCTGATAATGTATATGTAATTACTGGAAACTGGACAACAACTTTCCCTAATGGAAATGTTCACTCAAATACAATTTCAAATACTAATCCAATTAGAGTTAGATTGAATTGTGATCATAGAGTGGTTTCTGGAATTGTAAATATCACTAGACCAAATCATACTGCAGTTCTAGATTATGGTGATCGAACTTGTGATAACATTGCTACTATTTCAATTGATGGAGGTACGCCAATTTCGTTTACATTTTAATAATAATAGACTTTTACATAAAAAAAACGTTCAGAAATTCTGAACGTTTTTTTTTATACTTCTTTGTTAGCTAATTGTCCACAGGCAGCATCAATATCTTTTCCCCTACTTCGTCTCACTTTTGCAACGATATCAATTGCAGCTAGGGCTTTTATATAAGCATTAATGGACTCTTCAGAAGCTTGTTGGAATTCACCGTCATCTATCGGATTGTATTCAATTAAATTGACTTTACAAGGTACATATTTACAGAATTTTACCAAGGCATCAACTGATTCTTTGTTGTCATTAATTCCCTTCCAAACTACATATTCATAGGTAATTTTGCTTTTTGTTTTGGAATACCAATATTCCAATGATTCTCTTAAATCTGCTAAAGGAAAATTAGCTGAAAACGGCATTATTCGGGAACGAATTCCATCAATTGCGGAATGTAATGATACCGCCAATTTAAATTTAACCTCATCATCAGCAAGCTTTTTTATCATTTTTGGAACACCTGAAGTAGAAAGTGTAATTCTCTTTGGAGACATCCCCAAACCTTCGTTTGAGGTGATCATAGCAATCGCTTTCAGAACATTATTGTAGTTCATAAGAGGCTCGCCCATTCCCATAAAAACAATATTTGAAAGCGGATGATTATAATACAATCGGCTTTCTTTATCAATAGCGATTACCTGGTCATATATTTCTCCAGGTTCCAAATTTCGCATTCTTTTTAATCTTGCTGTAGCGCAAAAGTTACAATCTAAACTACAACCTACTTGACTAGAAACACAAGCTGTTGTTCTTGTTTCTGTTGGAATCAAAACACTTTCTACAACTAAACCATCATGAAGGCGAACCGCATTTTTTACCGTTCCATCGGAACTGCGTTGCATTGTGTCTACCTTAATATGGTTGATAACAAAATGATTTTCCAGCATCAACCGAGTCTCTTTGGAAACATTGGTCATATCATCAAAACTGTGTGCTCCTTTGCTCCATAACCATTCATAAACCTGGTTTCCACGGAAGGCTTTGTCTTGATTTGCAACAAAAAAATCACGCAACTGCTCTTTTGTTAATGCTCTTATGTCTTTTTTCTCGATTTGCATGGTGCAAATTTAGTTTAATTTGTGGATTTGTTTATTTGATAAATTGATAACTTTGACAAAAAATATAAATACAATCAAAAAATGCATTTTATTTCCCAAGAATTAGAAGATTATATCGAAAAACATTCTGAAAAAGAACCTGATTTATTAGCAGCTTTAAATAAGGAAACGTATCAAAAAATTCTATTACCAAGAATGTTGAGCGGGCATTTTCAAGGGCGAGTATTGAGCATGCTTTCGAAATTAATTCGACCGGTTAATATTCTAGAAATTGGAACTTTTACAGGTTATGCCGCTTTGTGTTTGTGCGAAGGAATGCAAGAAAATGGTCAATTACACACCATTGACATAAAAGAAGAATTGGAAACTATCCAAAGGAAATACTTTGATAAATCACCTTGGGGAAGTCAGATTTTTCAACATTTGGGTGAGGCAATTGCTATTATTCCGACATTAGAATTAAAATTTGATTTGGTTTTTATTGATGCTGATAAAGAAAACTACCTCAACTATTTTGAATTAATACTGCCTAAAATGAATAAAGGTGGTATCATATTATCAGATAATGTTTTATGGAGTGGAAAAGTTTTAGAACCGTTACAAAAAAACGATAGTAGCACAAAAGTTCTTTTAGAATACAATGAATTATTGAAAAATGACCCTAGAATTGAAACTGTTTTATTACCTATTCGTGATGGATTAACCGTTTCTAGAGTTAAATAATTACTTTTTTATATTGGAGAAATCCATATAATTTATAAAATAAAAAACCTAAAATAAGTCCATTAAAATATCCACAAATTATATCTGTTGGGTAGTGTAATCCTAGGTAAATTCTACTAAAAGCAAAAATTAATGGCCATAAAAATAACAGCAAAAAATACTTGAATTTGTCTTTTAGAATAAAGTATAAAAACGTGGCGACTGCCATTGAATTTGAGGCATGTCCAGAGAAAAAACTGTAGGTTTCACTTGATTTAACTACTCTAATCAATGTAGAGGTATTTGGATCACTACAAGGACGAAGACGCTGAAAAGTCTCCTTTACAAAATTTGTAAATTGATCGGAAATAATGATTAAAACCATTACAAATAGTAATAAATATAAGGTTTGCTTAACACCAATTTTTCTATAAATAAAATAGAGTAAAACAAGAAAAAATGGAGTCCAATTACTTTGTTTTGTAATAAACAACCAAAACGGATCGAAGGTTGATGATCCTAGCCCATTTAAAAAAATAAGCAGTTCTTTATCGAGTGCTAGGATTTTATCAAGCATTAAGATTGTCTTTTTATTGGACCCTCGTTTTCAATAGTTTCTACTTTCTCAATATCAATTTTAGCATTTTCAATAACGGGAGTCACCTCATTAAGCAAATTTTCTTTTGCTTTACTAATTTCTTGATTGATATTTCCAGTAATATCTGTTATCGATTTAGAATCTAAGCCATTTGCTTCAGCTCCTTTTTGAATTTCACTTTTAATATCATTTGTTGCGTTTTTCAATTGCGCCATAGCTTTACCCATTGTTCTTGCAATATCTGGGATTTTATCTGACCCAAAAAGCATTAGAACCACAAATAATATTAGTATTAATTCTCCTCCGCCTATTCCAAACATATCAATTTATTTTATTGCAAAGTTACTAAGTTTATATAAAGCTTAAAGTGTATTAATAATAAAAATATTTTAATCAAATTTAGATTTTGCTTCAACTTTTGGCCAGGTATTGTTTGTAACATCGATATCGGCAGTTTCTAATTTTGGATCAACTACAATTTTCGATATCACTTTTTTGGTTGCAAAAGTTCGAGTGACCTCATCGTCATTCATTCTCCAAATTTGAGCTGGAAATTTATGGTTTTCAGTAGTTCCATCTTCAAATGTTAGCTCTACAATTATTGGCATAACTAATCCTCCTGGCTTATTAAAAGTAACTTCATAGAAGTATTTTGGAGAATCAAATTTTGCAATTTCCTCCGGCTTGAAATTAGTTTTAATAAATTCATCCAATGCCTTAATTTCCTTTATATCTAATGGCTTGTTCATTTCAGGCTTGTAATTTTCACTAGTGCTATTTACCATAAAAACCATCGGGCCTGTTGCTCTCAATCGGTTTCTTCTTGAAGATGTTGGCGCTTTAAAGTCTTTTGGAGCATCATTACTTACAAAATATTGCTTCACTTCTTTAATCCCGATATCTGTAAAATCAGTTGTGTAAAACCATCCTCTGAAAAACCAATCTAAATCTGTTGCCGATGCATCTTCCATCGTTCTAAAGAAATCTTCAGGAGTTGGGTGCTTGAATTTCCATCTATTTGCATAGGTTTTGAAAGCATAATCAAATAATTCATGACCCATAATTGTTTCACGTAAAATATTTAATCCCGCCGCTGGTTTCCCATAAGCATTGTTTCCAAATTGTTTAATAGTTTCAGAATTGGTCATAATTGGCTCTAAGTTTTTTTGATCACCGCTCATGTAGGCAACAATTGATTTTGGCGAACCTCTTTCTACAGGATAATTTGATTCCCATTCCAATTTTGCTTTGTAATCCATAAAAGAGTTCAAACCTTCATCCATCCATGTCCATTGGCGCTCGTCAGAATTCACAATCATCGGGAAGAAATTATGACCAACTTCGTGAATAATAACTCCTAACATCCCATATTTTACTCTGTCGGTGTATTTTCCGTCTTCATCTGGACGACCAAAATTCCAACAAATCATTGGGTATTCCATCCCTTGATCTTGCGCATTAACGGAAACTGCTTTTGGATAAGGATAATCAAATGTTAAGCTAGAATAACTTTTTAAAGTATGTGCAACGACTCTTGTAGAATATTCCTCCCATAATGGATTTCCTTCTTTAGGATACAATGAAACTGCCATTACTGTTTTACCACCTAATTTTACAGCCATTGCATCCAAAATAAATTTTCTAGAGGTTGAAATACCAAAATCTCTAACATTTTCAGCCTTAAATTTCCATGTTTTTTTCTTGTCAGAAAAACCTTTTTCAGCCTCAGTTGCTTCAGCTTGAGTTACAATAACAACCGGTTTTTCAAAAGAATTTTCTGCTTGAGCGTATCTCTTTACTTGCTCTGGTGTGAAAACCTCAGCTCTGTTTTGCAATACTCCAGTGGCTTCCATAATATGGTCAGCAGGTACTGTTATGTTAACCTCATAATTTCCAAATGGCAATGCAAACTCACCGCTTCCCCAAAATTGCATGTTTTGCCATCCTTCAACATCATTATAAACTGCCATTCTAGGATAAAATTGAGCTAAAACATATAAATTATTTCCGTCTTTGAAGTTTTCGTAGCCAGAACGACCTCCATCAATCATGTAATTATTAATATTGTAATTCCACTTGATATTCAAAGCAATTTTTTCTCCGTGAGCTAATGGTTTTACCAAATTAATTCGCATCATCGTTTCATTAACTGTATAAGACATTAAATTACCTTTACTATCTTTTACGTAGTCAATCTTAAAGCCTCCATCAAATTTTTCTTCTAAATATTTTTTTGAAAAACCTCCAACACTAATTGCTGGATCAATTTTTGAATTTTCAACTAAAGGAGATTTAGAAGTTTTAGCAGCTCTATTTTGATCCAATTGAATCCATAAATAATCTAAAGATTCTTTAGCATTATTAGTATAGGTAATGGTCTCTGTGCCATAAATTTTGGTGTTTTTATCATCCAACTCAATGTCCATTTTATAATCGGCTTGCTGCTGATAATATTCTGGTCCTGGAGCACCTGAAGCAGTTCTATACATATTGGGTGTAGCTAACAAATCGTACATTTGACGAAACTTGTTTTTATCTTCATGCCCTAATTCTTTAGTTTTGGGAGTTTCTTTCACTTCTTGTGAAAAGGTTGAAAATGTCACAAAGAACAATAGTAATAAAGTAATAATGTTTTTCATAATTGATGATATTTTAGCTTTCAAATGCTAAAGTAATTAATTTATTTGAGTTTTTTATCTAGTTATTTTAACATTCCACTTAAAGTCCCTTCTGTGAGCAATAAACTCTGCTTTTCTCCGTAAATTGTGGATTGAATAATATTTTGTTGCTCTGAATTTAATTCAATTAAGGCGGAATTTTTGACTTCTAAAGATTTTATTTTTGAAATTTCTTTTATGTTGTAGTAACAAATAATCACATTACCTTCCATTTCCTTACTTAAATAATTTATTGGCTTTGGTTCACCATTTACTTTCAATGAAAAATTATCTAAGATATATTTTTTCATCAAACTGATATCTTCTTGAGATTCATTTTTTTCACCTAAATTGGTCTTTTTGCCGTATTTTTTATAAAGAACAGCATTTACATCATCAACAAAAAGTCGGGAAGTAATTTGTAGCATTTTTTTCTCTGACACATAGTTAATTTGGTAGATGGAAACATAAAACTTATGAATCCCAAAAGAGGATAATGTCAAAAAAATTATTGCTATTATGGTATAAAAAGTAATTTTCTTCATTTGCCAAAAGTAATTAAACCATTTCTATTTTGGAATAGCATTATAGTTTACGGCTAATTTAGATATTAAAAACAGCATCATGGTTCTGTTTTTGACTTTTAATGCGGCAGTAAATTCTTTGTCTTCTATAATATATCGTTGAAAATCATCGATATAAATTTCAGGGATTTTTAATGTTTCAATGTAGTATTTATCTTCATAAAGTATTCCTATTTTATCTAAAAGACGTTCTTTTCGTTCTACGGCAACTTCTTTTTTAAGCATTGCAGTTCGACCAGACATCCAATTTATTGGGGCATCTAAAATTCCGTTGGTTGCTGTGTTTAATTTTCTTTCAGCAGGCGTATATTGCTTTTGTCCAGGAATTATACTCACCCCTTCAATAGGACTTTTCTTAACAATCACCTCATCAAGTTCATTGATTTTTGGGTACATATTTACGGTTATTGTCCCCGATTTTAAATCGTCTTCATCAATAAGTACCCTTCTCATTTCCAGAGATTTTGATGAAAATACTAAAATGTCGTCGGCTTTAGCCAATATAGAAAACTCGCCTTTACTATTGGTTACGGTCACTTTTTCATTGCCTAAATTCACCACTTCAATTTCTGAAAGCAAGGCGTCATCGGCTGCAATTATTCCTTGAAGGATTTTTTCGTTACGATCTTGCGACCACATCGAAAAAGTACCTAAAAATAAAAATAGGACAACCCATTTTTTCATAATTTGAAACTAATTTTATTATTTGTAAAAGTATTTAAGAGAAATTAAAAATTATAATTTGGATTGGTAAAGTTATGTTAATATATAATTTTCTAATATTTAAAATAAAATGATAAAATGGGTAACTTTGAATTCCAAAATGATAACAAATGAAAAATTGCATTATTGCCAGCACCTCAACTTTATACGGGGGAACTTATTTAGACTATTTAATTCCAGAATTGAAATTACACTTCCAGAATTGCAAATCGATTTTGTTTATCCCTTATGCGCAACCCGGTGGATTGTCCTATGAAGAATATACTGAAAGAGTTTATAAAGCTTTCGCCAAATTGAATATTGAAGTTAAAGGAATACATGAGTTTGAAAATCCAATTGCTGCAATTGAAGCAGCCGAAGGAATTTTTACAGGTGGTGGAAATACTTTTTTATTGGTTTTCCAATTGTATAAAAATAAAGTCATGGATGTATTGGCGGAAGCCATAAAAAAAGGAACTCCCTATTTAGGATCAAGCGCGGGAAGTAATATTTGTGGCTTGACAATGCAAACCACTAACGATATGCCGATCATTTACCCGCCAAGTTTTCAAACTTTAGGAATTGTTCCTTTCAATATCAATCCGCACTATTTGGATGCCGATTTACAATTGAAACACAATGGTGAAACTCGAGAAATGAGAATTAATGAATTTCACTTTTTGAATTCTCCACCCGTTATTGGGCTTCGTGAAGGAAGTTGGTTAGAAGTTAAAGGCAATAAAATAACTTTGAAAGGTGGTCTTCAAGCAAGATTATTTCAAAAGAATACAGCGCCTATAGAAATTGAATCGGAAAGTGATCTTAGTGACTTAAAATAAAAAATCCCCAAACTAATAGTTTGAGGATTTTAGAGCGAAAGACGAGGCTCGAACTCGCGACAACCAGCTTGGAAGGCTGGAGCTCTACCAACTGAGCTACTTTCGCATTAACAACGGTGCAAATATAGATAATAAGTTGGGTTTATTGCAAGTTTTTTTGAAAAAAAATTTAAAGACACTTTAAAAATTAGCCTTTTTAAGCCCATCTTTATAACGTAAATAATTTATTTTGATATTGTTATGATAACAATTCGCAAAAAAATAAAGAAATTAAATTATGATTGAAATAAATAAAATCACTGCTTTTGAAACAATAATTGTAAGACATCCTGTTTTACGAACTGGCAAACCAATAGCAACATGTCATTTTGAAGGCGATGATTTACCAACAACCTCTCATTTCGGTTTATATTTAGAAAAGCAACTGGTAGCAATAATCTCATCATTTAAGGTTCAAAATAAATTGTTTACTGAAGAAAATCAATATCAAATTCGCGGAATGGCCGTCTTAGAAGAATTTCAAAAAAGGGGTTTTGGAGAACAGTTATTACACTATTGCGAAAATGAAATTAGAATCAAAAAGGGAGAATTAATTTGGTTCAATGCTCGTGAAAAAGCTGTGGGTTTCTATAAAAAATCAGGATATGAAGTTATTGGAGGTCAATTTGAAATCCCAGATGTTGGACCTCATTACGTTTTGTTTAAAAAAATATAAAATCAAGAATTAGAATTCGGATAATAAATATACAAACACGATTTACCCTTTATTTTATTGATGATTTTCTCTGTAAATTCAATTGGCAAAGCAGGACATCCTTGACTTCTTCCCAATCGATTGAGAGCTATTATAAAAAAATCAGAAACATAATCGGCGGCATGAATCACAATCCCTCGATTTTTGGCATTGTCATTAATCCCTTTTTCTAAACCATCAAATTTTATAGATTTTCCATGCTTCCCATTATAAACTTCACCAGTTGAATAAAATCCCAAACTGCTTTTAAAAGATGCTGCGGAGTTAGAAAAATTCTTAGCAAATTCATCGCCTGTATTTCTGCCATGTGCTACTAAAGAATTGAAAACAATTGTATTGGTAGACAAATCAATCACCCAAAGTCTTTTTTCATTGGAAGACAAACTAAAATCAATTAAAGTTAGAATGTCTTTTTTGAAATTTCCTTTCTTCTTCATTTCATAAAATCCCAGCATTGCTTTTTGGAAACTTTCTAATTTTGGTAAAGCAAAATTATTATGATTTAAATGATTGTAAACGTCAATAATTTCTGTAGAGAAATTTTCAGTTTTTGAAATTAATGATGAAGGTAATTTTGAAGGAGTTTCTATTTTATTTGATGAAAATGTAGATAAAATGAAAACTAAAATGGGGAAAAATTTATAAGTCATTAATTATTATTGTATTGCTGTATTTTCCTACTTGTTTCAAATTTAGAATTTAAATTTAAGTAAAACTTGTAATTCTAAAATTTTAACGTGTTAATTAACACCAATTACATTAATATCATAAAAACCCAATAAAATTTTACCATTCAATTATTGATTAAAATTCTGCTTTCAAAGGGTTATCTATTAGTATATTCATAATAAAACTATAATATAATTGTTATTATTGGGATGAATTGATAATTTTGCGCCTTGAATTAAACCTATATGAAAAAAGCACTTCTACTCCTTATTTTAATTACATGCACGTTAAGCTACTCCCAGAAAAAAATACTTAAAACAAATTTGATCAATGGTGGAATTACCATTGATGGAAATTTAAATGAAACCCCCTGGCAAACTGCAGCTATAGCTAAAGATTTTTTCATGTTTGCTCCTGATAATGGTAAGGAAGTTGAAAAAGGAAATGAAACCGAGGTGAAAATTCTTTACGATAATGAAGCAATATATATAGGAGCCATTTTATATGATGACGAACCTTCCAAAATTTTAAAGGAACTTACTCTTCGCGATGATCAAGGTACAAGCGATAATTTTGGAGTTTTCATTAACGGTTTTAATGACGGACAACAAGATTTTCGATTTTTTTGTACTGCCTCCGGAACGCAAATGGATTGTTTGGCAACCGATACTAATGGCGAAGATTTTACTTGGGACGCCATTTGGTTAAGTAAAGCCAAAATTACCGAAAAAGGCTGGGTTGTAGAAATGAAGATCCCCTATGCTGCGCTACGATTTTCAAATAACAAAGTTCAAACTTGGGGAATCAATTTTGTTAGAGATTTAAAACGAAAAAACTCTATTTATGTTTGGAATAAAGTTGATAACAAATTAAATAATGTAATACAACAAGCTGGAAATTTAGAGGGAATTGAAAATATCAAAACCCCTACTCGTCTATTCTTTATGCCTTATTCTTCGTTTTATTTGAATGCCAATGACGCTCAAAAAACGAAAGGAACTCTGAAAGGCGGGATGGATATAAAGTATGGAATTAACGATGCATTCACGCTTGACGCCATATTAATTCCCGATTTTGGTCAAACTAAATTCGATGATCAAATATTGAATTTAGGTCCGTTTGAACAGCAATTCAACGAAAATAGAGCTTTTTTTACCGAAGGAACCGACTTATTTAACAAAGGTGGTTTGTTCTATTCAAGAAGAATTGGCGGAAGCCCATCTGCTTATCCAACAGTTGAAAATAATGAAGAAATAATTGAGAATCCTGCAACTGTAAATTTAATTAATGCGCTTAAAGTTTCTGGACGAACAAAAAGTGGATTAGGAGTTGGAGTATTAAATGCCGTTACAGAAATAACCACCGCAAAAATTAGAAACAACATCGACCAATCTGTTCGAAGTGAAGTAATTGAACCTTTAACAAATTATAGTGTTTTAGTGCTCGACCAACGTTTTCGGAAAAATTCATCTATAAGTTTTATCAATACTAATGTTACCAGAGACGGTGGTTTTAGAGATGGGAATGTATCGGCTTTGGTTTGGGATTTAAATACTAAAGAAAATACCTACAACCTTTCGGGGGATTTTAAGTACAGTTATGTAAACGAAGGTGGCGCAAAAACTGGAATAGCATCAAGTATAAATATTGGAGAAACAAGCGGTCAATACCGTTACAGCCTTGGAGCTGATATAATGACTAAAGATTATGATATCAATGATTTAGGAATCAATTTTCAAACAAATTATTATAGTTTATACGGGAATGCCAACTATAGAATTCTGAAATCTACTAAGTACTTTAATTCATTTAATTTAAATCTAAATGCCTTTACACAATTTCAAAAAGAAACTGGATTCGTTCAAGGAAATAATTTTAATTTAAATGTAAATATAAACAATAAAAAAAACCATTATTTTGGACTCGGAATAAATGCCAACCCATTAGAAAATTATGATTTCTATGAGCCAAGAGCTGAAAATAGATATGTAATTATCCCTTCAAGAGTTGGTGCTTGGTTCTATTTTTCGTCCAATTATAATTATAAATTCGCATTCGATTTTAATCCTTCTTATGCAAATTTTAATGAGGAAGGTAGAAACAGTTACGGATTCTCAATGGGACCAAGATATCGTTTTAGCGATAAGTTCCTGTTGAATTTTAATTTTAATTTCTTACGACAAAATAATAATAAAGGTTTCGTTGATAGTATTGATAATGATGGCAATTCCACAACTCCAAATGCAATAATTTTTGCCAACAGAAATGTATTTACCTATTCCAATACTTTATCAGGAAAATATGCCGTAAATAGCACCATGACATTTAATCTTTCCGTAAGACATTATTGGTCATTTGCCGAAAATAAAAACTTTCTAGCATTGGATAATAAAGGGAGATTGAACGATTTTACCAATTATACAACCAATAAAAACTCCAATTTTACCTCATGGAATGTGGATTTATCCTACACTTGGTGGTTTGCTCCTGGAAGTCAAATATCTGTTTTGTATCGAAATAATGCAGCCAATTTTTCACGAACTATCAATAGTGACTTCGGAAGTAACGTTACCAATCTGCTAAATAACGATGCATTAAACCATACTTTTTCTATAAGTATGAGGTATTTTATCGATTACAATCAAGTAAAAAAGTTATTTTAATTTCTTAAATTTGGAGCTATTTCCAGCTGTACGTTGCAATATTTTTGTTTTTAAGAAAAAACAAAAATGATTTCCACTGCCATCTGGGCTAAAAAAAACACATCATGAATAAAAAAGTGATATTAATGATCCTTGACGGATGGGGAAAATCTCCAGATCCAAAGGTTTCAGCTATCGACAATGCCAATGTTCCCTTTATCAATTCGCTTTACAAAAACTACCCAAATGCTCAACTTAGAACCGACGGATTAAACGTAGGTTTGCCGGAAGGCCAAATGGGAAATTCTGAAGTAGGACATATGAATCTTGGTGCTGGAAGAATTGTATATCAAGATTTAGCAAAAATCAATTTGGCTGTTGCCAAAAATACCCTAGCAACAGAACAAGTTTTAATTGATGCTTTTACCTATGCTAAAAAGCAAAATAAAAAAGTTCACTTATTAGGATTAGTTTCTGATGGTGGAGTTCACTCCCATACTTCGCATTTAAGAGGTTTAATTGACGCGTCACAAGAATACGGACTTGAAAAAGTATACATCCATGCATTCACAGATGGTCGTGATGTAGATCCTAAATCAGGAAAAAAATACATCCAAGATCTTGAAAATTATATCTCAAAAACTCCGGTTAAAATAGCTTCAATTATAGGTCGCTATTATGCCATGGATCGTGATAAACGTTGGGAAAGAGTAAAATTAGCCTACGATTTATTGGTTCACGCAACAGGAACCGGAACGAGTGATTTAGTGGCTTCAATTGAAGCTAGTTACAATAATAATATCACTGATGAATTTATAGCTCCGTTAGTTCACTTAGATAATAATGGGAATCCATTAGCAACAATAGAAGAAGACGATGTGGTTATTTTCTTCAATTTCAGAACCGATAGAGGTCGTGAATTAACAGAGGCACTTTCTCAACAAGATTTACATGAGCAAAACATGCATAAATTGAGTTTATATTATGTTACACTCACCAATTACGATGAAACCTATCAAAATGTAAAAGTAGTTTACAACAAAGATAATATCACTGAAACATTAGGCGAAGTATTAGAAAAAGCAAATAAAACTCAAATAAGAATTGCCGAAACAGAAAAATATCCACATGTGACATTCTTCTTTTCTGGAGGTCGAGAAGAACCATTTATTGGCGAAAGCCGCATTCTAAAAAACTCTCCAAAAGTGGCAACCTACGATTTACAACCAGAAATGAGCGCATTTGAATTGGCGGATGCCCTAGTTCCAGAAATAGAAAAAGGCGCTGTTGATTTTGTATGTTTGAATTTTGCCAATGGCGATATGGTGGGACATACAGGAGTTATGAGTGCTGCAATTAAAGCTTGTGAAGCCGTTGACCAATGCGTTGAAAAAGTGATTACAGCAGCTTTAGCAAATGATTATACCACAATTGTTATTGCCGATCATGGAAATTGCGAAACGATGATCAATCCTGATGGTTCGCCAAATACAGCTCATACAACGAACCCAGTGCCTATTATTTTAGTTGACAAAGAATTGAAAAAAATAGAAAATGGTGTTTTAGGAGATATCGCTCCAACGATATTACAACTTATGGGAATTGAAAAGCCAGATGCTATGACAAGCCATTCTTTATTATAAAAATTAATTTCTACACTATTTAAAGAGCTTCACAAAATTGAAGCTCTTTTTTTTATAAATAAAAGTTAAAATTTCAATATTAATAGTAATACTATTATCTTTGCATAAAATAATATTAATTATGAATACAGTATTAGCAAATTTTAAAATTCAGATTAACGATAAAATTTATGTGAAAGATCCTGAAACATCCGATTTAGGTAGAAAAATACTGGAACAAAGTATTAAATTAATTGACGAAATAGGATTTGACAACTTTACATTTAAAAAATTAGGTGAGAAAATCGGTTCAAATGAAAGTTCAATTTATCGATATTTTGAAAACAAACATAAATTATTAGTTTATTTATCATCCTGGTATTGGAGCTGGATGGAATACAAACTAGTTTTTGCAACTGCGAATATTACTGACCCAAAAGAAAAACTAAAAAAAGCAATTACTATAGTTACTGAGAAAGTCAGTGATGATTCAACTACAGTATACATAAATGAGTCCATTCTGAATAAAATAATCATCGCAGAGTTTACTAAAACATTACACACTAAGGAAATAGACCTAGAAAATAAAGAAGGATTTTTTTTAATTTATAAAAGAGTGATTTCCAGAATAATTGCAATTGTCAATGAGGTGAATCCAGAATATCAATATGCAAAATCGCTAATTTCTTCAATTGTAGAAGGGAGCTTGCATCAATATTTCCTGAAAGATCATTTAAAATCAATTACTAATTGTGATGATGAAATAACACCAACGCATTTTTACGTGAACTTGATTGAAACTACTTTAAAAATATAAACTAATAAAGATATGAATCCCTTAAATAGATTTTTCAACCTACTAAAATTAGATAAAAAAGACGTTTCTCAACTGTTTTTTTATGCAATATTCTCTGGCTTAATTAGTTTATCATTGCCATTAGGAATCCAGGCAATTATTAATTTTATTCAATCAGGAAGGGTTAGTGCATCATGGATTGTTTTGATAATATTGGTTGTTATTGGAGTGGCATTAGTAGGAATATTATCCCTAATGCAGCTTCGAATTTCTGAAAATTTACAACAAAAAATATTTGTTCGTTCTTCTTTTGAATTTGCTGCTCGCTTACCTAAAATAAAACAAACTCAACTTTATAATAGTTATGCGCCTGAAGTTGCTAGTCGCTTTTTTGATACTTTGACAATTCAAAAAGGAACTTCTAAATTACTTTTAGATTTTTCAGCAGCATTACTTCAAATATCTTTTGGAGTAATCCTTTTATCATTGTACCATCCATTTTTTATAATTTTTGGAATATTATTATTTATACTATTATATATTGTGTTTAGATTTTCTTACTCGGCAGGACTTGGAACCAGTATGAAAGAATCAAAATTTAAATATAAAGTAGCCAATTGGTTGCATGAAATAGCTCGTAATAATTATAGTTTTAAAAATGAAACCAACTATGATTTTGCTCTTCAAAAAAACAATTTATTGGTAACTGATTACTTGAATTACAGAGAAAAACACTTTAATATAATTAAAAGACAATTCAGCCAATTGATTGTTTTTAAAATTATTATTACTGCTGGATTATTATTGATTGGAGGTTTCTTAGTGCTTTCGCAAAAAATGAATATTGGACAATTTGTAGCTTCTGAAATTATTATTTTACTTGTTATTAATTCTGTTGAAAAAATTATATTAGGATTAGAAACATTTTACGACGTTTTAACGTCAATTGAAAAAATTGGTGAAATAACCGATTTAGAACTTGAAGTAGAAATAAATTCAAGTAATCCTACTTGTTATTCAAGCATAAATTTAGAGGCGGAAAATATTGGATTTAAATTTCCTGATTCCAACAAAAAAATAATTAATGATATATCTCTAAAAATTAACCAAGGTGAAAAAATCATCATTAATGGTGAAAATGGATCGGGTAAATCAACATTTATAAAAATATTATGTGGTGTTTTAGAACCAAAAACTGGATCAATATATATAAATGACGAAACATTTAGAAAATTAGATACCAATCAATTTAGATCACAAATCGCATGTATTTTACATGGTGAATCAACATTTGAAGGAACACTTTTAGAAAATATTACATTCAATAATCCAAATGTTAGTTTTGAGGATTTAAAATGGGCGTTGGAAAGTGTTCAATTAACTTCATTTATAAAATCATTACCAAAGGGCTTAGAAACTCCAATTTTTCCTGAAAGCAAACAACTATCCTCTTCTAACGCTCAGAAAATTCTATTGGCAAGAAGTATTATTCGAAAACCAAAAATGCTATTCTATGAAGATCCAACAAGCACAATGGATGAAGCTGAAGCTATTGAAATTATTGATTTTTTAACTTCGAAAGAAAATAAATGGAGCATTATTGTATCGTCTAAAAATCCGTATTGGAATACAAAATGCGATCGTATAATAACAATGCAAAAAGGAAGTATTCAACTTGATATAAACAACAAATAATCATGCTAAATATATCTGAAAATAACTCGAAATTACCAAATTTAGATAAATATCAAACGGTTAAAAATCTAATTAATAGACCGCATTATAAAATATTAAATAGAATAATTTTTGGCGTTTCTATATTGGTACTAATTGCTCTTTTTCTTCCATGGACTCAAAATATTTCAGGAACAGGAAGCGTAACCACTTTAAAACCAGGACAAAGACCTCAGTCAATTCAGAGTGTTATTTCTGGTAGACTAGAGAAATGGTATGTTAAAGAAGGTGACTTTGTAAACAAAGGTGACACGATCCTTTTTATTTCTGAGGTAAAAGAGGATTATATGGATCCTAACTTAGTTAAAAATACAAAAAACCAAGTAAACGCAAAAAAACAGTCTTATGAATCTTATGGATCAAAAGTAATTTCACTTTCTGAACAAATAAAAGCGATAACAGCCGAAAAGAAATTAAAGAAAGAGCAAGCAAATAATAAAATCAAACAGGCAATTTTTAAAATAAAAAGTGACAGTATGGATTTGGCAGCCATAAAAACACAATTAAGAATAGCAACAACACAGTATAATCGAGCCATTCAACTTAATAAAGAAGGTTTGAAACCTCTAACTGATGTTGAGGAAAAAAGATTGAAATTACAAGAAGCAGAAGCTAAAATAATTACTCAGGAAAATAAATTATTATCAAGTAAAAATGAGCTTATCAATGCAAAAGTAGAAACGAATCGTATTGATGCTGAGTATTCTGAAAAAGAATCAAAAGCTCAAAGTGACCAATTTACGGCCATGAGCAACCAGTATGATACTGAAGCTCAGGTAAATAAATTGGAAAATCAATATGCAAATTATAGTATTAGAAATGGCATGTATTATATAAGGGCATCACAAAGTGGCTATATAAACAGGGCTTTGCAATCGGGAATTGGAGAAACCATTAAAGAAGGTACTCCAATTGTTACTATCATGCCTGCAAGTTTTGAAATCGCAGTAGAAACTTATGTAAACCCAATTGATTTACCTTTGATTTCTAAAGGTGAAAAAGTTCGAGTTTGGTTTGACGGATGGCCAACAATTGTCTTTTCGGGATGGCCTGATATTTCCTATGGTACTTTTGGAGGTAAAATTGTTGCAATTGAAAATTTTATTAGTGAAAACGGCAAATACAGAGTATTGATAGCTCCGGATAAAAATGATGTTAAGTGGCCAAAACAATTAAGTATTGGTGCTGGAGCAAAAACAATCGCGCTTTTAAACAATGTACCAGTTTGGTTTGAATTATGGAGAACATTAAATGGATTTCCACCAAATTATTACAAGCCTGGAACAACAAAAGAAAAAGAAAAAAAATAATGAGAAAACTACTTTTCCTATTCCTGTTTATTGGGTTTAATTTGAATGGGCAAAATTTAGTGTCTAAAGAATTTACGTACAATGAATTTATTGGATATGTAAAAAAATACCATCCGTTGGTAAAAAACGCTAATTTGGAAATCAATAAAGCACAAGCAAATTTGATGATCGCTAGAGGCGGATTTGATCCAAATATTGAGGTGGATTTTTCAAAAAAACAATTCAAAAACAACGAATATTATTCCATTTTGAACAGTAGTTTTAAAATACCAACCTGGTATGGAATTGATATCAAAGCAGGTTTTGATAATAGTGAAGGGATCTATTTAAATCCAGACAATACTGTCCCAAATCAAGGTTTAACTTCGCTTGGAATTTCAATTCCTTTAGGGCAGGGCTTGTTTATAAATGAGCGAATGGCCAACCTAAGAAAAGCTAAAATTCAATTGAAATTGAGTCAAGCGGAGCGAAAAATTGAGGCCATTGGAATACTTTATGAAGCATCTATTGCTTATTTTAATTGGAAAAAAACATTTAGTGAATATAAATTATACGAAGAATATACTAAAAACGCTCAAGTCAGGTTTGATGGAATTCAATCATTAATAAAACAAGGAGACAAGGCAGCGATTGATAGCATTGAAGCTGGAATTATTGTAAAAAATAGATTGCTAAGCGCAGAAGATTCACGACTAAAATTAGCAAAAGCAAAATTAGAACTGTCTAATTATTTATGGTTAGATAATAATATTCCGTTAGAATTAGCAGATGAATTAATTCCTGAAATAAATTTAGAATTAACAATACAAGAAACATTAAAAACGAATGATTTAATGAACAATCAATTTTCATTGAATGCTCATCCGAAAATAAACGCACTTCAAAATAAAATTGAAATTTTAAATGTCGATAAAAAATTAAAAGCAAATATGCTGTTGCCAAAAATTGATTTAGGTTACTCTTATTTGTCTGAACCAAGTTATTTTGATAACTATCAATTTAATGATTACAAGATCGGAATGAATTTTTACTTTCCATTATTTTTAAGAAAAGAACGTGGAAATTTAAAACTCGCAAAATTCAAAGTTCAAGAAACAGAGTTTTTATTAGAGTTTGAAAGATTGCAATTACAAAATAAAATCAATGCACAAAAAATAGAACTTACCTCCTATTTAAAGCAAATAGAATTTGCAAAATCATTGGCTGATGACAATGACAAAATGCTAAAATCAGAAGAGAAGTTATTTCTTTTTGGAGAAAGTTCTCTGTTTTTAATTAATTCAAGAGAAAATAATTTGGTGACTGCTAAATTATCACAAATAGCCTTAGAAAACAGATATTTTGTATCGAATTCTGAACTTTTTAAAATTATGGCCAATCCCGATTAAATAATTATAAAATTGTACTTTTGTAATCTATTCGGTGAAAAATGATAATCCAAAAAACAAGAGAAGAGATAGAATTAATGCGCGAAAGTGCTTTAATTGTATCCAAAACATTAGGAATGATAGCTAGGGAAATAAAGCCTGGAGTAACTACATTGCACCTAGATAAATTAGCAGAAGAGTTTATTCGTGACCATGGCGCAGTTCCAAGTTTTTTGGGATTGTATGGCTTCCCAAATTCACTTTGCATGAGTCCAAACGCACAAGTTGTTCATGGTATTCCAAATGATATTCCACTTGAAAGCGGCGATGTAATTTCGGTTGATTGCGGTGCGTTTAAATACGGATTCCACGGTGATCACGCCTATTCGTTTGAAATTGGCGAAGTAGCACCTGAAACTAAAAAATTATTACAGGTAACTAAAGAATCTTTATATGTTGGTATCCGCGAATTTAAAATCGGGAACCGCGTAGAAGACGTTGGTAATGCCATTCAAAAATATACTGAAGCTCATGGTTATGGCGTTGTGAGAGAACTAGTTGGCCACGGTTTAGGTCAAAAAATGCACGAAGATCCTGAAATGCCAAATTATGGTAAAAAAGGTCGTGGAAAATTATTTGTTGAAGGAATGGTTGTTGCTATTGAACCAATGATCAATATGGGGACAAAAAATATCAAGCAATTAAAAGACGGTTGGACAATATTAACTGCCGATGGAAAACCAAGCGCTCACTTTGAACATGATGTTGCAATTATTGACGGAAAACCAGAATTACTATCAACATTTGCCTATGTTTATGAAGCTTTAGGGATTGTAAGCAATGAAGAAGATGAATTTAGAAGAACCCCATTGGTGATGTAATAAATGAAAAAACTCTTCAAATTAATTCTAAATACCATCCCAAGGCCAATCCTAATTCGATTGAGTTATATTGCACGCCCTATTTTAGCTTTTTTATTAAAAGGAAATACTTTTACCGATCCAATTGATGGAAGAAGTTTTAAAATGTTTCTGCCCTATGGATACGGAAACCAACGCAATAATGTGCTTTCACCAAGTACCCTTTCACTAGAAAGACATCGTTTAATGTGGCTATATCTTAACAATGAAACCGATTTTTTTTCTTCAACTAAAAAGAAAAAAGTCCTGCATTTTGCTCCCGAACAGGCATTCTACAAACTGTTTAGAACCCAAAAAAATATCGATTATACCACAACCGATTTATTTTCCCCTTTGGCAGACGTAAAAGCGGACATTTGCAACTTACCATTTGAAGATAATTCCTACGACATTATTTTGTGCAATCATGTTTTGGAACACATCCCCGATGATACAAAAGCTATGCAAGAGTTATTTCGAGTATTAAAACCGGGCGGAATGGGAATTTTCCAAATACCACAAGATTTATCTCGCGATATAACTTTCTCTGACGATTCAATTACAAATCAAAAAGAACGAGCTGCTATTTTTGGACAATACGACCATGTTAGAATATATGGCCGTGATTACTTTGACAAACTACGAAGCATCGGATTTAAAGTCGTTGAAGAAGACTATACAGCCAAATTAAAACCAGAATTAGTTGAAAAATATTGCCTAGCAAAAGGAGAAATTATTCCGGTATGCTTCAAATAGCGAATATATTAACTTTATTTTCAAAGGTTATTTTCATATATTTACAAATGCAAAAATACTATTATGTTTAAAACCCTTTGGTTATATATAGCACTCCTTCTAATTTCATTTCTCACATTTGCGCAAGTGGAAAAAGAAATAGAACCCCCATTTAACATAAAAACAATCACTTTTGTTCAAAACAATCAAAATTCCATTGCACTATTTGGTTTAAATGAGCCTTTTGAAATTCAATTTGATGATTTGTATGGAAATGAAGCCAATTATTATTATGAAATTGTACACTGCAATTACGATTGGAAACATTCCGATTTATCAAAAAATGAGTACCTACAGGGGTTTGATGGAATACGAATTCAAGAATATACCAATTCATTAAACGCACTTCAATTGTATTCTCATTATAGAATTGGTTTTCCAAATAAAAATACGCAGCTTCTGGTTAGCGGAAATTATATGATTAAAATTTTAAATGAAGATAGAGAGGTGGTGTTTTCAAGAAAATTAATGATTTATGAAAACTTGGTAACAGTGCCAATGCAAATAAAAAGACCGCGGACAATAACTGATGTTAATTACAAACAAAACCTAGATTTTTCAATTAAATCACCCAATCTACTTTTTCAAAGTCCACTGCAAAACGTAAAAGTACTTTTGTTACAAAACGGTAAATTAAACGAAGCAATTACCAATATCAAACCAATGTTCACCATTGGAAACGACCTAATCTATAAGTACGATACAGAAACACAATTTTGGGGTGGTAATGAATTTTTATATTTTGAAAACAAAATAATAATAGCTTCCACCAATTTTATCGCCCGTGTAGATGCAAGTAATGGCGTATACAATACCCATTTATATACAAACGAAGCAAGAACAAATAAAGCCTATACTTACAATCCTGATGCCAATGGAAATTTTGTTCCACTAAATGCAAATGCCTTTAATAATGCCATAGAAGCAGACTATTCATGGGTATTTTTCACACTGTCTGCGCCATCATTTTATGAAAAAAAGAACATTTATATTAATGGAATGTTTAATAATTATGCCCTTTCAGATGAATTTAAAATGGATTACAATCAAGAAAAAGGAGTCTACGAAAAAGCAATAATGATCAAACAAGGATTTACCAATTATCAATATGTAGTTGCAGACGGAAATAAAAAAATTGATTACGAAAATGCCATTGATGGGAATTTTTGGCAAACTGAAAACAACTATTTTGCCATCATTTACTATAGAGAAAACAACCAACGCTACGATAGAATTATTGGAAAAGGGGTTACAAATTCTGAGAATATTACCAATTAATTTTATTTTTAATTTATTGAATAACTCATAAATTTTTTATAATTTTACCTAAAATCAGTTTGTTACTATGGTATCACAAATCACAAGGGGAATTAAAATTTCTGTATCTACCAGTTTTGAGGGCACTTACTTCAAAAACTACAAGATTCAATTTGCCTTCAGTTACCATATAACAATTGAAAATCATAGTAAAGATTCTGTACAATTAATGACCCGCCACTGGGAAATTTTTGACTCACTTCAAGAAACAGAAATCGTTGATGGAGAAGGAATTATTGGAAAAAAACCAGTATTAAAACCAGGAGAATCTCACACTTATAGCTCTGGATGCTTACTAACTTCCCCTTTTGGTGCAATGCAAGGCTATTTTAACATGGTGAATTTTACCTCAACTAGAAATTTCAAAGTCGTAGTTCCAACATTTCGTTTGAGCGCACCATTTGCACTAAATTAAAAGGAAGCTATTTCCAGCAGTCCATTACAACTCCTCATTCTAAATCCTTTTTTCTATTGCTTTTTTAAAAGCTTCCTTTGGTCGCTTTAAAAAAAACATAAAAAAATAGTATTTAGAATTCCGGGGTTTCCATTTCCGTCTGGGCTAGAAATCCGGTATAATTTCTAAATCTAAATTGTAATTTATCAATTTTTCATTTGTACTTTTGTAAAAATTTTATCACCCAAATTAAACAATTAAATTGGGTATTATTAAATAAAAACTATCATGTTAAAAGGATTCTTTAATGTACCAAAAGCGGTAAACGAACCAGTAAAGTCGTATGCACCAAATTCTCCAGAAAAAGCAGCAGTACTTGCAGCCTATAAAGAAATGTGGAACACCCAAATTGACGTTCCACTATATATTGGAAGTGAAGAAATTAAAACTGGAAACACCAGAAAAATGTCGGCGCCACACGATCATAAACACATCGTAGGAACCTATCATTTAGCTGAAAAATCTCATATTGAAAAAGCAATCGCCAACGCATTAGAATCAAAAAAAGCATGGGCAAATATGGCTTGGGAACAACGTGCAGCAATATTTTTAAAAGCAGCTGAATTAATCGCAGGTCCATACCGAGCAAAAATTAACGCTGCAACCATGATTGCACAATCAAAAAATATTTTCCAAGCTGAAATCGATGCTTCATGTGAATTAATCGACTTCCTTCGTTATAATGTGGAGTTTATGACTCAAATTTATAACGACCAACCCAACTCCGATTCTGCAGTTTGGAACAGAGTTGAATACCGCCCATTAGAAGGTTTTGTTTATGCAATTACTCCTTTTAATTTCACTGCAATTGCTGCAAATTTACCAGCAAGTGCAGCTATGATGGGAAATGTTGTAATTTGGAAGCCAAGTGATAGCCAAGTATTTTCTGCAAAAATTATCATCGATGTTTTCAAAGAAGCTGGTGTTCCGGACGGCGTTATCAACGTTGTTTTTGGGGATGCTGAAATGATTACCAATACTGTTTTAGCAAGTCGTGATTTTGCCGGAGTGCATTTCACTGGATCAACTCACGTGTTCAAAGATATTTGGGCAAAAATTGGAACAAATATTCACCACTATAAAACTTATCCAAGAATTGTAGGAGAAACTGGTGGAAAAGATTTTATTGTGGCGCATCCAAGTGCCAATGTAAAACAAGTTGTAACGGGAATAGCTCGTGGTGCATTTGAATTTCAAGGTCAAAAATGTTCAGCAGCTTCAAGAGCCTATATTCCTAAAAGTTTATGGCCTGCAGTAAAACAACAATTAATTAACGACGTAAAATCCATGAAAATGGGATCTCCAGAAGATTTTGGAAATTTCATAACAGCTGTAATTCACGAAGGTTCATTTAATAAATTAGTAAGTTACATCGAACAAGCGAAAAAAGATACCGATGCTGAAATAATCTTTGGTGGAAATTATGATAAGTCTGTTGGTTATTTCATTGAACCTACTATTATTGTTACTACCAACCCAAAATACACCACTATGGAAACCGAATTGTTCGGACCAGTAGTAACTATTTATGTTTATGAAGATGCCGATTGGGAAACTACTTTAGAATTAGTGGATCAAACTTCAGATTATGCATTAACAGGTGCGATTTTTAGTAAAGACCGTTATGCAATTGAACAGGCAACTATCGCTTTACAAAATGCTGCAGGAAATTTTTATGTGAATGATAAACCAACAGGTGCAGTTGTAGGAATGCAACCTTTTGGTGGTGCAAGAGCTTCAGGAACAAATGATAAAGCGGGTTCAGCATTAAACTTATTGCGTTGGGCGTCACCTAGAACAATAAAAGAAACGTTTGTTACCCCTGAAGATTACAGATATCCGTTTTTAGGAGAATGAAGTAATTTTAGATTTATGAAATTAGATTTATGAATAAAAAAACCACAAGTAAAGATTCAATACTTGTGGTTTTTTTATGTTTTATATTTCAAAGGCAAGTGAACTACTTTCTTAGTTTCAAAAAATTCGTCTTCAAAAAAATTGGAAATATTGTATTCTTTTGCGTTTGGAAACGTAGCCAATTCTTCTGTTAAATCACCACCTTTTAAATATAAAACACCATTTTTTAGTTCGTGTTTTTGTTGTTTCTTGATTTTATCTTTTATCCAAGAAACAAAATCGGGCATATTGGTTACTGCACGACTAACAATGAAATCAAAATCTCCTTTTACATTTTCGGCCCGTATTTGTTCTGCCTTTACATTTTTTAAATCCAACGATTCAGCAACTGCTTTTACCACATTTATCTTTTTTAGAATAACATCAATAAGGTAAAAACGAGTTTCGGGAAATAGAATTGCCAAAGGAATTCCAGGAAAACCTCCACCGGTTCCAACATCTAAAACATAAGTTCCAGGTTCAAATTTTTGAATTTTGGCAATAGCCAATGAGTGCAAAACATGTTTCACATACAATTGATCGATGTCTTTTCGAGAAATAACATTAATTTTTGAATTCCAATCGTAATATAACGCTTCCAACTGTTGAAATTGACTTATCTGAACTTCAGTTAATTCAGGAAAGTACTTTTGAATAAATTCCATTTATTTTTTTAACAAAAGTACTATTTTAAGTTAAAATATTAACTTCAAATTGGTTGAATAAATTTATATAATAATTATCTTTGTTGAATATCAAATATATTATGAACAATACTGTCCCTACATTTGCAAAACAAGATGGAATGAAGTTTTTTAGAACATTGAATTCTAAAGTAAACAATTATTTCAAGGAAAATAATATTGAAAAAACGGGAAACTGGAAATTGTACCTTAAAACAATTATACTTTTCTCAATTTTTATTACTCCCTATATTTTAATTATAACATTAACAAATATGCCTTTCTGGTTGTTTACCTTACTTTCAATTGTTATTGGTATTGGAATGGCAGGAATAGGAATGAATGTAATGCACGATGGAAATCATGGTTCTTATTCTAATAAAAGCTGGGTTAATAAATTTATGGGTGGGACAATTTATGTTTTAGCCGGAAACGTTTACAACTGGCAAGTTCAACACAACGTTTTGCACCATACTTACACAAATATTCCAGGACATGATGAAGATTTAGATGCTGGCAGAATTATCAGATTTACTAAAGAAGCTAAATGGTCCTACTTTCATAAATTTCAACATTATTACTCCGTTTTTTTATATGGATTACTGACTTTTAACTGGGCTTTAACTACTGATTTCAAACAAATGAGTCAGTATTTAAAAAGAAAATTGTCTTACGGAGAACCTAAAAGTCCAAAAATTTTATGGACCACATTGGTAATTACAAAAATAATCTACTTTTCTATTTGGATTGTAATCCCAATGATTATTGGAGTTTCTTGGTGGAAAGTGCTTTTTGGATTTTTTGTAATGCACTACACTGCAGGTTTAATTTTGAGTATTGTATTCCAATTAGCACACGTAATTGAAGAAACTGCGAATCCATTACCAAACGATGATGGTGAAATGGAGAACACATGGGCAATACACCAACTATTTACTACGGCAAATTTTGCTCCAAAAAACTTTATTGTAAATTGGTATACAGGAGGATTAAATCATCAAATTGAACACCATTTATTCCCAAATATTTGTCATGTTCATTATACTAAAATTTCAAAATTTGTGAAAGAAGCAGCCCAAGAAGCTAATCTTCCATATTATGAATACAAATCAATGAGATCAGCAGTAATTGCCCATTTCAAACATCTGAAAGACTTAGGAATGAAACCAGAATTATCAGCATAAAATTAAACACAACAATAAATAACTACAACAAACAACAAGAATGAATGCACTTTCAGATAGGATAAATAATTTATCGACGTCACAAACATTGGCTATGGCCGCTTTAGCCAGAGAATTAAAAGTACAAGGAAAAGATATTATTAGTTTAAGTTTAGGTGAACCCGACTTCAACACTCCCGATTTCATTAAGGAGGCCGCAAAAAAAGCAATAGACGAGAATTTTAGCACCTATTCCCCAGTAGAAGGTTACCTAGAATTGAAAGAAGCAATTTGCAGAAAATTCAAAAGAGACAACAATTTGGATTACAAACCATCGCAAATTGTAGTTTCAACTGGAGCAAAACAATCTTTATACAACATAGCACAAGTAATGTTAAACGATGGAGACGAGGTTATTTTACCAGCTCCATATTGGGTTAGCTACTTTGAAATAATAAAATTATCAGGCGGAGTTCCTGTTGAAGTTCCTACAACTATAGAAAGTGATTTCAAAATTACACCTTCACAATTAGAAGCTGCAATTACTCCAAAAACTAAAATGATGTGGTTCAGTTCTCCATGTAATCCTAGTGGATCGGTTTACAGCAGAGAAGAACTTACAGCTTTGGCAAAAGTTTTAGAAAAATACCCAAACATCTATGTAGTTGCCGATGAAATTTACGAGCACATTAATTTCTCAGGGACTTTTTGTAGTATTGGATCTATCCCAGGAATGCTTGAAAAAACAGTAACTGTAAATGGTGTTGCAAAAGCATTTGCAATGACAGGTTGGAGAATTGGATATATTGGAGCACCCGAATTTATAGCAAAAGCTTGTACAAAAATTCAAGGACAAGTAACCAGCGGAGCAAATAGTATTGCACAAAGAGCAACAATTACGGCTGTTGATGCAGATCCATCTGTTTTAAAACACATGGTTAATGCATTTCATAGTAGGCGAGATTTAGTCGTGGGACTTTTAAAAGATATCCCAGGAATTAAAATCAATGTTCCAGAAGGGGCATTTTATGTATTTCCAGACGTTTCACACTTCTTTGGAAAAACTTTAAACGGAACATTTATAAAAGATGCGAATGATTTTTCAATGTATCTTTTATCAGAAGCAAATGTGGCAACCGTAACAGGAGATGCTTTTGGAAATCCAAATTGTATTCGTTTTTCATATGCTACTAGCGAGGATTTATTGATTGAAGCGCTAAGAAGAATCAAACAAGCGTTGGCATAAATAAAGCGATTAACATTGTAATTTTATGAAAATACTCCTTCTAGGTTCTGGTGAATTAGGCAAAGAATTTACAATTGCTGCTCAAAGAATTGGGCAAATTGTAATAGCAGTTGATAATTATGAAAATGCTCCAGCGATGCAAGTTGCCCATGGATTTGAAGTAATCAACATGCTTGACGGAAAAGAATTAGATAGAATTGTTCACAAACACCAACCCGACTTTATTGTTCCAGAAATTGAAGCAATCAGAACTGAACGTTTTTATGATTATGAAAGCCAAGGAATAAAAGTAGTTCCTTCGGCAAAAGCAGCTAATTTCACGATGAACCGAAAAGCTATTCGTGATTTGGCTTCAAAGGAATTAGGTTTGAAAACTGCCAAATATAAATACGCAACAACTTCTGAAGAACTTAAAAAAGCAGTTTTGGAAGTCGGAATTCCTTGTGTTGTAAAACCATTAATGTCATCTTCAGGAAAAGGGCAATCTACAATAAAAACAGAATCGGATATTGAAAAAGCATGGAATTATGCCGTTGAAGGTTCGCGTGGAGATGTTGTAGAAGTGATTGTAGAAGCATTTGTGAAATTCAATTCAGAAATCACTTTATTGACAGTAGTTCAAAATAATAATCCAACCCTTTTTTGTGCACCAATTGGACATCGTCAAGAACGAGGGGATTATCAAGAGAGTTGGCAGCCTGCAAGAATTTCAGAATCCGACTTAAATGAAGCGCAAAATATGGCTCGAAAAGTTACTGAAGCTTTAGGTGGCGCAGGTCTTTTTGGAGTAGAATTTTTTCTTACAGATGAAGGGGTTTACTTTTCAGAATTGTCACCAAGACCTCACGATACAGGAATGGTAACCCTTGCAGGTACTCAGAATTTTAATGAATTTGAATTGCATTTACGTGCAATATTAAGTTTGCCTATATTTGAAATAAAATTGGAAAAAGCAGGTGCAAGTGCCGTTATTCTTGCTTCAGAAAATAGCATAAATCCAATCTATGAGGGGATAGAAAAAATTGCTTCATTACCAAAAACCGACTTTAGAATATTTGGAAAACCCACTTCAAGACCTTATCGAAGAATGGGTGTTTCACTAGTAAGTGATGATTTGAAAACTCCAATTGAAGAAATTATTGAGTTGGCAAAAGAGGCAGCAAAAATGATAAAAGTGAAATCTTAAATTGATAAATAATTATGAAAGCATTTATATTTCCGGGTCAGGGAGCCCAGTTTACAGGAATGGGAAAAGAGTTGTATGAGAATTCAGAATTAGCTAAGGATTTATTTGAAAAGGCAAATGAAATTTTAGGTTTCCGAATTACAGACATCATGTTTGAAGGAACTGCAGATGAATTAAAAGAAACCAAAGTTACCCAACCGGCAGTATTTTTGCATTCGGTAATTTTAGCAAAAACATTATCAGATTTCAAACCTGAAATGGTTGCAGGACATTCATTGGGAGAATTTTCTGCATTGGTTGCAAATGGCACTTTATCATTTGAAGACGGTTTAAAATTAGTTTCAAAAAGAGCTTTAGCAATGCAAAAAGCATGTGAAGTAAAACCTTCAACAATGGCTGCGGTATTGGGATTAGAAGATTCAGTTGTCGAAGAAGTTTGCGCTTCAATTGACGGAGTTGTTGTAGCGGCAAACTATAACTGCCCTGGTCAATTAGTAATATCAGGAGAATTTTCAGCAGTGGAAAAGGCCTGTGAAGCAATGAAAGAAGCTGGGGCAAAAAGAGCATTGTTATTACCTGTAGGTGGTGGTTTTCACTCGCCAATGATGGAACCAGCTCGCGAAGAATTAGCTGCTGCAATTGAAATGACTACTTTTTCAACTCCAATTTGTCCAGTTTATCAAAATGTAACTGCCAATGCGGTTTCAGACCCTGATGAAATTAAGAAAAACCTAATTATACAATTAACGGCCCCTGTAAAATGGACACAATCTGTTCAACAAATGGTTAAAGATGGTGCAACTTTATTTACAGAAGTTGGACCTGGAAAAGTACTAGTTGGACTTGTAGGAAAAATTGATCGTGATGCGGTTACTGCAAACGCTTAGTATAGATTTAGATAAAAAAAAGTCCTGAGGTTTCTCAGGACTTTTTTTTTATGACTTTACTAATTTGTCTTTTTTCTTTAGAGTTACATTGGTTTTCTTAGCTAAATCTTTAGATTGTAAATCACTTAATACATTCAAAGCTTCATCGATATAAATGTCTTTCGACAAACTCTCATGCCATCTTTGTCTTTTCTCTTTTAAAGCGGAATCTGTTTTCATCAATTCATTTTCATATGGAAGAGAATTAAATGTCAATTGGTTTTGATAATCTAAAACTGCTTTGTATTTTTTTGAAGTTTCTTCAAGTAATTTTTGCTCTGCTTTGAACTTATCAATTTGTAAATTATAAACGTTATCCTCACTTCTTTCATTGATCCATTTAGCATTTTCGTCGATCAATTTAAATTGATTATTTTCAGCCAATCGTTTTTTACTATTTTCAATTGCAGCAGAAATATTATTTGTTTTATTCCAAACATTGTAATCGGCAGCATCAATTTTATCCCATGGCATAGCATTATCAATATCACGTTCTCCCATTTTAATGTATGAGTACTTATCTGGCATAACAACATCACTGCTAACACCTTCTAATTGCGTAGATCCGCCATTGATTCTATAGAATTTTTGAGTAGTTGTTTTTAAAGCTCCCAAATCTCCTAATTTTGAATTTCTAATAAATTGATTTAAATCAATAATATTTTGTACTGTTCCTTTACCGTAAGATTGTTTACTTCCAATGATTACACCTCTTTTATAATCTTGAATTGCTGCAGCTAAAATTTCAGATGCTGATGCAGAAAAGTTATTTATCATAATAACTAAAGGTCCATCCCATTGAACTTTTTTATCTCTATCATAAAGAACTTCTTTTTGACCTGAAGCCGATTTTATTTGAACAATTGGACCTTGTTCAATAAACAATCCAGCAATATCCACAACCGTTTTTAAAGACCCTCCGCCGTCATCTCGAACATCCAATACAATTCCGTTTACGCCTTCTTTTTTAAGCCTTTCCACTTCAATTGCCATATCTTTTCCGGCGTCTCTATTGTCAGGATTTTCAAAATCGATGTAAAATTTAGGCAAATAAATTACACCATATTTCAACCCATTTTTTTCTACAACACTAGATTTTAGATAGGTTTCTTCAATTTCTATTTCGTCACGAATAAGAGTAATTACTTTAATAGTACCGTCTGTTTTCTTAACAGTTAAGCGAACTTCAGTTCCTTTTGGTCCTTTAATTTTTTTAACGACATCATCAATTTTCATCCCTACAACATCAACAGGATCTTTATCGCCTTGACCAACTTTTAGAAAAATATCACCTACTTCTAATTCTTTTCCTCTCCACGCAGGACCACCTGAAATTAACTCCGTAATTTCTGTAAAATCATTTTTCTTTTGAAGACGAGCTCCTATTCCGAAGAATTTCCCAGACATACTAACATCAAAACGTTCTTTGTCTTCCGCAGCAAAATAGGAAGTATGTGGATCAAATCGTTCTGCAATAGTATTTACAAAAATCGAAAACCATTCTTCTCTTTTCATGTCATCAATTAAACTAAAAAATTCGTTCATTGATTTTAATGAACTTTCTCGAGTTTCTTTCTCAATTTGTTCAAATGTTTTTGGAGTTTTATCTATCGGCTTTTCCGCTTTCTTCGCGCTTAAAGAATCCTTTTTCTCATTAACTACTCCATTTTTTATGTCTTCTTCCAATTTCAATCGGTCTGTTAATGAAGACAATACAGATAATTTAAGTTGCTTCCTCCATTTCTCTTTTAGTTCAGAAACTGAATTTGCGAAAGGTAATTTTTCAAAATCGGAATTAAATTCTTCTTCTACTTTAAAGTCAAATGGTTGGCCTAAAATTGATTTATAGTAGGATTTACTTTCCTCAATACGTTGTTTCAAACGGGTATGAGTCAAATCAAAAAAAGTTAAATCTTTATTTTTTATTTGATCATCTAAGTCAGTTTCATACTCAGAAAATTCATCAATATCTGATTGCAAAAAGAATCTTTTTGTAGGGTCAAGTGTTTTAATGTATTCTTTAAATAAACTTTTAGAAAAATTATCATCAATATCAGCTGGACTATAGTGCCCTTTTTCAATAACAAATGTTAATAATTCCAATAATAATTTGTCTTTTTCAGGATCTCCTTTTTGCTTTGGAATAAAACTCCATAGCGATAAAGAAGCTACTAATACCAGTGCTAATATCTTATAATTCCTTTTCATAAAATTCAAAAATGTATTCATTAATTTTTTTTAACTAAGATATACAAAAATAAGATACTCAAAATATCTAATTCTCTAATTTTTTGTTAAAGATTCAAAAGCATTAATGTCAGATTAAAATTAACTATTTTTACATCGAAAATAGTAGCTCAATTAGGTATTAAATGAAAAAAATAGATTTATTTTACGGATTATTAATTGGACTAATAACTTCATTTATTGGAAGTTACTTATTTATTATTTCCTTTACTCCTTATTCGTTTATTGGTGGTTTGCAGATCTTGAAATTTGAGGGCGAATTAGGAAAAATAATCACATTAGGAACCATTTTAAATATTGGAGTGTTTTTTGGGTTATTAAAAAAGAGAAAAGAAACAATGGCAAAAGGAATTATTTTAGCCATAATTGTATTAACAATTGTCACATTATTTTTATAGATTTAACCTATGAAATACTATATTATTGCAGGAGAAGCTTCAGGGGATTTACACGGTTCAAATTTGATGAAGTCATTATACAATGAAGATCCAACCGCAGAAATTCGTTTTTGGGGTGGTGACTTAATGCAATCTGTGGGTGGAACTTTAGTAAAACATTATCGTGATTTATCGTTCATGGGATTTCTAGAAGTAGTATTGAATTTAAAAACAATTTTAAACAATATTAAAATCTGTAAAATAGATATATTAGAATTCCAACCAGATGTTTTAGTTTTCATAGATTATCCGGGTTTCAATATGAGAATTGCTAAATGGGCGAAAAACTTAGGAATGAAAACGCACTATTATATTTCACCTCAAATTTGGGCTTGGAAAGAAAATAGAATAAAAGACATTAAACGCGACATTGATAAAATGTACGTGATTTTACCATTCGAAAAAGACTTTTATGAAAATAAACATCAGTATAAAGTTGAATTTGTTGGGCATCCATTAATTGATGCTATCCAAAATCGACCAGCTATAAATGAAATTGAATTCAGAAAAGAAAATAATTTAAGTGACAAGCCAATTATAGCTATTTTACCAGGAAGTAGAAAGCAGGAAATCACTAAAATGTTAAGTGTAATGCTAAGTGTTGTTGCTGATTTTCCAGAATATCAGTTTGTAATAGCTGGTGCACCAAGTCAAGAATATTCTTTATACTCTACTTTTTTAATATCTAATAATTGCCATTTTATTTCAAATAAAACCTACGATTTATTAAGTGTTTCTTATGCAGCATTGGTAACATCCGGCACTGCAACCTTGGAAACTGCCCTTTTTAAAGTTCCTGAAGTTGTGTGTTATAAAGGGAGTTGGCTTTCGTACCAAATTGCAAGAAGGATCGTAACTTTAAAATATATTTCTCTTGTGAATTTAATTATGGACAAAGAAGTTGTTACTGAATTAATTCAAGAAAATTGCAGTTCTAAAAACATCAAAATCGAACTTCAAAAACTATTTGATTCAAAATACCGCATTGAAGTTTTAGAAAATTATAACACCCTAGAAAAGAAATTAGGCGGTAGCGGAGCAAGTCATAAAACGGCAAAACTCATTGTAAATAATCTCCAATAATTTGATTAGAATTAATTGCATAAATTTGCAAAAAAAATAACTTTGAGAAATCTTATTTCACTTTTCATTTTATTCTTAGTATTTACGAGCTGTAAAACAACTTCAGTAATAGTTACGTCTAAATCAGAAGCAGAAAAACAAGGTTTGTACAAGAAGCCTGAGGTTGCTGTTATTTCTAAACCAGAAAAGAAAAAAAAGAAGGTAATTGAAAAAACTGAGCCAATAATAACAGAAATCTCTCCAATAAAAGACATAAAAAGCAGGTTGAGCACCGATGAAAATTCAGACGATTTAATTATAAATACTTCCGATTCGAGTTATTTAGTTGAGCAACTAATAAACGCTGCATCAGAAAATTTAGGCGCTCGATATAGAAGCGGCGGGTCAAATCCTGAAGGCTTTGATTGCTCCGGATTAATGTTTTATACCTTCAGCAAATTTGATCTTATTTTACCACGTTCTTCCAACCAAATGTCAAAATTGGGCTCTGTTTTAAATCCTAATGAAATTAGAAAAGGGGATTTAATTTTCTTTAAAACCAATGGCAGAAAGATTATTAATCACGTAGGAATGGTTGTGGAAGTTTTGGAAGATGAGATTAAATTTATCCATTCTGCAACTTCAAAAGGGGTAATTATATCTTCCACCAAAGAACCTTATTATAAAAGAACATTTGCTCAAGTAAATAGAATCTATTCTTCGTTTTAGTAAGATTAAATTGACTACATTAGGAAAATGAAAATACTTCAATTTCCTTTAATGAAAATCACAATCTGGTTTGTATTGGGAATTGTATTTTCAAGCTATTTCAATCCAAATCCTTCTACCACTTTTACATTTATTGGAATATTTTTTGTTGTTTTTATAATCACTTTATATTTATCAAAGAAGGATTTTATCCAAAAGATATATTTCGGAATAGCCACCTATCTCTTGTTTTTTCAAATTGGTTGCTTTAATCATGTAATTCATAATGAAATTTATAACGAAAATAATTATGTTCATTTAATAAAAAATGAAACTGATTATCATTCTGTTGAATTGGTTTTAAGGGAAAAATTAAAAGGAAACTCAAAAGTTGATAAATACATTGGATTAGTAAAAAAAGTAGATAATAAAAGTTGTTCCGGAAGAATATTAGTTCAAATTCATGATGCTAATGGAGATTCTAGGATTCAAATAGGCAGTAACTTTCAGATTTATGGCAAGTGCATTTTAAATAAAAAATCACTGAATCCAAACCAATTTGATTATGGTAGCTATTTAAATAATAAATCCATTTTTGGCCAAATTTATACCAACGCTTATTCGATTAAAATTAGCGATAAAATTGACAAAAATATTTGGTATTACTCCGATCGAATTAGAAATAATATAATTACCAACCTCCAAAAAAATAATTTCTCAAAAGACGAATTACAAGTTGTTAACGCACTTATTTTAGGACAGCAACAAAATATTTCAAAAGAAATTTTGAAAGATTATCAATACGCTGGAGCAATTCATATATTATCAGTTTCTGGATTACATGTCGGATTTATTTTGCTTTTCATAACATTTTTATTAAAACCCTTACCAAAAAATAAAACAGGAAATACAATTCGGTTATTTACAATCATCATTAGCCTTTGGGGATTTGCAATATTAGCGGGACTTTCGCCCTCAGTTGTTCGATCCGTAACAATGTTCACATTTGTTGCTGTGGGAATGTATTTGAAAAGAAACACTAATATTTTTCATACTTTATTGGTTTCCATGTTTCTAATTTTGTTTTTTCAACCTTCCTTTTTATTTGATGTTGGATTTCAATTAAGTTATCTTTCCTTATTTTTTATTCTTTGGCTACAGCCTTTAATTTCTAATTTATGGATGCCAAAAAACAAAATCGCAACTTACTTTTGGGATATTTTAACGGTTTCATTTGCAGCACAAATTGGAGCTTTCCCATTAAGTATTTACTACTTTCATCAATTTCCAGGTTTGTTTTTTATTACCAATCTAATTATTATTCCTTTTTTAATTCTAATTATGGGATTGGGAGTTCTAGTAATGGTAATGACGACTTTTGATTTTGTTCCAATGTTGACTATGAAATCATTGGAATTTTGCATTTATTATTTGAATAAAATTATCAATTTGGTGGCGTCATTTGAGCAATTTATTATTAAGGATATTCCAATAAATTGGCAGTCCTTATTTTGTTTGTACCTTTTAATAATTGCTTTTGTGATTTTATTTAAAAAACCGACTTATCCAAAAATTGTATTTGCTTTTATAAGTGTGTTACTTTTTCAATCAACTTTATTAATAACGCGTTGGGAAATTCAAAACCAAAAGGAATTTATTGTTTTTAATAGTTGGAAAAACACTTTAATTACTGAAAGAAATGGTGATAAAGTGACTGTTTATGGAAATGAAAGAACTATTGATAAACTCGCATCAAACACGGTATTAAAGTCATACTTAATTGCAAATAACAGCTCAATAACAGGGATAAATAAAATGCAAAATTTATATTATTTCAATGATAAAAAGATAATGGTAATTGATAGTTTTGGTATTTATTCAAAAGAAATAAATCCCGATATTATCATTTTAAGGCAGTCTCCAAAAATAAATTTAGAGCGATTAATTCAAGTAAACCATCCGAAATTGATTGTTGCTGATGCGTCCAATTATAAAATTACTATCCAGCTTTGGAAATCCATTTGCATGAAAAAGAAAATCCCTTTCCATGCTACTGCTGAAAAGGGATTTTATAAAGTAAAATAATATATTACTTTTTCAAAATACCATTGGCATTATCAACCCAAACTTTTGGTCCTCCGGCCAAATAGCCTGTACTTCCTAGTTTATCTATATTGATTTTTCCTTCATTTAATGTTGCATTTACAAACCAAACAGTTGGATATCCTTGAACGGCAAAAAACTGCTGCAATTGATTATTTTGTTCGGTTATTTCTGGAGCTAAAGCGGTTCTTCTTGGAAAATCAAGCTCTACTAGAACTACATTTTCATTAGCCCATTTAACAAATTCCGGTGTTCTGAAAACTTCATTTTGAAGCTTAATACACCAGCCACACCAATCACTTCCTGTGAAGAAAAGCATTAAAGGTTTTTTCGTTTTCTTAGAAACTTCAACAGAATTTCTAAGGTTATTACTCCAAACTAATTCTTGAGCTTCTATTGCGTAAGAACCAAGAATAAATAATAGCGCTATAAGTGTTTTTTTCATTTTAATGAATATTAAATTTAGAATCTTTAATTATCGCCGAAATATCGGAAATTTATTTGACTTCTTGCATTAATTTTTTTATAAAAGGTGAAATTACAATTAAAATTACTCCTGCTATTAATGCGTAAATCGCTAGTTGTTGATAACCAACTGCATATATATTTAATTTATCTATGTTTGATGCGCTTTCGGAAGCATTAGCAATATTGGCACCTAAAATACCTGCAAAATATTGACCATAGGCACTCGCTAAAAACCACATTCCCATAATTACAGCTTGAGTTTTTTGTGGTGAAAGTTTTGTCATCGCTGACATCCCAATTGGTGATAAACACAATTCTCCAAAAGTGATTACAAACCATCCAAAAGTAAATAACCCAAGAGAGGTTCTTCCATCAGCTCCAGCTAAGAATTTAGTATAATAAAACACCCAAAAACCGCCAGCTAAGAATAAAAATGCCAAACCAAATTTGATTACGGTATTTGGTTCGATTTTTCTTTTACTCATCCAAAGCCATGCTAATCCGACTAATGCTGCAAAACCGATAACAAAAAAGGAATTTGCAGAATTATTTACTCCGTTTGGACTTAAGGTGAAACCAGCAATTGTATTATTTAAATTATTGGCAGCAAACAAACTAAGCGAACCGCCACTTTGTTCAAAGAAAGCCCAAAACACAATTGAAAACAACATAAAAATGATAGCTGCAAATAACTTCTTATTTTCTGAAAAGCTGAAATTTCTCATTTCAATAAATAAGTAAATTAATGAAGCGGGGCCTATAAAAATCATAAACCATTTTGTGTATTCGGTGTTTTCAACCATCAAAATTATAATTGGAAGAATCAATAATGAGCCAATAAAAGTAGCTAATTCGAATGTCTTTCTTTTTGATGTTTCAATATGCCCAAGTGGAGATAATCCTATTGGACCCAAACTTTTTTGTGTTTGCGTAAAAGTTAATAAACTGATTATCATTACAAGAGCAGCAAACCCAAAACCTACATTCCATCGTAAGTTTTCTGGAACTAAATTTTGCCATAAAGACCCTTCAGCAACTGCTATACAAATGTAACCTCCAATTAGAGCACCAAGATTTACTCCCATATAAAAGAATGAAAAACCAGCATCAGTTCTATTATCACCCTCTTTGTATAATTGACCAACCATTGAAGAAATATTTGGTTTGAAAAAACCTGTTCCTACAATTGTAAAACCTATTCCAACAAAAAAGAATTTTACAGGATCTATGGCTAAAATTATACTTCCAATTATCATTAATATCCCACCCCAAAAAAGAGATTTTCGCAATCCAAGAATTTTATCAGCAAATAGACCACCGATAAATGTAAATGCATAAACCCATGCTTGAGTTGCGCCATATTGTAAATTTGCCACTTCCTCATTCATCCCTAAATGTCCAACCATAAATATGACCAACATTCCTCTCATTCCATAGAAACAAAATCGTTCCCACATTTCACTAAAAAATAAATACCAAAGTTGTTTTGGATATTTCCCTTTAAAGTTCTGAATTTGTTCTAATGTAATCTCTTTTTCCATAGTTTAATTGATTCCGTGGTCTTTCATTACTTTATTTAAGTTTTTCACTAAAGCAAACATTAGTAGAGTAGCAAACATTAATAAACCGAAATTTACCCAAAAGAAATTGGCTTTGTCGTCATAAGTATCCCACATGCTGGCTAAAACACCAGATAATTTATTTCCGATGGAGGTTGCCAAAAACCATCCACCCATCATCAATGCAGTGATATTTTTTGGCGATAATTTTGAAACAATTGACAATCCCATTGGGCTTAGAAATAATTCCCCAATAGTTATGATTCCATAATTTGCAACCAACCACCAAACCGATACTTTTTCCATACCGTTATTCCCAATGTGAACTGCAGCCACCATTACTAATACAGATAATGCTGAAATTAATAAACCAAATGCAATTTTTGTTGGCGTTGAAGGCTCCTTCTTTCTACTTCTCAAAAAGGTAAAAAAAGCAACTACCAAAGGCGTCAAAATAATTACCCATCCTGGATTTATTGATTGGCTTAAACTAGTAACCCAGACGCTTATTGTACTTCCTTCTTTAGGTAAAGTCTCTTTTTTCGTATTTCTAAAATAAATAGGGTAATCATTAACTTTTATTACCTCTCCATCTTCTTTTTGAAGTCGAAACTTATCATCGTATAATTCTGTTGAAGCTTTTTCGTAAGTTATTTCTTTTGATTGAACTAAAGTAGAAAATACTTTTTCTGTAGTTCCTGTAACTTGTCTATCGGTATATCTGTCTGCCCAAGTGTTTAATGCAGACCCATTTAATTTGAAAACAGCCCAAAATAAAATCACCACAGCAAAAATAGAAAGCAAAGCTCCGATTGGTCTTTTCTCTTCTGGCTTTGCTTTAAAATAAAGACTCCCATAAAAGTAAACTATTGGGAGACACGCAAAAATAAAAGCATCAGTACTATCAGAACCAAAAATGGCACTATCAAGATTAATATCTGATTGTACTCCCTTAATTAGCCAGCCAATAATACCAAATACCACTGATGGAACTAAAATGTATAGTACAATTTTAGAAAATGGCATATCGCCTTCTTGAATCCCTTTTTTCTCGGTTTTATCACCATAATGTTTTGTTCCAAGAAGAAAAACGATAACGCCAATAAACATTCCTAAACCTGCTGCCATAAAAGCATATTGCCAACCAAGTAAAATTTGTAAAGCAGCGCCAAAAAAGTTACAAATGAAAGCGCCAACATTTATTCCCATATAAAAAATGTTGTACCCTTCATCTTTCTTTTCTTTGAAACGATCTTCATTGTAGAAATTACCGAGTAAAGTAGAGATATTCGGTTTAAAAAAACCATTTCCAACAATTACTAATGTCATTGCAACATATAACATGGTCAAACTATGAATTCCCATCATAAAATAACCTGCCCCCATCATTATTCCACCTATTACGATTGATTTTTTATACCCAAGATATCTGTCGGCAACTAAACCTCCAATAAACGGAGTTAAAAACACCAACGCAATAAAAGTTCCATACAAATCGGAAGCCTCTTTCTCTGTCATAGCGAAACCAGCTTCAACATCTTTAAGATAAAGAGTAAAAATTCCGATCATTAAATAATAACCAAAACGTTCCCACATTTCAGATAAAAATAAATAAGGCAGTGCTTTAGGATGACTTTTCCACATAATTTTTAATTTAAAAAAACAAACCTACAAGGTTTTCTTGTAGGTTTGAAAGATATAAAAAAATTTAATAATGATTAACGAACTCCGTGCATCATTTTTTTCAATACTGGTGTTAATGCGAATAGAATAACAGCTGCTATACCACAAAGTACAACAAATACCATAAAGAAATCAAATAATGTTTTAATAGTAAACCCAGCGAAACTAGGGTACTCGGCAACAATAACTTTTTTACTCTTTATAATATCTAATTCTTGAGTTGTAAACGTTGTATCAGTTGCTTTAAAATTATTTACAAATGGTTTATTGTTTTTTTCAGCTAATTCTTTATCGCTTTTTATTTGAGCAATATTTTTGATTTTTTTCTCAATATCAAGCTTATTTTCTTTAGCAGCTTCATCATTAACTTTAGCAAAATTCATTTTAGCTAAAGCAAACAACTCAGCGCCGTCAGCTACTTTTTCACCATCTAAAATAGCTTTCAAATCAATATTTGCTTTTTCTGCTGCAATATATTTATCTCCCGTTGGAGGCAAAATTGAGCCTAAAGTTCCTGCTAGTGCATAACCGGCTGCATTTGACAAAAAGAAAACTCCAAATAAAAGTGAAGCAAATCTTTTTGGAGACAATTTTCCCACCAAAGATAATCCTATTGGTGACAAACATAACTCAGCAAAAGTTTGAATAAGATATAATAAAATTAACCATTGAATACCTAGAAGTCCGGTATTTCCAAGATCTTTTACATTATGTGCAATAATAAAATAACTTACGGCAATTAATGCTAATCCAATAGATTGTTTAACAGGGGAAATTGGTTCTTTACCTTTACTTCTCAAATAATCCCATAAAACACTAAATGGGAATGCAAAAATAAATACAAATGCACCATTAAAAATCTGAACCATTGATGGAGGCATATTCCATCCGAAGAAATTTCTATCTGTTTGATTATCTGCAATAAATGTCAATGATGATCCGGCTTGTTCGAAAGCAGCCCAGAAAAATATAACAAAGAATGCTACTATGTAAATAACAAAAATTCTATCTCTTTCAATTTTAGTTAATGAACTATCGGAAATAATTAATCCTGCCAAGGTTATACCACTTGAATAAATAACGGTATAAATCCAGTTCTGACCAATTAAATAGTGGAAAATAACTCCTAATGCCAAAAATCCTATTACTGCACCAATTAATGCTTTTTGAGAAAAAACTGCTTTTTGGGATTCCCCTTCTTCATAATCTGAAGCATCATTTTTAGAAGGTAATCCCCCTAATGGTTTTCCTTCAGGAGTAACTACATATTTGTTTTTCAAAAAATAAAAAACAGCAGTTCCAATTAACATTGCGATTGCCGCTGCTAAAAACCCCCATTTGAAAGCATGAATATCTCTAATTCCACCAGAATCTTTAACATCACCAACAATTGGGCAGATTAATTGTCCTAAAAATGCACCAAGGTTAATTCCCATATAGAAAATAGTAAAAGCCGTATCAAGTTTTGTTTTTTCTTGTTTTGGATATAAACTACCAACCATTGATGAAATATTTGGTTTAAAAAAACCATTACCAAAAATTATAATTCCAAGCGCAGACCACATTAGAGTATTGGCCAAAGATAAATTGGAACCAAAAATACTTGCACTAAAGAACAATAGAAATTGTCCAATTGCCATCATCAATCCGCCTAGTAAAATACAATTTCTATTTCCAAAAAAACGATCAGAAATAAATCCACCTAACATTGGGGTTAAATAACAAAGTCCTAAAAATCCACCATAAATAATTGAAGCATCGGCCTCTTTCATCATTAGCGCATTAATCATAAACAAGGTTAAGATGGCTCTCATTCCGTAAAAATTGAACCTCTCCCACATTTCAGTTCCAAATAATACCCAAAGTCCTTTTGGATGTGACGATTTTACTGCTGTTTCACTCATTTTTTTGATATTTGTTAATTTAGATTAATTAATTTTATTGAATATTAAAGGTTAAATATACTACTATAAATTGTTATAAATAAAATTCGTCATTTTATTGTACAACTGAATTCTTGTTTTACCGCCGTAAATTCCGTGATTGTTATCCGGATAAATTTGTGAATCAAATTGTTTATTGGCTTGAATTAAAGCTTCCATCATTTGCATTGAATTCTGAACATGAACATTATCATCACCAGAACCGTGAATTAAAAGAAATTTCCCTTTCAATTTATCTACATGGTTAATAGGTGAATTTTCATCGTATCCACTTGCATTTTCCGCTGGAGTTTGCATGTATCTTTCTGTATAAATGCTATCGTAAAATCTCCAATTGGTAACTGGAGCAACTGCAATTGCCATTTTAAATACATCGTTCCCTTTCATAATACAGTTGGAAGCCATAAAACCACCAAACGACCATCCAAAAATTCCGATTCTTGTTTTGTCTACAAATGGATAATTCCCAATTACTTTGGCAGCATCAATTTGGTCTTCTACTTCGTATTTTCCTAATTCTTTTTGGGTTACTTTTTTGAAATCGGCACCTTTAAATCCTGTTCCACGTCCGTCAACACAAGCCACAATGTAACCTTGTTGTGTTAACATCATGAACCAATAATCGTCAGTTGAGTTCCAATCGTTATTCACTTGTTGCGATCCTGGGCCTGAATATTGGTACATAAATACTGGGTATTTTTTTGTAGGATCAAAATCTTTAGGTTTCAAAATCCATGCATTCAATTCATTTCCTTTTTCTGTTTTTAAAACAAAAAACTCTTTGGAAGGTAGGTTATAGGATTTTATTTTATTTGCTAAAGCTTCGTTATTTTCAATTACTTGAATTTCTTTTCCGTTTTTAGCATCATTTAAAGTAAAGGTAGTTGGCTGAGTTGCGCTTGAAAAAGTAGTGATGAAATATTGAAAATTCGGACTAAAAGTGGCATTATTTGTCCCTGTTTTGGATGACAATCTAACTTTGTTTTTTCCATTTAATCCAATTCTGTAAACGTCTCTGTTAATAGAACCATTTTCAACTGATTGATAAAAAATAGTTTGGTTTTTTTCGTCAAAACCATAGTAATTCGTCACTTCCCAATTTCCTTTTGTAACTTGATTTCTTAATTTCCCATTTTTATCATAAACATAAATATGATTGAAACCGTCTTTTTCACTAGTCCAAATGAAACTTTTGTCTTTTAAAAATGTTAAGTTGTCCGTTACATCAACATACGCTTTGTCCTTTTCATTCAACACCACTTTTGTAGTTCCAGAAGTTCCATCTACAAAAAGTAAATCTAAATTATCTTGATGACGATTTAATATTTGAGCACAAAGAACATTGCTGTCATTTGTCCATTTCATTCTTGCAATATAAAAATCAGAATAATTTTTTAAGTCTATATTTTTGGTATTTGCAGAAGCAACATCATAAATATGAAGGGAAACCTCAGAATTTTTTTCACCGGCTTTTGGATATTTAAATGTTTGAACCGACGGATAAAGATCTTTATAGAACATTGACATTGAAAATTCTGGCACTTGACTTTCGTCAAATTTAATGTAAGCGATTTTTTTGCTGTCACCACTCCAATCGAATGCTTTTACAAATGCAAATTCTTCTTCGTAAACCCAATCCGTAATACCATTAATTATAGAATTTCTAACTCCGTCTGTTGAAATTTGCTCAGTAGATTTAGAAGCAATGTCATAGACATACAAGTTATTTTCTTTTGCAAAAGCAATTTTGGTTCCATCTGGAGAAAAAGTAGGTTCCTGAATTTTAAAGTCAAATAATGGAGTTAATTTTTTTGAAGCAATTTCATATAAATAATAGTTGGCTACAAAAGAACGACGAAAAATCTGATCTGAATTATTAGCAATTAAGATCGATTTTTCATCAGAACTAAAGGTATAACTATCAATTCCTTCTAGCGATTTATGGTCTTTAGTATCAATTAAAGTTGCCACTTTTTTTAGAGTTGCAAAATCGTATAAGTCAATTTGAAAACTTCTTGAAGTTCGATCAAAATTTAAAACGGTATATTGATTTGTATTTTTTAAAGCTTGTAAATCATCCATCCCTTTTGCTCTAAAAGCACCTGAATAAATAGACTCAATTGTTATTTTTTGTTGAGCTACAACTGAAAAAGAGGCAAATAGAAATAATAGAGATAATTTGTAAATAAATTTCATAATTAGTATTTTTAAAAATCATTCAATTTTAGTGAAAATTTCTGAAATCACCACCTTTTTTTTCGTAAAATGTAATTTCATAGGGAAGTTATTTTATTAGAATTCACGAAAATGTATATTTGCATGAATTAATAATTTATACAAATGAATAATGCCATTGCTGGATTTTCAAAATTGTCAAAAGAAGAGAAGATAAATTGGATTGCAAATACCTATTTTTCTAATTCGAATGAAGCTATTTCTATAATAAAAAAATATTGGAATTCAGATTCAAAAATCCAACAATTGCATGATGAATTCATTGAAAATACAATCACCAATTTTTATTTGCCATTAGGCGTTGCTCCCAATTTTCTTATCAATGGAAAATACAAAACTATTCCGATGGTAATTGAGGAAAGTTCGGTTGTTGCTGCAGCATCAAAATCGGCGAAATATTGGTCAACTCGTGGCGGGTTCAAAGCGTGCGTTTTAAATACTGAAAAAATTGGCCAAGTACATTTTATATATAAAGGCGATGTTGTAAAATTGGAAAAATTCTTTAAGGAAATTCAAAATAAATTTTATGAATCTACTGAGAGTGTAACCAAAAACATGCAAAAACGAGGCGGTGGAATTTTATCCATTGAACTTCGAAATAAAACCAATCTAATCCCTAATTATTTTCAGTTACACGCTACATTTGAAACTAAAGATTCAATGGGAGCCAATTTTATTAACTCTTGTTTAGAACAATTTGCAAAAACACTAAAAGAAGAAGCGAATTCTTACTCAAATTTTTCCGAAAGTGAGAAAAATGTTGAAGTTGTAATGAGTATTTTATCGAATTATGTTCCTAATTGTATTGTTCGCGCTGAAGTTTCATGTAAAGTAGCTGAATTATCAGATTCAAACATTGAGAACCCAGAAGTTTTCGCTGAAAAATTTGTTCAAGCAGTTCAAATTGCCGAGGTAGAACCTTTCAGAGCGGTCACTCATAATAAAGGAATCATGAACGGAGTTGATGCTGTTATTTTAGCAACGGGAAATGATTTTCGAGCCGTTGAAGCTGGCATTCATGCTTATGCTTCAAGAAATGGTAGTTACTCGAGTTTGTCACACGCTAAAATTGAAGATGAAATTTTCAGTTTTTGGATAGAAATTCCATTGGCTTTAGGAACTGTCGGCGGATTGACATCACTTCATCCAATGGTAAAATTATCACTTGAAATGCTTGAAAAACCTACAGCGAAGGAACTTATGGAAGTTGTTGCCGTAGCAGGGTTAGCACAAAATTTTGCTGCTTTACGTTCTTTAACAACAACAGGAATTCAGGAAGGGCATATGAAAATGCACCTCAACAATATATTAAATCAATTTCAGGTAACTGATGAAGAACGCGTTTTAATAAAAAATCACTTTAAAGACACCGTAGTTTCTCACTCGGCAGCAGTTGATTTTATTGAAAAATTAAGAAAATAGATTGCTTGGTACCTTGCAATAATTAAATGGAAAAAACTTTTTACAGTAACGGGAAACTATTAATTACAGGCGAATATTTAGTTCTTGACGGAGCAAAAAGTTTGGCATTGCCAACAAAATATGGGCAATATTTAAAAGTTTCATCGGGTAAATTAGGTCAAATTCATTGGACAAGTTTTGATAACGATAATAGTATTTGGTTTGAAGAAACTATTTCTTTTAATGAAATCATAAATTTCAAAGCTTCCAATAAATTATCGCAAAGAGATACGTTAATTAACATTTTATACGAAGCTTATTTGTTAAAATCTGACTTTTTAAAATCTTCATTAGGTTATTCCATTTCTACGGCGCTTACATTTCCAAAATTATGGGGTTTAGGAACTTCATCGACATTAATTAATAATATTGCTCAATGGATAGAAATTGATGCATTTAAGTTACTTAAAAATAGTTTTGGAGGAAGTGGATATGACATTGCCTGTGCGCAAAATAATACTCCTATTTTATACCAATTAAAAAATGGTTTGCCAATAGTTGAAAAAGTAAATTTCAATCCTAAATTTTCGAAAAACATTTATTTTGTTTACTTAAATAAGAAGCAAAGTAGCAAAACCGCGATTGAGAATTATTATAAAAGCAAGAAGAATTTGGATATTGATTTTCCGATAATAAACGAAATTATTTTAGCAGTATTAAATTCTAATTCATTGGAAGAATTTTCTGAATTGCTATTCAAACACGAAAAAGTAATGAGTGAAATTCTTGAACTTCCTACGGTAAAGGATAATTCATTTCCTGATTTTGATGGAACAATAAAAAGTTTGGGCGCTTGGGGCGGCGATTTTGTAATGGCAGTTTCAAAGGAAAACCCAACTGACTATTTTGAAAGCAAAGGTTACAAAACAATTGTGCCCTATAAAGATATGATTTTATAAACAAGACTTTTTTATACAAAAAAACCCATCAATAAATTGACGGGTTTTTTTTATGTTAATCTATTTCTAGTAGTTGAACTGTGATCTGTTGTCTTCAATTTTAGCATCCACTTTCAAAGCTGGAATAATTCTAGATGAAGTTGATGCATTTTGAGATTTTAATTTTGCAACATAATCAGAGTAGCTTTTTAAAGCTGGTGCAGTGAATACCGTTTTAGTTTTAACTACATAAACTCCTAAGTTTCCATCAATAGGTGCAGAAATTTTATCTCCTTTTAATGCGAAAGCAGTTCCAACTACTTTGGCTTCTTGACCAACGCCTGGTAAAGTAGGATTTTCAAGAGTTATATCAACAGCCGGTTTTACTTGAGTTTTATTTGCCGCAGCAATAGCTTCTAAAGTAGCACCTTTCATTTTAGCCTTAATTATCTCTGCTTTTTTCTTGTTTTTCAAGATTGGCTCAATCATTGGTCTAGCATCTACAACTGGAGTTAAACCAGCTTCAAAAACCGCTTTCACTTTTGCAATTACATATCCAACATTAGTTATTTCAAAACTTTTTACATCGCCAATTTTAGTTTCGCCTTCAAATGCCCAACGAACAATTTGTCTTTGGTTTCCTAGTGTGCCAAAACTTTCGTCCATTACTTTTACTTTAATAGTAGGATTTGCTTGAATTTTGGCAGCTTTAGCTACTTTATCAAAATCACCTTCAGTTGCATCCATTTCAAATTTTCCTGCTTTAGTGAAAGTTATAGAAGATGTCGCTTCAGAAGGTTCAATTTTTTGAGCAATTGTAGCTAAACGAACAGCATCTTGTTTATCGGTAACATTAATAATATGGTAACCGAAATCAGTTTCTACCAATCCAATTTTTCCAACTGGATTAGAAAACACGAAATCATTGAACGGCTTAACCATTTGACCTGGAGCAAAATAACCTAAATCTCCACCTTGCTGAGAAGAAGAATCATCAGAATTCATTAATGCAACCATCATAAAACTAGTTGGATTAGCTTGAACTTGAGATAATAAAAGTTCCGCTTTTGCTTTAGCTTGTTCTTTAGTACGTTTTTCTTTTTTGTTAGCTACTTGAGTTCCTTCATAACTAATTAAGATATGAGAAGCTTTAGCATTTGCTCCCGCTTTTCTACCTAAATTTTTTGATAGACATACATAATTACTATTCATGTAAGGTCCGAAAACTTCACCAGGTGCCAAGTTAAATAATTGCTCAGCAAATTGCGCTGGCAAATCTTTTTTAGCTATGTAAGTTGAATCATAAGGTTTATCAGAATTTGCATTTACAAAATCAATTACATCTTTAGCACCTTTAAATCCTGGTAATGTATCGTTTTTTCCAGTTGCTTGATTATAAACAATTCTTGAAGAAAGTAATGCGTTTACAGCAGTTTTAACTTCATTTTCGTCTTCTGGAGAAGCTTTATCTTCAATTAAAACGTATTGAATTTCACGAGATTCTTCCGCTTTGTATTTTTTCTCGTTTGTTTTCATGTAGTTTGTAATTTCCTCATCAGAAATTTTAATATCACTATCTTTAACTGTTGAGAATAAAACAGAAACATAATCAAAGTTTACTTTATTGGATTCCATTCCGTATTTAAATTTTCCCTCACTATCAGTTGTATAAACCCCTGCTTTGATTAAAGAATTATAGATTTGGAACTTTGCATTTAGGGCAGCATCTTTTTCTCTGTCTTTTAAGTTTTGAGCTTGATCAGGGTTTGCTTTAAAGAATTCTTTAAATTTTGCAATGTCAAATTTTCCAGCAGCATTAAGGAAAGTTGGATTTTGACCAATGTTTTGATCTGCTTTAAATATCTCCATTATATGGTTTTCACCCACTCTAATTCCAAGTTTATCAAATTCTGCAGTTAATAATGAAATTGAAACCTCTTGATCCCAAACTTGATTTGCAGCTTGAGTTGCAGTAATACCTTGTCCGCTTTTTTCTACATTACTTACTTTGATTCTGAAATCTTCAAATGAAATTGCTTTGCCATTAACACTTCCCACATCATTAGAAGTAGTTGAAAGATTTCCACTATTAAAAAGATCACCAATTATAAATGCTAATAAACAAAACCCAATTACTAGTATTAAAAGAAGTGAACGTTGTCTGATTTTTTGTAAAACTGCCATTTTTTATTTTATTATTTAAAATTCTGTCTGCGAAAATACAATTATCTATTTAATAATAATAGTTGTATAGTTATATTTTGCAATAAAATACCTTATTTTTTTTAATATTAGTCAATTATAGACATTTTAACTAATTCAATTTTATTATTTGAAGCTTCTTCAACAACAAAATTATAGTTTCCAATGCTAATTTTATTTCCTTTTTGTGGAATACCTTTGGTATAATCTACAATAAATCCACCTAAAGTTCCATAAGAATCGCTTTCGGGAATATTGAGTTTGTAGGTTTGATTAAGATATTCAACATCCAATCTTGCTGAGAACAGAAAAACACCTTCTTCAATTTCTTGCTCAATTCTTATTTCTTCAGAATCGTGTTCGTCTTCTATTTCACCAAAAAGTTCTTCAACTATATCTTCAATAGTCATAATTCCTGCTGTTCCACCATATTCATCTAAAACAACTGCTACACTTTTTCGTTTCTTGATAAGTAAATCTAAAGCCTCTTTTATGAAAATTGTTTCGGGAACATATTCTACGCGAATCAAAATTGATTTTATTGTTTTTGGCTTTTTAAATAGTTCAAATGAGTGAACATATCCAATGCAATCATCCAAAGAATTTTGGTAAACCATGATTTTTGAATAGCCAGTTTTGATAAACATATTCTTTAAATCATCAACAGAATCAAGTACATCAACTCCGGCAATTTCTGTTCTTGGAGTCATGATATCTCTAGCTTTTACCCCGGAAAATTCTAGTGCGTTTTGGAAAATTTGAATTTCAGAATCTACATTTTCATGGTCTTCAAAATGATTCATTTGCTCTGAAATATAATTTCCAAGTTCTACTTTGCTGAAGAATAAGGGCACAAAATCACCTTCAGTTTTAAAAAAACGTTTCAAAATAGTATCCGATATCCACATTATAAAAGTGGAAACAACATAAAAAAGGAGATAAAAAATATAGGCAGGAATTGCGAAAAACTTTACAAAACTATTCGCATAAATCTGGAAAAATACTTTTGGTAAAAATTCAGAAGTGAACAATACAATTAAAGTAGAAAGTACTGTTTGCAATAATAAATTAACCAAACTAGAAAATTCAATTCCCAATGTTTCAAACCATTTCATTAATAAATCGCCCATAAAAAAACTGTATACTACTATTGCAACATTGAATCCAATGAGCATTGTAGCAATAAATTGGGATGGTTTTTCGGTTAATTTAGTTAGAATATAAGACAAGAAATTATCTTGTTTTTTTTCTATTTCAAGATATATTTTATTGGAGGTAATGAAAGCAATTTCCATCCCAGAGAAAAACGCACATAATATCAAACAGATAATGATAATTGTGATTTCCATATACTATTTTGAATTTTTTCTTGCTTCGAATTTTTTAGCATAATGTCTTCTAAAGAAAAACATTAGCAAAGAAAGTGACGCAATCCCAAAGAAAAGGAGGTGTTCTTGAGTGTTTGGGTTCCATACATCTAATGCTTTATAGATAAAAAATATAGAAGCAAAAAGATAAATGTAAGGAGTGTATTTTAAATATTTCATGATAAATAATTATTAATTAGCCTGATCGATTTCTCCGGTAATACTTTGGGAATTTACAATTTTAAAATCTTTACTAAAATCAATTCCTTCGCCATAAGATATTCCCTTTGGGTCTGTAAATTTAAACTTTTTTTCGGTATAAAACCATTCATTTTTTTGATCAAAATACAATTGAGAAGTTTCTAATACTTGTCCTATTTCATTGGTGATTCTCACATTGCCTTGCAAATCAATTAAATTTGGAACTTTATAGGAAACCGCATAATTGGAGGTTACAAAAGTTCTTTTATTATTTATATCAAATAAAGTTACGTTTATTCCTTTTGGAAATTCTGTAAACGGGTAAGTTACAGAAGCATAATCTAACATTTTAGGGCTAATCAATATTGACTTTATTTTACCTGAATCGGTATATTTCATATTGAAATCGTCTGCCTCGCCGCTAGGAGCAAATTCTGAGAAATTTTGTTTTTGCACTTCCTTAAAATTACTTTCACATGAAAATAGTGCTGTTACTATTAGAAGTAAAAGGCTAAAATTTCTGATTGTGAATTTATTGAAAGTCATAATTGAGGACGATTTAAATCTGAAATAATCAGACTACTATTATTCTAATAGAAACGTCTTTTTTGAAACCATTTGTCGTTAAGTGAAAATCCAATTGAAATATTGGTATAATTTTCCTGAACTAAATTAGCCGAGGTAGTTCCTCTTTGTCCATACTCTAAACCAACATTAATATTTGAAAAGACACCAATAAGAGGCAATCCAATACCTGCAGTTACGGCGTAATCCTTAACGGAAGTATTGTTTATTATCAACCCGGTATTTTCATATCTAAAACCACCTCTATAAATTATTTTTTCATAATACTTTGAAAAGGAATTGTAGTTAGGAATGTAAAAACCCCCAAGTGCAAATCGGGTTGAGTTTTCATAATTTACATTATTAATATCATTAAATCTGTTCCCCATACTGCTACTTTTTTGAAAAGTAATTTCTGTTCCAAGCATCCATTTTTTATTTTGACCAACACCAAATCCAACCGCTAATTTTGAAGGTATTGTCAAATTTGTATTGGCAACATCCACATCTAATGGCTCAACAAGGATTTCAGCTCCTGAAGAGGAATATTGAATTGTAGCAATATTTCTAGAGTTCAATGAACTTAATTTTGAATCAGGCGAGTAGGTTACACTTGCAAAACCATTCAATTTCTTATTGATTGGAGTAGTATAGTTAAGTCCTGCTGTTAAGGTTCCTCCTGTAATGTCTGATAGATTCTTCTCTCTTGTTCCATATTGAATTCCTTCAATAAATCGGAATGAATACGTTTGAATTTTTCCAAAGTTGTAACTGTAATCTATTCCAACACTTAATTTTTTTGTAAGGGCATAGCCAACACCAAAAAAGACTTTATTTATCCCTCCTGTTCCAGAGTATTGTTTAATTTCTTCGGGATTAGTAGCTGTTGCAGCTATATTTGATTGAATATTGTAACCTACAGAAGAATAGGGCATCAAACCAAAACCAACTCCAAATTTTCCTAAAGGGAGTCCAACAGCCAAATAATCTACAGCTGTTCTTCTAGCCTTTTCGCTTTGTTTATTAGTTGATAAATCGGTAGTTAAATAGGTTCCACCCAAAGAAAAAGTAGTTAATTTTAGATTTGAATAAGAGGCTGGGTTTTGAAAATTCAAGTGAATACTATCAGAGTAAATTGTCAAACCACCCATTGCACGATTTTCGGCAGTTCCTTTAAATTTTACATCTCCAATTCCATAAAATGAATATGGAGAGGAAGTTCCCTGTTGGGCAAATGAAATTAAAGTAAAAAATAAAAAAACGGGTACTATAAATTTTTTAATCATTTTTGATTTTGTGTTGAAATGTTTGGTTCAAACTCTCTAATAGAAAATTTGAATTGGCAAATATGGTATTTTTTAATCGTTTAGCCAAAAATTCTGCGTCTCCACCAGTTAAAATTATAATAAATTTAGGATAAACGGCTTCATATTGAGAAATAAAACCTTCAATTTCGTTAATAACGCCATTGATAACCCCTGAATTTATCGATTCGAAAGTTGAGTTTCCTATAAATGGTATTTTTTCTAATTCTGAATCTTGGACTTTTAGTGATTCTAAAGTCAATAATGGCAATTTAGCGGTATAATTATGCAAGGATTCAAATCTGAGGCGAATTCCCGGTGAAATTGCACCACCAAGATAATTGTCGCTATCATCAATGAAATCATAGGTGATACAAGTCCCAGCGTCAATTACCAAACGATTCTGATTTGGATATTTTAAAACGGCACCACTCGCCAAAACCATTCGATCAATTCCTAAGGTATTGGTTGTAGAATAGGTATTTGTAAAAGGAAAAGGAAAATCAGATGAAATAAAATGAATTTTAACTTGACTTTCAAATTCCAAAAAGGCTTCTTTTTGGATGTTTCCAACGGAGGCAACCACCAATTCGGATGCTTTTTTATGTTTATTTAAAATAAAATGCAGCTCATTTTGAAGATTCGAAATATTAAAATAGAACTGATCTAAAAGGGTACTACCCTCAAATACAGCTACTTTAATTCTGGTATTTCCTATATCGACTGCTAAAAGCATAATTTAATATTAGATGTTGCAAAGGTACGAATTGATTTTTTTTAATAATTGTTTTGTATAAATTAAAATTCGCACTATATTTGCCCCCGCTAAGCAAGGTACCTTAGCTCAGATGGTAGAGCAACGGACTGAAAATCCGTGTGTCCCTGGTTCGATCCCTGGAGGTACCACAAAAAATATCCCTAATCACTTATAAATAAAGTAGTTAGGGATTTTTTGTTTCTTAGGGGGACTTGAAAGGGGACTCAAAAAAGTTAATTTATATTAACTTATCTTAATGTAATTTAAAAATTTATATCATAAAAAAACCCACTTAGTAGTGGGTTTTTTAGGATTTGATAGATATATTAGTTTAACCTTGAGTATACTTCATCTCTTAGATAAAGTACACGACCTCCAACTTTTCTTGAAACAAGTACTTTTTTCTTTTCCCAATTATGTAGGGTTACTAATGAGACATTTAGCAATTTAGAAACTTCTTCTCTTGTCATTAAATCAGATTTAGTTTTATTACCCTCAAAATTATTAATCATTCCCATCATTTTTTGAAATTCCGATGAAAGAGCTTCTTTCACTAATCTTTCTAAATCTTCTCTTGTAAATTCTAATACACGATATGTTGATTCTTTCATAAGTTCAAATTTTAAAATTAAAATGAACCTTTACGACTGGTTGAAACGGGTTGTTTATTCTTTATGGGTTTGTCCTCCCAATATGGTTTTTAGTCAGTTTATTGACTTTGTTATCAAATTATATCGAGTATTACGCTACTTCACCTAAATCATACTCAGATAATCTAACCTCTGATGCCATTACAAATTGTGGATTTAATTCATATCCAACATATTTTCTATCAGTCAATACCGAAACTTCACCCGTTGAAGCGGTACCATTAAACATATCTAATATTGTATCCCCTGGTTTTGATGTTGCTAAAACAAAAATTAAGGGCAAACTAAGAGGATAGGTCGCTGAGTGTTCCATCAAAAAATTTGCATCAGCTAGGCATTTACGTCTTAATTCTAACGTATTAGAACCTGAGTGTGTCAATATGTTATCTCTAAAATCTAATCCTGAAACTAATTTTGGATATTTCATTTTTGTTCCCATAGATACACTATTATTTTCGTCAATAAATTCCGACAACCATGTGTCATTGAAAAAATAATCCGCACTCTTCACAAAATGAAATATTGGTTCAAAATTTCTAACACTTCTTTTCCCTTGAGTGAATTGAACATTCGACTTTAACCACAAGTACTGGTCCACATACTTCCAACCTCTCTTTTTCATTTCAATTAAAAATAACTCAGGAACACTTTGATATTCTACATTGATTACACAATTATTTATATTAACAAACAACGACCCATCATTTTTCAACACTTTAAAGAATTGGAACTTTACCATAACGATGAATATCAATTCAATAAAATGTTTGCAAATAATATTTTTGTTATTCAAAAATCTAAAATTGAATACATCGGCAATTTATTTGATTTAAGAAATGTAGAAAAAATAATACCGAATTAATTACAATTGATTGTAACTATTTTTGAATCTTTACCCTGAGCAGTTCCTAATATTGTACTGTACTGTTTTTTTGAACAGATAGGACAAATTGGTTTAACTGTGTAAGAACCGCCGCGTTCATAGTAATATTCAATAATACCATTTTGAACTGTTGGTTTTTGATATGAGGATGCAGAAACAGGATTGTCCCAGGATATTATAACTTTATATGTGTGAGATTTAGATTGTTTTGAATTATTTGTACCACTATTATTTGATGCTGTTGAAGATGAGGTTGAAGAGGAAGTTGAAGAGGAAGTTGAGGTTGAAGAGGAAGAAGAGGAGCTTGAACCTGAATTATTTAATAAAACTTTCAACATAGATGTTGAAAAATTAGCACTTGCTATTGCTTTATTATTTATCGCATTAAATTCATCTAACTGAGTTTTAGTCATTGGTCCGCCTAACCATTCCTCAACAATATTTTTAGATGACTGCAAACTTTCATTTATTTTTTTTTGTGTATTAGTTTTTGAACCAGTTAACATTGAAGTTACCATACTACGTGTACTGATTTCAACATATGTTTCATTTAAAACTTTTTCTATAATAGTAGCCAGATTTTTATTATCAATTGTAAGGTCTGAAAGTTTAGAATTTTGGAATTTGTTAATAAACTTTTGACCATTTATATCAATTTTAGTGGATTTGCCCCCAAGACTAACATTTGCTACACCATCCTCAAATTTAACTGGATAATCATAAATAGGAGCAATTATTTCAATACCATTTGAATTTATAATACCCCATTTATTATTATATTTAATAGAGGCATTCCCATTAATGAAATCCCCTATTTCTTGATATTTTGGATTTACTATTATTCTACCTTCATTATTAATCAATCCCTTTAACCCATTTTCAATTACGATTGAATTCTCGCTAGCACCAAAATTTATTATTTCATCAAATCTCGGCGAAATGACTTCATAGCCAGAGCTATTTAATATCCCTTTCTTTTTATTTATTGTACAAATAGTTATTCCACTAGATGTAAAACTATTATTAATATCGTCGTATTTTAAAGGCGTTATTTCCAAGCCTGTTGAATTATTAATCAAACCATATTTCGCGCCATTTTTAACAATTGAGACAGTTTCGTTACCATAACCCTTTATCCCAAACCCTAATATTTCATCGTATTTACAATCAATTAATATTTTGCCATCTTCATCAATATAGCCTATTTTACCATTTAATTTTACGGGTATCTTGCCGAGAATAAATCTATCACCTCGGTAACGATTCCCAGTAATAATCTCGTGACCAATGGTTTCGTATTTTGGCGTTGCTATTTCTTCATATTTCGGACGATTTATTAATCCGTATTTATTGACGTTTTCAAGTACTGTTAATTTATCAGATGGGATATAAAAAAAACTAGGACCGCCTCCAAGTTCGCTTGACAATATTCTTGGTTCAAAATATTCAAAATTTAAAGATGTACGAGGGGTATATTTGTATTTTGGTTCTAATGCTACATTTCCCATATCATCCAAAACTCCATACTTTTCATCTTTTACAATAAAACAAAAACTGTTTCTAAAAAACATATAATCATATGCCGGTTCCGAAAAATTAAATTTTCTATCAATAATTCCAAACTTATGATTTGCAACATAAACCAAGAAATTATTATTTTCTGCATTACCTATTATTTGACTATAATTGAAAGGGATGATTATCTTCCCTGAATTATCAAATAGCGCCTCCTTGAACTGAATTGTATTGATGAAATAATTTTTATTATCAAATAAAACTGATTTAATGAAGCTATATTTAGGTGAAATAAATACCAATCCATTTTTGTCCTTAACTCCAAATGATTCTTTATATTTGAATATTACATCCCCATTTTTAAGAGTTCTGTAATCTTTAAACTCCGTGTTTAAATTCAGTACTTTTCCTAAAAATGACTTAATTAGATATTTTGAATGTTCACCATAAGGCAGAGGACCGCCAGAACCCCCTTGAAGAGTTATCAATTGTTTCTCCATTTCCCCTCCACATTTATCAAACTTTTGTGATGAACAATTTTCAACCTTCTCTTTTAATATTTTAAAATCATTATCATTTATTGTTGTTCTATTTTTGAATAAACTATAAAAATTTGAAACAATCTCTTTACATTCATTACAATCTTTAATTACATTTTCTGATATATTTCTTTTAAAATTATTAATCACTTCTAATTTATCGAATTCAAACCTAGAAAAATCTTCATTTCCGGGTAGTCTCCAAATTGATGTTTCTCCATAAGAAATAGGACCTCCCTGAGCACCCATAAACAAATTCAGTTGTTCTTTCATTTTATTTCCACAGCTCTCAAAATTTTGTTTATTACATTGAACAACTAATGATTTCATTGGATAAAAATCAATTGAATTTAGAGTAATTCCATCTTTGTATGCTTGATAATATAATTCAACAATTTCTTTACATTCTTTGCAGTCGAGCACATTTTTATATTTGGTCTGTTGAGAATATGAAAAAATACTAAGGAATAATAATGAATATAAGTAAAATTTAATTTTCATAATTTATAATTAAAAAGTTCCTCAAATATAGTAATTTTCTTAATTATTATTTTTTAGAATTATTAAATGTACAACATGAATAATTTAACGTAATAATTGAAACTTTAATTCAAGAATTAGATTACCGCACGCTCTTAGCATTTTCTTAGCACAAAACATTAGGCAAACCGGCACTTCTGCGGTAAATTAGCTCTAACACTACCATTCACTTGAAATTTTAAATAGCCTAAATCATATATGGAATTGTGATTAACAATATCATAGTAGTATTGTCTTTGCCAAATGGTTTGTCCATTTTGATTTTGATAGGGTTTAAAAGAAATAACACTGTAATCCAAATGCCATCTTGTAAAGCCTACTTGAATGCTATCCATCGGAAAGATATCATCAGGATTTATATATTCGTCACAAGGGTTAAAAATTAATTCATTGGTGTTAGTGGAGTTTTCGGTCGAATGCTTGGTTATTCTATCCACCACGTATTCTCCACTTAAAGAAAGCAATGTGGGTTCTAGAGGTACCACAAAAAACATCCCTAATCACTTATAAAGTAGTTAGGGTTTTTTGTTTTTATTGATTTTCCAAAATAAATGTTTTATTTCTTATATATATTTTAAATTAATAAATTAAAATAAAAAATACACCTATTAAAAATTAACAAAATTAATAGTAATCACTTTAATATAAAAAGTACTATTTTTGCCAAAAAATATAGGATTTTGACAAAATTTAAATGCTCAAAATACTAAATCAACTAATAATTTAAAATGGTATTTTCGAGTTTATTTTTTATTTTTTTATTTCTACCACTGAATTTAATTTTCTATTTTACTATTAAAAATAGAAAAATTAAAAATATCATTTTAGTTATTTTTTCACTAATATTTTATGCTTGGGGTGAGCCTATATGGATAGGACTACTACTATTTTCCTCTTTGATTGATTATTTAAACGGTCTGTTTATTCAAAAATATCAGGGAAAATCTATCGCTAAATTAGGGCTTTATAGTACTCTAATTTTTAATTTAGGGATTCTAATTACATTCAAATACTCTGATTTTATCGTACAAAATGTAAATGCTATCACAAATTTAAACTTTAAAGAACCAGGGTTTTTAATGCCTATTGGTATTTCTTTTTATTCATTTCAAACTATATCCTATACTATTGATGTTTACAGAGGTGAGGTAAAAGCACAGAAGTCGTTTTTAAATTTTTTATTATTCGTATCTCTTTATCATCAATTAGTAGCGGGTCCAATTGTGAGATATTCTCATATAGCTCAAGAAATTAACGAACGAATATTTAGTTGGATTGATTTTAATAATGGTGTTTCGAGATTTTGTATCGGGCTTTTTAAAAAAGTATGTATAGCAAATATTGCTGGAGAAATTTGTTCCCATTACCTAACAAGCGATTTAACAAATATTACCGTTTTGGGAGCATGGCTTGGAATAATTACATATAGCATCCAAATTTATTTTGATTTTTCGGGCTATTCAGATATGGCAATCGGAATGGGATGGATGTTTGGATTTCATTATCATGAAAATTTTAAGTACCCTTATATTTCTACTTCAATAACCGACTTTTGGAGAAGATGGCACATATCATTAGGAACTTTTTTTAAAGATTATGTATATATTCCACTTGGTGGAAATAAAAAATATATCTTCAGGAATATTTTAATAGTTTGGGCATTAACAGGTTTGTGGCATGGTGCTAGTTGGAATTTTATTATTTGGGGAATGTATTTTGGGATTTTATTATTAATTGAAAAATTATTTTTAAGTACAATTTTAAATAAATTACCAAGGATTTTTAATCATATCTATGCCTTATTTTTTATAATAATAGGATGGGCAATTTTTTACTTTACAGACTTTAATCAGTTGATTTATTTCATGAAATTATTGTTTAATTTCACTAACCAAGAGATTTATTCTTTAGAAGTAGAAAACATGTTCTTTGAAAATATTTATTGGCTTGGATTTACAATTATTCTGTGTGTTCCAATTTATACATGGTTTTATAAATTCATAAACTCAATTTCTGTAATTAAGCACTTTGTGCCTTTAATTACGATAGTTCTAAATATTTTTTTATTAACCTGTTCGGTAATATTATTAGTTGGAAGTTCGTATAATCCATTTATTTACTTCAGATTTTAATTATGAAAACATTTTTTATAAATCTATATTCGAGATTAAACTCCTTTCTATTTGTTTTCATTTTGATTACTGTTGGAGTACTTTTTCTTGTATTGCCAAAAGAAAAAATATCTGTTGATGAAAAACGAGCATTAAAACAATTTCCCGTTTTAACTGAAGAGAGTTTGTTATCCGGAAAATATTTTGAAGATATCGATTTGTATTATTCTGATAATTTTATTTTTAGAAATGATATCATTGAATTTGCTTCTGAATTAAAACAATTTAAAGGGATTAAAAATGAAGAAATACAGTATTTTACGAAAATAAAAGCAGCTCCAAAAACAACAATAAACAAGGGGGGTACAAGTAAAATTAATGATTCTAAGGATAAGAAAGGGAGTGGATCCCAAAATGACTTAAGTGATGCAGACACTTTAAATGAGGCTTACGATAATATAAACTCGGTAATTGTATATAAAAATAGAGCGATACAAATTTATAGTGGATCTAAAAAAAAATTGAACAATTTTGCTGATCTAGTCTCAAAATATAAAGTTGCATTTGGACAAAATGTTAATGTATATTGCATGGCAATACCTGTTGGTTCTGATTTTAATTTGCCTAGTTCATTTAGAAAAGATAGAGAGAAAACGAGTATAAATTACTTGTACAGCATTATGCAGCCTAATATTAAATGTGTAAAAGCATATGATGAATTAGAAAAACATAAGGATGAATATATCCAATTTAATACAGACCATCATTGGACAGGACGAGGTGCTTATTATGCCTACTTGGCTTTTTGTAACACTGCTGGGATTGAGCCATTATCTATTGATAAGTTTGAAATTAAAAGAATAAATAATTTTATTGGAACTTTATATTATTATACTCGAAGTGAAGATTTAAAACAAAATAAAGATTACGTTGAGTATTTTAAAATCCCAAATATTACAAAAGCAACCTATTTTGATGAAAAATTAACTTCTGAAAAAAGAACAAAATTATTTGCCGAATTTGCTAGAGGAGGAAATTCCTATGGTGTATTTTTAGGAGGTGATTATCCATTAATGCATGTAAAATCGGATATTAAAAACGGGCAAAAAATACTTATTATTAAAGACTCTTATGGAAATGCATTTTCCCCTTTTCTTAGTGCCCATTATGAAGATGTTTATATTGTAGACTATCGCTATTTAAAATCAAACATTAAGAATATTATGAAAAAATACAGCATAAATAATATCATTTTTGCACATAATGTATTTGTAATAAATTCATCTTATACAACCTACCAAGAAAACAAATTTTTATATTCTAATTTTAATATTACTCCATCTAAAACTGAACCAAATAATACAAAGAAGGATACTCTAGCTGCTGTAAAAGATGAAAAATAATAAATCTATTTTTTTGTTTGGTATTTTTATATTCTGCGGTTTCGCTTTTGGGCAAACAATAGAGCCGTTAATTTTAAATGACAATTACAATACTATTCAATTTAAAGATTCAAAGGTTTTAAACACATTAAATGTTAATTGGAACAATAATAGAAGACTTTCGGTTTTGCATTTAGGGGATAGTCATCTCCAAAATGAAAATTTACCAAATAAGTGCCGACAATTAATTCAACAATTATTAGGTGACGGAGGAATTGGACTTATACAACCATTTTCAATTGTAAAATCTTATAATGCTAGTTTTTATAAATCAACACATACAGGCGAATGGGAATATAGTAAGAGTTATATTCTTCCGCCAAAAATACCATTAGGAGTTCGTGGAATGTCAGCAAAAACAGTGGATGATAAAGCAACTTTTGAAATTATTTTTAACAATTCTCCTTCAGCACAAAATAATGTTTTAACAGTTTTTTATTCAAATGTCACAGAAAGTTACGAACCAAATATTATAGCCGACTCCATTCCTGCTCGATTAATATCCAATAACGGAGATATTTTAAAATATCAATTGCCATCAAAATTTACTAAAATTCATTTTTCATTAATGAAAACTAATGAAAATCAAAATCAATTTACTTTGTACGGTATGTCATTGTCAAATATAGAAAATACGGGTGCAATTTGGCATAACGCAGGTGTAGGTGCTTGTCAATATAAATCAGTATTGTTTGAGGAAAAATATGAAGAACAAGCTGGTTATTTAAACCCAGATTTAATTATTATAGATTATGGAACAAATGATTTTCTATATTCAAATACAATTCCCGAACAGTTAACTTCAGAAATTCAACAAGTTATTACTAAAGTAAAAAAAGCAAACCCTAGGGCATCAATAATTCTTACTTCTGCACAAGATATGAATTATAAAAAAATAAATGTAACCGCTAGTAAGCCGTTTTCTAAATTGGTGAAAAAGTTAGCCTTTGAAAACCAATGTGGTTTTTGGGATTGGTATTTGGTTTCTGGTGGCGCCCATTCAATGGATATTTGGCAAGCCAATAAATTAACAATGAATGATGGAATTCATTTAAATGGGAAAGGTTCAGAATTAAAAGGGACATTATTATTTGAAGCTTTGAGAAAATCCAATTCCTATATGTTAGAAAATCCAGAAATTACGGAATTAGATTTTGAGGACCCAATTGAAACCGAAACTATTGATACAGAAACTAAAGTTGTTTCAGAAAAAATTCCTGAGAAGGTTATGGAAAAACGTATCAAAAAAATTACTTATAGAGTAAAAAATGGAGATACATTAGGAGAAATTGCAGAGAAATTTAAAGTAAGTTTAATAACATTAAAAAAACAAAATAAATTACGTAATAATAAAATTAAGCCAAATCAAATTTTATTTATTAATAAAAAATAGTTTAATTTACTGAAGTCAAAATCGAATTTGATTTATAATTACAAAAAGAATCGCAGTATTTCAGTACACCAATCCTCATATGTGCTGTTTTTACAATTTATTTTATTAAAAATTGTTTGTTTTTTATTGATGTCTCCTCTATTATATACTGTATAAAGTCCAATTAATGAATATTTTTCATAGATCTTTTTATTACAATATTCAAAAAGACACAATACTTTCCATTGCGTTTCCATTTTATTTAAATAATCAATTTGGGAAGAAGTTAAAGTTTTACTGTTACTCTTTATATTTAATAATATTGGATCATTTATGATGTTTAATGGAGCCCGACTTAGTGTATTTAATATAAAACTGATTTTCATTTGAAATGGACCAAAAGAGACATCGAGTTTACTATCATTGATTACTAAATTAGACTTTACAAGAATTACCTCTAGTTCATTCATTGAAATTGAATAAGTAAAATATTCAGGGGCAACTATACTTAATAATTCTTTTTTAGTTAAATAAAATGGATTGTCAAATGTTTGAATTTTATTTGAGATTGCAAACCACTTTTCTTTCGATTGTTGCTCAAAATAATAACAGGGATTAGATTGTGAAAAAGTACTTATATTAATAAAGAAAATGAAAAACCATTTCATGTAAATTAATAATAAATTCGTATCGAATTACTTTCACTAAAATTGGTATCTGGACAAATAAGCAATGAATTAATCATAAAATTGTTTTCATAACAACCACTGCAAATACATAAATTAGAACTAGAAGAATTTGGAATTAATTCTAATTTTATATTTAATTTTCTTTCGGAATCAAAGAGATCCGCAATTTGCCTAGCAACCGTTGGATTGCATTTAAATTCTAAATTCCCTTGAATGTAATTATAATTATTTTTACCCTTATAATACAATCTATAATCAAAGTCGTAATTAAAGAAATCTGAAAATCCAATTTGTTGAGCCAAATCTACTTCATAGGTATTTCTTTCAAAATTATAACTTCCAAATATTCCTTCATAAATTTTGTAATAAGAATTACCGTTTTGCACTGGAGCTGACTTGATACTATTAAGGATTTTCTGAGTAACTAAATTAAGATAATCTTCTTTATCAAATTCGCTTTTCCAGTTATAATCGTCTAGTCTTGATTTAGCATAGCATTTAATTGATTGCTGAATCGAATTATTGTTTTTAAAATTTGAAAAATACAGTATCACTGGTGTCAAAAATTCATCGTTTAACTCCATTGGAGTGTTACTGAATTGGTTATAATCAAATGCAATTTTATATATATAATAGGTTTTACCGTTTGATTTTGCTTCAATAACTGTCTCATTGATGACTTTTGAAAAATATAAAATATCTCTTTCTGATAGTGGAATCTTCCGAAGTTCATTTGAATAATTTCCAACTTCAAAAATAGAATTATAACATAATTCTGAATTATCATCACCATAATATTCATTCAATTTTACAGGCTTTGAGGATTTTCCAGATAAAAAAATTGGTTTATTATTATTGATAAAATCACTAAAATTAGACTTTTCAAAAGTATATTTTTTGGTTTGTGGCGCTGGAATAGAAGTTTTAATTGCTAAATTATTATCGGAGTTATCTTCTTTATAAAAAAGATCTGATTCTTTATTATTAGAATCTGTTTGAGCAATTGACCCCTCAAAAATAAATAATATAGAAAGGTAAAACAGGTATTTCATATTATTTGCAATTAAATTTTTTATTACGAATACAATCAGCATTTCCTAATGCCGCCCCTTTAGACCAATACACACAGGCTTCCGCTTTTTTATTAAGTTTATTTAGCTCACTAGCAGCATTATTCAAATAGAGGCCTTTGGATTCGTCACTTTCATATTTACTATTTTTTAATGCATTCATATAGTCGCTAAGAGCTGCTTGATGGTCGCCTCTAATCCCATAAATTACCCCTCTATTGTTATAAGCAGTAGAATGTTTGGGATTAAATTTTAATAATTTAGTATAATTATCAAATGCCTCGTTGTAATTATTTAATTTACTATTGCAATAGCCTAAACTAAACATTAACGACTCGTCAAATTCTGTACTTAGACTTATTAATTTTAAAATGTCATTTTTTGCATCACTCCAATAATCTCTTTTCCAATTCAATTGATATCTTTCATTGTATGCCTCAGTATTGTTAGGGTCTAATGCAACCGCTTGATTAAAATAATCTATAGCTGAGTAGGTATCCCCTTTTTCTTTATAACATTTGCCTAATAATAAAGGAACTTCGTAAACATCACTTTTTTGACTAAACAATGATCTAAGTTCTGAAATAGCTTGATCGTATTCTTCCGAATAATATAAATTTCTAGCTTCAGTTACTTTTTTATTATAATTGTAATCAGAAAAATCAATTCCTTTAGCCATCAAAATTTGATCTTTTGAGGTCACATAAACTAGGACATCTTTATATGAAATGATTTTATATTTTTTGTAATGATCAATATAATCCATCTCTTTCAATAAAGTATAAGGCTCAACTTTATGCGTTTCAGTATCTATTTTAAAGAAAGAATTTCCTTGTTTGGCAATTGCATATTTTGAATTATTATAATAATAAAGTATTTCTGCATCTTCTAAAATGACTACACCCTTTGAATCAATAATGCTTTTCTTGTCATTTGGGTCAGTAACTGCAGCCATTCCTTTGTAAAAATTACTTCCATAGGAATAGATTATTGGAATTATTATTTCCCCTTTGAAGTTGATATATCCAATTTTTTCATCTAATTGAACAAGTAATAATTCTGTTTTATCATATATATCATAATTAGCTATATTTTCATCAAAATTTGAAGAAACATAACACTTCTCTTCTACTCCATCTTCTCCATCTCCACCAGTTCCTCTTTCACTATTGTCGCCATAGTAAGGTTGATATACAGGACTCACAACTGTTTCTCCCAGTTCGTTAATATACCCTATAAGTTCATTTTTTTGAACTTGTAATAATCCGTTTTGAATTGAACTAATAGAATCAAAACTGTCTTTTGTTAAAAATGAATTGGAAGTTAAACTATATAATTTGCAATTTGTAACTGTCGATTTTGGCAAGTTATTGGTATTAATTGAAAACAAATTATTTCCACAAAAATCAATATTTTTATATTTAAGCTCTAAAACTACTTTGCCTTTTTGGTCAACAATTCCATAACGAATTCCAACTTTCGGTATAGTATTACTTACAATAAAATAATTTCCGGCTTCATATATTGATTCATATAGTAATGGAATAGCTACTTCTCCATTTTTATTAATCAAACCTTGCTTATTTTTTAAACCTGCTTTTAAATAAATGCTTGATCCAGACCCATAACTTAGTGGATCTAATGAAGAATATTTTTGAGATATTACTGTTCCATTTTGGTTGATAAGATAACATTGATTATTGAACGTTACATTAAATGTAGCTGCATCCACTTCAGAAACATAAGTGTATACCGCTTCTAAAATTCCTTCACCATTGGAGGAAATTAACCCAAAAGTACTTTTAACATTGTTAATATTTTTGGAAACAATAAAGTTATTATTCTCTGTTTTCGAAATTGTTTCAAATGAAAAGTCAACAATTTTTTGACCTTGATCATTTAATACACCTTGATTTTTTCCTAATTTAGTAATATAATAATCTCCTGAATTTTCTATACAATCGTAGGTTACTGGAATGATTTTATTTGCTAAAATATCAATTACTCCATACTTTTTATATTTAGAAACGATGAACTTGCCTTTTGGTAATGCTGTCATAGAATCGTATTCTACATCTCCAACAAATTTAAGTGTGCCAATATTTAATAAGGTGTATTTTTTATTTTTGGTTAAATATGGTAAAACAAGCTCTTTAAATTCTTTAATTTTAATATTAGCTAATTCAATTTTACTAGAATTAGGATACCTAGCTACAAATTCTTCAAAATTGGTCAAACTATCTAATGCTAGTACATTATTCCAATCAATTTCTTCTATTTTTTGATTTGCTTGCGCAACAAACTTACTTGATGGAAAGTCATCAACAAATTTTTGATATAAATCTCTATTACTTTTTGATTCTATTTCTTCCCAATTTTTTGAACTTACAAAGTCAATTGCTTCATTAATTTTAGGTGACTTTGGGTATGTCTTAATATAATCTTTATATTTTTCAACAGAATTAGAAGTTTTTGCTTTATTAAAAGCAATAGTATACATTAAATCTTCGGCAGTATTATAAAATTTTGAGTTTGGCCTTTTTTTCAAGAATTCATTCAATACGAATTCATCATCTAAAGACTTTATTTTTTCAAATTCCAAGCTATCTCTTAAGTTAATCGCTTTATTGTAGAAAATATTTCTAGGGTATTTATCAATAAATGATTCAACTATACTTAAATTATTCTCTTTTGTATGTCTTGAAAACAAAAACAATTCAAACTCATTGTTTTCCATTGTACTATTTGATTGACATAAAAGAATATCCTTACAAAGTTCTTCTTTCACTTTTGAGTCATAGTATTCTATACCGCTATAAGCCTCCAAAAAGTAGGTGTAGGCGCTATCAAGAGTTTGAATATTATCAGAAACTTTACGCATGTATTTGCTTCTAATATATTTTGATTCAGGCTTTATACCATTGTCTTTTTCGAATTTTTCAATTTTTTCAAACGCTTTTTTCTTGTCAAAATTTTCTTTAGACAATTCTTCATTAGCTAATCGAAGTTGACGAAATTGTGCATTTACTTGTAATTGAATGCTAAAAACAAATAGGAAAGTAATTAATATTTTTTTTTTCATAATTCATTAAGAAATTGATTCCTCTAAAGTAGAAGAAACCTTTTATTATTAATATGCATCTCCAGCATAAGCAGTATCTGCGACTGGCGCTGCCTCTTCATAAGCAGGTTCTTCCACATAATCACTTGCTTCAGAAACAGAACTTTCTTTATCAGATACTATTAAACTAGAAAAATGTGTAATATCAAAATTTTTATTACATATGTAAAACAATGGCTGACTTGATCCTGTACTCCAGGTAATTACATAAGAATTAGGCCCTTTATAAATACTAGCATATCTCCCTTGAGCAAATCCTTTTTTGACATTTGTAAAACCAGTTAGTTTGTTTTCTAAAGCTTTTTGAATAGATTCAGCTTTGCCATAAGCTTTACCATGTAAATTTATTATATAAACAAATGTTTGAGGTTTTTCATCCGTAATATAAAACTCATAGCTATCATTATTCAAAGCTTTTACATTTCCTGTAAACATGAATGAATAATCGGCATCATTATTAATTTTTTTGGAAGTAAATACTGAATGATTAGTTTCATAGGCACTAAAATCGTTAGCAGTTTTATTTAATTTTGAAATTATAGTATTAAAACCATCATTAAAACTTAGATTTTCAGGTCGGTCAATATTTATTAAGTTAAGAATTGCATTTACATCTAAATAATCTGAAGTGATTGAATTTTTTAAGCTTGTATGGTTTAAAAGTTCAAATATGTCATATCCTATTCCTTCGAATTGAGGATTTACTTTGTATTTTCCTTCCTCGTCAATTAATCCAAATTTATCACCTAATTTAACCAAGGCCACTTTTCCAAAAAATGGAGAGGCATAATCAAATTGTGGATTAATCAAAATTTTAGCTTCGTCATCAATATATCCATATTTATTTCCACTTTCAATACAAGCTAATTTACTATCACTAAATGTTTGTGCATAATCAAATTGTGGATTAATAACAAACTTACCTTCTTGATCGCACCATCCAAACTTGTCATCCTGTGAAATTAAAAACAATTTACCATCACTTTTTGCGAATTTATATTGAGGATTTATAATGTACTTTCCATCTTCATCTATTACTCCTGCTTTATTATCTATATAAACTACAGCTTTTCCATTATTAAATTTTTCAACTTCATCAAATTGATAATTTATAATTATTTTTCCAGATTTATCAATAAATCCCCATTTACCTTCTTTATTTTTTACTGCGCACTTACTTTCACTAAAATCTCCAATTTCAAAAAATTGAGGATTCACGATTGACGATCCAGTTTTATCTACAAAACCCCAAGTTTCATTATTGATTGTATCTTGTACAGAAAAACCAGCTAAACCTTCTGAAAACAAATTCACATTATTAGCTTGTTTAAGTGTAAACTTTATTTCTCCATCTTTATTAATTGCTGATGGTGCTGCATTATCTGTAACAACCCATGCTAAACCATCTTGAAAAACAGTGGCATCTTTATAAGTAGCATTAATAACAAATTTTCCTTTTTTATCAATATAACCCCATTTACCATTATCACCTGATAATTTTACTAAAGCTAAATCTTCTCTAAAAGCAGTAGCGAAATCAAATTGAGGGTTGATAACAATTTTGCCCTCTAAATCAAAATAACCATACTTTCCTTTTTGCTCAAATGGAATTAAATCTATATCATTAGATGATTTAAAAAGACTACAACTTAAAACAAATTGTAATAAAACTAGAATGACTGCAATTTTTTTCATAATAATAATTTTTAATTATTTCTGATTAATGAAACTTCGTTTTCTATATATTTTTTATCTTCTCCGTTAAATTTTTTACTAAATCCAATATTTATAGAAATACCTGCTTTAGCAAATACTTTAGCTGTATCGCTTCCATTAGAATATCCGCTAACATCAGCCGTTAAATGAATAAAATCAAACGGAATTCTTAATCCAATCGTTGAACATAAATAGCTATTATCTTTACTAACAATACTCAAATCTGATTTTACTTCCGGCAATGTTTCTGTTAAATATCCTAAATTAAACATAAAGAAACGACGCCAAATAAAACTTGCTTCTATCTGGGTTACTTTACTTTGATTATAATAAAAAGTAGTTGACGGTGAGATAAAATTATTAACGAATGGTTGTTTTGAAAGGTCAAGATAACCTAATCTAACTCCAATTTGTGAATAGGAAAATTTATGATTACCCGAAAAATTAATATTCTTTTCTTTTATATTTATTTTTTTATATAAACCTAATTCTAAATTCATTAATTGATTAATAATTTTTATTTTAGAGACTTCTAAAGGCGGTAAATTAGGATTGTTTTTATCTTGAATTATTTCAGGTAAATGAGATAAACTATAATTTAATTCTAACACATATCTAGTTGGGCGAGTCTTCATTAATTCTGTTTTCTTATTTTCACCAACTAAAGTTAAAACCTCTTCAAACAATTGTCTTAATTTTTTATTTTTTGGATATAAAATCAAATTCTTCTTACAAACGCTTGCTGCAAGTTCATAATTTTTATTATAAACATGGTTCTCTATAGTTCCAATTGCATTGTCCACACTTATTGCCTCCAATTGAGATTTGATATTATTATACTCATCAAGATCTACATATGAATATTTAGAAATATCGCTTAATTGTCTTAAACCCTCATTTAAAGATCCATTTTTTACTAAATTTTTAATATTAATAATTGTCTCCCTAAAATAATCTTCAATTATATTTTTCTGCTTTTCTCTATAAACAATTTCGTTATTTTGATCAACCAAAACTAATTTATCTAAAATTTTAATTGCTGAAACAAATTCTTTGTTACTGATTTTCGAATTTAATTCTGAGGTTAATTTTAAAGTCCACTTTAATTTATAATCTTTGATTTTATTCAAGACTTTCTCATTATTAGAATCATATAATAAAGCTTCATTTAATTTAGCAATTACAATTTCAAAATTCGATTCTTTCTGGTACAATTGATCTGCCTCGTTTATTAAACTTTCAATTATTTTCGAATCGTTACCTAAAGTTGCATTCAATTTTAAATAGGAAGAGAACATATTATTGTACTTTTCAATTAAATTGGTATCGGTGGCTGAAATAATTATTGTATAAACTTCAATATCATTTTGAATCGTTTTTATTTCTGAATTTATTTCACTTAAAATAGATTTTCCATCTTGCAAATTAGTAGTCAAATACTGATCAATTTTATTCTTCAATAAATCTATCTTAGGATTTAAAGTTGATCTATATCCTTTAGCTAAGTCCGCTTTTTTTACATAAACAATTGCAGAAATAGTTTTATTTGATTTATCTATATAATAATCTTCATGTTTTCCAATTAAAGTGGCTGATGCAGTTTGCGAAGATTCACGGAGAACGGAAGAAATGTAATCTATTTTTTTGTTGTCAGTTTGAAGTTCAGAAGATGACGTAGAAAAAGAAATCTTATCGACAATTTGTCTCACTAATTGAGTTTCAAGATCTCTACTAAACTCATTCTTTTTTTCTTTCTCAGATTTAGCTGGAAAATCAGAAAGTTTTTTTTGATCAAATTTTACATAATATTGATCCGATGGAAACACCATGCTTCTATAGGAATCACTCAACCATTTTGGTTGTTTGCTATTCTTATTTAAAGACGAAGAACAAGCATTTAACAAAAATAGCCCAATTATAGTAAAAAATATTTTCCTCATATTAGTTTTCTTCAAAACTTTTGTTGAACGTTTCTCTAAAATCTACTTTTTCAGCATGAAGTGATTTTATTTTTGAAGATGAAATATTGTTTTTCAAAGAATTGAAAATATCTTCTTTGCTCAATTCCACTCCAACCCAATAAGTATAGGTTTTATCAGGATTTTGATAAATTTTTTCTTGGACAATTTTAGCATTTTTTAATGATTGATTAGTTGAGATTGTTGCCATACGCTCAGCCTCCGACTTATAATCTATTGAAGAATCTATTTCCGATTGTCTAGCATAATCTTCTAGAAGTGATTTTACTTTTACATCAATTGTTTTTGCAATTTCATTTGCAGCATTTTTAAAAGCTAATTCTTTAGCAAAAGACATATTTGGACTTGTACCGCTTGAAATTGATCTGAAAAACGATTTATCTGATTGGAAATTTTTAATTGGCAAAACAATCTCTTTTGAATTCTCAGTTGCAGACACTTTTTTTGATCCACATGAAGAAATTGTAACAATAGAAACAACTAGTAATGCATATTTAACAATAGTTTTCATAAATAGTTTTTTTTAATTTGAATAATAAATTTAAAATAGTCAAAACACAAGAAATTTAAATTTTTATGATAAATAATTGATTTAAATTTTATGATTTTGCTAATATTATTAACAAAAGTAATAATATTAAATAGAATTTAACATGATGGAGTTAAAATAATTTTAAAAGAATTTAATTAAAATTGATCATTTAATTATTTAAAGTAACGATTATTATAATTAATGAAGAATATCGTGATTAATCGATTTATTGTTTTGTAAACTATAAACTCTATGTCAACCAAAATAGAATATAAAAATTAAGAAAATTTACATTTTTCATAATAAAAAATAAGTTTTTGGAGTTATAATTGGGTAATCCTAAATACTAAACTGCAATGAAAAAATGCACTTCCCTTTTTGTAATTCTATTTACTGCTTTATTATTTATACAAGGATCCTATTCTCAAAACAATACAACTGTTCGAGGTGTGAAATTATCATATGATAAAAAGAAACATGTAATGACCCTTACCACTTCTCATAAAATAATGTACACCAATGATTACGATTTAGACGTTTGCATCGAATTGCATAAAGGGCATGCTCTTAAAATGGTTATGAATGGAATTACATATTCTATGACCGAGCCTTATTTTAAACATATTGGACATACTAGAGAAATGGGCTGGGCTTTCAGCACAACTCAGCCAAAAGGTTTGAAAACCATAAAAGAAAACTACATTTATCAATTTTCTGATATTCAACCTGGAGAAGAATATATAATTACTGTAAGCAATGTTTGTGATGACAAATATATTTCTAGTGAAGAAAAAGGATCGATTGTAATTAACTAATTATAAAAAAACCACTTGCCGAAACAAGTGGTTTAAATTACAACTAACAAATTCAAAAAATATTATTGTTTTACTAACTTTAAAGTGGATTCTCTATCGTTAGTATCGGTAACTTTTACTAGGTAAATTCCATTGTTCAAATCACTAATTTCAAATTGTGATTCGGTACTAAAATTGCTTTTAAAACTTTTTACCAATTGTCCCGTAATTGAATAAATTTCTACTTTAGTGGTATTGGCACTTAAAGTAAAATTATTAGACGTTGGATTTGGTGAAAGTGTGATTACTTTAGCTGCTTCAATTTCGTTATTTCCTAAAGTTGATAATTTGTTTCCATAAACAAAAAACTGCCCAGCATTAATTGAAATTGGCGCATTTACATCGGTCACTGTAATGCTGGTATTGTCCATCAAATTGTACCATGTTCCTGCATATGGAAACGAAGGAACTATGGTTAAATTAGCAACAGAAAAATTAGCTAATACTACCACATTTTTTAATTGAGTTGAAGGCAAAGCATTGTCAAAAATGTAAATTCTTTGCTTCACATTATTGCCGTCAGGGCTAATTGAATAACTACCTTCAAAAACAGGTTCGCTAACTTTTAAAGCTATCATTTTAGACCAATCGTTGTAAATTTTGGCTCTTTCAGTAACTCCCAGCCAGTTGCCAACCCATTGAGGTTGTGGTTTAGTATTGAGTTTACAATCTCCTGGAGTAGGATCCGATTCGGTATTTACAGTACCATTATTACAATCGTAAATTGACATTTGCATTCCTAAATCGGCAAAATGCCAAATCATTTTTGGCCCAGGAATTAATAATGAAGTAGCTCCAATAGCAGACATTCTACCCAATGCATTATTTAAATTCCCAAATGGTGGTGCAGCGCCGGCCCCATTTCCTGTTGTCATAGCAGTGTAAAGTAGTCTTTCCTTATCGTGACTTTCAGGATAACCCATAACTCTTTTACCTAAAAATCCGGAATGTGCATCACTTCCAATTCTATATATATCAGCTCCTGTAGCATAACCACTAGCCAATTGAGCATAGGCATAGGTCATTTCACTCCACATCATTACTCCTTTACTTGGGGTTTCTGATAATCGGTAGTTTGCCCATTCTTTTTCTTCATTATCTGAGCCTAAGTGTTCAAAAATAGCATAGTGAGTTGGGTCTAAACTCCAAGTATAATCGGCGTAATTTTTAAGAACATCAACTCTATCTTGCTGATATGCATTAGTATTAGCTTCGCTACCTGTAGCATTTTGCGTAAACCCTTTAGTTAAATCCCAACGGAATCCATCAATTTTAAATTCTTCTATCCATTGTTTTACTACACGTCTAGTATAATTTTGAGTACGCGATTGTTGGTGATTGAAATCACTTCCAACACTGTAACTATGGGTTGCTACCATATTAAAATACGGGCTATCAGAAGCAGGGCTTCCCCAACCATCACCGTCAGGATCATTCATCCACATTCTGTTCATTGCATTTCTTCCAAAAGCATGGTTTAAAGCTATATCTAGGATTACTGCTATTCCATTTTGGTGACATAAATCTACAAATTCCTTCATTTTTTCTTTAGGACCATAGAATTTATCTAAAGCCATATGGTAAGAAGTATTGTAACCCCAACTTTCATTTCCTTCAAATTCCATTACAGGCATTAATTGAATTGCGTTGACTTTTAGGTTTTTGAAATAATCTATTCTATTGATTAATCCTTGGAAACTTCTAGTTTGATCAAAATCTCTTATCAAAACTTCATATACAATTAAATCCTCTTTTTTCGGTTTGTTAAAATTGGTTACTTGCCAATTATAAGGAGTTTCTCCTGTTTTTAAAACCGTAACTTCTCTTTCTTGACCTGCAGGGTAAGCTGGAATGTTTGGATAGTTAGAAGCTGGAATATATGGGTCATCAAAGGGTGATAATACTAAAGTTGAATACGGATCAGCAGTTTTGACTAATGCTGGTGAGCCCGCAATTGGGGTTGTATCTACCACCCAGTATTGATAATTATAATTTACACCAGGAGTAAGTCCGGTTAATTCTAACCAAAATTTTCCAGTCGTAGGATCTTTTTTCATTGCATCGTTTACCGAAGGCTGATAATTATTAAAGCTACCTGCCACATAAACAAAATCTTTTCCAGGTGCGTCTAATACCAAAGTTGCCTTAGACGTATCTGAATTATAATTTATTCCATCAACTAATGTGTTTGAGGGTAGAGCTTGATTAACAGTTATTGGATTAACCATTACATTGAAAAACTTAGATTGAGTTGCCCCACCTAAAGAAATTACCAGTTCATAATTTTGATTGGTTGTAATATTTGTATCTGTGAAAGAATAGGTCGTCGCGTTTGAAATTGAGTTGATACTTACACCATTTGCTTTTAAGTTATAATTTGCATTTCCGCCTGTATTATTAGCAGAAATAGATAGGCTTCCGCCCGAATTTATTATGGTTGTACTATTAACATTTGGCTGTACCAATGTTGATTGAAACGCACCCACATTGATTTCTAAATCTACGGTTTGGGCTGTTCCGGTATCGCTTCTAAATACCATATTTATTTTAGACACTACACCTGTTGTAACTCCATAATAAGCAAGAATTGTGGGAGTTAAAACTAATTTATATATATTTCCTGAAACAAGTGTCAATGAGGGTTGAACTAAATTATTCCCCCAATTTCCAATTACGTTTGACCAAGCAGTACCGTTTAAAGTAACACCAGTATGGGCATAAATTGTTCCATTATATGTTGCAAGTCCAGTTCCAGTTTTATCAAATAAAATCGTTGCTGATTGATTGGATTCAGGAGTTACTCCTCCTTGCCAAGAAACTTGAGAAAACCCAAGATTAGATAATAAAATAAAAATAAAAAAACAGTAAAGATTTTTCATGGTATTGTGAAATTATAAAAAGGGCTTTCATGAGAAAGCCCTTTTATATAAATAATAATATAAATTATTGTATAGAGTAAGTATAAACTCTTGGGTTACTTAAATCTAAAGTAATAGTTTTAGTTCCTGCTGGTGTACTAATGTTAGTTCCTCCTTCTTCAAGTTTACCATCAGCTCCTGTATCACCATAATTTAAATCCCAAGCTCCATTAGCTCTGAATTTTAATCCATCATTTGGTGCAGATTGAGCAGATAAAGTTACTGTTACAGTCCATTTTCTAGTAGTTGGATTGTAAGTCATTGGAGTGTCTGTTGACCATCCACCTGGAGTAGCATTACCGATTATAGCCCAAGTTGTTCTTTCTTGAGAGTAAGTTAGAGCAGTTGTGTTTGCTTTTAATCTGTAGTAACCTGCAACAGCAGCATTACAATTTACTTCATTTGTTAATCTCAATTTGTTAGTGAAAGTTCCGTCATCACCCCAATCGTCATTACCCCAGTTGAAGTTTCCTGCATTATCAGGAGCAACAAATTTAAATCCACCATCTAACCATACATAACCTTCGTAGTTTGTTTGACCAAAACCTGCAGAAGCTAATTTAGGAGCTGTTCCAGGAGACCAGTTTTGGTGATTCCCAGGTACTGCAATAGTTGGTAAAGCAGTAGTGTAAGGAGTAATTAACACATTGATAGTGTTTGAATATTGAGTCACACTTCCTACAGCAGCTTTAACACGAATATCAATACTTCCTTGAGAAAAAGGAGTTAAACCAGCAGCAAGTACTGCCCCGTTTAAATCAGCAACACTCCAAGTAAGGTTAGTTGCGCTAGTAGTTCCAGCTGGAGTAATAACAGCAAAATTTGTTCCTGTTAAAGCAATCTCTACTGTGTAATCAACTTGTGTTGGAGTTGTGAAATCAGCAGCACTCCATGTCATTGTAATAGCAGGGTTAGTTGCTAAAGCAGGAGTTAATACTGTTGAAGCTCCTGTTTGTGGTGTTAAAATTGAGAAACTACCTTTAGCTTCAGCTAATTGGAAGTTTTGTTCATCCGAACAAGATCCTAAAGTTGCAAATACAATTGCAGCTATGATTATTTTAAATGTATTTTTCATTTTAAATTATTTATTTATTAAACTTAGTTATTAGTAACCTGTATTTTGAGTTAAATTTGGATTAGCAGCAACACTTTCAGCTGGTAATGGGAATAATTTAAAGTGTGCAGGAATAGCAATTCCATTTACTCCATTTCCTTTCCAAGCCCAGTTGTAGCTTCCTCCAGTAAATTTACCAAAACGAATTAAATCTTGTCTTCTGTGAGCTTCCCAGTGTAATTCTCTTAAACGCTCATCTAAAATAAAATCTAAAGTTAAGTCTGCCGCAACAATTGTTTGTCCGTTAGCTCTTGTTCTTAATGAGTTAACATAACCTAAAGCTTGAGTAGCAGTAACTCCTGTTGCTCCTCTTAATTGACATTCAGCTAGCATTAAGTAAACGTCTCCTAAACGGAATAATGGGAAGTCAGTATCAACAAATCCTTGGTCTGAACCATTAGCTCCAGTTGAAGTTTTGTTAGAAAATTTAGTGATAATGTAACCACTATCTCTATCAGAAACAGTTGTAATAATAGGATTTCTACCTGCAGTGATTAACGTTTTTCTAGCGTCATTTGCAAATGCAGCATCAGCAAATTTATCTCCAAATTGTTTTCTTACACGTAGAGCTCCACCCCATCCGCCTACGCCTAGAGATGCTCCATTTCCTTCCATTGAACCAACTTGACCGTTAATGATTACAGTTGTTGGACCGTAGTTTTGAGTTGTTCTACCATCTGATTGTAATGGGAAGATAATTTCATTTTTTGCACTATTTGTATCGCTATCAGCCATAAAATTATGTCTGTAGCTAGTTGCTAATGTATATCCACCACCGATTACTTTATTACAGTAAGTAACACACTCATTGTATTTTGGAGCTCCAAAATAACTATCGTGGTTCAAATACATTTTAGCTAAAATCATCCATGCTAATCCTTTGTCTGCTCTACCAAATTCATTGGTTTTAGCATTCGCTAAATTGGCATCGTTTTCTAAAGCTAATAACTCAGATTCGATAAAATTAAATAATTGTTGTCTGTCGTATTGTGGCCCTCTGTAATCTCCTACTGGATCATTTTCAGTCACAAATGCCGCTTTACCAAACATATCCATAATATGGTAGTAAGCTAAAGCTCTAAGAACTCTAACCTCAGCACGGTATTTTTGAATTTCACCTCTAGTAGCAGCAGAAACTCCTCTAGAATTTAATTTAGAATCTGTAGTTTGTCTTAAATATTCATTTACTAAAGCTACTTGGAACATTGCTCTACCATACATTCCTCTGAATATAGGGTTAGAAGCAGTCCAGTTAGTTCTTTGAATATCTGCAGTTCCTGGGTCATTTTCATACGACCAGATTACTTCGTCTGTTGATAAATCTTGCATGTACCAAAGACATCTTCCATACTGGCTAGTACCAGCATCGATTCCCGAAATATTTGATGATCCTGCTCCATTTGTACCAGTTAATGATAAATTACCATAAACTCCAGCTAAGCCTTGTTTGTATGAGGCATCAGTTGAGAAGAAATCATCAGATAAAAATTGATCATCATCTTTAGGTATGGTGTTCAAATCGTCTGTACAAGAAAGTACAGTCAATGCCAACGCTAAATAAGATAGTTTAAATAGATTTTTCATTTTTTTCTGTATTAAAATTTAATGTTAGCTCCAAATAAAAGTGTTCTTGGTCTTGGATAAATTGTATTATCGATACCATTATTTGTAATCTCAGGATCTAATCCACTGTATTTAGTAATTACAAATGCATTTTGTACACCTGCACTAATACGTAAACTAGCTTTTCCATCTAACCATTTTGGGAAACTATAACCAAAAGTGATGTTATCCATTCTTAAGAAAGAAGCGTTCTCGATATAAATATCAGATTGCGTTCCTAAGCTTCCTGGCTGAATAAAGTTGGTATCCAAAACAGAAGTAGGAATGTTTCCTAATACTGTATTGTTTTGAACTAAACTATAGTAAGCACTTACTGAATTGATGTTGTTGTAAATATGATTACCTAAACTCGCTCTTAAGTTAAAAGAGAAATCGAAGTTTTTGTAATTGAAATTAGAAGCAAATCCGAATGTTGCATCTGGATCACCGTTGTATCTAATATATCTATCACTGTTATTTACAATTCCATCACCATTCAAATCAGCATAAGCTCCTTGAATTGGCATTCCACTTACATCATACAATTGTTTGAAAACATAGAATGAATTTGGAGTATATCCTTGACTGTGAATTTGGATTGTTCCTCCAGTTCCACCACCAATTCCTCCAGTTAAAATATCAGAATTTAAAGCCAATTCGTCAATTCTTCTTTCAAATTTAGTAACGTTGAAATTTACATTCCAGCTAAAATCATTTGTTTTAACAATATCAGCATTCAATGTAAGTTCAACCCCTTTAGAACTTAATGTTCCTATGTTTTGGAAACCTGCATTACTAAAGTTAGATCCATCAGAAATAGCTGCATAAGATAATAAATTTTTAGAAACCTTTGAAAATGCCTCTACACTACCAGTTAATCTATTATTGAAGAAACCAAAATCAAAACCTACGTTGGCAGTTGTAGTTTCTTCCCATTTAATATTAACATTTCTGAAAGTTGGTACCGCTAAGCTTGTTGGAGTTGTTCCAAAAACATATTGAGAATTGCTGTTTCCAATTGAATAAGGCTCTAAATATAAGAAATTTGCATCTCCCATATCTTGTTGTCCTGTAACCCCCCATCCTAAACGCAATTTTAAATCGCTAAATACTTTTGAATCTTTTAAGAAGGCTTCTTCTTTCATTTTCCATGCTAAAGCTGCAGATGGGAAATTACCCCAACGGTTTTCTGGACTAAATACTGAAGAACCGTCTCTTCTGTAGGTTAAGGTCATCAAATATTTATCCTTGAAAGTCAAATTAGTTCTTCCGAAGAAACTCACTAAAACTTGATCCCCAGGTCTATTAACATCTGGTGCTTCTGAGTTAGGGTTTAATACGTTAAAACTATTAAAGCTTTCTCTTTGGAATTTTTGGTAAGAGTAACCTCCTGTAGCTTCAAAAGCTAAATCAGAGAAAGTTTTGTTGTAAACTAAGTACCCGTCAAATAATTTGTTGGTTTTGCTTTCTGTTTGAGTTTCGTTAACTCCTCTTAAAACATTATTAATGTAAGCAGATCTACTGTTGAAATCAACTGTTTTCATACGATCTCCAGTACTGTTATCGTATCCAACATTTACAACAGCTCTTAACCCTGGAAGGAATGGCAATTTATAATCCAATTCTAAATTTCCAAAAGTTCTTCTGTAAGTTCCGTGATCGTGTGTTTGCATTAATTGAGCAACAGGATTCCATGGTGCATTAACTAACGGTAAACCATTTGGTGTAGCTGTATATTCAAAGTATCCTCCGTAATTAGTATTTGCAGGATTGTATACAGGTTGTGTTGGGTCAAAACGAATTGCAGAACCTTCTACACCTTCAGCGAATCTATTTTTCTCATTAGAGTAATTCGCGTTCAATCTCACCTTTAACTGATCTTTAAAGAAAGTAGGGTTCATTGCTAAACCTACAGTATTTCTCTCAAATTGATTGGTTAAACGCAATCCTTCTTGAAAAGTTTTACCAATCGTTAAACGAGATGGAATTTTGTTAAACAAATTACCTTTAACAGATAATGATTGGTCAACCATTTCAGAAGTTCTGTAAATTTCATCTTGCCAATTAGTATTTGCAGTACCTAAAGAATTAAGTAAATTAACTCCAGTAGTAGGATCGGCAGCAAGTAATTGGTTTTGTCTTACTTGAACTATATTTCTAAAATCTGAAGCGCTAAATACACTTATTTGATTTACTCTTCTACCAATACCTAATTGTACGTTATATTCTACTTCAAGGTTTTTACCCCCTTTTTTAGTAGTAATAATAATTACACCATTAGAAGCTCTAGAACCGTAGATTGCAGTTGCAGATGCATCTTTCAATACAGTCATCGACTCAATTGTAGCTGGATTTAAAGAAGAAATAATAGAAGTAGCTCCTACTGAACCTTTGTTATCAATAGGCAATCCATCAATTACAATTAATGGATCATTACTTGCATTCAAAGAAGCTCCTCCACGAATTCTAATTTGTGATCCTGAACCAGGCGCACCACTAGTATTAATAGTAAGACCTGCAACTCTACCGTTTAATAAATTTTCGGCAGTTACATTAGCTCCTTTGTTGAAGTCTTTTGTAGTAATGGTAGTCAAAGACCCTGTAGCGTCTTTTTTCTTAACCGTACCATAACCTACTTGAACTACAACTTCGCTCAATAAGTTAGCATCTTCTTGAAGACTAACCGTAATTGAAGTTTGATTGGAATAAACAATTGTCTCGGATTTATATCCAATAAATGAAAAAACGATTTTGTCGCCTTTCACTACTTTTGACAATTGAAATTTTCCATCTAAATCTGTGGCAGCACCTTTTGATGCTCCCGATACTACTACATTTACCCCAGGTAAAGGTTGTCCTGATGCTTTATCAAGTACAACTCCGCTTAAATTGCTCTGAGCCAGAACACTAAACGGAAGTAGTAAGAATAAAAATAACAACTTTTTGTAAATTGTTTTCATACATTTTGTTTAAGTTAAAAATTGGTTTTTTTGCTTATATTTATACTTCGAAAAATAAATTTATAAATTATTTAACAAAATCAAAACAAAAATATAAAATTAGGTTTACGAAAACGTGATAGTGTTGAAAAGTTTATCAATTGTATGTCAATTTTATCCTAATTTTACACAAACTTAAAAAAAAAGCAAACTTAATTATCAAATATTAATTTATTATTTTCTCATGAAGAAAAAAATTACATTAAAACAAATTGCTCGGGAACTGGATGTTTCTATCTCAACGGTGTCTAAATCATTACGTAATAGTTTGGAAATCAGCGAAGATACAAGACAAAAAGTGCAGGCCTTTGCAAAATTTTATAATTACAAACCAAATAATATCGCTTTAAGTCTAAAAAATCGAAAAACGAAAACTATTTGCATTATAATTCCAGAAATAATTCATCATTTTTTTACTACTATTATTAGTGGTGTAGAACATGTGGCAAATGAAAATGGCTACAATGTAATCATCTGTCTTTCTGACGAATCATTCGATAAAGAAGTAATCAATATGGAAATGCTTGCCAATGGAAATATAGATGGTTTTATCATGTCATTATCTAAAGAAACTCAGCAAAAAAAAGACTTTCACCACATTACCGAAGTAATTAATCAAGGGATGCCAGTGGTTATGTTTGACAGAGTAACAAATGATATTCTTTGTGATAAAGTTATTATAAATGACCATTTAGCTGCCTTTAATGCTACTCAATTTTTCATCGATAAAGGTCTAAAAAAGATTGCTTTAATCACCACAGTTGATTACGTTAGTGTTGGAAAATTAAGAACAGAAGGATATGTAAATGCATTGAAAAATAATGATATAAAAGTAGATGAAAGTCTAATAATTCGAATTGAAGATACCGAACATTACGAAGATTCTATAGAACAATTATTAAAGACAAAATCTCCTGAAGCCATTTTTGCAGTTAATGAATTATTTGCGGTTACAGCCATAAAAGTAGCCTCTCGTTTAGGAATAAAAATACCGGAGGAATTATCAATAATAGGATTTACAGACGGATTAATTTCTAAATATTCCTCTCCAAGCATTACAACTGTAGGTCAAGATGGTATTAAAATGGGGGCTAAAGCCGCAAAAATGCTTATTGAGCGACTAGAAGCCGAAGAAATTGAAAATTCAGTTGGCGAAATCGAAGAACACTACCGAACTGAAGTAATAGAAACCGAATTGGTAGAAAGAGAATCGACAAAATCATAATTAATTACTTCAATTTATTTTTGTTTTAAAAAAAATTATATATTTACGGCAGATTATCAAAGCTTATATTTTTACTTCGAAAATTTAAAATAAGTTTTTGATAAGCATCGCGCTTATCGTTCAAATCATTTTTATAAACGATAATGGAAAAGCGTAAATTAAGTTTCTGGGAAATTTGGAACATGAGTTTTGGTTTCTTAGGAATACAATTTGGTTTTGCTCTCCAAGGAGGATTCATGTCAAGAATTTTCCAAACTCTAGGAGCAGAACAAGATGAAATCCCTTTACTGTGGATTGCAGCCCCACTTACAGGTCTAATTGTTCAACCAATAATTGGCTATTTATCAGATAACACCTGGCATCCCAAGTATGGAAGACGCAAACCGTTCTTTCTAATTGGTGCAATTTTGAGCACTTTAGCTTTGTTTTTAGTGCCAAATTCACCTGCACTTTGGATAGCTTCAGGATTATTGTGGGTTTTAGACGCCTCCATTAATATCAGCATGGAGCCTTTTCGTGCGCTTGTTGCCGACAAACTTCCCAATTCTCAGAGATCTTACGGGTTTGTAATGCAAACATTAATCATCGGGATTGGAACATGGATTGCCAGTAATTTGCCATGGATGTTAGATCAATTTGGTGTTCCAAATGAAGCAGAAGCCGGTATTTTACCGATGTCTGTAAAAGTTGGTTTTGCAATTGGAGCATTTGTTTTTATTGCAAGTATTTTATATACCATTTTTACCACTAAAGAATATCCTCCAGAAGATATTGCCGTTTTTGAAAAAGAAAAGAAACAAGCTAATTTTTTTAAAGATATTTCCATCAGTTTAAAAGGAATGCCTTCCACAATGAAAAAATTGGGATTAATCCAGTTTTTTAGTTGGTTTGCATTTTTTACGATGTGGAGTATGGCTACGCCAGCATTAACAGAATATGTTTACAAAGCACCCGCGCCAATTGAAAAAAATTATGATTTATCCAATAAAGGAGATGCAGAAGCTTTTGATATTGCCAATGGCAAATACCAAGACGCTGCAAATCTAGTAGGCTCTTCAATGGGAGTTTATGGATTGTCATCGATGGGATTTGCATTATTGCTAACATTTTATACTGCAAAAAGAAAAATTAACAGAAAATATATTCATAGCATTTCCTTACTATTAGGAGGACTTGGATTTATAATGATGTTTTATTCTAAACCGGACACTCTACTCTATTCCTTCATTTTAATAGGAATTTCTTGGGGAAGTATTTTATCCATGCCATACGCCATGTTATCTAGCGCTGTAGATCCTAAGAAAATGGGGACAATGATGGGTTTATTTAACATGTTTATAGTAATTCCACAAATCGTTGCAGCTTTGGGAGGAATCAATTTACTATACAAACTTATAGGTAAAGATTCTATTCACGCAATGACTTTGGCCGGAATTTGTTTAATTCTTGGTGGAGTTAGCACCCTATTAATAACAGATAAAAACGCCATTTCAGATTAAAGATTAGCATGAACAAAAAAGCCTTTATTTTCGATTTAGACGGCGTAATTGTTGACACTGCCAAATATCATTTTATTGCTTGGCAGCAAATAGCAAACCAACTCGGAATCGAATTTACATTACATGACAATGAACTTTTAAAAGGCGTGAGCCGAGTTCGATCACTTGATATAATTTTAGAATTAGGAAAAGTGACTGCTTCTCAAGAGGACAAAAACAAATGGTTGGTTCAAAAAAATGAAACCTATTTATCTTATTTAGTTACAATGGATGAAAGGGAATTATTACCGGGAATTCTCCCAATTTTGAAATTTTTGAAAGCCAACAACCAAAAAATTGCATTAGGTTCTGCAAGTAAAAATGCGAGACCTATATTAGAAAAAACAGGAATATTGGATTATTTCGACGCAATTGTGGATGGAAATGATGTTACAAATGCAAAACCTGATCCTGAAGTTTTTTTGCAAGCCGCAAGAAAATTAGGGATTGAAAATGAAAATTCGATTGTTTTTGAAGATTCGGTGGCTGGAATTCAAGCCGCTAATACTGCAAAGATGATCAGCATCGGAATTGGTGAAAAAGAAATTTTATTCGAAGCCAATTATATTTTTGAAGATTCTACTCAAATTGATACAGAATTTATCGAAAAATTAATTAAAAATTAAAAGATTCAATGATTAAAAGATTCAAAAAAAAGAGTGCAAACTTTAAATTTTTGAATATTTAAATCTTTAAATATAATAAGAATGAACCAAGATTATATAAAGCCAAATAATTGGTCAATTATAGAAGAAGGATTTGATAAAAATAGTGTAAAATCCTCCGAAAGCCTTTTCAGTATTGGAAATGGAGCAATGGGACAACGCGCTAATTTTGAAGAAAAATACACTGGAAAAACATTCCAAGGCAGTTACATTGCAGGTATTTATTATCCTGATAAAACAAAAGTGGGATGGTGGAAAAATGGCTATCCTGAATATTTTGCAAAAGTATTGAACGCTCCAAATTGGATCGGAATTGACATTGAAATTAACGGTGAAACATTAGACCTAAATAGCTGCAAAGCTGTAGATAATTTCCGCAGAGAATTAAACATGAAAGAAGGATGGTACAACCGCTCTTTTCATGCTACTTTGCAAAATGACACAGAAATTTCAGTCAACATTCGACGATTTCTATCATTAGATTTAGATGAATTAGGTGCTATTAAATATGAAATTACACCTTTAAATAAAGACTCAAAAATTGTTTTCAAACCCTACATAGACGCTGGAGTTACCAATGAAGATGCCAACTGGGAAGAAAAATTCTGGGAACCATTATCAGTAAAAAATTCAGGTAATGCAGGATTTGTGACAGCGCAAACTTTTAAAACACATTTTATTGCGACCACATTTATGCAAAATAACATTTTCATAAATGATAAAAATCAAAATGCTATTCCTGATAATAATCAATCCGATTCAGAAAAAATTCAATTTGATTATATTGTAAATGCCAATAAAGGTGACATTGTATCTATTGAAAAATTTGGTGGTTATACCGTTTCATTAAACCATCAGGATACTGAAAGCGCTGCAGTAAATGTTATAAATACAGCTTTATCTATTGGTTACAACCAATTATTAGAAAAACAAATTCAAGCTTGGGCTAAAATTTGGGAAATGTCCGACATCACTATTGATGGAGATATTAAAGCACAACAAGGAATTCGTTTCAATATTTTTCAGTTAAACCAAACCTATTTAGGTAAAGATTCCCGATTGAATATCGGACCTAAAGGTTTTACAGGTGAAAAATACGGTGGTTCTACATATTGGGACACCGAGGCCTATTGTATTCCGTTTTACATGGCTACAAAAGATCAAAATGTAGCTCGGAATTTATTGACCTACCGTTACAATCAATTGGACAAAGCAATTGAAAACGCAGCAAAATTAGGATTTACCAATGGAGCAGCTTTGTATCCGATGGTAACCATGAACGGGGAAGAATGCCATAACGAATGGGAAATTACTTTTGAAGAAATTCATAGAAATGGAGCAATCGCATTTGCTATTTTTAACTACCATCGTTTTACTGGCGACTATTCTTATATTCCCGAAAAAGGGCTAGAAGTACTAATCGGAATTGCTCGCTTTTGGCACCAAAGAGCAACTTATTCTGCCAATAAAAATAAGTATGTAATTCTTGGCGTTACTGGTCCAAATGAATATGAAAATAACGTAAATAATAATTTCTATACCAACTATATTGCAAAATGGTGTTTGGATTATACCTTCGAACAAATTCAAAAAGTGTCGTTGGAATACCCTTCAGATCACAAACGAATTTCAGAAAAAGTAGCTATTTCAGATGCTGAATTACAATCATGGAAAAAAGTTGCCGACAATATGTATTTCCCATTTTCAGAAGAACTAAATGTATTCTTGCAACAAGACGGGTTTTTAGATAAAGAATTAGTTAGAGTTTCTGACCTTGATAAAAGTCAAAGACCTATAAATCAAAAATGGTCTTGGGATAGAATTTTACGTTCGCCATACATCAAACAAGCGGATGTGCTGCAATGTTTTTACTTCTTTGAAGACCGTTTTTCGAAAGAAGAATTACAAAGAAATTTTGAATTTTATGAGTCTTTTACCGTTCATGAAAGCTCCCTTTCTCCTTGCGTTCACTCCATTCAAGCGGCTGTTTTAGACAAAATGGAAATGGCTTATACTTTCTATTTAAGAACTTCCCGTTTGGATTTAGATGATTACAATAAAGAAGTGGAAGAAGGTTGCCACATCACATCAATGGCAGGAACTTGGATGAGTATCGTAGAAGGTTTTGGCGGAATGAGAGTCAAAAACGACTGTTTGCATTTTGCTCCAAAAATTCCAAAAGAATGGGGCGGATATTCGTTCAAAATCAATTTCAGAAATCAAATTCTAAAAGTTAAAATTGACCAATCTGAAACGAAATTCTCATTAGAAGGTAATAGCAGTATTACTGTTTTTGTGAATGGAAAAGAAGTAATTGTAGAGCCAAATAATTTAATAACAGTATAATTTAAATCAAATGAAAAAATTAATTCAAGTCCTTTTTGTCTTATTAATTGCTACAAATAGTAGTATCGGTCAAGAATTGAAATCGCCAAACGGCCAATTTTCAATGAACTTTTCTTTATTACAAGATGGAACGCCAACCTATGAACTTTCCTATAAAAATAAGCCAATTATTAAATCTAGTAAATTAGGATTTGAATTAAAAAATGATAAAAATTCATTGCTTAATGGTTTTGTAATTACCAATTCAAAATCGAGTACTTTCGATGAAACTTGGAAACCTGTTTGGGGTGAAGTAGCTCGAATTAGAAATCATTACAATGAATTAGCAGTTACATTAAATCAAAAGTCAACTGATCGATTAGTGGTTGTTCGTTTTCGATTATTTGATGATGGATTAGGATTTCGATACGAATTCCCAGAACAGAAAAACCTAGTTTATTTTGTAATTAAAGAAGAAAGAACTCAATTTGCAATGACAGGAAATCATTCAGCATATTGGATTTCTGGTGATTACGACACTCAAGAATACGATTATACCACTTCAAAATTATCAGAAATTAGAGGGTTGTCTGGCAAAGCAAGATCAGAAAATGCCTCTCAAACTTGGTTTTCAGACACTGGAGTTCAAACGGCTTTGATGATGAAAACTGCTGATGGAGTTTACATCAATTTACACGAAGCAGCCTTGATTAATTATTCTCTAATGAACTTGAATTTAGATGATAAAAACATGATTTTCGAATCGTGGTTGACCCCAGATGCTAGAGGTGATAAAGGTCATATTCAAAGTCCGAGTAACACCCCATGGAGAACAATTATAGTTAGCGATGATGCCCGCGAAATCTTATCATCTAAAATGACATTGAACCTAAATGATCCATGTAAAATTGAAGATACTTCTTGGATTAAACCGGTGAAATATGTTGGAGTTTGGTGGGAAATGATAACAGGAAAAAGCTCTTGGTCGTATACCAATGATTTTCCTGCAATTCAATTGGGTATTACCGATTATTCAAAAGCGAAGCCAAATGGAACTCATGCTGCCAATACAGCTCATGTGAAAGAATATATTGATTTTGCTGCTAAAAATGGCTTCGATGGAGTATTAGTTGAAGGTTGGAACCAAGGTTGGGAAGACTGGTTTGGCCACGAAAAAGATTATGTTTTTGATTTTATAACTCCTTATCCAGATTTTGATGTGAAGGGAATTCATGAATATGCAAAATCAAAAGGGGTGAAAATGATCATGCACCATGAAACTTCTGGTTCCACTAGAAATTATGAACGCCATATGGACAAAGCTTTTAAATTCATGAACGATAACGGTTATGAGGCGGTAAAAAGTGGTTATGTTGGCCCAATTTTACCCGTTGGCGAACACCACTATAGCCAATCCATAATTAATCACTACCAATATGTAATTGAAAAAGCGGCTGAATACAAAATTATGGTTAACGCTCATGAGGCTGTTCGTCCTACTGGAATTTGTAGAACTTATCCAAATATGATTGGAAATGAAGCAGCTCGTGGAACTGAATTTCAAGCTTTTGGCGGATCAAAACCTAACCACGTTACTATTTTGCCATTCACAAGATTAATTGGTGGACCAATGGATTATACACCTGGGATATTTGAAATGGATATTAAAAAATTCAGCCCAAATAACAATTCACATGTCAATAGTACATTAGCAAATCAATTGGCTTTGTACGTTACCATGTATAGCCCTTTGCAAATGGCAGCCGATTTAATAGAGCATTACAACCAGTTTCCAGATGCATTCCAATTTATAAAAGACGTTGCAATAGATTGGGAAAATAGTATTTACCTAGAAGCGGAACCTGGAAATTATATTACAGTTGCTAGAAAAGCGAAAGGAACCAACAATTGGTTTATTGGTAATGTAAATGGAGAAACGCCAAGAACATCTAACATTAAATTGGACTTTTTAGAAAAAGGAAAAAAATACACTGCTACAATTTATGCTGATGGAAAAGATGCCCATTACAAATCCAACCCTCAATCGTATGTTATTCGTAAAATGAAAGTTACTAATACTACAAAAATATCGCAATTATCTGCAGCTGGTGGAGGTTACGCAATTAGCATTATTGAAAATAAATAATTTATCATGAAAAAAATCATTTTAGGCTTTGCATTACTATTCAATTTCTTATCCTTCGCTCAAGTAGACAGAGTTGAACCTCCATTTTGGTGGAGTGATATGAATTTATCAGAAGTTCAAATTATGTTTTATGGGAAGAATATCAACCAAAATGAAATTTCGGTTTCAAATGGATTGACAATTAAAAGTATCCAAAAAACAGAAAACCCGAATTATCTATTTGTTACCATTGATACTAAAAATGAAGCAGCACAAGAATTAGTTTTCACATTCAAAAATGGGAAAAAATCATTTACTCAAAACTATTCTTTAAAAGCAAGAAAAGAAAATTCAAAATTTAGAAAAAGTTACGATTCTTCGGATGTGATTTATCTAATTATGCCTGATCGTTTTGCAAATGGAAACCCAAATAATGACAATTCAAAAACTACGAAAGAAATTTCAAATCGTTCACTTCCAGGCGGAAGACACGGTGGAGACATTGAAGGATTGATTAAAAACCTTGATTATATTAAGGAATTGGGAGCAACGGCAGTTTGGCAAACGCCTCTTTGCGAAGACAATGACGAAGCTTATTCTTATCATGGTTACGCTCAATCTGACGTTTACAAAATTGATCCACGTTATGGAACTAATGAAGATTACGTTAAACTAAGTGCTGAATTACATCAACGGGGCATGAAAAATATCATGGATTATGTAACCAATCATTGGGGTTGGAAACACTGGATGTACAATGATTTACCAACTTACAATTGGATACACCAATTTCCAGGATATTCTCAATCTAATTACCGAATGACAACTCAGTTTGATAACAACGCTTCAAAAATTGACTCAAAACAATGTATGGACGGGTGGTTTGTTCCTTCTATGCCCGACTTAAATCAATCGAATCCTTTAGTTTTAAATTACCTAATTCAAAATGCGATTTGGTGGATTGAATATGCTGATTTAGATGGCTTTAGAGTAGACACCTATTCGTATAACGATAAAGAAGGAATTTCAAAATGGACGAAAGCAATCACCGATGAATACCCTCATTTTAATATTGTAGGAGAAGTTTGGATGCACGATCAAGCACAAATGTCGTACTGGCAAAAAGACAGTAAAATTGGTGCTATCCAAAGTTACAATTCAAACTTACCAAGTGTAATGGATTTTACTTTACACGATGCTATTGGAAATGTGTTTAACGAAGATCGTCAATCTTGGGATCGAGGAATGATTCAAGTTTATGATAATTTTGCGAATGATTTCTTATATCCAAATCCGAATAATTTATTGGTTTTTGCTGAAAATCATGATACTGGAAGATTCAATGAAATTTACAAAAGTGATTTCAAAAAATATCAAATGGCAATGACTTTATTAGCTACTGTTCGTGGAATTCCACAACTTTATTATGGTTCAGAAATTGGAATGAAAGGTGATAAAGGAAAAGGCGATGCCGACATTAGAAGAGATTTCCCAGGTGGTTGGAATGGCGATGCAAACAATGCTTTTACCAAAGAAGGAAGAACTGCTGAACAACAAAAATTCTTTGAATTTTCATCAAAATTATTCACTTGGAGGAAATCTAAAGAGGTAATTCATTCAGGTAAAATGACGCATTATGTACCTGATAATAATGTATATGTATATTTTAGATACAATGAAAAGGAAACTGTTATGGTGATTATGAATAACAATTCGGATAAACAAACTTTGAAAACCAATCGTTTTAAAGAGTCAATTAAAAATTTAAAATCAGGAAGAGAAGTGTTGACAGGAAAAACTTTTGATTTAAATAACGACATTGAAATCGAAGGGAAATCTGCCTTAATATTAGAATTAAAGTAATATGAAAAAGTTTCTAATTTGTTTTCTTTTTATGAACATATTATCATTTGCGCAAAGTAATAATCAAATGGTTGAACTTATCGATAATAGTAAATTTGAAGGTAAAATTTATAGAATTGAGAATTTCTCAACCAAATATATAAAACCGAGAAACGTTGATATCTGGGTTCCAACCAATTATTCTAAGGATAAAAAATACAGTGTTCTTTACATGCACGATGGACAAATGCTCTTTGACGCTTCAATTACTTGGAACAAACAAGAATGGATGGTGGACGATGTTTTGAGTAAATTAAATTCTGAAAAAAAAATTGACGATATTATTGTGGTGGCAATTTGGAATATTCCTGTCGATCGCCACGCCGATTTATTTCCAAAAAAACCTTTACTTCAATTAAACCAAGCAGAACAAAAACTGATTTTTGAGGAAGCCCATAAATTAAATTATCAGTTTAATTTAGAAGACATCAATTCGGATAATTATTTGAAATTTATCGTTGAAGAAGTTAAACCATTTGTGGATACTAATTTTTCAGTTTTCACCGATGCCGATCATACAGCTATAATGGGTTCTAGTATGGGCGGGCTAATTTCTATGTATGCTATTTGCGAATATCCGAAGGTTTTTAGTAAAGCAGCTTGCCTATCGACGCACTGGTTGGGTTTTAGAGAATTTGACAATAATCCAATCCCTGAAAGTTTCTTTAAATACATGAGTAAAAATTTACCTGATCCGAAAAACCACAAAATCTATTTTGATTACGGAACAGAAACTTTGGATGCAACTTATTTGAAATATGAATATCGAGTGGACGAAACATTGAAAGCAAAAGGCTACAATCAAAAAAATTTCAGAAACTTAAAATTTGAAGGTGAAAATCATTCTGAGGCCTCTTGGCAAAAGAGAATTCATATTCCTCTTGAATTTATGTTTGGAAAATAAAACTATAATAAATTATGAAAAAGATACTATTAACGGCTTTAGTAATTGCAACTTTAATGAGTTGTAAAAAAGAAACCGAACAAAAAATAGCAAACAATTCTGGTTCAAAAATAACTGCAATTACTCCTGAAATTGAAGAAAACGCGGTGATTTATGAAGTGAATATCAGACAATATTCTGAAGAAGGAACTTTCAACGCTTTTACAAAAGACATTCCGCAACTAAAAGAAATGGGAATTAAAATTCTTTGGGTGATGCCTATATTCCCAATTTCACAAACTAAAAGAAAAGCAACTGGAGGCGATAACAGCAAATTTGCTTCTGAAATGCCAATAGAAGAACAATCAAAATACCTAGGAAGTTACTACGCTGTTTCCGATTTTAAAAAGGTAAATCCAGAATTTGGAACTATCGAAGATTTCAGAAATTTGGTGAAAACCGCTCACGAAAATGGCATTTATGTAATCTTGGATTGGGTACCAAATCACACTGGTTGGGACCATGTTTGGATTAAAGAACATCCTGAATTTTACACTCACAATGAAAAAGGTGAAATCATAGATCCGATCAATCCTGAAACAGGAAAAAGTTGGGGTTGGACGGATGTTGCCGATTTAAATTATGATAACAAAGGGCTTCGCGAAGCAATGTCGGGAGATATGATGCATTGGATAAAAAACGAAAATATTGATGGATTCCGTTGTGATGTAGCTGGAAATGTGCCACTAGATTTTTGGACATCAACCATTCCGAAACTAAGAAAAGAGAAAAATATTTTCATGCTTGCAGAAGCTTGGGAACCTGAATTACTAAAATCGAATCTTTTTGATATGTGCTATGGTTGGGAAACGCATCACATTATGAATAGAATTGCTAAAGGAGAAAATACAGTTTCAGAGTGGGATAAAAACATCCTAGAAAATTCTAAAAAATACGAATCCAATGATATTTCGATGAATTTTGTTGATAATCATGATGAAAACTCTTGGAACGGAACTATGAAAAGCCGATTGGGAGCTGCCGAAGAAACCATGACCGCATTATCGTATCTAACTCCGGGAATGCCTTTGGTATATAGCGGCGACGAATATGGATTGGATAAAAGTTTGAAATTTTTTGAAAAAGATTCCTTTACAAAAGTAAAAGGAAAACAGTGGGATTGGAGAGTGAAATTAGGCAAACTTAAAAATGAGAATATTGCTTTGAATGGTGGTAAAAAAGCAGCTTCCTACACTCGACTTTCAACATCTGACGATAAAAAAATTCTAGCTTTTGAAAGATCAAAAGAAAATAAGAAGGTAATTTATGTTGGTAATTTATCTAAATCAGCTGCTGAATTTTCTTCTTCATTTGAAGGGAAATTCACCGATTATATGACAGGAGAAAAAGTAAATTATTCAAAAAATCAAAAGTTTACTTTCAAACCTTGGGAATACAAAATTCTTATTGCAGAGTAATTATTCTAGCTATAATAAAAAGCACAAATCAGTTCGGTTTGTGCTTTTTTTATTTTACTACCTTTGCTAAATCAAGTAAAGCTTGACCATTTCAAATGAATCAAAATTTCGATATACTAATTGTTGGTGGAGGTGCAGCAGGTTTTTTTACAGCTATTAATATAGTTGAAAAAAATCCAACGTTAAAAGTAGCCATTTTAGAGCGTGGTTCTGAGGTACTAAATAAAGTTCGGATTTCTGGCGGCGGAAGATGTAACGTGACTCACGCGTGTTTTGAACCCAATGAATTAGTGAAATTTTATCCTCGTGGTGAAAAAGAATTACGCGGGCCGTTTCATCAATTTTGTTCCGGCGATACAGTTGAATGGTTTGAAAAACATGGCGTAGAATTAAAAATTGAAGCTGACGGACGTATGTTCCCAGTTTCAAATTCATCTCAAACTATCATAGATTGTTTTATTGAAGCCACAAAAAAACTCGGCATTACTGTACTAACCAATCAAAGTGTACAATCCATATTCAAAAAAGACGCACTTTGGAAATTAGAAACTCAATCGGAAACCTACCTATCAGAAAAATTAATTTTAGCAACAGGTAGCAATCCGAAAATCTGGGAAATGCTACAAAATTTCGGTCACGCCATCGTAACACCAGTTCCTTCCCTTTTCACTTTCAACATAAAAGATCCTAGAATTACAGCATTACCGGGAGTTTCAGCACAAGTATCTGTAAAAGTCAAAGACTCAAAACTAGAATCTTCAGGCCCTTTATTAATTACCCATTGGGGAATGTCAGGACCAGCAATTCTAAAATTATCGGCTTGGGGAGCACGGATTTTATTCGAAAAAAACTACCAATTTTCAATTTCTGTAAATTGGTTGAACGATATAGATTTAGATGTTGCAGAAAAAATTTTAAAAGAGCTAAAATTAGAACATGCAAAGAAAGCAGTTTCAAAAAAATCTCCTTTTGAATTAACCAACCGATTATGGGAAAGTTTGGTGATGGCTTCTGGCATTGATTCGGAGACTAAATGGGCGGATTTATCTAAAAACCAACTTCAAAATTTATCCAATCAGTTAACTAATTGTGTTTTTCAAGTGAATGGGAAAAGCACCTTCAAAGAAGAATTTGTAACCGCAGGCGGAATTGTTTTAAAAGAAATTAATTTCAAAACAATGGAAAGCAAATTACACGAAAACCTCTATTTTGCTGGCGAGATTGTAAATATCGATGCAGTAACTGGCGGATATAATTTTCAAAATGCCTGGACAAGTGGTTTTATTGTTGCCAATTCAATTTAGCGATTCAACCACCAAATACTGGCGTTCAAAACAGTTGCAAAACTTACCCATGCTAAATAAGGAATGAACAAAAATCCCGCGATTTTATCAATTTTTTTGAATTGAATGTAGGTTTCATATATTAGTAACCACATCAAAATTATTTCTATTAATGCCAAAAATGGATTGTGTAATGCAAAGAATAAAATGGACCATAAAGCATTTAAAGCCAATTGGATAGCAAAGAAAACTAAAGCTTTTTTCACGGCTTCTTTATTAGACTCAATTCTATTCCAAACCAACCCTGCGGCAATTCCCATCATAATATAAAGCATGGACCAAACAGGTGCAAAAACCCAATTTGGGGGATTAAAAATTGGTTTAACCAATGTTGGAAACCAAGTGGTAATACTTGATCGTGTTGCCATTCCAGAAAAATAACCAATTGCTAAACAAGTAGCTACAACCACCAATATTCTCTTATATTTGTACATCTGATCATTAATTTAGATAACAAATTTAAGTAAACTTTACTTGGAAAAGTAGATTTTCATCAACGTATAAATCAAAAAAAGTATCTTTGTAAAAATTATTGCAATTTATGAGTTCATCAAAGGATTTTATACCTTCAAAATACATCCATTCTATTGAAAAAGGGACTTTTTCATGGAGTGCTCCCAGTAATATTGCTTTGGTAAAATATTGGGGGAAAATTGAAAATCAATTGAAAGATACAGGTGAAATTCTGACTCAAATTCCCGCAAATCCTTCTGTGAGTTTCACTTTGAACTCTTGTAAAACAGAAACTAAATTGGCTTTTGCCAAAAAAAATAATGATGGTGCGTTTTCATTCGACTTACTATTTGAAGGAAAACCTAAAGAAGATTTTAAACCGAAAATTCAAAAATTTCTGGAACGAGTTGAAGTTTATTTACCTTTTTTAAAAGACTACCATTTTACAATTGACACCCAAAATACTTTTCCGCACAGTTCAGGAATTGCATCTTCTGCCTCAGGAATGGCAGCATTAGCAGTAAATTTCATGAGTTTAGAAAAATTGTTGAACCCTGAAATGACCGATGACTATTTCAATAAAAAAGCTTCTTTTCTTGCTCGTTTAGGATCAGGAAGTGCTTGCAGAAGTATCAAAGGAAATGTAGTAGTTTGGGGAAATCATAAAAATATAAATGGAAGCTCCGACCTATTTGGAGTTGAATTTCCATATAAAATCCATTATAATTTTAAGAACTTCCAAGACACCATTTTATTGGTAGACAAAGGAGAAAAACAAGTTTCAAGTACAGTTGGACACGATTTAATGCACGGACATCCATTTGCTGAAAAGCGATTTGCTCAAGCTCATGAAAATTTAGATTTTCTAATTAAAATATTTGAAAGTGGTAATTTAAGAGAATTTATTAAAATTGTGGAGAGCGAAGCATTAACATTGCACGCCATGATGATGACTTCACTTCCTTACTTTATCCTTATGAAACCGAATACTTTAGAGATAATCAACGCGATTTGGAAGTTCCGAAATGAAACGCAAATTCCCGTTTGCTTCACTTTAGATGCTGGCGCAAATGTACACGTATTGTACCCAGAAAACGTTAAGGATGAAGTTTTAACATTTATTAAGAACAATTTAGTTGGCTATTGTCAAAATGGTCAGTACATTTGTGATGAAATTGGATTTGGGTCAACCAAAATTTAAAAAAATGAAAGGACCATTATTTTATTCTAAAATATTACTTTTTGGTGAATACGGAATTATTCAAGATTCCAAAGGTCTTTCTATACCCTATAATTTTTATAATGGTGCGCTAAAAACCGATAAGAATTCTTCTGAAGAAGCAAAAAAATCAAATGAAAATTTGAAACGATTTGTAACTTATTTAGAAAACCTTCAAACGGAACAACCTGATTTAGTAACTTTTGATATATTGACCTTAAAAAACAATGTCGATAATGGAATGTATTTTGATTCAAGTATTCCACAAGGTTATGGCGTAGGCAGTAGCGGCGCGCTTGTAGCGGCTATTTATGATAAATATGCTCAAAATAAAATAACCGTATTAGAGAATTTAACACGTGATAAACTGCTTACATTAAAAAGTATTTTCTCACAAATGGAATCTTTTTTTCATGGTAAAAGCTCTGGTTTAGACCCTTTGAATAGCTATTTAAGCATTCCTATTTTAATCAATTCTAAAGATAATATTGAGGCAACTGGAATTCCAACCCAAAGCGTGAATGGAAAAGGAGCAGTCTTTTTATTGGACTCAGGGATTATAGGGGAAACTGCACCAATGGTGAATATTTTCATGGAAAACCTTAAAGACAAAGGCTTTAGAACCATGTTGAAATCACAATTTATCAAACATACTGACGCTTGTGTAGAGAATTTCCTTGGTGGAGACGTTAAATCGTTATTTCAAAATACCAAAAAACTTTCAAAAGTTGTTTTGAATAATTTCAAGCCAATGATACCAGAACAATTCCACGGAATTTGGCAAAAAGGAATTGACACCAACGATTACTATTTAAAACTTTGTGGCTCTGGCGGTGGTGGATATATCCTTGGTTTTACTGAAGATTTAGAAAAAGCCAAAGCTTCATTAAAAGATTACAAATTAGAAGTCGTTTACCAATTTTAGATTTCCTTACCCAATAAAAACTAAGGATGAACAGAAAAAGCAAACTTTTAATAATGAAAATTGTGAGTTTGTTTTCCGTAATTCGTGGCTACAATATCCCAATAATCATTCTTGCGCAATATCTTTCAGCAATTTTTATATTGGCGCCTGAAAAAAAACCATTACAGGTAATTCTAGATATTTATTTATTACTTATCGTAATAGCTACAGCACTTACAATAGCTTCAGGTTACATAATCAATAGTTTTTATGACAGCAAAAAAGACTTAATCAATCGGCCGAATAAATCTACATTAGACCGATTAGTTAGTCAAAAAACAAAACTAAGTGTTTATTTCACTTTGAATTTTGCAGTTGCATTTCTAGCCATTTTCATTTCTTGGCGTGCCTTTTTATATTTTTCCGTTTATATTTTTCTGATTTGGTTTTACTCTCACAAAGTGAAAAAATTCGTTGTTGTTGGAAATTTGATGGCTACATTAATGGCTATTTTACCATTTTTTGCCCTACTATTGTATTACAAGAATTTTTATGAAGTGATTATTTGTCATGCCGCTTTCTTGTTTTTACTAATTCTAATTCGTGAAATGATTAAAGATTTAGAAAATATAAAAGGCGATTTGGCTAATGATTATAAAACCATTCCGATTTTGTATGGTGAATTAACCTCAAAAAAAATCATAACGCTTTTAACGATTTTAACAGTCACTCCTATTTTTCTATTAATTGAAAAATTTGAAATCGGAAATATGGATTTGTATTTCTATTCTTGTTTGCTAATATTGTTACTTTTTTTATTAAAACTATGGAAATCAGATACTAAAGAGCATTATTTATTACTTCACAATGTGCTTAAATTTCTTATTGTTTCAGGAGTTTTTTGTATATTTCTGATAAATCCAAGCATCGTTGTTTATTTCTGGCACAAGATTGTTTCAATATTTTAAAACTATTCAATATTAATAGCTTTAACTTCTCAATTATAGATTGTCAAATTTATAAATGGTATATTTGCAAAAATTATAGAATATTATGAATAACAAGGAAGGCAATAATAAAAGAAGTGGTTCTAGAACAAATAGTTCAAGACCAAATTCTAGCAAGCCAAAACCTGCGATGCAAAAACGGGCACAAGGTCCTAAAAAAGTTAAAGTTAATGCTAAAGCAGCAGAACTTGCTGCTGAAAAAGTAGAAAAAAAACCAAATCAAGCACCAAAACGTCAAAAAGCAAAAGACGAAATTCGTTTGAATAAATACATTTCCAATTCTGGTGTTTGTTCAAGACGTGATGCCGATATTTATATCCAATCTGGGAATGTAAAAGTAAACGGCGTTCCAGTTATTGAAATGGGTTACCTAGTAAAACCGGGCGATGTTGTAAATTTTGACGGAAATGTATTAACTCCAGAAAAGAAAGAATACATTTTATTGAACAAGCCTAAAAATTTTACAACTGCTTTAGACGAAGGTCAGGAATATAGAAATGTACTTGAATTAGTTAAAGGTTCTACCACTGCAAAAATAGGAGCTGTTGGAAGAATGGATAAGAATACAACCGGTTTGTTATTGTTTACAAATGACACCGATATGATTCGAAAATTCACTTTACCAAATCAAAAATCTTCAAAAATATACCAAGTTTCCTTGGATAAAAATTTGAAATATGAGGATTTAGAAAAGATAAATAAAGGCTTAGTTTTAGATGGTCACCGCGTTTTTGTTGAAGATGTAAGTTACATCGAAGGAGAAGCAAAAAGCGAGGTAGGATTAAAATTGCGCTCTTCCAATATTAAAGTAGTACGTTCTATTTTTGAACATTTCAATTATGATGTTTTACGAATTGACCGCGTTGCATTTGCAGGATTAACTAAGAAAAATTTACCAAGAGGCAATTGGAGAAAATTAACTGAGCAAGAAATTATAAATTTAAAGAACGCTTAGTTTTTTACTCTAAAAAATAAATAATTCCTGCTAGTATTTAGCGGGAATTTTAATATAACATCATTTATGACACCCGAAAATCTTCAATCTATCGCCTTCAAATGGTTCGATGCATTCAATAGTCACAATTTAGATCAGCTTTTGTCTCTTTATGACGATGATGCCGAACATTATAATCCAAAATTAAAAATTCGAATGCCAGAAACTATGGGAATGATTATTGGAAAATCCGCTTTACGCGAATGGTGGCAGGATGCTTTCGACCGTTTGCCAAGTTTAAATTACAAAGTTACATCGCTTACAGCAAATGGAGATCGGGTATTTATGGAATATGTTCGTTCGGTTGATGGCGAAGATAATATGCTTGTGGCAGAAGTATTGATTGTTAAAGAAGGAAAAATTATTGCTTCAAGAGTTTATCACGGTTAGAATTCGGTAAAATTGATAATAAATTAGCCCTTAATTGAAATAATTTATATCTTTAAAACTAGAATTAACTAATAAAAAAATATGAGAAAATATACTTTACTTTTTATCGCTATTTCAATTTCAGTGTTATTCATCAATTGCAAATCAGAAGAAAAATCAGTTGATTTTATCGCATTGACAAAAAATTATTTTGATGGGAAAAACGAACTAAACCCATTAGATGCAACGCTAAATGGACAGAGTCAATTCAATGACCAATTGCAATTTGAAATGACAGATAGTTTCAGATTAAAGCAAAAAGCGTTTTATGATAAATTTGAAACCGAACTTTCAAAAGTGGATGAAGCAAAGCTAACTTCTGAAGAAAAAATTAGTTATGAAATTATGAAATGGGAAATTGGCGTAGGAAAAGAGCTGCTTGCACAACCTTCAAATTTAATTCCAATACATCAGTTTTGGGGCACGCATTTAACGATGGGGCAATATGCTGGAGGAACTGCAGGACAACCATTTAAAACAGAAAAAGATTACAGAAATTTCTTAAAAAGAATGGATTTGTATTCTATTTGGATTGATTCTGCAATGGTATACATGAAAAAGGGAATTGAAAAAGGAGTGGTTTTACCTAAGACATTAACGTTTAAAGTAATTCCAGAATTTGAGGATATGATTACTTCAAAAGTAGAGGACAACCTATTTTATTCTACAATTAAAACGATGCCAACTTCATTTTCAGATAATGTAAAAAAGGATATAACAGAAAAATATAAAACTACAATTATAAATAAATTGATACCAAAATTTCAAAAAATGACGCAGTTTTTAAAATCAGAATACCTTCCTGCGTCAAGAAATACAAGTGGTATTGGGAGTTTACCATTTGGAAAAGAATATTATGCGGCTTGTGTAAAACAATGGACAACTACCAATACTTCACCAGAAGAAATTCATGAATTGGGATTAAAAGAAGTGGCTCGCATAAAACTAGAAATGGAAAAAGTAAAAACACAAGTAGGTTACAAAGGGACTTTACTATCGTTTTTTGACGAAGTTCGAAATAAAAAAGAGCTAAAACCTTTCAAAAAACCAGAAGAAGTAATTGCTAATTTTGAAAGTATTTATGCAAGAATAAAACCAAATGTAGATAAGTTGTTTTCTCTACAACCAAAAACTAAATTCCAAATTAAGAGAACCGAAGCTTTCAGAGAACTTTCAGCAAGTGCCGAATATGTTCAAGGCGCTGCTGACGGATCTCGACCAGGAACTTTTTATGTACCAATTCCTGATGTGGCAAATTATAATCTCTATGGAGATGAAGATTTGTTTTTACATGAAGCGATTCCAGGGCATCATTTTCAAATATCATTACAGCAAGAAAACCAACAATTACCTAATTTTAGAAAATTCAATTGGTTTGGCGCTTATGGTGAGGGCTGGGCTTTGTACACCGAAAGTTTAGGAACAGAATTAGGATTATACAAAGATCCTTATCAATATTTTGGAATGTTAGGAAATGAAATGCACCGCGCAATTCGACTTGTTGTTGATACTGGAATCCATACTAAAGGCTGGACAAGAGAACAGGCAATTAAGTACTCGTTAGAAAATGAGGCGGAAAGTGAAGCAAGTATTACTGCGGAAATTGAACGCTACATGGCCATTCCTGGGCAAGCTTTATCCTATAAAATTGGGCAATTGAAAATTATGGAATTACGCAAAAAAGCCTCTGAAAAAATGGGCGCTAAATTTGACATTAAGAAATTCCACGAAAAAGTTTTAGAATCTGGTGTTTTACCATTGGCATTATTGGAAAATAAAATCAATAATTGGATCAACGAAAAATAATAATCTTATCCTATTTAGATTTTTATAAACAAACTTTTCAAGCTATCTTTGTACTCGAAATTTACAATTGATTTTGATCAATAAAAAGAATATGAAATTAGATAAAAAAGACATTCTCAAAGCATTAGAAACAATCACAATTGCAGGAGAAGGTAAGAATATGGTGGAGAGTGGCGCAGTAAAAAATGTTGTCACATTTGGAGATGAAGTAATTATCGATTTAGTGTTGAGCACTCCAGCGATGCATATTAAAAAAAGAGCTGAAGACGATATCAAAAAAACAATTCATGAATTGGTTTCTGCTGATGCAAAAATCCAAATAAAATCTACTGTTGTTGTTCCTGAGCCTAATGAAATTAAAGGAAAGGCAATTCCAGGAATGAAAAATATTATTGCAATAGCTTCTGGAAAAGGCGGCGTTGGAAAATCTACAGTTACCGCAAATTTAGCTGTTACTTTAGCAAAAATGGGATTCAAAGTTGGGATTTTAGACGCTGATATTTATGGCCCTTCGATGCCAATTATGTTTGATGTAGAATCGGAAAAACCAATTTCAGTTACTGTTGACGGAAAATCAAAAATGAAACCTGTTGAAAGCTACGAGATAAAAATGCTATCGATAGGATTTTTTACTTCTCCAAGTCAAGCGGTTATTTGGCGTGGACCAATGGCTTCAAAAGCGTTGAACCAAATGATATTTGATGCTGATTGGGGAGAATTGGATTTCATGTTGCTTGATTTACCTCCAGGAACAGGAGATATTCACCTTTCTATAGTTCAATCGTTACCTATAACTGGGGTTGTAGTAGTGAGTACTCCACAAGCTGTAGCTCTTGCTGATGCGAAAAAAGGAGTTGCAATGTTTACTTCAGATAGCATCAATGTTCCTGTTTTAGGAATTATAGAAAATATGGCCTACTTCACTCCTGAAGAATTGCCAGAAAATAAATATTATATTTTTGGTAAAGAAGGTGCAAAAAACCTTGCGGAAGATTTAAATGTATCATTCCTTGGTGAAGTTCCAATTGTACAATCTATTCGTGAGGCTGGAGATTACGGAAGACCAGCGGCTTTACAAGAAGGTTCAGTTATAGAAAAAGTTTTCCAAGAGATTACTAGAAATGTTGTTCAGGAAGTGGTAAATAGAAATGAAAATTTACCTCCAACAGAAGCGGTTAAAATAACAACAATGGCGGGCTGTTCAGCGGTAAAAAAATAATTATTTCGTCTAATTGGAACAATAGAAATTATGACAATAGAAGAATTAACAACAAGCGTAGAAAATGCACTTCAAGAAATTAGACCTTTTCTAAATTCTGATGGTGGCGATATCGCATTGATTTCAATTGAAGATGGCAAACATGTGAAAGTTCGTTTGCAAGGAGCTTGCGTAGGTTGTAGCGTGAATCAAATGACACTGAAAATGGGTGTGGAAACAACCATTAAAAAGTTTGCCCCACAAATTGAAACAGTAACAAATGTTGATTAATAATTTTGGTTTAAACCAATATAATTAAATTATTATTTTAAAATGATTGAAACGGATATTCTCATTATTGGCGCTGGACCTACAGGTTTATTCACTGTATTTGAAGCAGGGCTTTTAAAGTTAAAATGCCACATTATTGATGGTTTACCTCAACCTGGAGGGCAACTTTCCGAGTTATATCCAAAAAAACCAATATTTGATATTCCAGGATTTCCATCTGTTTTAGCCGGTGACTTAGTGACCAATTTAATGGAACAAATTAAGCAGTTTCAACCTGGATTTACCTTGAATGAAGTTGCTGAAACCATTGACCAACTTGAAGATGGAACTTTCATTGTTACAACAAATAAAGGGACGAAACACCATGCCAATTCAGTAGCAATTGCAGGAGGATTGGGAAGTTTCGAACCAAGAAAACCACAACTTGACGGAATTAAATTCTACGAACAAAACGATCGTGGTATTGAATATTTTGTTAAAGATCCCGAAAAATTTAGAAATAAAAAAGTAGTCATTTCAGGTGGTGGAGATTCCGCTTTGGATTGGAGTATTTTCCTTTCAAATGTAGCTTCAAGCGTAACATTAGTACATCGTAGAAATGAATTTCGTGGAGCCTTAGACTCAGTCGAAAAAGTGCAAGAATTAAAAGAATTAGGAAAAATAAAACTAATTACTCCAGGAGAAATCGTAGGTTTTAATGGCAAAGAAAATATAGAATCGGTAATCATTGAAACCAATGGTGAAAAAATTACTACCGAAACAGATTACTTTATTCCTTTATTTGGGTTAACCCCAAAATTAGGACCAATAGCCAACTGGGGATTAGAAATTGAAAAAAATGCGATTAAGGTAAACAACTCATTCGATTATCAAACCAATATTCCAGGAATTTATGCCATTGGTGATGTGAATACCTATCCTGGAAAATTAAAACTTATTTTGTGTGGATTCCATGAAGCGACTTTAATGGTTCAAAGTGTTTACCAAAGAATGAATCCAGGAAAAAAATACGTACTAAAATACACTACCGTTTCTGGTGTTGACGGATTTGATGGTACTCGAAAAGAAGCCGAAAAACAAGTTGTAAAATCTATAGATTAATTATGTCGGCAGATATCACAATAAAAATTACCGATCGCGAAGGCGTTACTCACGAAATCCTCGCTCCTACCGATATGAATTTAAACGTGATGGAAGTAGTTCGTATGTATGAATTAGCTCCTGAAGGTACTATTGGAATTTGTGGAGGAATGGCCATGTGCGCTTCCTGCCAATGTTATGTTCTAAATTCTGTAGAAATTCCTGAAAAAGGCGACGATGAAGATGCCATGCTTTCCGAAGCTTTCAACGTTAAACCCAACAGCAGATTAGGATGTCAAATAAATATTTCCGAAGATTTGGAAGGGCTTGAAATTGAATTAGCCCCTGAAGCATAAAAAAAGCGAGATGATTATCTCGCTTTTTTATTTGAATTAAACCAATTCGGTTTCTGATTTTACTATTTTTTCTTCAATTGCATCCCAAAGTCCGATGCGTTTTTCAAGTGCTAATTTTGAGATTTCCTCCACTTCTTTCCACTTGATTTCGCTATTTTCGCAAAGTTCAGAAATCATTTTCATTGCCATCGGACCATGTTCATCAGCGTCCAATTCTATATGTCTTTCGAAATAATAAATCAATTTACTTAAATCCGTTTCAGGAAAATTGGCTTCGAAATTTCTTAAGATCTCCGTAAACATTGCTGGAATTAAATCTTCTCTACCAAAGGTAAATGCAGCAGCAATTTCATGTGGTTTCCCTTCTTCAATAACTCTAAAGGTGAAATCTAAAAAAGCTTTAATATTTGGATGTAAATCACTTTGTTTTATTGATACAAATATATTTTGTGTAGCAACTACGTTCTCAATAAAACTATTGATTTCTTCTGTATTGGCTCCACAAGAAGTCATGGCATCAAGATACATTTCAAAATGACTTGATCTAGTTCCGTCCAAAGTCAAATCCGATTCTTCTGCCAAAACAATTTCATTAATTAAATAACGAGTTTCAGGGTTTTTGGAAGCAATCCATGGCGTTGTGGTACAAGTCAATTTTGATTGCAATGCTTTCAACAAAGACATGAAATCCCAAACTGCATAAACGTGACTTTCTAGAAAACAATGTAAGTCTTCTATCGTTTCTACTTTTTCATATAATGAATGCTGTAATAAAGCACTTTTTTGAGTTTCAATACTCCTATTTATAGATTGGATATCCATGTTTGAAAATTTTACACAAAAGTAAAAAAGCTTCTCGTTTCCAAGAAGCTTTTGCTATCAATTTTATCAATACTTTAATAATTGTTAACTACTACTTAAAAGCTGGAATTCCGGTAATATCTGCACCTGTTATTAACAAGTGAATGTCATGTGTTCCTTCATAAGTAATCACCGATTCTAAATTCATCATGTGTCTCATAATTGAATATTCACCCGTAATTCCCATTCCTCCTAATATTTGTCTAGCTTCACGAGCAATAGTAATTGCCATCTCAACATTGTTTCTCTTCGCCATAGAAATTTGAGCCGTTGTCGCTTTACCTTCGTTTCTCAAAACTCCTAAACGCCAAGTTAATAATTGCGCTTTGGTGATTTCGGTAATCATTTCTGCTAATTTCTTTTGTTGTAATTGCGTTGCTGCAATAGGTTTCCCAAACTGAATTCTCTCTTTCGCATATCGCAACGCTGTGTCATAACAGTCCATTGCAGCTCCAATAGCTCCCCAAGCAATTCCGTATCGAGCTGAATCTAAACACTGCATTGGTGCACCAAGACCGGTTTTACCTAACAATAAATTTTCTTTAGGAACTTTCACATTATCAAAAATCAACTCTCCAGTTGCCGAAGCTCGTAACGACCATTTGTTGTGCGTTTCAGGAGTGGTAAATCCTTCCATTCCGCGTTCCACAATTAATCCGTGAATTCTTCCTTCTTCATTTTTAGCCCAAACTACTGCAATATCTGCAAAAGGGGAATTCGAAATCCACATTTTTGCTCCATTTAATAAATAATGGTCGCCCATATCTTTATAATTGGTGATCATACTTCCTGGGTCTGAACCATAATTTGGCTCGGTCAAACCAAAACATCCCATGAATTCTCCAGAAGCTAATTTTGGTAAATATTTCATTCTTTGTTCCTCATTACCATATTTCCAAATTGGATACATCACCAATGAAGATTGAACAGAAGCTGTTGACCGAACACCAGAATCTCCTCTTTCAATTTCTTGCATTATCAAACCATACGAGATTTGATCCAATCCCGCACCACCATATTCTTCAGGAATATAAGGCCCAAAGGCACCAATATCGGCCAATCCTTTAATAATTTGCGTCGGAAAATCAGCTCTTTGAGCATAATCTTCAATGATAGGTGACACTTCTCGTTTCACCCATTCTCTCGCGGCATCACGAACTAATTTATGCTCGTCCGTCAATAATTCATCAAGGTTGTAATAATCTGGAGCTTGAAATAAGTCTGGTTTCATATGTGATCTTTTGGTTATTTCGCTATAAACGAAGTAAACTTCTTATTATTTAAATGCAAATTTACACAAAGAAATGTAACAAACCGATTAACAATTGTTATATTTTTTCTCTCTTCCTTTTGGAGCTTAATCCTGCTTTCCGTTGCAATCCTCGCTAAAAAGCGAGGGATTTCCACTTCACTCAGGGCTAGGGCTACATTTTTAAGTAGAAATCTTTCGTAAGAGAAATATATTCTGGGGTATATTCGTGTCGGCTAATCTCGATTACCAGTTCATCTGCTGTTAAAACTGCCAATTCATATCTTTTAAAAGCCAACAAACTGCGAATAATTTTGGTGTTTTTGGTGCCTTTAACACGAGTAATTTTTATAGGAAAAAGTTCCACTTCAGCACACAATTCTATGAATCGATCTTCTTTATTAAATGGAATTATAACAGAAAAAATGCCGTTTTCAGAAAGCAATAAATCGGCAGCTTCTACCAATTCTTCAAAAGGCATGGCTTCTTGAAATCTAGCTAAATCCCGCTGTTCATTATCTGAACGATAGTCTTCTGAAAAAAAAGGTGGATTGGAAACAATCAAATCGTATTCGTCTTCAGGATCATCAACAAATTCATCTAAACCTGCATGAAAACAAAACAAACGATCTCCCCAAGGGGAATTTTCGAAATTTTCAACCGCTTGTTCGTAGGCACTTTCATCAATTTCTAAAGCGTCAATTTGTTCGGCTTCGCTTCTTTGTGCCAACATTAGAGCAATTATTCCGGTTCCCGTTCCAATATCTAAAACTGATTTAGGATTATTTTCTAATGGCGTCCAAGCTCCAAGTAAAACGCCATCAGTTCCAATTTTCATCGCAGTCTGGTCTTGATTTACAGAAAATTGTTTGAATTGGAATACCGACATTGTGATTTCTGATTAAAGAATTAAGATTTTTACATTTCAGAATTTTCGAATAACCGAATAACCAATTTTAAAGGTACATTTCGATTAAACCGTCCGGCAAATCCATCATGACTTTTTTATTTTCTCTATCAATTTTCAATAGAAAATGATCTACCATTGGAATTAACATTTCTACATCACCATTCAAAACTTCAAAAAGTGGCTGTGCAGTGGTATCATTCACAGATACAATTTTGCCAATAACCCCGTGTTTTTTATCATCGATTTCAAAACCAATAACTTCGTGGAAATAGAATTTTTTACCTGAAAGTTTCGGTAATCTATCTAAAGGAAGGTAAAGAGCGTTGCCAAGAATAGCTTCTGCCTCTTCTTCAGTAGTAACGTCTTCAAAACGAATTCTTAAAAAATCATTTTTATGAAGGGAACTACTTTCAATAAAAAAAGGAACCAAGTGTTTGTTGCATTCAACAAACACTGATTCCAAATTTTCGTATAACTCGGGTTCGTCTGTGTCTAAATAAGCTAAGACTTCCCCTTTGAAGCTAAATTTTTTTGCGATTTTACCTAAATAAAAACAATCGTCTTTACGCATGAATCGCTAAATGAATTAAGCTTGTGCTTCTTCGTTATTCTCATCAGCAGCAGGAGCCTCTTCAGCTTCAGCTACAACTTCTTCAGCAGCAACTTCAGAAGCAGGAGCTTCTTCAACCTCAGCTACAACTTCTTCAGCAGCAACTTCAGCAGCAGGAGCTTCTTCAACCTCAGCTACAACTTCTTCAGCAGCAACTTCAGCAGCAGGAGTCTCTTCAACCTCTGTAGCAGTTTCTTCAACTTCTACCTCAGCAGCGGGAGCTTCTTCCACTTCTTCAACTGCAGACTCAGCAGCAATTGCATCCGCTTCAGCTTTAGCAGCATCTTCTAAACGTTTTGCATTTACAGCTTGTTCCGCTTTTAATGCTTTTGCTTTAGCAGCAGCTTGTGCTTTAGATAAACCATCTTTTTTAGCATCTACTTTTCCAGCTTTTGCTTCTAACCAAGCAGCTAATTTTGCGTCAGCTTGTTCTTGAGTTAATGCCCCTTTACGGATTCCTCCATCAAGGTGGTGTTTCAATAATGCTCCTTTGTAGGATAATATTGCTTTCGCAGTATCCGTTGGTTGAGCACCATTATGTAACCATCTTACAGCGCTATCAAGGTTTAATTCGATAGTTGCAGGGTTAGTGTTTGGATTGTAAGTACCAATTTTTTCTAGGTATCTACCATCTCTTTTTGAGCGAGCATCAGCTGCTACAACCCAGTAAAAAGGTTTTCCTTTTTTACCGTGTCTTTGTAATCTAATTTTTACAGACATAATCTTATGATTAAATTTTGAGGTACACGACCTCCGTTAATTAAGGGTGCAAAGATAATTATTTTTTTGAATGTAACTAATCTACTACTGTTAATTTTATGATATTGAGTAAAATAATGTAAAAATCGATGTAATTTATTTTAAAAATTTTAGCTTTTTTATTTAATTAGTCTATTTTTGTAAATCAAAATTATGAAAATGAAAAAATTTATCATCCTATTCTTAGCAACAATCACTTTTAGCGGGTGTACTGAAGAGATATCTTTCAATAATCCAGCTGTACAAGGAACTAAGGACAACTATTTTTGGAGAGCGCAAGACTTTAGTGCAACTATTGATGCTGTAAACAATACTATTACACTAGAGGCCGACAGCCAGTTTGAAACATTGACATTAAAAATGCCACTTCCTAGCGCAACTAATCCTTGTCCAATAACAAGCGTTCTTGGAACTGGATCAGCAAGTGAAGCTACTTTTAGTTATATTGTAAATGGTCAAAATTTAATATATACCACTGGGGCAAACGCTCAGGACGGTCAAATTATTCTTTCAGAATACGATCCAATTAACAAAACTATCAACGGAACTTTTAGATTTAACTCTTTTAATATAGCTAATAATCCATTAGGAAATCCTATTGTGAATTTCACTCAAGGAGTATTTTACAAGGTTCCTGTTTTGAATTAATTACCATATATAAATACAAAAAAGGCTCAATATATATTGAGCCTTTTTTTATGTTTTATAATTAAATTTAATCTACTAAAACAATCACTTTGTTGTCTTTTAATTCAATTGTTCCTGAATTAATAGCTAAGGTATAATTTTGATCGTTTACTTTATTGAATTGCTCTTCCGAACCTTTGTTAAAATCAAAACTCAAAGCGGCAATTTTAATTAATCCCTCTTTTAAAGTGGAAACAATCGGCGCGTGATTATTCAATAATTGAAAGCTACCATCTACTCCTGGAAGAGAAACCGAAGTCACTTCTCCTGAAAATAATTTTGCTTCTGGTGATACTATTTCTAAAATCATTTCTATTTAGTTAATAGTTGATGGTTGAAAGTTGATGGCTGAAAATCTAACAACCATTAACCAAAAACCAACAACCAATTATGCTTCTGCCAACATTTTTTCTCCTGCTTCGATAGCGTCTTCAATTGTTCCTTTAAGGTTGAAAGCTGCTTCTGGCAAGTGATCTAGTTCCCCATCAATAATCATGTTGAATCCTTTGATAGTATCTTTAATGTCAACTAATACTCCTTTTAATCCTGTAAATTGCTCAGCAACGTGGAAAGGTTGAGATAAGAAACGTTGAACACGTCTTGCTCTTGATACAGCTAACTTATCTTCTTCAGATAATTCTTCCATACCTAAAATCGCAATGATATCTTGCAATTGTTTGTATTTTTGAAGAATCTCTTTTACTCTTTGTGCGCAATCGTAGTGCTCATCACCAAGAATTTGAGGAGTTAAAATTCTAGAAGTAGAATCCAATGGATCTACCGCAGGATAAATACCTAACTCAGCAATTTTACGAGACAATACAGTTGTAGCATCTAAGTGAGCAAATGTAGTTGCTGGAGCCGGGTCAGTTAAATCGTCCGCTGGTACATATACCGCTTGAACTGAAGTAATAGATCCTTTATTTGTTGATGTGATACGCTCTTGCATCGCACCCATTTCTGTAGCTAACGTTGGTTGGTAACCTACCGCAGATGGCATACGACCTAAAAGTGCCGATACCTCAGAACCTGCTTGTGTAAAACGGAAGATATTATCTACGAAGAAAAGTACGTCTTTTCCTTGATCAGAACCTGCACCATCACGGAAATATTCAGCAATAGACAATCCTGAAAGCGCCACACGAGCACGAGCTCCTGGAGGTTCGTTCATTTGACCGAAAACGAAAGTAGCTTTAGACTCTCTCATTCCTGGTTTGTCTACTTTTGATAAATCCCATCCACCTTCTTCCATAGAATGCATGAATTCTTCACCATATTTAATAATTCCAGACTCTAACATCTCACGAAGTAAGTCATTTCCTTCACGAGTTCTTTCTCCTACTCCTGCGAATACTGAAAGTCCACCGTGACCTTTTGCGATATTGTTGATCAACTCCTGAATTAATACTGTTTTACCAACACCAGCACCACCGAACAATCCAATTTTTCCTCCTTTTGCGTAAGGCTCAATTAAATCGATTACTTTGATTCCAGTAAATAAAACTTCTGAAGAAGTTGATAAATCTTCAAATTTTGGAGCTTGACGGTGAATTGACATTCCGTTGTCACCTGTTTTTGGCAAATCTCCTAATCCGTCAATAGCATCTCCAATTACATTAAACAAACGTCCGTAAACATCTGGTCCAATTGGCATTTTAATAGGATTTCCAGTACCTACTACCTCATATCCTCTGCTCAAACCGTCTGTTGAATCCATCGAAATGGTTCTAACTGTGTTTTCACCTATGTGAGATTGTACTTCTAGTACTAATAATGTACCATCTTTTTTAGTGATTTCTAATGAATCATAAATTTTTGGAAGTTCTACATCTTTACCGTTGAATACTACGTCAACTACTGGCCCAATGATTTGCGATACTTTTCCTATTACTTTTGACATTG
>NZ_JBIKQP010000038.1:0-17143 GCF_044349645.1 Flavobacterium sp. | reverse complement strand
ATCCAGATATTATTTTTTTGACCCCAAATTTTTTTTATGATTTTTTAAATATAATTAAAACAAATGAATCAATTTGTATAGTTGGTCCAAAATTGATTGATTCTTATGGCAAAGAAATATCTTTAATATCGAAAATGAATATAATTAATGCAGTAATTGATTATAATCCTAAATATTCCGACTCAATTTCTAAAAATGTTTATGCAACAATCGGTTGCTGTTTGTTTATTGATATTTTAAAATTTAAACAAATTAATTTTCTTGATGAAAGAACCTTTTTGTATCGAGAAGAGCAGATATTAGCTGAAAAATTAATTAAAAATAAAATGTTATGGTTTGTAATACCTGGCATTAATGTAATTCATAACCATGTAAGAAAAGTGCAAAACCCTAAAAAATTATTGGCACATAAAATTCATGAATTTAACAGTACAAAAATATATTTTAAAGAATATTTGAATTATAAAAACATCTATGTTTTTATTTATTCAATTCTTTTTTTTTTTAAAACAATTCTACATTATGGATATGTATTAATAATTAATATTATAAATGAAATCAAGAAAATCCGTTTGGGTAATCGATCCTTATAGTGAAGTACCAAAAGAAGGCTGGAGACATGGAAGGTATTATTTAATTGCAAAAGCCTTAAGCGAAAACGGTTACGAAGTTCGTTTGTTCATCTCAAATTATTCACATAAAGATAAAATTTTAATTGACTCAACTCAAGATATTCAAATAAATCAAAACTTCAATATTAGTGTTGTAAAGACTATTGGATATAAATCGCATATTTCATTTGAAAGGATTAAATATGAAAAATTATTTGCTAAAAACATATCAGATAATAATAAAAAATATGATTTACCAGCCTATATAATATTAAAAGAGCCTGCTATTTTTATGTATAATAATTTAAAACCTTTATTCGAATTGTCAAAAGCCAAGATTATTATTGACATAATGGATTTATGGCCTGAGTTATTTGCTTTAAAAATTTCAAAAAAATTAAGGTGGTTGGGTCAATTTCTATTTTATCCATTCTACTTGAGGAGGAAATTAATTATCAAATCGGCTTCTGCTTTAACTGCAGTTGCACCTGATTATTTGCAGGTTGGTACAAAAATCAATAATAACGTTCCAAGTGAAGTAGTTTATTGGGGTTGTGACGTTTCTACAATAAATTCAATTGTATATTCTGAAAATAATGATTTTTTATCAAAACTAAACCTTTCAAAACCAATTAATGAAATTTGGGGAATTTACGCAGGTACACTTGGCGAAAGTTATGACATCAAGACATTATTAAAAGCAGCTGAATATATGAAAAATGATTATCCACAATTAAAATTTTTAATTGCTGGTGCGGGTCCATTAGCTGAATTGGTTAAAAAAACTTCAATTATTGAAAAGAATATTATCTTTTTAGGAAGTTTACCAACTAATCAGCTATATCAATTATTTAAATTTTGTGATTTTGGTTTTTCATCCTATACGGATGCTTCACCAGTATCTATGCCAATTAAATGCTATGATTATTTTGCGGCCGGTTTACCTCTTGTAAATTCACTAAAAAGAAATTTAGCATTATTGATAAAGGAATATGACTTAGGATATCAATACAATGCCTCTGATTATTTATCATTAGTAAATGTACTTAAAGATATAATAAAAGTACCCGAAAATTTAATTCAACAGAAAAAAAATTGTCAAAAATTAAGTTTAACTTTTGATGATGAAATTCAATATAATAAGTTTGTTTTTCTTCTAAACAAAATGGATGAATAGAATTCGAGAAATAAATTCTATTCAATCAACATAAAAAAAATCATAAAATGCATCAAATTATTATTAAGAAGTTAATTGACTTTTTATGTTCATTAATTTTAATATTACTTCTATCTCCTATGATTATTTTAATCACTTTTACGTTGTTATTTGCAAATCAAGGAAAGCCATTTTTCTTTCAAACCCGACCAGGAAAACATGGGAAATTATTCAATATTATAAAGTTTAAAACGATGAATGATAAAAAGGATAGTTCAGGTAATTTATTATCTGATGAAATCCGGCTAACTAATATTGGAAAATTTGTTCGTAAAACTTCAATTGATGAATTACCTCAATTGATTAATGTCCTCATGGGCGATATGAGTCTAGTTGGACCACGTCCATTATTACCCCAATATTTACCTCTTTATAATGATTCTCAACAAAGAAGACATTTAGTCAAACCAGGCATGACAGGTTGGGCGCAAATAAATGGTAGAAATGCAATTAGTTGGGAGCAAAAATTTGAATATGATGTTTGGTATGTAGACAATTTGTCCCTTAAACTAGATATTAAAATAGTTTTATTAACAATAAAAAAAGTAGTTAACAGAGAAAATATTTCTGCTGATAAATCAGTTTCAGTTGATTTTTTTAAAGGAGATTAGTATGTATTTATTTGGAGCAAGTGGTCATTGTAAAGTTATTATTGATATTATTAATAAATCTAATTTTGAAACAATAGAGGGGGTTTTTGATGATAATCCACTAATTGAAATAATATCAAATATTCCAGTTTCAAATAAATATAGCGTAGATTATTTTATAAATAAATCATTAATTATTGCCATTGGGAACAATAATAATCGAAGAAAGATCGTAAATAGAATAACTGCAAATTATCAAACAGCAATTCATCCGAATTCAATTATTGCTTCTGATGTAATTATAAATAAAGGGTCAGTTATTATGGCAGGAGCTATAATTAATCCAAATGTTTATATTGGATCACACTGTATTATTAATTCTGGATCTATAGTTGAGCATGATTGTACAATTAATGATTTTGTTCATATATCCCCAAATGCTTCTGTAGCTGGTTTTGTTTCAATAGGTGAAGGAACTCATGTTGGTATTGGAGCGGTAATTATTCAAGGATTGAAAATTGGTAAATGGACTACTATAGGTGCTGGAACTGTAGTGCTTGATGATATCCCGGATTATTCAGTTGTTGTAGGTAATCCAGGTAAAGTTATAAAGTATAATCCTCATGAGTAAATCAAAAATATGGCTTTCTTCACCTCATATGGGTGGTACGGAGCAAAACTATATTAATCAAGCCTTTAAAGAAAATTGGGTCGCTCCATTAGGACCTAATGTTCAAAATCTTGAAATAGAGTTGGAAAATTATCTTGAATTCGATAAAAATGTTTGTGTTTTAAGTTCAGGAACAGCAGCATTACACTTAGGCCTAATCTTATTGGGTGTTAAAACAGATGATGAAGTAGTATGTCAGAGTTTTACATTTTCAGCTTCAGCCAACCCCATAATCTATCAAAATGCCACACCTGTTTTCATTGATAGTGAATTAGAAACCTGGAATTTGTGTCCTGTAGCCCTTGAATCCGCAATAGTAGATAGAATTCAAAATGGGAAAAAGCCAAAAGCAATTATCGCAGTTCATTTATATGGAATGCCTTATCAAATAGATAAAATTCGATGTATCGCTGATAAATATAGTATTCCAATTCTAGAAGATAGTGCTGAGGCTTTAGGAAGTTCCCATAAAGGTCAAAAATGTGGAACCTTTGGAGACTTTGGAGTTTTATCTTTCAATGGAAATAAAATTATTACCACATCGGGTGGGGGAGCATTGGTTACCAATACATTAGCTCAGAAAGGAAAGGCAATTTTTTATGCTACACAAGCTAGAGATGAAGCGCCACATTATCAGCATTCTGAAATTGGATATAACTATAGAATGAGCAACATTTGTGCAGGAATTGGTCGTGGCCAAATGGAAGTTTTGGATGCCCATGTTGCCTTAAGAAGAAAAATGTACGATTTTTATGTAGCACTTTTTAGAGGAATTTTGGGAGTCACAGTATTTAAAGCTCCAAATTCCGATTATTTTTCAAATTATTGGTTGACTACAATACTAATTGATCCACTTGAAACCAAAGGAATATCGCGTGAAACTATGAGACTGGCATTAGAAAACGAAAATATTGAATCTCGCCCTTTATGGAAACCAATGCATTTACAACCAGTATTTTCGAAATATCCTTATTACGGTAATAAAGTGGCAGAAACTTTATTTGAAAATGGACTTTGCCTTCCGTCAGGCTCTAATTTAACTGATGATGACAGAGAGAGAATTGCAAATGTTGTTAGAAGTTTATTTGGAAAATAAGAAATTACTTATTGCACACCTATCGATTTTATTTCTGTTTTTTATTCTTTAAATTGTAAAATTAACAATGTCAAAAAGACTTTTTGATCTTTTTTTTGCATCCATTGGTTTAATAATTATAAGCCCATTTCTTATAATACTATTTGTAATTGCAACAATAGATACCAAACAAAATGGGATTTTTTTTCAAAAGAGAATTGGGCAATTTGGATTACCTTTTACAATTTATAAAATAAGAACTTTCGGAATCTCCAAGAAACATCCAATATCAAAATTGGGTAGGTTTTTAAGAAGTTCTAAATTGGACGAACTACCCCAATTATTTAATATTATTATTGGAAATATGAGTTTTGTAGGTCCAAGACCAGACATTGAAGGTTATTATGATCTTTTAATAGGGGAAAACAGAAAAATCTTAGAATTAAAACCCGGTTTAACAAGTTTAGCAAGTATAAAATATTCAAACGAGGGAGATTTGTTGGAAAACCATGAAAATCCATTTTGGTATAATGATACCGTAATATTTCCCGATAAAGTTAGAATGAATTTAGAATACTATAATTCAAATTCAATTTTTGGGGATATAAAAATCATTTTCAAAACGCTATATAATAAAAATTAAACTTCCAGATAAAAATCCCATTTAAGATAAAATTATCCACTATTTATGAAAATAAATTTACGAAATAATAAAAACAAAATTAAGAATTTACTCTTCTCTTTGAATTACTTGCCAAGATGGATGGTTTTTTTTATGGATGTGTTTTTAACAGTAATATCAATCCAAATATCATATATTATTGTTCGGAGTTTAAGAGTTAAATTTTATGATACTCTTGATGTTCCCTCAAGATACGGATTAGTAGTTTTAATCAATATTTTTTTCTTTATTGTATTTAAAACTTATTCTGGAATACTTCGATATTCTACATTTATTGACGGGGTTAAACTTTTGTACGCCACTATTTGTACTTTTTTCACATTGGTATTTATCAATTACAGCACCTATTATTTTATTGGTAAAAAAATATATTTACTACCCTCTTTAGGAATTGATTTTATAATAACATTCTCCGTATTGTTATTATTTAGAGTTTTTATTAAAGTAGTTTATGAGAACATTAGCTTTTATGAAAAAAATTCAAAAACCCAAAGAACTGTAGTTTATGGCACTGACGCAAATGCTATTTCCGTAGTTACTGCTCTACAGTCTGAAAAAATAAAGCGGTTTCAAATAGTGGGATTTATTGACAAAAAAAAATCAGATTTTTCAAAAAGAATACTCAATATTCCAATATTAAATTCGAAAAAGAAAATCACAGTAATATTAAGAGCATTAAATGCTAAGGTGCTAATCCTATCTGATAATAATCTTACAAATATTGAAAAAATAAAAATTGTTGAAGATTGTTTGGAAGCGAATATCAAAGTTTATAACTCAGGAACTATTACCGATTGGGAAAATCAAGAAGCTATTTCAAAAAAAATTATCGAGTTTAAAATTGAAGATTTATTAGATAGAAGTACCATTTCATTAGATCAAACCCCAATTTCAAATCAAATCCTAAATAATACAGTTCTTGTTACTGGTGCAGCTGGATCAATTGGGAGTGAATTGGCAAGACAAATTATTGGATTTAATCCTAAAAAAATAATAATATTAGATCAAGCTGAAACGCCACTTCATTATTTAAGAGCGGAATTGGATAAATTAAATTCAAATTCTAAAATTCTAACCATAATAGGGGATGTTCGAAACAAAGTAACATTAAAAGAGGTATTTGTAAATTTTAAACCCGAGGTGGTTTATCATGCTGCAGCCTATAAACACGTTCCAATGATGGAGGAAAATCCGTCACAAGCAATATTTGCAAATGTAGTTGGAACGATGAATACCGCCGAATTATCTATGGAATATGGAGTTAAGAATTTTGTTTTTATCTCGACTGATAAAGCGGTAAATCCTAGTAATGTTATGGGTGCAAGTAAAAGAATTGCTGAAAGATACATTCAAGGTTTGAGCTTAATTGCCAAAAATGAAAAGAGTGAAATTAAGTTTATTACTACTCGTTTTGGAAATGTTCTGGGTTCAAATGGATCAGTGGTTCCTTTATTTACAGAGCAAATTCAAAATGGAGGCCCAATTACAATTACACACCCTGATGTAATTCGATATTTCATGACCATTCCCGAAGCTTGCCAATTAGTATTAGAGGCTGGAGCAATGGGAAATGGAGGGGAGATTTTCATATTTGATATGGGTGCTCCAGTTAAAATAATTGACCTTGCTCGTAAAATGATTCGTTTAGCAGGTATGATTCCAGAAAGAGATATTGAAATAAAAACGATTGGACTTCGACCTGGTGAAAAGCTATATGAAGAACTTTTGAATGACAATTCTAAAACAGTTCCAACACACAATAGTAAAATAATGATAGCGAAAGATACCTGCGATGAGCATGATTTATTATTTCAAAAAGTCAATGAGTTAATCACAATAGCCAACAACAATAATAAAAATGAATTGGTTGCCAAAATGAAAGAAATTGTCCCAGAATTTGTAAGTATGAATTCTCACTTTAATCAATTAGATAATTAAAAAAAACTGAAAATGAATTACAACTTAAAGAAGAGTCTATTATTAATAATTGTTACAGGATTGTTTGTGTCTTGTGCTTCTAAAAAAGATATTATATTGTTTAGCGATATTAAAGAAGGAACCGAGAACAACATTACTTATTCATTTCCTAAAATTCAAGTAAATGATATTTTAGATGTAAAAATAACAACTATAAACCCCGAAACCTCACTTCCGTATAATACTATAAATGTTAATTCTGCAGCGTTTTCATCAATTGAATTATTGAAATTACAAGGTCATTTGGTTTCTGCAGAAGGTAAAATTAATCTTCCAATATTAGGACCTATAAGTGCAAGTGGTAAAACGACTTCTGAATTGGAAAAATCCATTTCATCTATTCTGGAAAGTAACGGGCATTTGAAAAATCCATCGGTAAGTATTAGAATTTTGAATGCCAAAGTTACCATTTTAGGAGAGGTGAAATTGCCCGGTACTTATACCTATAGCGAACAAACTATTACTTTGCCACAAGCAATAGGTTATGCAGGTGATATTACTATTGAAGCCAATAGAAAAGAAGTTATGCTAATTAGAGAAGAGGAAGGCATTAGGAAATATCACAAAATTGATTTAACAAAATCGGATTGGTTCAATTCCCCATATTATAATATAAAACAAAATGACATTGTATATGTATACCCAAATAATGTAAAGGTGAAAAGCGCTGGATTTATTGGTAATACAAGTACAGTGCTTTCTGTTTTTTCTATACTATTAACCACATTTGTTTTATTAACGCGATAATTTAGGAATGGAAAATAAAAACAACAACACAGAAATTGAAGAGATAAATATCAAAGAAATTCTTTTCAAATATTTTGCTTTTTGGAGATGGTTTGTAATTGGCGCGCTATTATCACTTCTTATAGCTTATAGTTATTTACGTTATGCTAGCGATATTTATCAAACAACTGCAAAGATTAAAATATTGGATAATTCTAAGGGAGGAATGAAACTTCCAAGTGATGTAGCAGCTCTTTTTTCTAATTCCAAAGTAAATTTAGATAATGAAATTGAAGTTTTAAAATCACATCGATTATTAGAATTGGTATCTAGAAATTTGAATTTAGAAACGTCCTATTATACAATTGGAAATATTAAAACTACTCAATTATGGAAATTTAAACCTTTCAAGGTTATTTGGTTAGACCCTTTAGATAGCATAAACAAAAAAAGTATTGTTTTTGAAATTGAATTGAAACCCAAAGGATATAAATTGATTTCTGAAAAAAATAATTCAGATAAGTTATTCGAATTTGGTCAAAAGAATGAAATAAATGGACAAAAGTTTATTTTAGTACCAGAAAATAATGTTTCAATTTCAAAATTTTGTAAAGATCATTACAGAGTAAGAAGAACTCCAATTGCTATTGTAGTTGAAGGATTGTCTAACTCACTTCAATTAGCTAGTACAGCAAAACAAAGCGAAGTGTTATCCATAGAATTAACTGGCGAAAATCAAGATAAATCGGAAGCAATTATAAATGAAATAATCGATAAATTCAATCAAGATGGAGTTTTGGATCGTCAATTGGTTTCCCAAAGAACAATTGATTTTGTAAACGAGAGATTTGTTAATTTGAGTGGTGAGTTGGACTCTATTGAAAACCAAAAAAAGTCGTATAAAACAGAAAATAACTTGAGCTATTTACAAGAAGATGCTAAAGTTACAGTAACAAAAAAATCAGCTACTGAAGGAAATTATTATGCATTAGAAACGCAAATAGCTTTGGCAAAATTTTTGGAAGAAACTCTTAAAAAAGATGGATCTTTTGAATTATTACCTTCAAATATTGGAATTGAAAATGAAAATATCAATTCTTTAATTGCTGATTATAATAAAGCAAAATTAGAACGAGACAAATTATTAGTTAGCGCTGGAGTTAAAAACCCCATGGTCGTTGAATATTCGGACAGAATTATCGAACTTAAACAGAATATTCTATATTCCATAAAAGTATTGGAAAAGCAATTGGCAATTTCAATTAAAAATGTAAAATCATTAAAGCAAGAAAACTCGAATAATTTCAGTAGCCTTCCAGCTAAAGAAAAAATACTTCGCTCTATTGAACGTCAACAAAATATAAAAGAGACACTTTATTTGTTTCTTTTGCAAAAGCGGGAAGAAGCTTCAGTTGCAAAAGCCATCACTACCCCATCAATAAAAGTGGTTGACTATGCAATGACCAATTATGTTCCTATTGCTCCAAAAAGAAGTATTTTTTATCTAGTTGCTTTATTTATTGGATTAATTGTCCCGTTTGGAATAGTTTATATTATTCTCTTAATGGATACCAAAATTCATAGCAAAATCGACTTTGAAAGGTTATCACCAAACATTCCAGTTGTAGCTGAAATCCCATTTATTGATGAAAACCATCGAATTATAACTAAGAATGACCGATCAGTTCTAGCAGAATCTTTTAGAATATTAAGAACAAATGTTAACTATTTAAGTCCATTAAAAAAAGAAGGCGAATGTCCTATTATTTATACTTGTTCCTCTATTAAAGGAGAAGGAAAAACTTTTGTATCCTTAAATTTAGCTTTGACTTTTGCTTCTATGGATAAAAAAGTACTATTAATTGGAGCAGATTTAAGAAACCCTCAATTACATAAGTATCTTAAAGTTAATAAAAACCGAATCGGTTTGTCGAATTATTTGTATGATACTGCCACCGATTGGAAAAATTTGATTTATGAAAAAGTATTTGATAATGAATTTTTAAGCATTGTTTTTGCTGGTTCTGTTCCACCTAATCCAGCAGAATTGTTATCAAATGGTCGTTTCGAAGAGTTATTAAATATCTTGAAAAAACAGTTTGATTATATAATTGTCGATACTGCGCCGACTATTTTAGTTACGGATACCTTGTTGATTTCACAATTAGCTGATGTTACTGTTTATGTTACACGAGCAGATCACACGGATAAAAAACTATTAACCTATTCTAAAGGACTTAAAGAACAAGGTAAATTAGTAAATATGTCCTACGTGATTAATAATGTGGGAGGCGAAAAAGGATACGGTTACGGCTACGGATATAAATACAGTTACGGCTATAGTTATAGCTATAATTATGGTTATGGTTACGGATATGGTGAAGATTCAGATGAAAATAAACCTAGAAGTAAAAATTTATTGAGATGGTTTAAAAGAAAATAAAAGTTGATTTACTTAAAAAATGAATTTCTTTCAATTGCTACTTTAAGTTGTTTCTCAGACTTGATAATTATTTTATTCTCAAAAGCGTTTACATGTTTCATATGATGAACATCGGAACCTACAAAATCAATCAAATTTTCTTTCAATAAAAAATCTGCTGCTGTTGCAACTTTGTTACCATAGTAACCAACAGTTGAAAGTAAATTTAATTGAAATTTTACATCCAAATCCTTTAATTTATCGTACATTTTTGTATTCTGATGATAAAATAAATAACGCTCTGGATGAGCCAATAAAGGTTGGTATCCTTTTAGTTGTATTTCAAAAATAATATCTTTTAATGCCAATGGCGGATTCATATAAGACATTTCAATTAATACGATATTATCTTTAATTGTCAATAAAGGTTCTGTTTGCAAGCGACCAAGGAATACCTCGTCAATCATGTATTCTGAAGCACAACTTTGGAGCATAGATTTTAGGGGTTCTTTTAAATCTTGCTTGGTAGATTGAAAAGTTTTTATAATTCCATTTGTAGTGTTGTCCCAAATTTCGGGAAGTGTATGCGGAGTAACGATACAATTTGAAAAACCAATTTTATTTAATCTTTCTAATAATTTTGAAGTTTGTACAATGTTTTCAGCGCCATCGTCAATTCCTGGTAATATATGAGAATGAATATCTACATATCCAGTAGGAATTATTTCTGAAAGTCTTGGCTTGGATTTAAATATTGAAAACACTTGATTAATTTTTACAAATATACTGTATAAATAATTACCATTAATTGATATTTTTATTGTAATTTCAATTGTCGAAAACATAGTAACTTACTTTTATAAATAAACAATTTTAGTACATTTGTAAAATGGAATTTTCTTCAAAACTATTAGAAGCCGCAGTAAATGAAATGGCGCAATTGCCAGGAATTGGTAAAAGAACAGCATTGCGATTAGTGTTGCATTTATTAAAACAGCCAAAAGAGCAAACTGTTTTTTTGTCAAATGCATTGAGCTCTTTTAGAGAAGAAATAAAATTTTGCGAAAGCTGTCATACTATTTCTGATGTTGCAATCTGTGAAATTTGTTCCAATTCCAAAAGAAACCATCAATTAATATGTGTAGTAGAGGATGTTCGCGATGTTATGGCAATTGAAAATACGGGACAATATCGAGGAATATACCACGTTCTAGGAGGGAAAATTTCACCTATGGACGGAATTGGACCAAGTCAATTGAAGATTAATTCTTTGGTTGAAAAAGTAAATTCAGGAAAAGTAGAAGAATTAATTTTTGCGTTAAGCTCCACTATGGAAGGAGATACAACCAATTTTTACATCTATAAGCAAATAAAAGATAGCAATATTGTTACCTCCACAATTGCAAGAGGAATATCAGTTGGCGATGAATTAGAATATGCCGATGAGGTTACATTAGGAAGAAGTATTTTGCAGAGGATACCTTTTGAAAATACGTTTAAAAATAATTAAAATTGAAACAAATATAAATGGAAATTACTAAAATTTGTTGCATTGGGGCTGGTTATGTTGGTGGACCTACAATGGCCATTATCGCCCAAAAATGCCCACATATAAAGGTTACAGTAGTAGACTTAAATGCCGAAAGAATTGCCGCTTGGAACGATCCTAATGTAGATAATATTCCAATTTACGAACCAGGATTAAGCGAAATAGTAGCGGAATCAAGAAATAGGAATTTGTTTTTTTCAACAGATGTTGAATCTGCAATTGATGAAGCCGAAATGATTTTTATTTCGGTAAATACTCCCACAAAAACCTATGGAGCAGGAAAGGGAATGGCCTCTGATTTAAAATATATTGAACTTTGCGCAAGGCAAATAGCGAAAGTGGCAAAAAATGACAAAATTGTTGTTGAAAAGTCAACTTTACCTGTTAGAACAGCCGAGGCTGTAAAAAGTATTTTAGACAACACTGGGAATGGAGTTAAATTTCAAATTTTATCCAATCCTGAATTTTTGGCTGAAGGTACCGCAGTTTCCGATTTGCTTAACCCTGATCGAGTTTTAATTGGTGGAGATCCTTCAGAAGAAGGTCAGATTGCAATTCAAAAGTTAGTAGCTATTTATTCAAAATGGGTGCCTAGCCAACAAATATTAACTACCAATTTGTGGTCGTCAGAACTTTCTAAGCTTACCGCAAATGCTTTCTTAGCACAACGTATTTCTTCTATAAATGCAATGTCGGAATTATGTGAAAAAACAGGTGCCGACATCAATGAAGTAGCCAGAGCAATTGGAATGGATAGCAGAATTGGACCTAAATTTTTAAAAGCTTCTGTTGGTTTTGGAGGCTCATGCTTTCAAAAAGACATTTTAAATTTAGTTTACATCGCTAAATCATTTGGATTAAATGAGGTTGCCGACTATTGGGAACAAGTAATTATTATGAACGATCACCAAAAAGATCGTTTTGCAAAAAATATTATTACCACACTTTACAATACAATATCAGGTAAGAAAATTGCTTTCTTAGGTTGGGCATTTAAAAAAGATACCAATGATACGAGAGAATCAGCTGCAATTTATGTGGCCGATTATTTGTTGAAAGAAGAAGCTAAAATTGCAGTTTATGATCCTAAAGTGTCTGAAAATAAAGTTTTAGCCGATCTTGATTATTTAGAATCCAGAAAACCGGAATTAAATAGAAAAGGAATTGAATCTTTTGATGATTCTTATTCAGCCTGTAAAAATGCTCACGCAATTGCAATTTTAACAGAGTGGGATGAATTTAATACCTACGATTGGCAAAAAATATACGATAATATGGAAAAACCAGCTTTTGTATTTGATGGAAGAAATATTTTAGATCGTAAAAAACTAACAGAAATTGGTTTTATTTACCAATGTATCGGTAGCTAAAGAAGCTAAGAAATCTATATGAAGAAAATATTAATAACAGGAGGCGCTGGATTTATTGGTTCGCATGTGGTTCGTAGGTTTGTAAATAAATATCCAAATTATCATATTTACAACCTTGATGCATTAACCTATGCAGGGAATTTAGAGAATATTGCCGATATTGAAAATAATGAAAATTACACCTTCGTAAAAGGCGACATTGTTGACGAACAATTTATTTCTACCTTATTTGAAACCCATCAATTTAATGGCGTTTTGCATCTTGCTGCTGAATCTCATGTAGATCGTTCTATTGAAGATCCGTTGTCATTTGTAAAAACAAATGTTATTGGAACAATGAACTTGCTTAATGCTGCCAAAAAACAATGGAAAGGTAACGAAGATGGAAAGCGTTTTTATCACATTAGTACCGATGAGGTTTATGGGAGTTTAGGCGCCGAAGGGTTATTTACAGAGACCACTACCTACGATCCTAATTCTCCATATTCAGCTTCAAAAGCAAGTTCGGATCATTTTGTTCGTGCCTATGGTGAAACTTACGGTTTGCCATATGTAATTACAAATTGCTCGAATAATTATGGCCCAAATCATTTTCCTGAGAAATTAATACCACTTTTCATCAATAATATTATCAATAATAAGCCTCTTCCAGTTTATGGAGACGGTAAATATACACGGGATTGGTTATTTGTAGAAGACCACGCTGTTGCAATTGATTTAGTTTTTCACGAAGGTAGAAATCATGAAACGTATAACATTGGCGGGTTTAATGAATGGCAAAATATTGATTTAGTGAAATTACTTTGTCAGATAATGGATAGTAAATTAGGACGTGAGCCAGGTACTTCTGCGAAATTAATTACTTATGTAAAAGACCGCCCAGGACATGATTTAAGATACGCTATCGATGCCTCAAAAATCAATAAAGAACTTGGATGGAAGCCTTCAGTAACTTTCGAACAAGGTTTGGAACGAACAGTAAATTGGTATTTAAATAATGAACCTTGGCTCAAAAACGTAACTTCTGGTGAATATGCCAATTATTATAAAAAACAGTATTCTTAGAATGCTGTTTTTTTTAGCTTCTATTTTTCATAATTAATTGAATCAACCTTACTCCGCTAGTAATAATTAATGGAGCTACTATCCCTAAATATTGTTTGTTTAATAAAATAAATATGTAAATTATTAAACAAATTAAAGAGAAAATACTTGAATATAAAATCCATTTTTTATTGTTTATTATTTCAAAGTAAATTAATGCAAACAATATCGGATTGAATAACAAGACGTTGTAATTATTTACAAGTTCTCTGTGCAATGAGTAAAATCCAGCAAAAATAAAGAACAGCCCTAGTAAACCCAATAAAACGAAATAAGCTTTATAAATTGAGGGTTTGTTAAGAAGTATTATTATTAAAAAGAACAGACAAAAAACATAAAAATTATTCCACCACGAAAATGGAATTTCTGTTTTTTCAACTTCTAATATCTTATTACTTTCCTTACAAATAGACTGATTGTCGACCTTTAAATCTTTGATGTTGTTATAAAGCTCGGAAGGCAAAAACAGTTGTTCGCTTTTCAAATCAACTTTATTTCCAAAAATAATACTTGTTCCTAACTGTGTATAAAAATGATTATTAAAATAGGGATAAAGTATTGTTCTACAGCTTTGTGCATCGCTTGAATTTATTCCAATTACAGGTTTTCCAATTATTTTATTTATCGTGTTGATAACCATTGTGGTACAATTTTTATCAATAAATTTATAAGTATAAAATCGCTCATCCGATTTTAAAGAAGCGTTTAGATAATCAAAAAGGGCTTGTTTTTTTTCTTGAGATAAGTTTAATATTTGCTCGTCGATACTTCTTTTTTCGTATAAATATTCTTGAAAAAACTCTTCAAAAGTGCAACTAGTTTCTAAATATTGTAAATCTCCTTTTATGAATCTCAAGTAGAAATTTGGAGTACTAAAATCAAAAGTTCCGTAGTTATAAACTTGATCGACAAAGTTGGTTGTGTCTTTTATTCTAATTGCGGTGTGGCCAAATAAAGAATAAATTTCCGACCCAGTTCCACAAGTCAAAATACTAACTTCAGCATTATTAGATAGAGTAATTTCCTGACTATTTACCTTGAGTGTAAATAACGATAGGAGTAAAACAAATAATAAAGCAAATTTTCTAGTGCACATTTTATTTTATTTATTGTCCAAAAATACTTAAATCTACTTTGAGTGAGAAAATATTCGAATACAATGCAGCACTTTGATCACCTAAATCAGTTAATGCGTAATCAATTTGAATTCCTTTATATTTAAATCCTAAACCAACATTGGGTTGAAATGCAACCTTTTTAGAATTATCAATTTGAACCACATTTTGAAAATTACCTACACCAGCGCGAACGAAAACTAAGTCGGTATAACCATATTCAAATCCTAAAGCTGGATCAATACTTAAACCATTTGTAGAGAAAATATCATTGGTTTTTGTAAAACTCATATTTAAATTGGCTGCAGCCAAAAGACTAGTCTCATTATGGAAATCAATTTTTTTAGAAATTCCAAATTGTGCTTTTGGTAATGTAATCTCAGTATTTTCAGGTAATGCTTGATTTTGACCAGTAACCGCATCCTTAATTGTGTTGAACTCGGTTTCGTTTATTGCCCAAACATTATAAGTAGTTGTAATGTCTCGAAGCATCAATCCAAATTTCCAATCGTTTTTTTCAAATTGCAATCCAGCGTCAAATCCAAATCCCCAAGAACTCGCAAATTTTCCGATTATTCTTCTTATTATTTTTGAATTCACACCATATTGAAGCCCAGATAATTTTAGTTTTCTAGCATAGGAAAAGGTAACTCCATAATCGGCAACTGAAAATAAACTTATTCTATTGTAATCCACATTTCCTTGACTATCAATTAATTGCGTTGTATTCATGATGTTATCAACTCCAAATCGAATAACCGAAAATCCCCAAGCACTTTCATCGTCTATAGGAGTTGCATAGGCAGCATAATCGTATTGTGCAATATTTGCAAAATAACTTGCATGCATTAAGGAAGCCTGTTTTCCTTCTAATCCAATTAATCCCGCTGGATTCCAATAGCCCGAATTCACATCATTTGAACTAGAAGTAACCGCATTAGACATTCCCAAAGCGGCCGCATCAACACCAATATTCATAAATTCATTGGAATATTTCCTTGCCGTTTGAGCAAAGTTAATTGTGGTTACAACGAATAATAATATGAAGAATTTATTTTTCAAATGGGTTTGATTTGCAACAAAAATAGGTGTTGAAATTTTCATCAAAAATATGCATTTTTAACGATTACCAATCTTTGTTTTTAATTTACTTAAAAATTCTATTCTAAAAACGTACATGACTATAACTTATTGTATTAAATTTGCTTTCTTTGTTACTTTAAATCGAAACCAATGAACATAAAAAAACAGATTCCAAATTTAATTACTCTTCTAAATTTATTTAGCGGATGTATTGCTTTGGTTTATGCTAGTGAAGAAAATTTTGAAATGGCTTTCTTTTTTGTTTGCCTAGGAATTTTCTTTGACTTTTTTGATGGTTTTTTTGCTAGATTATTAAATGTTTCGAGTCCGTTAGGATTGCAATTGGATTCATTAGCAGATATGGTAACAAGTGGAGTTGTGCCTGGTTTTGTGATGTTTAAAATGTTGACCAACTCAGTAAATTCAGATCCTTCATTAATATATTTACCTTATTTTGGTTTCATTATTACCTTAGGCTCTTGCTATCGATTGGCTAATTTTAATATTGATACCCGCCAAACAGATTCTTTTATTGGTTTGCCAACACCTGCAAATGCAATATTTATATTGAGTTTGCCTCTAATATTAAAAAATACAGATTCCTTAATTCTACTTGAATTATTGACAAATTCTTGGGTTTTAGTTTTTGTAACCCTAGTTAGTGCATTTATCTTAAATGCTGAAATCCCTCTATTTGCATTAAAAATTAAGAAATTCAACTTTAAGGATAATGCTTTGCAAATTGTATTTTTACTGATTTCTCTACTATTATTAATAGTGTTTAATTTTTCTGGAGTCGCTTTGATTATTGTCTTTTACGTAATGTTATCAATGATAATAAATAGAATTAAAATAAATAAATCGTAATAAAAAAAGCCCTTAATTTTAAGGGCTTTTTTATATTAAAATTCTAATTTCTTTTTTCGTAATTCAAAATTCTGACCAAGGTAAAC
>NZ_JBIKQP010000016.1:0-45194 GCF_044349645.1 Flavobacterium sp. | reverse complement strand
GGTATACAGACATCCTAGGAAAAGGAAGTGTAGACGTAGCTTACAACATCGCTGATGCAATTAACAAAATTGGATTTGGTCTTGTAATTTACAACTTAGCTCAAAAATCTCAAAACGATTAATTAGGTTCCTCAATTACATATACCGCCTTGTGAAAACAAGGCGGTTTTTTTATGCTTTGATTATTTACTCAGATACTGAAATTTCAAATAGTTTTTCCCATTTTTTTCCTGTAACAAAAATGGTTTTCGTTTTTGGATTATAAGCAATTCCATTCAAAACTTCCGCTTCAGGATATTTTATAAATTTGCGTAAGCCAGCCAAATTAATAATCGCTTCTACTTTACCATTCTCAGGATTTACAACAGCAATAGCGTCTTTTTGCCAAATATTACAGTAAATTTTTCCGTTGATGTATTCCAATTCATTAACGCTTTTGATCTTACTGCTTCCAGAGTAAACATTCACATAATCAATCATTTTTTGATTTGTAGGATTCATCTTCCAAATTTTCTCTGTTCCATCCGATTGATAAATTACTTTTCCGTCATTCGTCATTCCCCAACCCTCAATTGGCTTGTCATAATCAAATGTTTTTTCCACTTTCCAAGTATCTATATTGTAAATAAATCCCTTTTTTTCCTCCCAAGTCAATTGATACAATTTGTTATTTATGATAGTTATTCCCTCACCAAAATACATATCGTCCAATTTCGCCGATTTATAAATTTTTCCTGTTTTGTAATCTGTTTTTAATAATTTCGAAAATTTACGAAGTCCAGTTCCTTCAAATAAAGTATCTCTATAAAATTCCAAACCTTCCGTAAAAGAAGAAGTATCGTGAGGATAAGTATTCACAATTTTATAGTTCAATAACTTCGGATTCACATTTGAAACCAATTCTATACGAGAAGTTATTTCCTGATTTTCACCCTCAAAATAAACTAAGGCCTTTAAATTTTTATACCCTAATTTCTGATCTTTTAAGCTAAATGTTAGGTTCTCCAAATTCTTTTTCGAACCAATATTTTTGTCATTTACAAAGTAAACAATACTGTCGATTTTTTTATTTTCACCATTCAATAAACGCAGTGAAAGACTGTCATCATTGCTGTATTCACTTTTAAATTTGCTTTCGTCAAAACTAAAATATTTTTCAGTTGCCGATTTTGAACCGTTGCAACTAACAAAAAGAGAGCCTAATAAAATGATTGAGAGAAGGTTATATTTTTTCATAATGAGTTTTATTTGTGGGGAAAGTTACAACACAAAAGTTTATATAATTGAGTTGCAAAAATACAAATTAATTGTATATTTGCAACGGCAAGTCCTACACGATCTGCTCCTGCAAAATCCCCCAGGATGGGAACGTAGCAAGGGTAAGTGGTTGAGCGATGCGATGTAGGTCGCTTGCCTTTTTTTATTCAAATAGTCTTCCTTTCGGAGGATTTTTTTTTGGAGTAAATCGTCCCTAGTTTCTCTCGCTTTCAGACCCGCTTTTCGCTGCAATCCACGCAAAAAAAAGCGTGGGATTTTCACTGCAATCGGGACTAATTTTGAACTTTCAGTTTTCCAAATATCAGAATTAACTATATTTACATTCTAAAACAATTCGTTTATGAATAAAGTAGTTTTAATAACAGGGGCTTCTTCAGGAATAGGAAAATCTATCGCCGAGTTTTTGCATTACAAAGGTTTTGTCGTTTATGGAACGAGTAGAAACCCTGACAATATTAGAAATTCTGCATTTCCATTATTAGAATTAGACGTTCGAATTACCGATTCAATCCAAAATGCAGTAAAAAAAGTAATTGAACTTTCTGGAACTATTGATATACTTATCAATAATGCTGGTGTTGGAATTACAGGTCCAATCGAAGAAATACCATCTCAAGAAATAAAAAATAATTTCGAAACCAATTTCTTTGGCCCAATTGAAGTGATGAAGGCTGTTTTACCACAAATGCGTGCTCAAAAATCGGGTTTAATTATCAATATTACCTCCATTGCAGGATACATGGGATTGCCGTATCGTGGAATATATTCTGCATCAAAAGGGGCTTTAGAATTAATCACCGAATCAATGAATATGGAAGTTAAACCTTTTGGAATCAATATTACTAATGTTGCTCCAGGAGATTATGCTACTAATATCGCTGCTGGACGATTTCACGCTCCCGTAATAAAAGGATCAGATTATGAAAAATCCTACGGTGCCACACTAAAAATGATGAACGACCAAGTTGATAGCGGAAATAATCCTATCGAAATGGCAGAAGCTATATTAGAAATCATCAATTCACCCAATCTAAAAATACATTATAAGGTGGGAAGTTTCATTCAGAAATTCTCCATCGTTTTGAAGAGGATTTTACCCGATAAAGTCTTTGAAAAAATTTTAATGAATCATTATAAATTGTAATTTAGCAGAAAATAACATCCTAACTTAATATACTCAATTATGAAGTTTTTTATTGATACAGCAAACCTTAATGAAATTAAAGCCGCCCAAGCTCTTGGAGTTTTGGATGGAGTAACAACCAACCCATCTTTAATGGCAAAAGAAGGAATTACAGGAAAAAACAATATCCTTAAACATTACGTTGACATTTGTAAAAGTGTTGATGGCGATGTTAGTGCCGAAGTAAACGCAGTTGATTATGATGGAATGATTCGTGAAGGTGAAGAATTAGTTGATTTACACCCGCAAATTGTCGTGAAATTACCAATGACAAAAGAGGGAATAATGGCTTGTAAATACTTTTCTGATAAAGGGATTAAAACCAATGTTACTTTAGTTTTTTCTGCAGGTCAAGCTATTTTAGCCGCAAAAGCAGGAGCAACCTATGTTTCCCCTTTCGTAGGCAGATTAGACGATATTTCAACCGATGGTTTAGGTTTAATAGAGGAAATCCGATTGATTTATGATAATTATGGTTTTGAAACGCAAATATTAGCCGCTTCTGTTCGTCATACTATGCACATTGTAAATTGTGCTAAAATTGGTGCTGATGTAATGACTGGACCACTTTCAGCTATCGTTGGATTGTTAAAACATCCTTTAACTGATATTGGTTTAGCTCAGTTTATTGCCGACTTCGAAAAAGGTAACAAATAAAGTATTAAAATGCATAAAAAAAGCGGTACCGATCATCAGTACCGCTTTTTTATTTGTAAGTTATCTTATTTCAGTTTATCAGCAAATTTCACTTCAAATAGATTGGTAAATGCATCTTTTATTTTTCCATTTCCATCTAAAATCAACGTTCTGTGAATTTTGGTAATTGCCCATTTATTTTTCACATCTTCAAAATTGGCACAACGGTATTCTTGAACTCCATCAAACTTATAATTGGTCAATAAATCAACCCAGTTTTTTTGATCTTCATCTAAATTTACTGCGATATATTGGTATTCAGGATGTTGTAATTTAAATGCTAATACTTTCTTATGTGCTGCAGCTAAATGAGTTAAGGCTTCTTTAGTCCAGAAAAATAATACTGTCTTCTTATTCATAATAGACTTAGACGAAACAGTAATTCCGTCTTTGTTTACTAAGTTTACTTCTGGTAATTGATTTCCAACATTAAGAAGTTTAATGGCGTTTTCAATTTTTAGAATTTCGTTTTTACTACTATTGTCAGTAGAGTATTTTCTATAAATATTTAAAAACTTCTGATTATTCACCATATTTTGATCTTCTAGTAAATAGGAGAAAGCAATATTATTGAGAATACTATTTTTTACTTTTTCATTCCTAATTAAAGTATCAGCAATATTTAATTTATTGATATTGGTAGTTAATGCTAAATCTACATCCGAAAAATGGTTGTGATATTTTACAGAACCTAAATTATTTAATAAATGAGATAAATAAACTACAAATGGAGAAAATGTCGATAATTCTACATTGTTAAAGTCGATGTTTTTTCTGTAACTGTAATATTTCGCAGGTAACTTTTCGTAAACATCTTCGTCTGTTCTAAGTTTGTGAATAATTGGATACAATTCTTTTTTCGAATAATAATTAAAATCCAATTCAGCTTTCGCAAATAAATCAAACTCCTTACTCCAATTGATATCTTTCTTGTGCGATAAATAGCTTTTTTTGTTTTTATTGTAGGTAGAATCTATGTTAGCATTAAACTTTGCAAAATCATAATCAAAAACATCAAACATTTTTTCCTTTTCAGCTTCGTCTTTTAAATAAGTCTCCATTAAAAAATTATTTTTTGCATCTCCACGACCACAAAAAATAATTGATTCATCAAAATTGTTTGAATTTAAACGAACCATGATACTGTCGTTTTTATCAAAAAAAACATATTGGTATTCCGGATCGTGCTTAAACGTGTACATTCCTGGTGCCAATGAATCGAATTGAACGAAGAAAGTATTGTCTTTTTGAAGTGGAATAGTATCAATTACAACTCCATCTTTAGAGAAATAAATAAATCTATTGGTTGGATTTAGTACTTCTCCACCAAAATAAGCTCTATAGTCGTCCTTCTTAAAATCTTTATTACAAGAAATTAAAGAAAGAAAAAATAGCGTCGAAAAAATTCTTAATAAGGGAGAATTAGGCATATTAAAATTCATTGCAATACATACAAAAATATTTAGACCAATTCAATTTAGGTGTTAATAGTAAGTTAAATTAAAGTATTACTCTTATTTCAAACAATGAATTGGCTGAAATTGAGGGATTTTTTCTACTTTTGCAAAAATTAAAATAAAGAATATCAATGTTAACTATCAATAATTTATCAGTACAGTTTGGTAAAAGAATTTTGTTCGACGAAGTAAATACGGTTTTTACACACGGTAATGTTTACGGTGTTATTGGAGCAAATGGTGCTGGAAAATCAACTTTTTTAAAGATAATTTCAGGTGAAATGGATCCTACAGCCGGACATGTTCACCTAGAAGCCGGTAAAAGAATGTCTGTTTTAAATCAGAATCACAACATGTTTGATGATTTTACAGTCTTAGAAACTGTAATGATGGGAAACAAAGTTTTGTATGCTGTTAAGAAAGAAATGGATGAATTGTATGCTGATTACAATGATAAAAACGCTGACAGAATAGGGGAGTTACAAGTTCAATTTGAAGAAATGAATGGTTGGAACGCCGATTCGGATGCCGCTTCATTGTTATCGAATTTAGGAATTACCGAAGACAGTCATTACACCTTAATGTCTGATTTAGAAGGAAAATTGAAAGTTCGTGTCCTTCTAGCACAAGCACTTTTTGGAAATCCTGATTTGTTAATTATGGATGAGCCTACCAACGATTTGGATTTTGAAACCATCGCTTGGTTAGAGAATTTCCTAGCTAATTATGACAATACTGTAATTGTAGTTTCTCACGACCGTCACTTTCTAGACGCTGTTTGTACTCATATTTCAGATATTGATTTTGGAAAAATTAACCACTATTCTGGTAATTATACTTTTTGGTATGAATCAAGCCAATTAGCTGCAAAGCAACGTGCACAACAAAATAAGAAGGCCGAAGAAAAGAAGCAAGAGTTGGAAGAGTTTATTCGTCGTTTTAGTGCGAATGTAGCAAAATCTAAACAAGCAACTTCTAGAAAGAAGATGATTTCTAAATTAAATATAGCTGAAATCCGACCTTCAAGCCGTCGCTATCCTGCAATTATTTTCGATCAAGAAAGAGAAGCAGGAGATCAAATATTAAATGTACAAAATTTAAGTGCTTCTGTAGATGGCGAAGTTTTATTTACTGGAGTAGATTTAAATATGGCAAAAGGGGACAAGATTATTTTGTTTTCAAAAGATTCACGTGCAACAACTGCATTCTACGATATATTAAATGGTTTACAAAAAGCAGATTCTGGAACTTTTGACTGGGGAGTTACAACAAATCAGGCTTATTTACCTGTTGACAATCACTCGTTTTTTGAAAACGATTATACATTAGTAGATTGGTTGCGCCAATGGGTAAAAACAGAAGAAGAACGTGATGAGGTTAATATTCGTGGTTTCCTTGGAAAAATGATTTTCTCAGGAGAAGAAGCGTTAAAAACTAGCCGTGTTTTATCAGGAGGAGAAAAAGTGAGATGCATGCTTTCGCGAATGATGATGGAACGTGCAAATGTTTTGATGATAGACGAACCTACAAATCACTTGGATTTGGAGTCTATAACGGCGTTTAATAATTCGCTTAAAAATTTCAAAGGTTCTGTTATTTTCACAACTCATGATCATGAATTTTCGCAAACCGTAGGTAACAGAGTGGTTGAATTAACTCCAAAAGGAGCAATTGATCGATACATGACTTTTGATGAATATTTGGAAAATGATAGCATTAAAGAGTTGAGAATCAAAATGTATTCTTAATTTATAATATTAAACTCTCGAGAAATCGGGAGTTTTTTTTGAAAATAAATGAAATAAAATATTTTTCAGTTCTTATTCAATCGATGTTAAAATCTGTAAAAAAATTATATATTTGCATAACCAAACAAAAATCTTCAATATGAGTCAAAAAATATTGCTTACTTCCAAAGAAGTCAATATCATTCTTCATCGTTTGGCTTGTCAATTGATTGAAAAACATTTAGATTTTTCAGATACTATTCTTATTGGTATTCAACCTCGTGGGACTTTTTTGGCAGAAAGATTAAAATCACTTTTAGAAAATGAATATAAAATTTCTAACATCCTTTTAGGGTATTTGGATATTACCTTTTTTAGAGATGATTTCAGAAGAAACGACAAACAATTAGAAGCAAATAAAACCCAAATTGATTTTTTAGTTGAAAATAAAAAAGTAATTTTTATAGATGATGTTTTGTACACCGGAAGAAGTATTCGCGCAGCATTAACGGCTGTACAATCTTTTGGAAGACCAGCTTCTATTGAGCTTCTAACATTAATTGATCGTAGATTTAGCCGTGATTTACCGATTCAACCTGATTATCGTGGTCGCCAAGTAGACGCGATTAATGATGAAAAAGTAAAGGTATGCTGGTACGAGCAAGATGGCGAAGATGCAGTATATTTAATACCAACAAATAGTAAACAAATAGTATAAAAATGAGCGAATTAAGTGTAAATCATTTATTAGGAATTAAAAATATCAACAAAAATGATATTGACCTTATTTTTGAAACCGCCGATCATTTTAAAGAAGTAATCAATCGCCCAATTAAGAAAGTTCCTTCATTACGAGACATTACAATTGCTAATATATTTTTCGAAAATAGTACCAGAACTAAATTATCATTTGAATTAGCTCAAAAACGACTTTCAGCTGATGTAATTAGTTTTTCTGCTGCGCAATCCTCAGTAAAAAAAGGAGAAACCCTAGTAGATACCGTTAACAATATCCTTTCTATGAAAGTGGATATGGTGGTAATGCGACATGCTAATCCTGGTGCAGCTCACTTTTTATCTCAAAATGTAAAAGCGAGTATTATTAACGCCGGAGATGGGGCGCACGAACATCCAACACAGGCTCTTTTAGACAGTTATTCAATTCGAGAAAAATTGGGAGAAGTCGCAGGTAAAAAAGTTGTAATTGTAGGCGATATTTTGCACTCTCGTGTAGCACTTTCAAATATCTATGCTTTGCAAATGCAAGGTGCTGAAGTGAAAGTTTGCGGACCAAAAACGCTTATTCCAAGACACATTGAGTCTCTTGGAGTAAAAGTTGAGCCAAATTTACGGAAAGCATTGGAATGGTGTGATGTAGCAAATATGTTAAGAGTTCAAAACGAACGTATGGATGTGAATTTTTTCCCTTCAACAAGAGAATACTCACAACAATACGGATTAGATAAAACCTTACTTGATTCTTTAAATAAAGAAATTGTAATAATGCATCCTGGACCAATAAATCGGGGAGTTGAAATTACTTCTGAAGTAGCCGATTCTAATCAATCGTTGATATTAAATCAAGTGGAAAATGGAGTGGCAGTTAGAATGGCGGTAATTTATTTATTGGCATCAAAAATTCAATAAATGAAAGCACTTGTAAAAGGACACACCACAGTTTTAAAAGACACTCAGGGTGATTTCCAATTATTTTTAGATAATATCACCAACCAACACGAAAGTTATAAGCATCAGAATTTAATTTTGGATGTAACTCACGATAAATCTACAACAATTCAATCCATTAAAGCTTTTACGGAGTTGTCTAAAATGCATTGTAAAGGAAAAAAATCGTTTGTCATTGTTGCTGAAAACATCGATTTTAATGCTGTACCTAAATCATTAGTTGTAGTTCCATCGGTTTTAGAAGCCCAAGACATTATTGATATGGACGAAATCGAAAGAGATTTAGGATTTTAAAAGTGAAATTGTTTATTCGGTTATTTGTTTAATCGAAAACAAATAACTTTTCACGAATAACCAAATAAACCAATAACTAATAAATTGAATCTAACTGTACTTGGTTGCTATGCCGCAACACCACGAACAATTACAAATCCAACTTCGCAAGTTTTAGAAATCAGAAATCGTCTGTTTCTAATTGATTGTGGGGAAGGAACGCAGGTTCAATTAAGAAAAAATAAAATCCGTTTTTCTAAAATCAATCACATATTTATTTCTCATTTGCATGGCGATCATTTTTATGGTTTGGTTGGTTTGGTTTCTACTTTTATGTTGTTGAATAGAACCAACGATTTACATATATATGGACCTAAAGGAATTGAAGAAGTAATTAAATTACAATTAAAATTATCCAATTCATGGACAAATTATGGTTTGTATTTTCATGAATTGAATTCAGATAAAAGTGAAATTATTTTCGAAGACGACAAAGTATTTGTAAAAACAATTCCTTTAAAACATAGAGTTTATACCAATGGATTCTTATTCCAAGAGAAAGTTGGAGATCGTAAATTGAATATGGATGCGGTTCAAAATTTCGAAATAGATACTTGTTATTATCAGAAAATAAAAAATGGTAAAGACATTACTTTAGACGACGGCCGGGTAATTGAGAATGAAAAATTGACCTTTGACCCAATTCCAACTAAAAGTTATGCTTTTTGTTCTGACACCGCTTATAATGAAGATATTATTCCTATAATTAAAAATGCGGATGTATTGTATCATGAATCTACATTTCTAGAATCAGAAGAGCAATTGGCCAATAAAACAATGCATTGTACCGCCAAACAAGCAGCTAAAATTGCTATAAAAGCCAATGTGAAACAGTTGATATTAGGGCATTATTCTACTCGATACGATAATATCAATTTGTTTAAAGAAGAAGCAGAAACAATTTTTCCTGAGATCCTTTTAGCGGATGATGGAAAAAGTTTTGAGTTTTAAAATAAATCAATTATTTTAGATTCGTTATTTTAGAATCAAAATCTAAAATCTAAAATCTAAAATCTAAAATATATTCAATGGAAGATTTAAGCGATTACCGAAAATCATATGAAAAGAGCGCTCTTTTGGAGACTTCAATTCCAGAAGATCCAATTAATTTGTTTCATAAATGGTTTCATGAAGTGGAAGATTTTGGAGGAATAGAAGAGGTAAACGCAATGACTGTTTCGACAATTGGATTGGATGGGTTTCCTAAATCGAGGGTTGTATTATTAAAAAAATACTCCGAAGAAGGATTTATTTTTTATACCAATTATAACTCTGAAAAAGGAAAAGCAATCACTAATAACCCTAATGTTTGTCTGTCATTTTTCTGGCATTCAATGGAGAGACAGGTTATTATTAAAGGAATTGCAGAAAAAACACCAACCAATATTTCCGATGGTTATTTTGAATCTAGACCTGACGGAAGTAAATTAGGTGCCATAGTTTCTAATCAAAGTGAGGTGATTCCTTCACGAGCTATATTAGAAGATAAATTAAAACAATTGGAATTGGATTACCAAGACAAAGAAATCATTCGACCAGAATTTTGGGGAGGATTCCAAATTAAACCTGTTGAAGTTGAATTTTGGCAGGGTCGTCCAAACCGACTTCATGACCGAATTAGATACCAATTACAAGAAGATTTTTCTTGGAAAAAGGATCGTTTATCACCCTAAATTAAGATTATTCAATACTTTCAATAGTTTCGTTTTTACCACTAAATAGTAAGTACTGAAGTAAAGTTGCGATTATAATTGTCATTATTGCGCCAATAAAATTCAACCATAAGAAACTAACAATATCCAAGTAGAAGATATAGAATATCATTAATTGTGTGATAATAGCTCCCCAGAAAATGGCTTTAGCACGAATGTATTTGATATAAAAACCAACTAAGAAAATTCCCAAAACGGTTCCGTAGAAAATAGATCCAATAATATTTACGAGCTGAATTAAATTTTCAAACAAAGTTCCAATACAAGCAAAAAGAATTGCTACAATCCCCCAAAATACTGTAAAAACTTTTGTAGCATTTACATAATGTTTATCCGATTTTTCTTCTTTTAAATTTCGTTTATAAATGTCAATCGCCGTTGTTGATGCCAATGCAGTTAAACCGGAAGCAGTTGATGACATGGCGGCAGATAAAATTACCGCTAATAAAAGTCCGATTAATCCTTTCGGTAAATAATTTAAAATGAAATTGATAAACACATAATCTTTATCGTTTGTTTCTGCTTTTGGATCTGCTTTTGAAATTAATTCCTTTGCCTGTTCTCTTAAATCATTTTCTTTATTGGATAAAGCTGTAAGTTTTTTTCTCAGAATCGGATTGTCGTAATTCTGATTCAAATGATCAATATACAACAAGTTGAACTCCTTTTTTTCTTCAGATAAATCCGCAAGTTGTTTTTCTAAATTCTGATATTCTTCTTTGTAAATAGACTTTTCAATTACGATTTTATTGTTTGGATTGAAATTTAAAGGGACGGGATTGAATTGAAAAAACACAAAAACCATAACCCCAATTAGCAAAATAAAAAACTGCATTGGAACTTTTAGAAATCCATTCATAATCAATCCCATTTGGCTTTCTTTTATTGATTTCCCCGACAAATATCGACCTACTTGAGATTGATCGGTACCAAAATAGGAGAGAGCTAGGAAAAATCCTCCGGTAATTCCACTCCAAAAAGTATATCGAGTTTCAGGGTCAAATGAGAAATCTACTATATTCATTTTGTCATTTGCACCAGCAATATGAAGCGCATTTACAAAAGTCATATCGTTTGGTAATAAATATAAGATTAAGAAAAAAGTTAAAATCATTCCAAACATAATTACAAACATTTGGTGTTTTTGCGTCACGTTTACCGCTTTTGTACCTCCCGAAAAGGTGTAGATAATCACTAATGAACCGATGATGATATTCAGTTGGGTTAAATTCCAACCTAATATTGTTGATAGAATAATTGACGGAGCATAAATGGTAATTCCTGTTCCTAAACCACGTTGTACCAAAAATAGTATAGATGCTAATGAACGCGTTTTTAAGTCAAAACGTTGTTCTAAATATTCGTAGGCGGTAAATACTTTTAATCGGTGATAAATTGGAATGAAAGTCATACAAATAACCACCATTGCTATTGGTAAACCAAAATAAAACTGAACAAAACCCATTCCGTCATGGTAGGCTTGGCCAGGCGTAGAAAGGAAAGTAATAGCGCTAGCTTGGGTTGCCATTACCGAAAGTCCAACTGTCCACCAAGGAGTTTCATTGTTTCCTAAAATATAATCTTTAACATTTCCTGTACTGCCTTTAGTTTTCCAAACGCCATAAATAACGATGAAAAGCAATGTGATTACGAGTATTATCCAGTCAATTTGTTGCATATACTAGGAAAAAATTTGCATAATAATAAAGTAAAATAAGATGTAAAGCGCATTTGCAATTAACACCCAAGTATAGTTTTTCTTCCACAATTTATTTTCATTTTCACTCATCGCTACTTTAATGATATTAAGTTAGAAATCAATCGATAAGCCCCTGAAACCCCTTCCGGTAATTCTCTAAAAAAGCTCAACCCAGTATAAATATAATGCCCTTTCCCGTATTTAGCAATCAATAATGCGCCGTTTTTAGGAGTTTCTCCTTTGTCATTTGAAGATAAAATAGGAGTGAAAGCAGTATCAAACTCATTCGGATAATACAATCCTTGTTCTTGTGTCCAGCCTTCAAAATCTTTTGGAGTTATTTTGTTCGGATAATTTAAAACAGGATGCTTGGGAGCTAAAAAACGAATTTCTGCATTTTCTTCTGTCACACGATCTCTTGATATTTTCAAAGGAAACGGTGCAATATTTTTCGTCACTAATTCATCAGTTGTATTGTATTGAACGATCATTGTTTTTCCTTCATTTACAAAATCAAAAAGCATTTCTTGTTTGAATTTCAGTTCTTTAACGGTATTGTAAGCCCTAATCCCTGTAATTAAAACATCAAAATAGGCTAGTTTTTCTTTCGTGATTTCGCTCGGATTAATTTCTTTCACATCATAACCCATTTGCTTCAAGCTTTTCGGAACTTCATCACCAGCTCCCATTATATAAGCTATTTTTTGATTACCAGTTTTGATATCCAATTTAATGAATTTTGACTCCGAGGTTCTCAGTATTTGTTGCTTTGAAATATGCTCATAATTAATATTAATTTCCTCTTTATCAAATGATTTTCCATTTAAAATTGCTACTGCTTTTGCTGTAATTTCATCTGCATTTTTTGGAGGGAATACTTCGAAATTTACAATTTGTTCTTCCCCTTTTTTGCTCAAGGCAAATGAGATTTCGTTCGGGTTTACTTTCCAATTTGCAGGAAGATCCAATTTCAAAATTCCATTTGTAGCCTCTTTCCCTGCTTTAATCTTAACTCCAATCGTTTTTGATTTACCCGAATTAAATAAGACAACTTTTTCTATTATGGATGTTGTTATTTCAGGAACAATATCCAACGGATTGTAAATTTCCCCTTTGGTTGGATCATTGTATTTATAAATTACATTTCGCTCAAAAGGGATTCTAACGCCATTAATTTCAATATTAAACACCAATTTAACTTCTCTAATTATATCTGCAAATCCAATGTTTTGTTGTTCGTTTACGGTATACATTCCAACTGTTCCTTTTTCGTTTAACCAATAAGGATTGGTATAGTTTACTGTTTCTGGTAATTTAATTTCAAGTTTATTATTTATAGAAATATTATTTTTTAATTCGTTATTTATATTCGTATTTTTTCCTTCTGGCATGGAAACAATACTCTTAAGAATCATTGAATTTGTACTCCTGTTAATTGCTTCAATTTTTATATTTAAAGTACTATTTGGAGTTGCTGTTTGATTTTCAGCCGAACCTTCAAGGTACAAACCAGAACAAGCAGCTATTACCATTTTAAGTTCATCTGATTTAATTGTTTTCCAATGTTCATCATCTAATAATTGAACCATTGAATAGGCTTTCACCAAATTTGGAATGCTTAATCCTGGGTTTTTGAAATCGTATTCTCTTACTATTTTTTGTATTAATTCTCCAACAGCAGAACCGCCTTTCACTCGATTCCAAGTGGTGTCTATTCCATCAAAAATATTGTTTTTATCATTTAACGAAGTTCCTTTAAGAAATTCTAAATATTCCATTTCTTCACCACGACTTCCAGTACTTCCAAATCCTTGCGATTCATGACGACTTCTACTTAATGCCGCAATTTCTTGATTTGATTTTCCGATTGATGGAAAGTAAACACCTATTTGTAAAGAAGATAAATTGGTTTTATCAGCTGCGTCAAATTTTTCTTTACTACCATAAAACCACCAGGATGTATTAAAAAATTGTCTTTTTGGTTGCCAAGGTTTTACCCATTTTAATTGACTTGGAAATACATTTATATTGTTTGCTAAATCGAAACTTTCAACACTCAATAGGGCAGAAGCAGTGTGGTGTCCGTGTGTTGTTCCTGGAGAACGATGATCAAAACGATTGATAATCACATCGGGTTGGAATTTTCTAATTGCCCAAACCACATCGCTTAAAACTTGGTCTTTATCCCAAATTTGCAGAGTTTCGTCAGGGTTTTTTGAGTAACCAAAATCATTAGCGCGAGAAAAAAATTGTTCTCCTCCATCTATTTTTCTTGCTTCAAGTAATTCTTGAGTTCTAATAACACCCAACTGCTCCCGTAATTCAGGACCAATTAAATTCTGTCCTCCATCGCCACGTGTTAATGATAAATATCCGGTTCTGGCCTTTTTCTCATTTGATAAATAAGAAATTAATCGGGTGTTTTCATCGTCGGGATGTGCTGCAATATACAAAACTGATCCTAAGAAATTTAGCTTTTCAATTTGGTTGTAAATGACTGCAGAATTAGGTTTTACGGGTTGTTGTCCAAATGATATTTGTATAAAACTGAAGAAAATTATTAGTAGAATTGAACTCGGTTTTTTCATTATTGTAATCATTATTTGCTTTAGCTTCAAATGTAATAATTTTAATACTTTTATATATAGAAATTTCTCAATTTATTGTAAGTAGATTTAATTTAATTAAAACTATTCTTTACTTTTGTAGCTCACAACAGCACAATCATGTACAAACTTTTAATTCGTCCTTTACTTTTTTGGTTTGATCCTGAAAAAGTACATTATTTTACCTTTTCAGCTATTCGCTTTCTTTCAAAAATACCAGGTGTTTCAGCTATTTTTAGAGCTATTTATGTAGTTGATGACAAAAGATTAGAAACGGAAGTGTTTGGTTTAAAATTTAAAAACCGCATAGGATTAGCTGCTGGTTTCGACAAAGATGCAGTACTATATAACGAATTATCGAATTTTGGATTCGGTTTTATAGAAATAGGAACATTAACCCCTAAACCGCAAGATGGGAATCCTAAAAAGAGATTATTCCGCTTAAAACAAGACGGCGCAATTATCAATAGGATGGGTTTCAACAATAAAGGTGTTGATGCAGCAATTAAAAAACTAAAGAAGAATAAAGGAGTTTTAATAGGTGGTAATATTGGTAAAAATAAGCTTACGGCAAATGAAAACGCGGTTGTAGATTATGTAATTTGTTTTGATGCACTTTATGATTTTGTAGATTATTTTGTGGTAAATGTAAGCTCTCCTAACACACCTAATTTAAGAGAACTTCAAGAAAAAGAACCTTTGACGAAATTATTACAAACCTTGCAAGACTTAAACTCAGCTCGACCAAAACAAAAGCCAATTCTACTAAAAATTGCACCCGATTTGACTGACGAACAATTATTGGATATTATCGACATTGTGAACACAACTAAAATTGCCGGTGTAATTGCTACCAACACCACCATTTCTAGAGAAGGATTGCAATCTGTAAATAAAGCCGAAGTGGGAGGATTGTCTGGTAAACCTTTAACTTCAAGATCAACTGAAGTAATCCGTTTTTTATCTGAAAAAAGCAATAAGTCTTTCCCAATTATTGGAGTTGGAGGAATTCATTCCGCACAAGATGCAATTGATAAATTAGATGCTGGAGCTAGTTTGATCCAACTTTATACCGGTTTTATTTACGAAGGACCAGCATTGGTGAAAGCCATAAACAAAAAAATATTAGAATCTGTTTCGCGTTAATTTATTGTGATTCTTCTTACTGAATTGCTGCATTTTCTCTATATTTGAACCAATGGATCCAATTAAAATAATAGAATGCCCTCGTGATGCTATGCAAGGAATAAAATCGTTTATTCCAACTGCAAGGAAGGTAGCTTATATTCAATCTTTGCTTCGTGTTGGGTTTGATACCATTGATTTTGGGAGTTTTGTATCTGCAAAAGCCATTCCTCAAATGCAAGATACTGCCGATGTATTAGCGCAACTGGATTTATCACAAACCAATAGTAAATTACTCGCTATTATTGCCAATACTCAAGGTGCAATTGCCGCTTCTGAACACAAAGAAATTCAGTATTTAGGTTTCCCTTTTTCGATATCTGAAAATTTCCAAATGAGGAATACTCATAAAACAATCGAAGAATCATTGGTGACTTTGAACGAAATTCTAGAAATTGCTGATAAAACGAATAAGGAAGTCGTTGCTTATTTATCTATGGGATTTGGAAATCCGTATGGAGATCCTTGGAATGTTGATATTGTGGGTAATTGGACAGAAAATTTAGCCAATCGCGGTGTAAAAATCCTTTCACTATCTGATACAATAGGAAGTTCAACTCCAGAAGTAATTCAGTATTTATTCTCCAATTTAATTCCTAAATATCCTAATATTGAATTTGGTGCGCACCTTCATACTACACCTGAAAAATGGTATGAAAAAGTGGACGCCGCTTATAATGCAGGTTGCCGCCGATTTGATGGAGCTATTCAGGGTTTTGGTGGTTGTCCAATGGCAAAAGACACCCTTACAGGAAATATGCCAACAGAAAAATTGCTTTCGTTTTTTACTTCAAATAAGGAGCAAACCAATACTAGTCCGATGAGTTTTGAAAGTGCCTACAATGAAGCAACAAAATTGTTTGGTGAATTTCATTAATTCATTTGAAGCAATTCAAACTATAGCACAGGAATCTTAATATTTGACATATCTAATATTATTTACTATCTTTGCACGCAATTCAACTACAAATTGCAATGATCGCACACAACACAAAAATTATTGGTGAAGGATTAACTTACGATGACGTATTATTAGTTCCTAATTATTCTAATGTTCTCCCAAGAGAAGTTAGTATTCAAACAAAATTTTCTCGTAACATTACTTTAAATGTACCTATAGTATCTGCTGCAATGGATACTGTAACTGAAAGTGCTATGGCAATTGCAATGGCTCAAGAAGGTGGAATAGGAGTTTTACACAAAAACATGACGATTGAGCAACAAGCTGCGAAAGTTAGAAAAGTAAAACGTGCAGAATCAGGAATGATTATCGATCCAGTAACATTGCCGTTAACATCAACTGTTTCAGATGCGAAAAATGCTATGAAAGAATTTGGTATTGGTGGGATACCAATTGTAGATGAAAATAAAACTTTAAAAGGAATTGTAACCAATCGTGATTTGCGTTTTGAGAAAAACAATACACGACCTATTATTGAAGTAATGACTTCAGAAAATTTGGTTACCGTTGCCGAGGGAACATCCCTTGAGCAAGCAGAAGTAGTGTTGCAAGGAAATAAAATTGAAAAATTACCAGTGGTAAACTCCGATTATAAATTAGTAGGCCTTATCACTTTTAGAGATATTACTAAATTAACACAAAAACCAATTGCCAATAAAGATTCTTTCGGTCGTTTGCGAGTAGCTGCTGCCATTGGAGTTACTGGCGATGCTGTTCAAAGAGCAGAAGCTTTAGTAAATGCTGGTGTTGACGCTATAATTATAGATACTGCTCACGGTCACACTCAAGGGGTTGTAAATGTATTGAAAGAAGTAAAAGCAAAATTCCCAAAATTAGATGTAATTGTTGGAAATATAGCTACCCCAGAAGCAGCAAAATACTTAGTTGAAAATGGCGCCGACGGAGTAAAAGTAGGTATTGGTCCTGGTTCTATTTGTACGACTCGAATCGTTGCAGGCGTTGGATTTCCACAATTTTCTGCAGTTTTAGAAGTTGCTGCAGCTATAAAAGGATCAGGAGTTCCAGTAATTGCTGATGGTGGTATTCGTTATACAGGTGATATTCCAAAGGCAATAGCTGCTGGAGCCGATTGTGTAATGCTAGGATCATTATTAGCAGGAACAAAAGAATCACCTGGAGAAACCATTATTTTTGAAGGTCGTAAATTCAAATCTTATCGCGGAATGGGTTCTGTTGAAGCCATGCAAGAAGGATCAAAAGATCGATATTTCCAAGATGTTGAAGACGATGTGAAAAAATTAGTACCGGAAGGAATTGTAGGACGTGTACCTTATAAAGGAGAATTAAACGAAAGCATGCAACAATTTATTGGAGGTTTAAGAGCTGGAATGGGTTATTGTGGTTCAAAAGATATTCCTACATTACAAGATACGGGTCGATTTGTTAGAATTACAGCTAGCGGAATTAATGAAAGCCATCCGCACAATGTTACGATTACTAAGGAAGCTCCAAATTATTCTAGATAAAGAAAAAAGTCGCTAATTTGCGACTTTTTTCTTTATAAATTATTTTAAAATTGTTGTTTTCCAAATAGCTGTGTAAGGATGTAACCATTTTTCTTTTTGAAGGTAATTAAATAAACCTTCTTCAACAACTATTTTAATTGGTTGCTTTAATAAAACCGCTGATGTCTTTTTTGGATATTCAACTTTAACAGAAACTGTATATTCTTTGTAGGTATTTGTTTCTGTATAGGATAAATAACAAGGATTAAGCGCTAAAGCGTATCGGCTTTCAGGATTTCCCATATTGTATTTTGAAGAACTCCATTTAACTTCTTTGGTTTTATTATTAAAACCCTTTTTTATTTCTTGAGATTTCATAAAAAAATCACTCTCAAAAGTTCTTTCACCTGTATCAGATTTAAATAATAAATAAAAGCTTTCTTTTGAAACTTCAGGATAAATAGGGTAAGCCGCAATACTCATGAATATGTTTAAACCATAAATACTGACTTTTTCTTTGAAAGTTAAGTTTTCTCCTTTATCAATTCTATGCATATAATCAATCGTTTTTTCATTATAACATTTAAGAGATGGAATAAACAAAAATAACGTTAATAGGAATAAAATCACCCAAGATGAGAATAAGTAATTGATGGTCTTTTTTCGCCAAAGTACTGCGCCAATTATAATAATTGCTAAACCAATATATCCTAATGCTATATTCCAGGAACAAAGCCATGAATAAATAGTAAATAAGATAAAAATTGAAAATACAATAAGAATTGATATTATTTTTTTAAATGTGACTCTTTTTGGTGTTTTTTCAGCAGAATCTATATCCATAATTTAAATAATAAATTAATTTATTGCTTCCTCTTCAATAGCATGATTTTTTGCAACTGTAATTTTTATCTTTTTCAAACCATATCTCCATAAATAAATTACAAAAACAGTAAATATTATAAGTAGTAATATTGTAATTCCGAAATCAGATTCTCCTATATTTGACGCATACATTAATATAAAATCATAAGTTCCATGAAATAAAACAGGTATCAAAATGCTTAATAATAAGTATTTTCTTTGCTCACCTTGATGGCTCAATTTTGCAATTGAAAGGAAATAACCCATTATTACCGCAAAAAAACCATGACCTGGAACAGACAAAATAGCTCTAAAGAAAGCGGTGCTTAATCCACCATTAAAAACATATAAGATGTTCTCTACCAAAGCAAATCCTAGCCCTACAAATACCGCATAAACAATACTATCATAATGCTCATCAAAAAATTCACTCTTCCAAACCAACCAATATAATATGATAAATTTTGATAATTCTTCTGGTAAACCTGCAACAAAAAAGGCGTCAAAAAAGGATTTTGAAAAAGGAGTGTTAAATGAACTGCCAATATAAGTCATTGGCACATCTATAATGAGTGTCAAAATGATTGATAAAAAACCACCAAAAAAACATTTGGTTAATAAACTAATTGGCTCTTTATTTTTATCTATTCTGAAAATTAAATAAAGAAAAATCATTACAGGTGTTATTGATGCAATTAATAGAGTCATAATTTAAATATTAAATTGGTTAGTTGTTATTAATTTAATCGAGTTTATTCTTTCTCTTTTGGCTTTTCAGATTTTGCCCCGTTTTTATATGGTCTCTGGTCTCCATTTTTATAATAATCTAAATTTAGATATTTCAAATATAAAAATTTAATTTAATTTAACATCATTTCTAATTATTTCTGAAATGTAATTACTTGTATAGTATAAAGAATTCCACTATTACTTATCTTTATCAAGATAATTATTTTATAAATTACCGCAGTCGTTTATTATATCATTCATGGTAGAGTTTTACAGATTATTTTAGCAATTATTATAAACCTAAAACCCGCTAAAAATAATTTCTTAGCGGGTTTTGTTATGATGTTTATGTTTACTAAATTCCTACAAAGTTACTTGGAGTAATTTGCAATAATTCTGCTTTTATTTCATCTGATACTTCTAGAGTGTCAATAAAATTATGAATTGCATTTTTATCAATAGTTTCATTAGTTCTAGTTAATCCCTTTAATGCTTCGTATGGGTTAGGATATCCTTCTCTTCTTAGGATTGTTTGAATTGCTTCAGCAACTACAGCCCAGTTTTTTTCTAAATCTTCGTGAAATTTTGGCTCGTTTAACAGCAATTTGTTCAATCCTTTTAAAGTAGCTTCAAATGCAATTAAAGTATGTCCCATTGGCACACCAATATTCCTTAAAACGGTACTATCAGTTAAATCTCGTTGTAATCTTGATAAAGGTAATTTTGCCGAAAGGTGCTCAAAAATAGCATTTGCCATTCCTAAATTTCCTTCTGAGTTTTCAAAATCAATCGGGTTTACTTTATGTGGCATCGCCGAAGAACCAATTTCACCTGCTTTTATTTTTTGCTTGAAATATTCCATAGAAACATAAGTCCAAATATCTCTATCTAAGTCAATTATAATAGTATTAATTCGCTTTAAAGCATCGAAAAATGCTGCGAAATGATCGTAATGTTCTATTTGAGTTGTAGGAAAAGAATGGTGTAATCCCAAGTTTTCTTCCACAAAATGAGTACCAAATTGTTTCCAATCAATTTGCGGATAAGCTACATGGTGGGCGTTGTAATTTCCAGTTGCGCCACCAAATTTAGCAGCAAAAGGGATATTAAACAACAAACGCATTTGTTCTTCTAATCTCTCTACAAAAACGCCAACTTCTTTACCTAAACGAGTTGGAGAGGCTGGTTGTCCATGGGTTTTCGCTAACATTGGGACGTCTTTCCATTCGACACTTAACTCTTTTAATTTTGAGATTAATGCGATTAAAGAAGGTAAATAAACACTTTCGAATGCTTCTTTTGTAGATAATGGAATTGCTGTATTATTGATATCTTGTGAGGTCAATCCAAAATGGATAAATTCTTTGTAAGAGGATAAACCTAGTTTTTCAAATGCGTCTTTAATAAAATATTCAACCGCTTTCACATCATGATTAGTTGTTTTTTCAGTTTCTTTGATCCAAAGAGCGTCTTGTGTAGAAAAGTTTTTATACAGATTTCTAAGACTATCAAACACCCCTTTATCGATTTCTTTTAACTGCGGTAAAGGAATTTCACATAAAGCGATAAAGTACTCAATTTCAATTAATACTCGGTATTTAATTAAAGCCTCCTCAGAAAAAAAAGGAGCTAACGAAAAGGTCTTACTTCTGTATCTTCCGTCAATTGGTGAAACAGCATTTAATTCGTTTAAAGTAGTCATTGTTGTGTTGTTTTTTGAAAGAGCAAAGATACAGAAATGTTTGAATATAATTGGCTAATAATAATACCGTTTTTGATTTCGTAACGAATTGATTACAATGAGTAAAAAAGTTTTATTAAGTCAAATTTGTTTCTAAATTTACCAAAAATATATTATTAATGGTTGATATTGCTTATTTAGAATATTTAGAAAACATACTTACAGAGAACCGCAAAGAGCGTTTTTTAAACGTTCTCAAAAACAGAACACGTCATTTCACAGTGGCGGTAGAAGATGTTTTTCAAATGCACAATACCAGTGCTGTTATGCGAAGTTGTGAAGTTTTTGGAATTCAAGAGTTACATGTAATTGAACAGCGATTTGGTAAACGAATCGATAAAGAAATTGCAATGGGAGCTCAAAAATGGGTTGATATCAATGCGTTTGATAGTATTACGGGTTGCTTGGATAACTTACAGTCTCGGGGTTATCAAATTATAGCAACCACACCACACGAGGACGATTGTTTATTAGAAGACTTTGATATTTCTAAGCCAAGCGCACTCTTTTTTGGAACCGAACGCGACGGATTATCGGAGGAGATTTTGAAAAGGGCTGACGGATTTCTAAAAATACCTATGGTAGGATTTACTGAAAGTCTTAATATTTCCGTTTCTGCTGCGATAATCATTCAAAACCTAACAGAACGCTTAAGAAAATCCAATATTCAATGGCAATTATCTGAAGATGAAATTATTGAAAAGCGTTTGCAATGGGCGAAAAATACCATTAAAGATATTAAGAGAATTGAGGCGCGTTATTACAGTGAAACGAATAGATTATTAGATAATTGATAAATAGATAATTGTTATATAGATTTCTTTGTGTCTTTTGTGGTGATTAAAAGATAATAGACTAATAGATAATTAATTTTCTTTCCGAACCTTGCGGTTAAACAACTAAACAATTAAAATCAACCCATCATTTTTCTTTTTCTAACTAACAACCAAATCACAATAGGCGCTCCAAAAATTGAAGTGATAGCATTAATAGGTAAAATGATGTCAGTGCCTGGAATTTGAGTAATGCTGTCGCAAATAAGCATAACAATAGCTCCAAAAAGTAAAGTACTCCAAAAAAGAATCTTATGGTTACTAGTTTGAAAAACCAATTTCGAAATATGTGGCACCGCAAGGCCTACGAATGCAATAGGCCCAACAAAAGCGGTAATACTCCCTGCTAATATGCTTGTTGCAAATAGTATAATGTACTTGGTTTTTTTATAGTTGATTCCTAAGCTTCTAGCATAATTTTCTCCTAATAGTAATGCGTTCAAAGGTTTGATGCTAAGCACGCTGAGTAAAATCCCTAAAGCAACACAACTAGTTAATATTCCAATTGAATTCCAAGTTAGGTTCCCAAGATTTCCAAGCGACCAAAAGGTAAATTTCTGAAGTTGCTCCGCCGAACTAAAATAGGTTAAGCTACCAACAATAGCGCTAGTTAAACTTCCAAACATCAATCCTACGATTAATATAGCCATAGTGTCGCGAAGTCGTTTAGCAATTACTAAAACAGAAACCAAGACAAAGAAACTTCCTAAGCTAGAAGCAATAATAATTCCGAATGAGGAAAGGAAAAATTCAGATAGTGAAATAGGTAATAAAGAAGCTCCTAAGATAACAGTCGCTACACCTAAACTTGCTCCAGAACTCAATCCCAACACGTAAGGTCCAGCTAGTGGATTTCTAAATAATGTTTGCATTAATAAACCACTGATAGATAATCCTATACCTATTAAAATTGCAACTATAGCTTTAGGTAGCCTGTAGTTTAAAATAATGTAATTCCAAGACTCTTTACTGCACGATCCATGAAGCAAACTAGTGTAAACATCCTTCAATGGAATGTTTATCGACCCCAAACTAATATTGATTAAAAACAAGAATACCACCCCAGTTATTAGGATAGAAAATAGAAGGGTTGTATTGTATTTAGTATTCAATTTATTCTAACTTTTTAAAGAAATATGGGTTATAGTTTGGTAGTAATTCGGGGTGAAATATTTTTATCAAATCCTTTAAAACCAAATCGGGGCGGGCAGAAGCCAATTCGAAATAAACAATTCCCCCTTTTGGACCTTTATTTATTGCATACGAATATACTTTTTTATTTTTAAAACTTGCAAATTCAGTATAGTGAGAACTGCTTTCACTCATTTGCTTTAGCGAAGAAAAATCACCTGGAGCAATCCAAAACTCAGCATTTTGTCCTTTTTCAAATACCTTTTCAAATGGCAAACTCAAACTTCCAAATCCTTTAGTTTCTTTCCATAAATAGTTCGCTTTGGCATCTCTTAAAAATAACGAAGCCCAACTTTGTCCTTGCGGAACATACCATTGATCTTGGTACATCGCACCACTTATAACCGTTGGAATTATAGTAGTTTTATCAGCTAAAGTCAATGCTTTATTGTAATTATTTTCAATGGAGGTGAAAATGAAATTAGCTTTAGTATCTAAATTGTACAAAGCTCCGAAAAACTTAATCCATTCGGCTTTTCCTAACGGAGATTGCTCTGTCCAATCACCATTGATTAAAACATTTAAACCACTTTTCTTCAAATTATCAATAGTAGTATTGTTATTGTTGATACCAAAAGTTACAATCGCATCCGGCATCATATCGATTAAAACTTCGGTGTTCAAACTTTCATTAACGCCCACTTCCCGAATTTTTCCAGCATCAACTCGATTTCTAGTTTTGGAAGATGAAATAAAATTGGTACTTGGAAATCCGATTAAGGTATTTTCAACATCTAGCATTTCAAGTGCTGGAATATGAGTGGTTGAGGTCACCACAATTGATTGAATTGGCACTGAAATTACTGGAAATTCTTTCAAGCTATCAGGAATAATTCCGTTCCTTCTTTTTAAAATATAGGTAAATCCTTTGGTGGCTTCGGGCCAGGGTTTGGTTACTTTCATTACTGTAAACCCTTTGCAATGATACAATTCTAGTCCTTTAGCATACTTTACGCTATTGGCAACAGCCGAATTTTTAGTTTTCTCATTTGCATCATTTTGTCTGCATCCAAAGATGAATAGCAATAACAAAGTTGTGAAAGAGTATAAAAAATTGCGTTTCATAGAATAATTTGAATTGTGGTACAAATGTAAAAGTTATGTTTGTTTTATTTACTTAAATCTAAAATAATATTATGATAACCGAATCAAAACCTTATATTTGTAGCGTATTAAGGTTGCTGTTTTAAATTTTAAAATAGCATTAAAAGGGAAACAGGTGAATGATTTAAATCATAAATCCTGTGCTGTTCCCGCAACTGTAAGCTAATCAGCTTGTTGTTATCTACAAAACCACTGTTTTAATTGTAGATTTTGAATTTAGATTATAGATTTTTTCAATCTTAAATCAAAAATTAAAAATCTAAAATGGAATGGGAAGGTCAACAACAGGACGCAAGCCAGGAGACCTGCCTATTACGTCGAGTATCAAACTTTCGGGAAAAAAGGTTTGGGTATGGTAAATTCTATACTTTTCTCCCCATTTATTAAGATTATTTTACTGAAAATGAAGAAAAAAGTAATTCACTTTGGTGTATTTGCATTGTTGTTTTGTATGACTACTTATGCCCAAGAACTTGAAAATCAATTGAAAGAAGTGGTAATATCCGATTCGAAATTTGCTTTAGCTAAAGAAAAATCAGGTAAGGTAATTGTGAAAATTACAGCTGATGAATTAACAAAAAAACCAGGACAATCCATTGCTTCTATTTTGAGTACAGTTGTAGGAGTAGAAATTAACGGAAATCAAAGTAGCGGAGGTAAAAATTTAGGAACATACATTCGTGGCGGTCGCAATCATCAAACGCTAATGATTATTGACGGAATTCCTGTCACCGATGCTTCGGGAGTGAATTTAGAATACGATTTACGATATATTTCTGCTGAGCAAGTTGAAAGTATTGAGGTTATGAAAGGCGCTGCGAGTACACTTTATGGTTCGGGTGCTGCTACTGGAGTAATCAATATTACTTTGAAAAAAGCCAGTAAAAAGGAATTAACAGGAAATACTTATTTTAGTTTAGGAACGCAAACCATCGCCGATAAAGTGAATTACCGTCCTCAAGATTTCAATCAAGGGGTAAGTTTGAATGGGACTATTGGAAAAATTAATTATTTAGCAATGTTTAATAGCGTTGAAACCAAAGGGATATCGGAAGCAGAAGGCATCGATTTTGAACCCGATCAATTTTCTAAGATTTCAGCTTTAATGAAAATTGGCTTTAAGCCAAATACTAAATTCTCATTTGATTTCTTTACCAATTTTGATAAGATTAAAAACAACTACGATGGATTTTATGATAATTTCACTTCTGCTGACACACCTTTAAATGTTGCTAAAACACAGCAATTCCGATTTGGATTTTCACCAAAGTACAAATACAAAAATGGAGAATTGGTTTTAAATTCGGGTTTTTCAATAAATGAAAGAAATTATACTTCATTGAATACTTGGTCGAATTCTATTGATAATAGTAGTTATATTTCCAAGTCTGTTGCTATCGACGCCTTCAATAAATACAATTTCTCTAATCAGTTTTTTCTAATCTTTGGAACCCAATTTCAATTCAACGAAATGGATTCTCAAACAGAATTAATAGCGAAGCAAAACGCAAAATTCAATTGGTTTGATACTTATGTTACCGCAGTTTATAATTCGGATTTTGGTTTGAATATCAATGCTGGTGCCCGTTATGACAAACATTCTATTTATAACAACTATTCGGTTTATAACTTTAATCCGTCGTATTCATTATCGAACATTGATTTAAAATTAATTGCATCTTATAGCACTGCTCATATTACTCCGAGTTTGTACCAATTATTTTCGCCTTACGGAAATTTAGCATTAACACCTGAAAAGAACAATACTATAGAACTTGGGTTTGAAAAAGATTTGTTAAATAAAAAAATTCAATTCAATACCGTTTGTTTTTATAGAGAAGAAAACAATTCAATTGGTTTTTTTACCAATCCAATAACTTGGGCTTCCAATTATATTAATATAGATGGTTCCAATAATGCTAAGGGAATTGAGTCGATGTTTTCTTATGTTGCTACAAATAATTTAAAATTAAAGGCCAATTACACCTTTACAGAAGTTGAAGAGCCTTTGAAAAGGTTGATTCCAAAGCACAAGGCAAATGTTTCTATCGATTATGATTATTCTGATAAGGCATCTTTCAATTTATCTTATCAATACGTTGATTCCCGAAAAGACCTGTTTTTTGACGGCGGGACCTATCAAACAGTACCAGTTCAATTGGATTCGTATCGATTGCTTAATGCGATGACAAATTTTAAAATCATTAAAAATAGATTCAATTTATTTGCGAGCGTAAACAACATTTTAAATGCTAATTTCACCGAAAATATAGGCTATAGCACTCGCGGTAGAAATTTTAAAATTGGTATAAATATATTATTTTAGTAGAAATAGTAGGTAATTTGCTATATTCTAATAGATAATTCAAAATATCCAATTAAATAGATATTATTTGCATTTTTCATTTTCATTTTAATTGTATATTTTAATGTTATATCTTGTAACATAATTTATACTTTATCGTCTTCATTATATAACAGCCTCAAAACAAGTCAATGAATCAAAATGATTTTGTAAAATTAATTACGCCATTTAAAGACAAACTTTTTCGTCTTTCCAAACGAATATTGGTAAGCACTGAAGAAGCAGAGGATGCAACACAAGAGGTGATTTTGAAATTATGGAATAACAAAGAGAACCTAGATTCGTATAAAAATATTGAAGCTTTTTCGATGACAATGACCAAAAATTATTGTTTGGATCAGTTGAAAGCGAAGCGATCGGGAAATTTAAAATTGGTTCATGATAATTATATTGATAGAGAGCCAAGTTTAGAAAACCAATTGGAAGTAAAAGATAGTTTGAATTGGGTTGAAAAAGCAATAAACGAATTGCCAGAACAACAAAAACTCATCATTCAAATGCGAGATATTGAAGAATATGAATTTGAAGAGATTGCCAAAATAATGGATATGAACGAAACGGCGATACGAGTTGCTTTGTCAAGAGCAAGGAAATCGATAAGAGCGTTTATGCTAAAAACAAATGATTATGGAATTAAATAGAATAGAAACTATTTTAGAAAAATATTTTCAAGGAGAAACCAGTGTTTCAGAAGAAATAGAATTGAAAAATTACTTTTCTTCATCAGATGTTGCGCAGCATTTGGAACAATACAAACCTTTATTTGGTTATTTCTCAGAAGCGAAAGCACAGGAGTTTAAGCAAACGGTACCGCTACAAGCTAAAAAACACAATGTTGCGTGGTTATCAATTGCAGCTTCGGTTGTAGTTTTACTTGGAATTAGCACTTTTACTTATTTACATCATTCACAAGAACCGCATGATTTAGGCACCTATGATAGTCCAGAAGCTGCTTTCGAAGCTACACAAAAAGCACTTTCGATGTTGTCTAAAAATGTAAATGTAGGAATTGAAAGTGTGTCTTATATTAACGAGTTTCAAAACTCAAAAGAATTAATTTTTAAACAAAATAAATAGAAATCATGAAAAAATTAGTATTATTATTGATGTTTAGTGTATTGCCAGCCGCTTTTTATGGTCAAGCAGCATTTGATAAATTTGACGGTCAAGATGATGTAACTTCAGTTGTTGTAAACAAAAAAATGTTTGAAATGATGGGAAGTGTTAAAATGGAAAATAAGGATAAAGCTTCGCAGCAATATTTGAATTTAATAAAAAAGTTAGATAATTTAAAAGTATTTACTACCACTAGCACTAGAGTAACTTCTGAAATGAAAACTACTGCTGATAAATACATGAAAACGTCAGGGTTAGAAGAATTAATGAGAATTAACGATGGTGGAAAAAACATTAAAATTTGGGTAAAATCAGGCACTAAAGACTCACAAATTAAAGAGCTTTTGATGTTTATGGAAGGTACTTCAAAGGGAAATGAAACCGTTTTAATGTCTTTAACCGGTGATTTTGATTTGAATGAAATCTCAGTTTTGACTGACAAAATGAGACTTCCTGGGGGTGATGAGTTAAAAAAAGCTACTAAAGGTAAAAAACAATAGTTATGAAGCGTATTTTTTTTCTTATAGCAATTGTGAGTTTTTTAATTTCAAGTTGTAATAACGAACCCTCTTTACAAAAGTATTTCGTGGAAAAAACAGACAACAAGAACTTCGTAGTTTTAGATTTATCTCCAAAAATGTTGAATATAGATAGTATAAAATTAACTTCAGAAGAAAATGCAGCTTTAAAATCATTTGAAAAAGTAAACATTTTGGCTTTTAAATTAGATAAAAGTAATAAGTCTGAATTTGAAACAGAGAAAGTTAAAGTTGGTGAAATCTTGAAAGAAGAAAAATACCAACAATTAATGAAATTTGGTTCAGGAAAAAATGGCGCTTCTGTTAGTTTTATTGGTGATACTGAACATATTGATGAATTCGTATTTTATGCAAATAATAAGGAAAATGGATTTGCTATAGTAAGAGTTTTGGGAAAAGATATGAATCCCACTGGTATTTTTACCTTGATGTCGGTTTTAAAAAATGCTAATGTAAATTTGGAACAATTAAAACCTTTACAGCAATTGATTGCAAAGTAATATTTTGATTTGGTTATAACAAAAAAGCGTTCCTATTTGGAACGCTTTTTTTTATTTTTTGAAGTATTTAAAAGGCACTAGTAACATACCAAAACATTCACCATCTTCTTTTCCTGTATGTTTGTGATGCATTTTATGCGCTCTTCTCACCGCTCTAGAATAAACGTTATTCGCATTTCTAAATAATTTAAATCTCTGGTGGATAAAAATGTCGTGAACTATAAAATAAGCCAAACCGTACGCAAAAATACCTAAACCAATTGCTAATCCTAAATCGAAGATTTCATATCTCCAAAGGAAGAAAAACCCCATGCTGACAACAGCATAGAAAATAAAAAACAAGTCGTTTCTTTCAAACCAAGAATCGTGGTCCTTTTTATGGTGATCTGCATGTAAAACCCACAAAAATCCGTGCATTATGTATTTGTGACTAAACCAAGCCATAAATTCCATAAAGAAAAAAGTAGCGAAAAAGACAACAATATAAATCCACATAATAGATTAATTTAAATAATATTTAATTTGTATGAAAAGTAACATTTGGCGAAAAGCCCATATTTTTGATAATTTGAAACTCGAATTCTAGTATTTTTAATTTCTGCTGAGGGAGTATTTTTTAGTTTGGCAAGTAATTTTTTATAGTAAGAGTAAGCAGTGTAAACTCCGAATTTAGCTTCAATTGGAAGTAAAATCAAACCTTCGTAACCTGCTTCAAAATCGGATTCAATTTCGGCAATGATTTTTAGTTTTGATTTTTCATCTAATTTAGATAAATCAGTATTTGGGAAATAGGTGCGATTTAAATCTTCAAAATCAGCTTTTAAATCTCTTAAAAAATTTACTTTTTGAAATGCAGATCCTAATCTCATCGCTGATTCTTTCAGTAAATCATATTTATAGTGATCGCCTTTCACAAAAACTTTCAAACACATTAATCCAACCACGTCTGCTGAACCATAAATGTATTCATTGTATTCAGAAACAGTTTTATATTCTGTTTTGGATAAATCCAATTTCATACTTTTCATAAAAGCATCAATTAATTCTCTTGGAATTTCATACTGGTGCACAGTATTTTGAAAAGCATTTAAAATAGGATTCAGACTAATTTTATTTTTCAGCGCTAGCTCTAAATCGTTTTCAAATAGTAATAAAAGTTCTTCCTTATTGTAATCGTGAAAACTGTCCACAATTTCATCAGCAAAACGAACAAAACCATAAATATTGTAAATGTCTTGACGAATATTTGGCGCAAGCATTTTCACCGCTGAAGAAAAAGAGGTGCTGTAGGATTTTGTAACATTTCGGCTACAATCAAAAGATACTTGGTCAAAAAGATTCTTCATAACTATAGGTTTTTTTCAATTAGTTCGGCAACTAACTTTCCTGAAATTAAAGCTGGAGGAACACCAGGTCCAGGAACGGTAAGTTGTCCGGTAAAATACATATTTTCAACCTTTTTGCTTTTTAGTTTGGGTCTTAAAAATGCTGTTTGCATTAATGTATTTGCCATTCCATAAGCATTTCCTTTGTATGAGTTATAAACTTCTTCAAAGTCAAGTTTGCAAAAAGAATCTTTAAAAATAATATTTTCTTTTATATTTTCCTTAGTTAATTTCTCAAATCTTGAAATTATTTTTTCAAAATAAGCTTCTCTTAGTTCTGGAGTGTCCTCAATTCCTGGCGCAAGTGGTATCAAGAAGAAACCAGATTCCATTCCTTCAGGCGCAGCTGTATTGTCAGTAATTGAAGGGAAATTAGCATAAAATAAAGGGTTTTCCGGCCATTTTGGTTCGTCATAAATGTCTTTCGCGTGTTGATTGAAATCCACATCAAAAAACAAAGCATGGTGAGAAATATTTTTAATTTTCTTATTGAAACCTACATAAAAAAGTAGGGAAGAAGGTGCAAAAGTTTTGCTTTCCCAATATTTTTCAGAATACGCTCGGTATTCTGGATCTAATAAAGTTTCGGTATGATGGTAATCAGCGCCACTTAAAATAATATCAGCATCGATTCTTTTTCCATTTATTTGTAAGGCAACTGCTTTTTTATTTTCAACGATTATTTTCTCAATGTTGGAATTGGTTTCAAACTTAACTCCTAATTCCAAAGCCAAACTTTCCATTCCTCGAATAACATCGTACATACCTGTTTTAGGATGCCAAGTTCCCATTCCAAAGTCGGCATAATTCATAAAACTATAAAATGATGGTGTATCTGATGGTTTTGCTCCAAGAAATAAAACTGGGAATTCTAAAATTTGAATTAGGCGTTGGTTTTTAAACTTTTTACGAACATCTTTACTGATATTGCTAAAGAATTGTCCCACTTTTAAAGCAGTTTCAGTAGTTATTAATTCCAATGGAGAAACTCCTGGACGATAAACTAGATCTTTAATAGCAATATCGTAATTACTTTTGGCTTCAGCCATAAATTTAGCAAGAACTTTTCCGCTTCCTTTTTCAATTGCTTCAAATGTGTTGATTATTTCTTCTAAATTATCTGCTATTGCAATAAAATCATCAATTCCGTAATATACTCGGTATGCCGGTGATAATTTGATTAACTCATAGTAATCGGAAGGTTTTTTATTGAAATCACCAAAAAATCGTTCAAAAACATCTGGCATCCAGTACCAGCTTGGACCCATATCAAAAGTGAATCCTTCATTTTTAAATTGTCTGGCTCTTCCGCCAATAGAATTGTTCTTTTCAAATACTGTCACTTTGTGCCCTTTTTGAGCTAAATAACAAGAGGCTGCTAGTGATGAAAAACCGGAACCTATAATTTTAATGTTTTTTCCCATATGTAGTTACAAAATTACAAAAACGATTTTCAAGAATTTATAATTTGAGTTGTAAAATTTATAGATTTATTATTAGTTCGCTTATTGATTTAAATACCTTAGTTTTTGGAGTAATGTGCTTTTCATCAATGAAATTTACCATTCTGCCAATAAGCCATAACTCCGTATCTTTATCGTTTAATACCTCTTTATTTAAAGCTTCTATGTAAGGATTTATTTCATCTTTGTTTGGTTCAACCGTTAAGTAGCTAATATAGGTTATGTTACTAAAATAACTCTTTAAGTCTTTCAGGTTGTCCAGAGGAATACTTTCGCCTAGATAAATACTTCGATAACCATGGTGCAATATTTCATAGTTTAAGTACATTAACCCCAATTCGTGAATTTCATTTGAAGGTAGGTAAAGTACAAATACTCGATCCTCAATTCTAGGTTCTAATAATTGCTGTTTTTCAGTATGAATAAGTAACTTTTGTTTGATCAAATAGGTGATAAAATGTTCGTGAGCTGGAGTTATAGTATCGGTTTGCCAAAGCAATCCAATTTCATTCATTAATGGAATAAATACTTCAAAAAACACTTCTCTAAAAGATTTTTCAGAAAGCAATTCGTCGTATGTTGTGAAAAATAGTGTTTGATCAAAATTGATCATTGCCATTTTAAAATAAGAAATCGCATGACTTTTTACGCTTTTTTCAGATATAATGTTGTTTACAACTTCCGGAATTTCATCTGGATTGTATTTTGCGATTCGGGAAATTTTATAACCATAATCATGAAGTAATACAATATTAAGGAGTTTTTGCAGATTGGGTAAATCATACAATCTAATATTGGTATCGGTACGCATGGGCTCCAATATATTATATCGTTTTTCCCATATTCTTATTGTATGTGCTTTTATCCCTGAAAGGTTTTCAAGGTCTTTAATACTAAACACATTTTTTACATTGTTCATTCTTTTATTAAATAAGTTAAACAAAAGTAGTTATTATTTTTTATTTAATCTATAAAAATGCAATTATTATTACTTTAAAATAGTTAATTTAATTTGATAGTTTTCATTTGCTAAACAGAATATGAAAAATTGAAATAATTGACTAATATTTTATAAAGTCTAAAAAAAGGTATACTTTTAAAAAAAAATTAATTTTTATTGATTATGAAAAGAATTATTTTATTTCTCATTTTATTATTTGGTATTGTTAAAATTGATGCCCAAGAATATTTTCCAAACAACGAAAGTGTTCAAAATAAAAACAACAATTTTACTGCATTTACCAACGCTAAAATTTTTGTAACGCCAACACAAGTAATTGAAAAAGGGACTTTAATTATTCAAAACGGAAAAGTAATTGGTGCAGGAGTTGATCTTCAAATTCCTAAAAATTGTAAAATTGTTAATTTGGATGGTAAATACGTTTACCCATCTTTTATTGATATTTACACTAGTTTTGGAATTGAAAAACCTAAAAAAAGCACTGCATCAGACGGTGATTCCTATGATACAAAAAGAATAGGTTACTATTGGAACGAAAGTATTAAATCGGAAGTTAATGCATTTGAAAATTTTACTTACGATCAAACCAAAGCAGAAGAATATCTGAAAGCCGGTTTTGGAGTTGTGGGAACCCATGTTCAGGATGGAGTTGCCCGCGGGACAGGAACTTTAATTGCCTTGAATAATTCTGATAAAAGTCTTCGATTGCTTTCCAATAAAATATCAAACCATTTTGGTTTTACCAGAAGCGTGACTACCAATCAATCGTATCCTAGTTCGTTAATGGGAATGATGGCTTTGCTGCGACAAATGTATTTAGACATGAATTGGTATAAGAACGGAAATTCTAAAACCAAAGATGCTTCATTAGAAGCTTTGATAAACAATCAAAATTTAGTTCAAATTTTTACTACTGAAGATAAGTTAAATAGTATTAGAGCAGCAAAAATAGCTAAAGAATTTCGTCTAAATTATGTTTTTAAGGGAGCAGGAAATGAGTTTGAAAGAATTGACGAAATTAAAAACACCAATTCAAAGTTCATTATTCCAATTAATTTTCCTGAGGCTTATGATGTTTCAAATTCTTTTTTATCAGATCAAATTGATTTAAGTGATTTGAGATTTTGGAATCAAGCCCCTACAAATTTAAAAGTGCTTTCTGATAACAATGTAGTATTCGCATTGACAACTGATAAACTAAAAAAGACAGAGGATTTTAGAGTAAACCTATTGAAAGCAATAAAATACGGTTTTGACAAAACTAAAGCATTAGAAGCACTAACTACAATTCCAGCTTCAATAATGGGAAAAAGCAATGAGATTGGAAGTTTGAATAAAGGTAGTTTTGCAAATTTCGTTATTACATCGGGAGCTATTTTTGATGATAAAACGGTATTATATGAAAACTGGGTTCAGGGTAATAAGTTTGTAGTCAATGAGATGACAACAATTGATATTCGCGGAAATTATGATTTAACAGTTGATACTAATACCTACAAGTGGAAAATCGAGGGAGAAATTGCGACACCTAAATCAGAAATAACTGATGTAAATTCTAAAAAGATTAATTCCAAACTCACTATTGCAGCAAATTGGATTACAGCTTCAATAAAATCAAATGATAGTATTAACGACCGTTTTTCAAGATTAAGTGGCTATATTGAAAACGCTCAAAAATTATCTGGAAAAGCAATTTTGTCTAACGGTAAAGAAGTTAATTGGACCGCAATCAAAACAGCCCCTTTCCTTGTTGTAAAAGATAGTTCTAAAGCTGACAAACCAAGTTTAGTATTACCTGTAACGTATCCAAATATTGCTTATGGAAACAGTAAAAAGCCATCTCAGCAAACCTTATTATTTAAAAATGCTACTGTTTGGACAAATGAAAAAGAGGGAATATTAGAAGATACAGATGTATTGGTCAAAGAGGGTAAAATTGCAGCAATAGGCAAAAATATTGAAGATAGTAATGCAGTTAAAATTGATGCAAAAGGTAAACATTTAACGAGTGGAATAATAGACGAACATTCTCACATCGCTATATCAAAAGGTGTTAATGAAGGCGGACATAATTCGAGTGCCGAAGTAACAATTCAAGATGTAGTTAATTCTGAAGATATTAATATTTATAGAGATTTAGCAGGTGGAGTGACTACCTCGCAATTACTGCATGGTTCTGCCAATCCAATAGGTGGTTGTTCAGCTATTGTTAAATGGAAATGGGGATTATCAGCTGATGAAATGTTATATAAAAACCAACCTAAATTTATAAAATTTGCACTAGGTGAAAATGTAAAACAATCTAATATAAGTAGAAGTTCTAATCGTTTCCCTCAGTCTAGAATGGGAGTAGAACAGGTATTTACTGATTATTTTCAACGTGCAAAAGAATATGATTTAACCTGGAAGGCCTACAATTCAAATCCGAAAAAAGATAAATCTAAGGCTCCAAGAGTAGATTTAGAATTACAAAATATTGCAGAAATTATTAATAAGGAACGATTTATTACTTGCCATTCGTATGTTCAATCAGAAATATTAATGATGATGAATGTTGCTGAAAAGTTTAATTTTAGAGTCAATACTTTCACTCATATTTTGGAAGGTTATAAAGTAGCAGATAGAATGAAAGAGCACGGAGTTGGGGCATCTACTTTCTCTGATTGGTGGGCTTATAAGTTTGAGGTTAATGATGCAATTCCATACAATGGCGCAATAATGCACAACCAAGGTTTGGTTGTGGCTTTCAATTCAGATGATGCAGAAATGTCCCGAAGACTAAATCAAGAGGCTGGTAAAGCGGTTAAATACGGTAATGTGCCGGAAGAAGAAGCATGGAAGTTTGTTACCTTAAATCCTGCTAAATTATTGCATATAGACGATAAAGTGGGAAGTATAAAAGTGGGTAAAGATGCCGATGTGGTTTTATGGAGTGACAATCCTTTATCAATTTATGCTAAAGCAGAAAAAACAATAATTGAAGGAACCGTTTATTACGATTTAGCAATTGATGAACTTAAAAGATCAGCAAATACCAACGAAAGAAACATTTTAATTGGGCAATTAATGCTTGAAAAAAATAAAGGTTCTAATACCCAAGAGCCAAAGAAAAAAGAGAGAAAAGAAGACCATTGTGATACTTTAGAAGAATAAAAATGAAAAAGATATATATAATAATAGTAGCGTTTTTTGGATTTATTTCAAATACAAATGGACAACAGATTCCTGCAACTAAGCAAACCAAATCAATATTGATATTGAATGGTTTTGCTCATTTAGGTAATGGAAAAGTTATTGAAAACAGTGCCATTGGATTTAAAGATGGTAAAATTATTTTAGTTGAAGATGCTAAAACAGTGAAGCTTTCCAGTGGAGCATTTGATATTACAATTAACGCAACTGGAAAGCACATTTATCCGGGTTTTATTGCGCCAAACTCAACACTTGGTTTAGTAGAAGTAGATGCCGTTAAATCGTCAGATGATGAAAGAGAAATTGGAGATATGAATCCTCATGTTAGAAGTATTATTGCCTATGCAGCCGATTCTAAAGTAATTGAAACTGCTCGTCCTAATGGAATTTTGATGGCTCAAATTACTCCACGTGGAGGAACAATTTCAGGAGTTTCTTCTATTGTTCAATTGGATGCTTGGAATTGGAAAGACGCTCTAATTAAAGAAAATGATGGAATTCATATGAATTTTCCCCCAACCATGAAAAGAAGTGGTTGGTGGGCAGAGCCAGGGGCTATAGAAGCCAATAAGGATTACGTTAAAAAAATTGGAGAGATCACAATGTTTTTTGAAAATTCAAGAGCGTATTCCGCTGCTGTTCCTTCTGAACAAAACTTAATTTTTGACGCAATGAAAGGAATATTTGCAGGAAATCAAACTCTATTTATTCATGCTCAAGAAGAAAAACAAATCATCGATGCGGTGCAGTTAGCAAAACAATTTGGAATAAAGAAAATGGTAATTGTAGGTGGATACGATGCCTATAAAACAGCTGATTTATTAAAGGAAAATGCTATTGGTGTGCTATTAAGAAATGTACACGATATGCCAAATAGAGAAGATGAAGATGTTGATTTACCTTATAAAATGGCACGAATATTATTAAGCAAAGGAATAGTTGTTGGATTAGAAAATAGTGGGGGCATGGAGAGAATGCAAACCCGTAACTTACCTTTTCTAGCAGGAACCTGCGCAGCATATGGAATAGATAAAGAACAAGCATTGCAATTAATTACCTCAAATACTGCTAAAATTTTAGGAATTGATGATTTCTGTGGTACTTTAGAACAAGGTAAAGATGCAACTTTATTTATATCAGAAGGCGACGCTTTAGATATGAGAACTAATCAATTGACTCAAATATTTATTCAAGGTAGAAAGTTGAATTTGGAAACCCATCAAACAAAGCTAAACGCTAAGTACAAAGAAAAATACAATCAGAAATAAGAGTTATTCGAAGAACCTCTAATAGACTTAAAAACTCCTTTTTGACAAAAGAAAAAGCCCAAACTAATAGTTTGGGCTTTTATTATTATCTGTGACCACGGTGGGATTTGAACCCACACGCCCTTACGAGCACCACCCCCTCAAGATGGCAAGTCTACCGTTTCTCCACGTGGCCATAAAACAAAAAAGTCATCCGCCAATGGTGGACAACTTTTTTTGTGACCCGACTGGGGCTCGAACCCAGGACCCCATCATTAAAAGTGATGTGCTCTACCGACTGAGCTATCGAGTCATTGCTTGAAGGAATTAAAAATTGGTCTTTTTTGTGACCCGACTGGGGCTCGAACCCAGGACCCCATCATTAAAAGTGATGTGCTCTACCGACTGAGCTATCGAGTCATTTTTCTATTCCTTCAATGCGGGTGCAAATATAAGGTGTTATTATTTATTTTTCAAAGCTATTTTATTTATAAATTTACTTTTTGAATAAAATAATCTTAACGCCTTAGTTTATAAGGTATTATTGCTATGAAAAAAATCATTTTATTGGGTTATATGGGTTGTGGGAAGTCAACTATAGCGAAATTACTAGCTAATTCTACCTCTATTTCCTACCTAGATTTGGATGAAATTATCGAAAAAAATGAAAAATCTTCGATAAAAAATATATTTTCTGAGAAAGGTGAAATCTATTTTAGAAAATTAGAACACCAAATTTTTGCTAATCTTATTAATAATCAAGATTCATTTGTTCTAAGTCTCGGCGGTGGAACTCCATGTTATTCAAATAATCATGAATTTCTAAAATTCGGAGGTGTAATTTCTATCTATTTGTCTGCTTCAATACCAACATTGTATGAGCGATTGCTATATTCTAACTCTGAACGACCTTTAATTGCCAATAAAAACCCAGAAGAAATAATGGAATTTATAGCCAAAAACCTATTCGATAGAAGTTATTTCTATAATCAAGCGCAATATAAAATTAATGTTGATGGGAAATCTCCAGAAGAAATAATATCAGAAATTGAAACTATTTTAGTTTAAATAAGCACAATCTCCTTTATCATTAAAAACTACTTGAACGTGTTCCTGTAAAGATGTAGAAAGTGAAATTCCTTTAAAATCAGCTTTTACAGGATATTTTTTGTGGTTGCGATCAACTAAAACAGCTGTTTTTAATTTCTTCAAAGGAACTTCCAAAAAATGCTTAACTCCATAAATTAAAGTCGTTCCTGAATTTAAAACGTCGTCAACTAAAATCAATCCTTTGTTTTGGTATTGTTCAACAGAAAGGGAAGTAGTAATAGGTGCGTTTACATTTTGCTTATTAATAAAAACTTCGCACAAAACAACTTTTATGGTAGAAATTTTTTCCAACTCAGTTGCAATTTTCTTTGCAAAAACGAATCCATTGGAAGCAATTCCGCCAATAACAATTTCCTCTTCATCCACAAAAGTCTCGTAAATTTGGTAGGCAATACGAGTGATTTTATGCTTAATTTCTTGATTGTTAAGGATGATGTTTTGGCTCATGGTATTTTTTTTCAAAGATAATAAACTATTTTTATAATTTACAAAACTAAGAAGCTTTCAGATTACCGAAATTAATTCTAAATTAGCATTCTGTAAATATTACATTATTAATGAAATTTGAAGAAATTCCTGTATTAAGAAATATAATCCGTGTGCTGCAGCGCATTAAACCTATGTGGCTTCACGGTTTGTCATTTTATGACTTAATTAAAATGTACTCAGTAGGAATTTTTGAAGGAGCACTTTCCTACCACGCTAGTTCCGTTGCATTCAGTTTCTTTATGGCTCTTTTTCCATTTGCATTATTCATTTTAAACCTAATTCCTTTCATCCCTATTGATGGTTTTCAAGCTGACTTTTTAGAGTTTGTTAAAGAAGGTGTACCGCCAAATACCTACGATGCCATTTTTAGTATTATAAACGATATTCTTAATAATAGTCAATCAGGGTTATTGTCAACAGGTTTTTTTCTTTCAATTTTTTTAATGGCAAACGGACTCAACGCCATTCTTGGAGGTTTTGAATCATCCCGACATGTTTTAGTAAAAAGAGGTTTTTTTCAACAATATTTAATTGCGCTGGGCCTATCATTATTGCTGTCATTTTTACTTTTAATCACCGTTGCCGCAATCGTAGTTTTTGAGGTATTTATCCAAAAAACAATTATTCAAGATGTTTTAAGTGATACTATTCCAATAATTATTTTAAGTCGATATGCTTTTGTAATTTTGATGATATTGATTACTATTTCAATTTTATTTAAATTTGGAACAAAAAATAAAAACAAACAATCTTTAATTACCATAGGTTCAATGTTTACTACTATTTTGGTCATAAAAACTTCCTATTTTTTTGGAATATGGGTTGTTAAATTTTCAAAATATAACGAACTTTATGGATCAATCGGTACATTATTGATTATGATGTTTTATATTTGGATCAATTGTATGATATTGTTATTAGGATTTGAATTAAATTCTATAATTAGTAAATTAAAAAATAATAAAATTAACAATTAGTTTCTTTTGAAGCTATTCCCGCTATCCGCTAAATCCAAGCTAAAAAGCTTGGGATACCGCTGCTATCGGGGCTAAAAACTTTTAAATTATGAAAAAACTTGCAGTTATTATTTTAGTTTTGTTTTCAGTGAATTTCTATGCTCAAAGTCGTGGAGTTATAGGTAAATGGAATACTATTGATGAGGTATCCGGAAAAGCACTTTCTGTTGTTGAAATCTTTGAATCCAACAATAGAATTTATGGAAAAGTTGTGGAAATTTTAAATCCAAAAAATCGAAATAACACTTGTAAAGATTGTCCTGGAGAAGATCATAACAAACCTGTTTTAGGTTTAATAATTATTAAAGGATTGGTAAAAGATGGGTCAGAATATAACGATGGTAAAATTTTAGACCCTAAATCTGGAAAAGTTTATAAATGTTATATCGAATTAGAAAGCCCAAATAAACTTAAAGTTCGAGGTTATTTAGGAATTTCTCTATTAGGAAGAACCCAATACTGGGAACGTGTAAAATAAAATAAATGCAATTTTTCGTTGAAGTAATTCTACCACTTTCTCTTGCCAAAACTTTTACTTATAGTGTTTCTGAAACAGAATATCATTTTATAAAAAAAGGAATGCGAGTTGCAGTTCCATTTGGAAAAAGTAAAATCTACACCGCATTAGTTATTGAATTACATCAAAATGCACCTACCTTATATGATGCCAAAGAAATTCATCAAATTCTTGATGAAAATCCTATAGTAACTCAAACTCAAATTGAACATTGGCAATGGATTGCATCTTATTATATGTGCGCTATTGGTGATGTTTTTCGTGGTGCAATTCCAAGTGCATTATTGTTGGAAAGCGAAACTGTAATTTCACAAAAACAAAATATTCATGTCGATGAATCTCAACTTTCAGACGATGAATATTTAATATATCAAGCGCTACAACACCAGAGTTCGCTTAAGGTTCAAGATATTATTTCAATTTTAAATAAAAAGAGCGTTTTCCCCATTCTTGCAAAACTAATTGACAAAAACATATTAGTTTTGCAAGAGGAAATGCAAGAATCATACAAACCAAAATTGGTCCGTTATGTCCGTTTAAATAAGGATTTTGATTCTGATAAAGGTTTGCAGCAACTTTTAGAAACGTTAAAAGGAGCCGTAAAACAAAAGGAAGTTATCTTATCCTATTTTCAAATGACAGCCACTGAAAAGAAGCCTATAACTGTTAAAAAACTAACTGAAACATCTCAATCCACCTCGGGAATTATTAAAGCCCTAATTGATAAAAATATTTTTGAAGAATATTACCTTCAAGAAGATCGTGTTAATTTTCAGGGTGGTACTAATATAGGCGAATTAAATTTGAGTTCACCTCAGGAAATAGCCTTCAATTCCATAAAAGAATTATTATCAAATAAAGAAGTATGTTTGCTTCACGGTGTAACCGCAAGTGGTAAAACAGAAATTTATATTAAGCTGATTGAGGATTATCTTGCAAAAGGAAGTCAAGTGCTCTATCTATTGCCAGAAATTGCTTTAACTACCCAATTAGTTGGAAGGTTACGAACTCATTTCGGAAATAAAGTAGCTGTTTTTCATTCTAAATATAGCAATAATGAAAGAGTTGAGGTTTGGAATCAAGTGCTTGAAATATCACAAAAAGCCCAAATAATTATAGGAGCGAGGTCGGCATTATTTCTGCCATTTCAGAATTTAGGTTTTGTAATTGTAGACGAAGAACACGAACAAACTTATAAACAAGTTGACCCTGCACCAAGATACCACGCTCGTGATGCCGCGATTGTATTAGCTGGACTACATAAAGCTAAAGTACTTTTAGGATCGGCAACGCCAAGTGTAGAATCTTATAATAATTCTAAAACAGGCAAGTTTGGATTAGTTACCCTAATTGAAAGATACGGAAATGTAACACTACCTGAAATTGAATTGGTAGATCTAAAAGATAAGTATTTTAGAAAAAAAATGTCGGGGCATTTTAGCGAAGTATTAATAGAAGAAATTACAAAAAAATTGACACTTGGCGAGCAAGTAATTTTGTTCCAAAACCGCCGAGGCTATTCCCCGTTATTAGAATGCTTAACTTGTGGTCACGTCCCGCAATGCCAACAATGTGATGTGAGTTTGACTTACCACAAACATAAAAATCAGTTGCGATGTCATTATTGTGGTTATTCAATTGCAAAGCCTACGAATTGTAACGCGTGTTCTAGTGTAAATTTAACCACAAAAGGTTTTGGAACAGAGCAAATTCAACAAGAGTTGGTTGCCCTTTTTCCAAATCATAAGATTGGCAGAATGGATCAGGACACTACGAGAGGCAAATTTGGATTTGAAAAAATAATTGACAGTTTTAAGAATCGAGAAATTGATATATTGGTTGGAACCCAAATGCTAGGAAAAGGTTTGGATTTTGACAATGTTACTTTGGTAGGAATAATGAACGCAGACAACCTACTTTATCATCCTGATTTTAGGGCTTATGAAAGAAGTTTCCAAATGATGGCACAAGTTTCTGGTCGTTCAGGAAGGTCTGAAAAACAAGGAAAAGTGATAATTCAAACGTATACACCACTGCACAATACAATTCAGCAAGTAACTCGTAATGATTACGAATCCATGTTTAATGAGCAATTATTAGAACGAGAAATTTATAAATATCCGCCCTTTTATAAATTAATTAAACTTACTTTGAAACATCGCGATTACGATAAATTAAAGGAGGGATCAATGTGGTTGTATCAGGTGATGCAACAAAGTTTGCCAATGCCGGTATTAGGTCCTGAGGAACCAGCAATTAGCCGAATCCGTAATGAATATATTCGAACAATAATGGTAAAAATTCCTTCGGCAATATCAATTCTAACTACAAAAAATACACTTCAAAAAATATTAAATAGTATTGAAGCCGTAGCTGCTTATAGATCTATCCGAGTAACTGTTAATGTTGATTTTTATTAGTTTAATTTTATGATAAATAACACTATTACAATAATAAAGTAAATATGAAAACTAAAATACTAGTGTTGTTGGTTTGCTTTTTTTCAATAGGCTTGGTCGCTCAAACTAAGCAAGATTCAATTAACCAATTAAAAAATATTATTGTAAAGGCACGTCAAAAGACATTGAAGGAAAGAAATGAATTCAAGCGCCATGGTCAATCAACAGAGTTGTTAACGTCAGAAGAAATAAATAGAAATAATCCTGCTTTCTTAGAACAAAGTTTAGGAGTTATGGCTGGTGTTCAAGTTGATAAAAGAACACAAGTTGGCGGTCAGCGAATTGTGATTAGGGGTTACGGAAACGACCAAAAGTTTAATAATTGGGGAATTAAAGTTTATTATAATCAAATGCCGTTAACTAACGCTGAGGGAGTTACTATATTAGACGATGTTGATTTTTCAATAGTTGATAAAATTGATGTGATCAAGGGTCCTGCCTCAACAATTTATGGCGCTGGTGTTGGTGGAGTAGTGCGTTTTTATCTAAAAAATTCAGAAGAAAAAGGAATTTCTTTAACCCAAAATACGACTACAGGATCTTTTAATTTGGTTCAAACCAACACTCGTTTAGACTACGTTACTGATAATGCATCAATGTTTGTTAATTTTGGTCACTTGCAATCGGATGGATATAGACCTAACGGGCAGAGTTTGAAAAATTTCATTACCTATAAAGGAGATTTTAAATTTACTGACAGACAAACGGTTAATGTATTTTTTAGTCATAATTATTCACATGAAGGTATTTCTGGGCAAATACCTTATTCTTATTATTATGCAAATAACGATCCTGGGAACAATGCTTACATTAGAAATAACGCACATTTGAATATGCAATCTTCTCGATTTGGTGTTACAAATAATTATAATTTCACCAATACATTTAAAAATTCTACTGTACTTTTTTATTCTGGAACAGAATCTGAAAGGGTGGTTGCGGGTGCTTCCGAACAATTTAGTTCTCCAAATTATGGCTTGCGTTCTGTTTTCACAAAGTCAAATGATATTTCAAATGCGATTGAAAATGTATTGGATTTTGGTACAGAAATACAACAGTGCAAGTCGTTGATATCTAATTTCAGATTTACAGGCGACTTAAATAATCCATTTACAGTTTCCCCAATTGCACCTGGCAATTATTATAAATACACTACCAATCAGCAATCCGTATTCATTCACGATCGAATCAATTTTAAAGATTTGGATTTATCATTAATTATAGGTTTAAGTGCAAATAAAATTGATTATGACCGAGTTGATTTATTGGCATTACCAGGTTTGATTATTGGAAATACCAAAAATACTTCGTTTAGTAAATCGTTTACGACTTCCTATAATCCTCATTTTGCAATTCAAAAAACATATAAAAACCAAATTTTTAATCTTAGTTATAGTGAAGGTTATAATGCACCAACAGCTGCAACCTCTTTTATTGCAGCATTGAATAAGACGAATGATGACTTAGTTGCAGAAAAAGCCAAAATGATCGAGTTTTCAGTTCAAGGATTATTGTTTAATACCAGATTTGATTATCAATTTTCACTTTTTAATATGAATATCGATAATAAACTAACTCAATTAAGTGCTCCAAATCCTGCAGGTGGAAATTATGCTTATACAGCAAATACCGGAAATCAATTGAATAGAGGGTTAGAGGCAAGTATCGGATATGTTCACGAAATGAAATCAAATCCAATTCTTTCAAAAGTAACATCATTTGTAAATTTTTCTTATTTTGATTTCAAATACACTGATTTTTCAACAAGAGTAGGTGGAGTTTTATCTGATTTTTCTAATAAAAAAGTTGTTGGGGTGCCAAAGCAGAAATATTCAGTAGGATTGGATTTTCAATCGCCAAAAGGAGTATATATGAACACTACATTTAATTATTTAAGTGAGGTTTTTTCTGATTTTGCAAATGCCAATAGTGTAAATGGTTTCGGATTGCTAAATGCTAAATTAGGTTATAAAATAAGCAGCAACAACAAAAAAGTTAGTTTAGATTTCTTCTTAGCTGGAAATAATTTAACCAATCAAACCAATTATACATTCCTATTTTTAGGAGGTAATATTAATGATTTTGATGCTGGAAATGGTTTTCCTACTGGAATGTCAGCTGATGTAAATCCAGGATCTAGCAAAGCCTATTTTTGGAACGGAATTAATATAAAGTACCACTTTTAATTAGTAAAATAGTTTAGTTTATCCTTATTTCATTGACCTTCGTAGATCTATAAAGAAATTTAGGAAGTTTGTTTGTCAATTCAAAAATATAAGTTACTTTTGCATCCAATTTAACAATAAAATATATTTTTATGAATCATTATGAAACTGTTTTCATTTTAAATCCCGTTTTATCTGAAGTTCAGGTAAAGGAAACAG
>NZ_JBIKQP010000035.1:0-18179 GCF_044349645.1 Flavobacterium sp. | reverse complement strand
ATTCAAAATTTTGACCAAGGTAAACTCTTCGTACCATTTCATCCTCAACTAATTCTTCAGGAGTTCCGGCTTTTAGAATTCCTCCTTCAAACATCAAGTAGGTTTTGTCAGTGATGGCTAATGTTTCTTGAACATTATGATCGGTAATCAAAATCCCAATATTTTTATTTTTTAATTGCGCTACAATTCTTTGAATGTCTTCAACGGCAACTGGGTCAACACCCGCAAATGGCTCGTCTAGTAATATAAATTTCGGATCGGTTGCCAAACATCTTGCAATTTCTGTTCTACGTCTTTCTCCGCCTGAAAGTAAATCTCCGCGATTTGTTCTAATGTGATTAAGGCTAAATTCTTCAATTAAACTCTCCATTTTTGCCTCTTGTTCTGCCTTGGTGTAGTTAGTCAATTGCAGAACACTTAATATATTATCCTCAACACTCAGCTTTCTAAAAATGGAAGCTTCTTGTGCCAAATACCCGATTCCTTGTTGTGCTCTTTTATACATTGGAAAATCAGTAATATTCATATCGTCAAGATAGATATTTCCAGAATTTGGTTTAACCAAACCTACAATCATATAAAACGAAGTAGTTTTTCCCGCACCATTTGGTCCTAAAAGCCCAACAATTTCACCTTGGTTTACTTCAACTGAAATCCCTTTTACAACACTTCTCCCTTTGTATGTTTTTACTAAATTTTCCGCTCTTAATATCATATTTTTTGGTTATTTGAGAGTCTCATTTTTATAATCACAAATTAACGAATTACAAAATTACCGATTCACCACATTAACATTTATTTAGTTTAGGCTATTTCTTTTGGTCTTCTAATGCTTCCCAAAATTCATAGGCTCTTCGCAAATGTGGAATTACAATTGTACCACCTACTAACGTTGCAATACCCATTGCTTCCATCATTTCTTCTTTGGTTACACCCAATTTATAACTGGTTTCAAGATGGTATTTTACGCAATCATCACATCTTAAAACTGTAGAAGCAACCAATCCCAAAAGTTCTTTAGTTTTTACATCTAAAGCACCTTCAGCATAAGCATTGGTGTCTAAATTAAATATTCTTTTTACGATTTTGTTATTGTCTGCCAATAACTTCTCGTTCATTTTTGATCTGTAATCGTTGAATTCAGATAGGATATCAGCCATTTTCTTTTAATTTATTTTTATGAACAAATACAGAGATGAAAATACTTGCTTCATAGATTAATAACATTGGTATAGCAACAATAATTTGGCTTACAACATCTGGAGGCGTAACTATAGCAGCAATCAATAATACAATTACAACTGAGTATTTTCTATATTTCCTAAGAAATGTTGGGGTCACCAAGCCTAATTTGGTTAAGAAATAAATGATAATAGGTAATTCAAAAAACAATCCACTCGCAATTACAGACGTTTTCATCATGCCAATGTAAGAGTCAATGGTAAATTGATTTTGTACCATTGCACTAACAGAAAAGGTTGCGCAAAAGTTAATTGACATCGGAATAATTACATAATAGCCGAAAATAACTCCCATAAAAAACAATAAGGAGGCAACAAAAATAAATACACGAACATTTTTTCTTTCTTTTTCATATAATGCTGGACTAATGAACTTCCAAAACTCCCATAAAATATATGGAAAAGCCAAAATAAATCCTGCTGTTAAACAGGTCCAAATAAACATATTCACTTGCCCTTCCATGTCCGTATTCTGAATAATAAAAGGCAATTCAGTGATGCAAATACTATCTGCAACACCTAATTGATGTGACAATTCACAAAAATAGGTATAAGTAAAAAAATCAGTGCTTGTTGGGGCGAAAATAATATTTTCAAAAATAAAATCACTAAAAAAGTAAGTAACTATTGCCATAATAATTACCGCAGAAGTACTTCTAACCAATAACCATCTCAATTCCTCAAGATGATCTAAAAACGACATTTCATTCAATGCTTTCTTCGCCATTATACAATTCCCTCTTTTAGTATGTCATGCAAATGTAATACTCCTTTGTATTCCTCTTGATCGGCAACAATCAATTGGGTAATTGAGAAATCTTCCAAAATATTTAAGGCATCCGTTACCATTGATGATAATTGAATGGTTTTAGGATTTTTAGTCATAATATCTTTTGCAGTTAAATGTGCAAAGGTATCATTATTATTAAGCATTCTTCGAATATCACCATCGGTAATTATTCCAATTACTTTATTGTTTTCAATTACTGCAGTAACACCTAGTCGTTTTTCTGAAATCTCAAAAATTACCTTTTTGATATTCGTATCAGGTCTAACTTCAGGTTTGTGACTTTGATCAAGCATATCTCCTACACGAAGTAATAATTTTTTTCCTAAAGCCCCACCTGGATGGTATTTTGCAAAATCTTGTGCATTAAATCCTCTCAATTCCATTAAACAAACTGCCAGTGCATCGCCCATAACTAATTGGGCAGTGGTGCTATTTGTAGGTGCTAAATTATTTGGACAAGATTCACTTTCAACAGTTGTGTCTAAAATAAAATCGGCACCCTTTGCTAAAAATGAAGTAGTGTTTCCTGTAATTGCAATTAAAGAATTCCCAAAATGTTTCAAAATTGGAACTAGAACTTTAATTTCGGGACTATTACCACTTTTTGAAATACAAATTACCACATCATCGGGCTGAACCATACCTAAATCGCCATGAATAGCTTCAGATGCGTGTAAAAAAAGCGATGGTGTGCCCGTAGAATTCATCGATGCTACAATTTTTTGAGCAATAATTGCACTTTTCCCAATGCCCGTAACGACTAATCTACCTTTTGAATTATAGATAATTTCTACTGCTTTTAAAAAGTCATCTGTTAGTAAATCAGCAAGTTTCGCTATAGATTTGCTTTCAGATTCGATTGTTTTTTTAGCAATCTCTAAAATATTTTTGTTTGTTTTCAAAACAGATTTTTATAAAGTTTGTATTTATTAAAGATATTCGTATCTTTATGAACCACAAATTTATGTAAAATACTATTAACTAAGAATGAAATCTAACGAAATTGACATTCATAAGGAATTAAAAAAATATTTTGGCTTCAACCAATTCAAAGGTTTGCAAGAACAAGTCATTAGAAGCCTAATAGCTGGTAAAAATACATTTGTTATTATGCCTACTGGTGGAGGTAAATCCCTTTGTTATCAATTACCCGCATTAATGAAGGAAGGAACTGCAATTATTGTCTCTCCTTTAATAGCCTTGATGAAAAATCAAGTGGACGCCATTCGGAGTTTATCTTCAGAAAATGGTATTGCTCACGTTTTGAATTCTTCTTTAAATAAAACAGAAATAAATCAGGTTAAAAAAGATATTACCTCAGGATTAACTAAATTACTATATGTAGCCCCAGAATCTTTGGCGAAAGACGAATATATAAAGTTTCTTAAAAATATTAATATTTCATTTGTTGCTATTGACGAAGCACATTGTATTTCTGAATGGGGACATGATTTCCGACCAGAATATCGAAATTTGAAAAATAGCATTAAGTTATTAGGTAATGCTCCAGTTATTGGTTTAACCGCAACAGCAACGCCAAAAGTTCAAGAAGATATTCTAAAAAATCTTGAAATGGCTGATGCAAATACTTTCAAGGCATCATTCAATCGCCCAAATTTATTTTACGAAGTTCGTACAAAAACTAAAAATATAGAATCTGATATTATCCGATTTATAAAACAAAATAAAGGTAAATCAGGAATAATTTATTGCTTAAGCAGAAAAAAAGTAGAATCAATTGCGCAAGTTTTACAAGTTAATGGAATTAGCGCCGTACCCTATCATGCTGGTTTAGATGCAAAAACCAGAGCAAAACACCAAGACATGTTCCTAATGGAAGATGTAGAAGTTGTTGTGGCAACAATTGCATTTGGAATGGGAATTGATAAACCAGACGTTCGATTTGTAATTCATCATGACATTCCTAAATCACTTGAAAGCTATTATCAAGAAACGGGTCGTGGCGGACGAGATGGTGGTGAAGGGCATTGTTTGGCTTACTATTCTTATAAAGATGTTGAAAAATTAGAAAAATTCTTATCAGGTAAACCCGTTGCAGAACAAGAAATTGGTTTTGCGCTACTTCAAGAAGTGGTGGCTTATGCCGAAACATCAATGTCACGTAGAAAATTCTTGTTGCATTATTTTGGTGAAGAATTCGATACCGAAACAGGCGAAGGTGGCGATATGGACGATAATGTTCGAAATCCAAAAAACAAAATTGAAGCCAAAGATCAAGTGGTTAAACTACTTGAAATGGTTCGAGATACGAAGCATTTATATAAATCTAAAGAAATTGTATTTGCTTTAACTGGTAAAGTAAATGCCATGATAAAAGCGCATAAAACCGATACCCAACCATTCTTTGGCTGTGGATCTGATTTCGAAGAGCGTTATTGGATGGCTTTACTTCGTCAAGTATTGGTTGATGGTTTATTATCGAAAGACATTGAAACCTACGGTATTATAAAAATTACTGATAAAGGTTTAGATTTTATCAAAAATCCAGAATCTTTTATGATGTCCGAAGACCATGAATACAATGAAACTGAGGACGAAGCTATAGTAACTGCCGCAAAATCTTCGGGTGTTGCCGATGAAACTTTAATGGTAATCTTAAGGGATTTACGTAAAAAAGTAGCTAAGAAATTAGGCGTGCCCCCTTTCGTGGTTTTCCAAGATCCTTCTTTGGAAGACATGTCGCTTAAATATCCTATTTCTATAGATGAAATGAGTAACATACATGGTGTTGGGGAAGGAAAAGCTAAAAAATATGGTAAAGAATTCGTTGATGTAATTAAAAATTACGTAGATGAAAATGATATTTTAAGACCTGATGATTTAGTTGTAAAATCTACGGGTGCCAATTCATTGAACAAGCTTTATATTATTCAAAACATTGATAGGAAATTAAATCTTGATGATATTGCAAGTGGAAAAGGATTGAATATGGAGACTTTAATCAAAGAAATGGAACAAATTGTCTATTCTGGAACTAAGTTGAATATTAAATACTGGATTGATGAAATTTTGGATGACGACCAACAAGAAGAAATTCATGAGTATTTTATGGAATCGGAGTCAGATAGTATTGAAGAAGCTTTGAAAGAATTTGACGGTGAATACGATATTAATGAATTGCGATTAATGAGAATTAAATTCATTAGTGAGGTTGCGAATTAAATTAACCATAAACCTCACCTCGGTGAGGCTTTAGTCGGTCACGAACAGCGATCATTTCACTTTCATTGACAACCATAAATGCAATAGAATGGAATTCATTAACCACTGAAAAACCGGTAATTTCCAAGTCTAATTTTTCGGATTCTATATATTGTTTAAGGTGAATCACATGGTGTTCCGCTGTTTTTTCAGCGGTTGCACCTCTAAAATCCCATATTAGTTTTATTTGTCTAGTCATGATTTTGCTTGATAGGTCAAAGGTAAGTTTTTGTTATAAAAGTCACAAAGTTATTATCCACAGATCCACTTCAAATTACTACTTTTGCAAATAGATTAATAAAATTAATAATGCCTCAAGAACTTCTATTACAAGTCGCTCCAGAAATCGCAGTTAATGATCAGCTTATTAAGGAACAAGTTGCGAAATTAATTCGTGCTTCTGTAGCTGATATTAAACACATTTCTATTTTGAAGCGTTCAATTGACGCTCGTCAAAAGGCAATTAAAATTAATCTAAAAGTTGCAATCTATTTTCAGCAAGACGAATTCAAAGAAGAAAAGATCCAATTGCCAGACTACAAAAATGTATCAAATTCTCCTGAAGTTATAGTTGTTGGCGCTGGCCCCGCAGGACTTTTTGCTGCATTGCAATTAATTGAATTGGGCTTAAAGCCAATAGTTATTGAACGCGGAAAAGACGTACGTGGTCGTCGTCGAGATCTAAAAGCAATTAATTTAGATCATATAGTGAATGAAGATAGCAACTACTGTTTTGGCGAGGGGGGAGCAGGTACCTATTCTGACGGAAAATTATATACGCGCTCAAAGAAAAGAGGAGACGTTACTCGAATACTAGAATTATTGGTCGGTTTCGGTGCTTCTGATGACATTTTAATTGAAGCCCACCCGCATATTGGTACTAATAAATTGCCTAAAATCATTCAAGATATTCGGGAGAAAATAATTGAAATGGGCGGTTTGGTACTTTTTGAAACTCGACTCACCGATATTATTATAAAAAACAATGAAGTTCAAGGAATTGTAACTCAATCTGGTGATACAATTCTTTCCGATAAAATCATATTGGCAACGGGACATTCCGCAAGGGATATTTTCGAACTTTTAGACCGAAAAAATATATTTATTGAGGCGAAACCATTTGCCTTGGGCGTAAGGGCTGAACATCCACAAAGTCTAATTGATAGCATTCAATACAGTTGTGATTATCGAGGCGAACTTTTACCGCCGGCACCTTATTCTATAGTTAAACAAGTGGGAGGTAGGGGAATGTACTCCTTTTGTATGTGTCCTGGAGGCGTTATTGCGCCATGTGCTACAAGTCCCGGGGAAGTGGTGACAAATGGTTGGTCTCCATCAAAAAGAGATCAAGCTACAGCAAATTCAGGGATAGTTATCGAATTAAAATTAGAAGATTTCGCGCCCTATTCTAAATTTGGGGCTTTAGCAGGTTTAGAGTTTCAAAAAAGTATTGAACAAAAAGCTTGGCATTTAGCCGGTGAAACACAAAAAGTTCCTGCACAAAGAATGATCGATTTTGCTAAAAGCCAAGTATCATCTGAAATTCCTAAAACATCTTATGTGCCCGGTACTACTTCTGTAGAAATGGGGCAAGTTTTTCCTGGATTTTTATCTCAAATATTAAGAGAAGGTTTTTCGGAATTTGGAAAATCGATGAAAGGATATCTAACCAATGAAGCAATTTTACACGCTCCAGAATCTAGAACATCATCGCCGGTGAGAATTCCTCGAGATGCAATATCTTTTGAACACCTTCAAATTAGAGGACTTTACCCATGTGGTGAAGGTGCAGGATATGCAGGAGGAATTATTTCAGCCGCTATAGATGGTGAAAAATGCGCAATAAAGGTTTTTGAAGCACTCAATTTATAAAGATTTTGCCTTTTTAAACGAAAACCTTTTATTTCAAATTATTTTCTCTAAAACCTCCATTTCATTTTTAATAATACATTTTTTTTGTACTTATTTTAATATAATTATGATAATGACAATTCGGTAATTTTTTTACTTAATTTATTTATAATTAGTAACTTAAAATTCAAAATATTCTTAAATTTACAAAAAAAATCTTATGAATTTTATACCTCAAGAATTTAAGATTACCGCGCCCTTATTGCAAAATACCTATCTAGTAAATGGAGAATTGAAGGAATGGAAGGGGCCAACAACCAATGTCTATTCTACAATTTCATCTACTGAAAATTACGAACCTACTTTTTTGGGAACTATTCCAACCATGGGAAATAGTGAAGCTCAAGAAGTGGTTCAAGCTGCAGTAGACGCCTATGATAACGGTCAGGGAAATTGGCCAACAATGAAAGTGGTGGATCGAATAAAATGCATGGAGAATTTTGTCCGTCAAATGAAATTAACGCGAAATGAAGTGGTTAAATATTTGATGTGGGAAATTGGAAAATCACTACCTGACTCAGAAAAAGAATTTGATCGGACTGTAGAATATATTGTTGATACAATTGAGGATTATAAAAAATTAGATAGAAATTGCGCACGTTTTACTAAAAGCCAAGGTATTAATGCTATGGTTCGCCGCGGACCTCTTGGGGTTGTTTTGTGTCTTGGGCCCTATAATTACCCGTTAAATGAAACTTTCACATTACTTATTCCTGCAATAATTATGGGAAATACAGTAATTTTTAAACCGGCAAAATTGGGTGTTTTATTAATTTCACCATTGTTGGAAGCGTTTAAAAATAGCTTCCCAAAAGGAGTTATTAATATCGTTTATGGAAGAGGTCGTGAAGTCGCATCTCCCATAATGCAAACTGGAAAAATTTCCATTTTAGCCTTTATTGGTAATAGTATTTCAGCAATTGCTTTACAAGACCAACACCCAAATAAGAACAGATTACGACTTGTTTTAGGATTAGAAGCTAAAAATCCAGCTATTGTTTTGGCTGATGCCGATTTGGATTTGGCAATTCAAGAATGTGTTTCGGGAAGTTTGTCTTTTAATGGTCAAAGATGTACTGCATTAAAAATAATATACGTTCATGAATCTATTGTTGATGAATTCAATCGAAGATTTGCAGAGAAAGTGGATGCCTTAAATTTTGGTAATCCATGGGATAAATCGGTTTTTTTAACTCCATTACCTGAAAAAGAAAAACCTGCATACATTCAAGGATTGATTGATAATGCTACAAGTAAAGGAGCAAAAGTTATCAATTCTAAAGGAGGACAACATTCTGATAATTATATTTTCCCAGCAATTTTGTATCCGATTAACAAGCAAATGAGGATTTATCATGAGGAACAATTTGGACCTGTAGTTCCCATAATTACCTTCAAAGATATTCAAGAACCATTGAATGATATGGCGGAATCCAATTATGGTCAGCAAGTGAGTTTGTTTGGAAAAGATATTAAAACAATTGCTCCACTGATTGATACATTAGTGAATTTGGTAACTCGTGTAAATTTAAATAGTTCTTGTCAACGTGGTCCAGATGTTTACCCATTTACCGGAAGAAAAGATTCTGCTGTGGGAACATTAAGTATTCACGATGCTCTTCGTTCCTTCTCGATCCGAACATTTGTAGCTTCAAAAGACAATGAATACAACAATGAAATTTTACAACAATTATTAAATAGTAAGGAGTCGAATTTCATAAATACAGATTATATTTTATAGAAATTATACTATCTAAAATTAAAAAAAACTGCAAATATGATTGTAAATTAATTTGCAGTTTTTTTATGGACAAACTTCAAAAGTCGTTAAAAAAGAATCTTCAATTTTTATTTCTAGTGAATTACCATTTCTTTTTTTGTATTTTTGACTGGCAATAAATAATCTATGGTAGAAGAAAGAGTAATATTGGTTAATGAATTGGACGAACCAATTGGAACAATGGAAAAAATGGAAGCTCATGAAAAAGCGGTTTTACATCGTGCTTTTTCTGTTTTTATTTTAAATAATAATAATGAAATAATGCTTCAACAAAGAGCAAACCATAAATACCATTCTCCTTTATTATGGACCAATACTTGCTGCAGTCACCAGCGTGTAGGTGAAACCAATATCGAAGCTGGAACTAGACGGCTAAGAGAAGAAATGGGATTTGAAGCAAAATTGAAAGAGTTGTTTCATTTTATATATAAAGCTCCTTTTGATAATGGATTAACAGAACATGAATTAGATCATGTGATGATTGGATATTTCAACAATGAACCTGAAATAAATACCGAGGAAGTAGAAAGCTGGAAGTGGATGAAAATTGAAGATATTAAGAATGATATGATTAACAATCCTGATATTTATACGATTTGGTTCAAAATAATATTTGATGAATTTTACCATTACATTGAAGATCATAAAATATAATTTACACGATGAAAGTAACCATAAGTAGAAAAGCTCATTTTAATGCAGCCCACCGTTTGTATAGAAAAGACTGGACATTTGAAAAAAATAATGCAGTTTTTGGTAAATGCAACAATCCAAATTTTCATGGGCACAATTACGAAATGATTGTTAGTGTTACAGGCCCAATTGATCCAGAAACGGGATATGTCATGGACGTAAAAATTCTATCAGATTTAATTAAAGCCGAAGTTGAAGATAAATTTGACCACAAAAATTTGAATTTGGATGTTCCTGAATTTCTAGATTTAAATCCTACAGCCGAGAATATTGCAGTTGTAATTTGGAATAAAATTAGAAATAGAATTGACTCAAAATTCGATTTAGAAGTTGTATTGTATGAAACTCCCCGTAATTTTGTAACCTATAAAGGAGAATAATGTCATTAAAAATTGGTGATAAGGCACCGTCTTTTGTAGCAATTGATGCCAATGGAACTTCATTTGACAGTAAAGCTGTAATTGGCATAAAGCCAGTTGTAATTTATTTTTATCCAAAAGACAATACTCCAGGCTGTACCATGCAAGCTTGTGGATTTAGAGATTCCTACGAAGATTTTATCGATTTAGGAGCTGAGGTGATAGGCATTAGTGGTGATACTGCAAGTTCACATAAAAAATTTACTAATCAATACCAACTTCCATTTATTTTACTATCGGATACTGATAAAAAACTCAGAAAACTATTTGGTGTTCCTGATAAATTATTCGGATTATTGCCGGGTAGAGTTACCTATATAATAAATAAATTAGGAATAATCACAATGATATTTGACAGTGTAATGGCGACAAAACACATCTCTATAGCATTAAAATCCTTAATAAATGAAAGCCATGAAATTTGATATTTATCCATTACAATTTGATCCTATTTTGAAAGATAGAATTTGGGGAGGTGAAAAATTAAATACGGAATTAAACAAACCGATTACTTCAAATATAACTGGCGAAAGTTGGGAAATTTCTACTGTTAAAGGTGATGTAAGTGTTATTTCAAGAGGAGCTTTCAAAGGAGTTTCCTTAAATGAATTAATAGACAATTTTCCAAATGAAGTTTTAGGGACTAGTGTTTTTGATCAATTTGGGAAACAATTTCCTTTATTATTCAAATATTTAGATGCTAAAACTGATTTATCAATTCAAGTTCATCCAAATGACGAATTGGCAAAAAAACGACACAATTCTTTTGGTAAAACAGAAATGTGGTATATCATGCAAGCCGATGAAGATGCTAGAATTATAGTTGGTTTCAAAGAAAATTCAAATTCGAAAGAATATGTTACGCATTTAGAAAATAATACCTTGCTTGATATTTTAGATGAGGTAAAAGTTAAAACTGGTGACGTATTTTTTCTTGAAACAGGAACAGTTCATGCTATTGGCGCTGGGTTATTGGTGGCTGAAATCCAACAAACTTCTGATATCACCTACCGTTTGTACGATTTTGACCGAGTAGATTCTGAAGGAAATAAGAGAGAATTACACGTTGAATTGGCATTAGATGCCATTAATTACAATAAGGTAGAAACCCAGAAAGGTTACTGTAAGGATGTTAATGTTTCTAATGAAATGGTTAATTGTCCTTATTTCACAACAAATTATTTGAATTTATCTGGCGAATTTAAAGTTTCAAAGTCTGCTACTTCATTCACTGTTTTTATGTGTACAGACGGGGACTTTCAAATAGAATACAAACAAGTTCATTACCAATATTCAAAAGGGGATACGATTTTAATTCCTGCAGTGATGACCGATTTTAAACTTTCAGGGAATGCAACTTTACTAGAAATTTATATTTCATAGTCTTTAATAGAAAGTTTATATGTACTTTTGCAGACGAAAATTTAAATTAAATTAAATATAAAATGGCAAACGTTAGAAATTTAAAAAAAGACATCAACTACGTTTTAGGTGATATTATTGAAGCAGTTTATTTATTTGAAATTGCAACTACTGGAAAACCAACAGACGAAACAAATGCATTAATTGACGAAGCAATTGTAAGTTTTGATTCTTTAATTGGAAAAGTAAACGCAAAAAATGTTGAAAACAAAAAAGCACATTTCAAACAAATCAATGTTGAATTGGAACAAGTTGCTAATCAATTGATTACTAAAATCAACGCTTTACAATAGATAAAACTATAAAAAAAGGTAAAATATATTTTGGATTTTACAAATTCAATTCTATATTTGCACTCGAAATTAGTCGCCAGCGTAGCTCAGTTGGCTAGAGCAGCTGATTTGTAATCAGCAGGTCGTGGGTTCGAGTCCCTCCGCCGGCTCTTTTTGAAAAAACCATTTTACGAAAGTAAAATGGTTTTTTGTTTTTATAAATCTAAATCACTAATATAATCTAATTTCCAGGCTTATCAACCACTGGACGATTATCTCTGTTTGCCAATTCCCATGCTATTGCAAATGCCAATTGCGCTCTTTTTGCTAAGGCATCAAATTCTATTTTATCAGCAGTATCTGTGGGTTTGTGGTAATCTGCATGAACTCCATTAAATAAAAATACAGATGGAATTCCTTTTTTTGCAAAATTGTAATGATCAGAACGATAATAAAATCGGTTAGGATCATTTCTATCATTAAAAGTATAATCTAAATTTGTTTTAATATAATTCTTATTTGCATCTTCACAAATTGTATATAAATCAGACGATAAATAGTCGGAACCAATTATATAAACATAGTCATTTGAATTTTTATGTAAATCATCACGTCTACCAATCATATCAATATTCACATCAGTAATTGTATTTGCAATTGGAAATAAAGGATTTTCTGAATAATATTTAGATCCTAGAAGACCATGTTCTTCACCTGTAACATGTAAGAAAAGTATGGAACGCTTTGGTCCGTTTCCTTCTTCTTTAGCTTTTTGAAACGCTTTTGCAATCTCTAAAACGGCTACTGTTCCCGAACCATCATCATCGGCACCATGATAAATTTCTCCATTTTCAACACCAATATGATCGTAATGAGCTGAAATTACTAAAACTTCATCTGGTTTTTCTGAACCTTTTATGAAAGCCCATATATTTTCTGAATCGGGTAATTTTCCATTTCTTCTAGAATTTAATGACGCTGCAGGTATTCTTTGATAAAAATCAGTAGCTCCGTCAGGAAATGAAATTCCAGCATTAACATATTGTGAAATTAGATATTCACCCGCTTTCTTTTGGCCTTTAGTTCCGGTATTTCGACCTTCCATTTCATCCGAGGATATTATATAAAGATTCGTTTTTAAAGATTCTTTTGAAATTAATTTAATGTATTTTGTTGGTTGTACTTGGGCAAAACTAATTGTACTGAAAATTGCCAGTAATAATGATATGCTATAATTTTTCATAGGTTTACTTTTTTACAAATATCCTAATTATTTTTTTATTTTCTTATTTTCTTTTGTCAAATGAAAATGTTAAAATAATTTTGATTGATTTAAATATTAAAATAATATTCCTACATTTACATTAAGAATATTAATATTAAAATTTATAAATATGAAAAATTTAATTGCAGTGTTAGCTTTATCACTATTTACAGCTTCTATGAGTATGAACGCTCAAGAGAAAAAACCAAAAGCAGCAGACAAAAAAGAATGTGCTAAAGAAACTAAGTCTTGTGACAAAGAAAAAAAAGCAGGATGTTGTGCTAAAATGGCAGAAAAAAAATAATTAAGTCATATATTATTTTATTAAGCATTTGAGAAATCAAATGCTTTTTTTTATATTAAAAAAAGATTTTTTTCGATAGTTGAATTGGATTCCATTTTTGTATATTGTTCAACGGTTAACTGTATTATATTAATGTAGAGTAACTAGTTTCTTGATATCTAATTTAATATAAAATAATTCAAATGATTGTTATAAAAGCCAAGAGAAATTTATTCGTGATTATGTAGCCATTGCTACCGTTGAGGAGATTTATTTTATAAAAATGAATGATATTATTTTTTGTAAATCGGATGGTAGATATACTAATTTTTATCTTCAAAATGGAAAAGTATCTATTTCAAGTAAAAATATTGGGGATTATGAAAGTAGGGTTTTAGACAAGAGTAGTTTTTTTAGAATCCATAATTCCTATGTAATCAATATGCGCTATTTAAAAAGGATTATCAAAACAGATGGGAATAGTTGTGAAATGGAGAATGGCGCTATTATTCCCATATCCAAAAGAAAACTAGATGCATTTAACCGATTTATCAATTTAAAAGAATAGTATAAATAAAAAAGGCTGCACTATAGGCAGCCTTTTTTTTTATATTATCAATTATAATTCAAATGTAATCGAAAAAACAATATTGTTCATTACTGCATTTATTTTGGAAAAATCAGTCATTCCAACATTAAAGAACTGGTACTGGTATTCTCTTTGAGAATGAGAATACGTTAAATCTAATTTTGTTCCTCCAAAATTATAACCTAATCCTCCTGAATATCCTGTTAGATTTCCAATAGTTGTTTGGTTATTGTACGGACTTTTCTCGGTGCGATAACCTGCTCTCAAACTTAAAGCTTTTATTCGGTATTCACCACCAATTCTAAGTTCGGTCGCTACTCCAAGATTGTTTTCAATTTCAGAATTTATATTACGATAATTGTTATTTGGTGAAAATGCCATATTTCCATAATCTTTGATAGAATAATCAACACTTATTAATCCTGATTTTTGATAAATATATCCAAAACTTCCTGTCCATTTCCCTGGAGTCCTTAATCGGTATGGTTCGTAAATATTTACTATCATTGGATTTACATTTACTGTTGGCAATTCACCGGTTGCATTTGCACTAACTGAAGAAATACCTTGAGAAAGGCGATCTGAAATTTCATACCATGTTGGCGATTCATATGCTAAACCCACACGAACTTCCTTATTTAATTTTGCAATAGCTCCCAATTGAAATGAAATCCCATTTCCATATGTGGTCAATTCATTGTCAAATTGCAATCTTTGGACGCCAGACAATAAATTATTCGAATTGTCTTCGTAGAAACTTGTTGTTTGAGTATAATCAATAAATCGGGTATTGATATTAACCCCGAAATAGAATTTATCTTTGTATTGTCCAGATGCGTTAAATGAAAGCTTACCATTATATCCATTTGATCTAATAAAGTTTTCTTGGTAATAATTTCCACCTGAAGGTATTAAAGAAACGTAATTTCTATTCGAAGCTTCATTATAATTTGTAGCTGGATCTAAAATATAAGCTTGATATCCTAAAAAAGCTTGTTGAGTTCCAAATCCGTAATTTGATCCTAAAAAATCATATAAATCAGATATAGATTCTCTAGGTTGGGTTTGTAAATTTAGTAGTGAAACACCACCATTTCTATTGGCGTAATATCTAAAATATTCACCTATGGAATTTGTAGGGTTGGTTCCTGATGAAAAAATAACATTATTTAAATTATTAGCATTTTCATAGTTTAAAGCAAAACTAAATTTGCTCCATTCACTTCGTCTGTCAGTATTTTTAAAAACAAATACAGCACCAAATTGATTTATATCAGCTGAAGTAGAATTTTCAGTGTCTTTTGAGCCAAAATAATTTGATTTATTATTTACTCCATAAGTAGATGTTGTTAAAGCAACTTGGTTGTTTAAAAATATTGCCGAACCCGCTGGATTAACATTTATAGAAGAAAAATCTCCTCCTAAAGCTCCAAATGCTCCACTCATGGCATTAAATCTTGCCGTTCCTAATATGTTGTCTTGCGAAAAACGTAGTGCATCTGTAATATCTTGAGAATATATTAATGTACTAAAGAAGCTTAAAGTCAATAATATTATATTTTTTTTCATTTTCATTATAATTATTAAATGGTGTAAATAAAATCAATGACTATCGTCTACCGCCGCCGACTGAACCTCCTCCAGATCTTCCGCCGCCAAAGCCGCCACCGCCACCGCCATAACTTGGACTTGGAGAATAACTTCTAGGTGAAGAGCTTTCTCCTCTTGGGGAAGATGGCTCCACTCTTACAGGAGTTAAATTTCTTGGGGCTTCATTATCAGCTCTTGGATTTGTAATTTCTGCTCTTGTTGAACTGTAATTTCTAGGATTACTATTGATTGATCTAGGATTACTATCGTTGGTTCTAACGCTATTGAAACTTCTTGGCGAACTTTGATCAGAATTTCTAACTCCATTGGTAAAATTATTTCTTCTACCTGTAGAAGAATTGTCTCTTGTGCTTGTAATCCCAGATCTACCAAAATCGTATCTTCCTGAAACTCGACCGCTTGAACGACCTCCACGAACTCCATTACTGTACGAATAATAATAAGGGTTATTATAATTGTAACCACCCCAACCATAAAAGCCGTAGTTAGGTCCCCACCAATTATTCCAACCCCATCCCCAACCAATATTTGGGCCATACCAATTGTTCCAACCCCAGCCGTATCCTATGTTTGGACCGTACCATGAATTCCAACCTAAATTCCAATTCCATCCATAATTCCAAAGGGAGTTATAACCCCAATTGTTCCAACCCCAATTGTTATCATAAATAGTTATATTTACTGGTTGTTGGTTATTTCCCCATCCAGAATAATTTGTTCTTTCAGTCTCTGTTTGATTTACTACTGAATCTTGAATTGAAGAATAGTTTTCTACATCTGTAAAAACTTGATCTTGCTCATTCTTCTCTCTTAAAGCACTGAAGTAATCCTTATATTTATCAACGTTATTTTCAGCTGCTCTATTCTCATTTTCGTCAGACCCATAAATGCCATCACGATCATAATAAGTGCTGCTTTTTAATGATCCACATGAAACCATTAGCATGCTAAAACCAAAAATTATAAAATAAATTGAGGTCGATTTTGCCGAAGAAAAATAATTAGTTTTCATATCTATGCATTTTATATTGTTGTTCATTACAAAAATAGTTAGTTTTGCCGAACTATTTAGTTAAAATTTGTTAAACAATTTTAGTGCCAAATTATAATATCATGAGCAAGAACTTAACAACACGATCCGAGGATTATTCAAAATGGTATAATGAGTTAGTTGTCAAGGCTGACCTTGCTGAGAATTCAGGAGTTAGAGGATGTATGGTTATAAAACCATATGGTTATGCAATTTGGGAGAAAATGCAAGCCGAGTTAGACAGAATGTTTAAAGAAACAGGTCATCAAAATGCGTACTTTCCTCTTTTTGTTCCAAAAAGTATGTTTGAAGCAGAAGAAAAAAATGCTGAAGGATTTGCAAAAGAATGCGCAATTGTAACTCACTACAGATTAAAAAATGACCCCGATAAACCAGGAAAGTTAATGGTTGACCCAAATGCAAAATTGGAGGAAGAATTAATTGTTCGTCCTACAAGTGAAGCAATTATTTGGTCTACCTATAAAGGATGGGTTCAATCTTATAGGGATTTACCTTTATTAATTAATCAATGGGCTAATGTGGTTCGTTGGGAAATGAGAACTAGATTGTTTCTAAGAACTGCAGAATTTTTATGGCAAGAAGGACATACAGCTCATGCAACAAGAGAAGAAGCAATTGAAGAATCTGAAAAAATGATGCATGTATATGCAGAATTCGCTGAGAATTTCATGGCGATTCCTGTAATTAAAGGTTTAAAAACAGAATCAGAGCGTTTTGCAGGAGCAGATGAAACCTTTTGTATTGAAGCTTTAATGCAAGATGGAAAAGCGCTACAAGCTGGAACATCTCACTTTTTAGGACAAAATTTTGCAAAAGCATTTGACGTTAAATTTGCTAATGCAGAAGGGAAACAAGAATACGTTTGGGGAACTTCATGGGGCGTTTCTACACGATTAATGGGAGCGTTAGTAATGACTCATTCCGATGATCATGGATTGGTATTGCCTCCAAATTTAGCACCTATCCAAGTAGTTATAGTTCCAATATATAAATCAGACGAACAATTAGAGGAGATTACTGCTAAGGTTAATGAAGTAGTTAAAGCATTAAAGAAATTGAATATTTCTGTTAAATACGATAACAGAACCAATCAAAAACCTGGATTTAAATTCAATGAATATGAATTGAAAGGAGTGCCTGTTAGAATTGCCGTAGGTCCAAAAGATCTAGAAAACGGAACTTTTGAAGTTGCAAGACGAGATACTTTAACAAAAGAAATCGTTTCTAAAGAAGGTATTGAAATTTATATCAATAATTTATTATCTCAAATTCAAGAAGAAATGTTTGCAAGAGCATTGAATTATAGAGATACTCATATTACAGAAGTAAATGATTTTGAAGAATTTAAATCAGTATTAGAGGGTAAAGGTGGGTTTGTTTCTGCACATTGGGACGGAACTGCTGAAACCGAAGAAAAAATAAAAGATTTAACAAAAGCAACCATAAGATGTCTACCTTTGGATAGAGTAGAAGAGGCTGGAGTATGTGTATTTACTGGGAAACTATCAGTTGGAAGAGTGCTATTTGCGAAGGCATATTAAAAAAAATCAAAAAAATATACATCAGCTATTGTGCAAATAAAAAATAGTTGTATTTTTGCATCCGCGTTAGAGAAGCACGGTCCGTTCGTC
>NZ_JBIKQP010000015.1:0-47233 GCF_044349645.1 Flavobacterium sp. | reverse complement strand
GCACAAAGCTAAGTGGATGGTGTAGGGATACTAAATGCCCTAGCCCGGAGTGCAACGAAAGCCCCGAAGATTAAAAAAACCTAGTTTTGCAGAGGAAAAAGAGCGACCAAAGGAAGCTCCTTTTTACTCTAGCAAATCTCGTTTTTTAAACAAGGGCTTGGAGTGGAAAGCCGGAGGTGGCTTCAAAAAAAGCTGCAAATGGATGCAGCTTAGTTTAGAATTGAATTGTTATTCATTTTCGTATCGTTCCATTTCACGGTCATAAAATTCATTGGCTTGAACGATTAAACCTTCCATTTCGGCATTGAGTTCTGCTTCGTCAAGGTCTTCTGGTTCTTCCATAAATTCAACCTCATCATCGTTTAGATTGATGATAAATCGAGGATAATCAAGGTGAATAACAAAGATATCGTCTGGGAAATCGGTGTTGTCGCCAAGTAAAAATTTAGGTAATTCCATGTTTATTTCTTTAAATTTTATTTATCTGATAAAATGACTGGAGAATTTTTTCCATTCATAAAAATTATCTTAGTATTTGGTGAAGCGGCCAATTCTTTTTGGGATTTTATTTGTTCATATTGCAATTGCTTTTCAGTCAAACCAAGCGAGATTATCCTTTGATAGTCGGCTATACCTTGTGCTTCCACTCTTTTACGTTCGGCTTCTTGTTTTTCTTTTTGAAGTACGAATGTCATTTTTTGAGCATCTTGTTCTGCATTAATTTTACTTTCAATAGACAATTTAACAGACGCTGGAAGGTTGATATTTCTAATTAAAAGTTGCTCTAAGACAAGACCTCTCGTTTTGAAATCGTCCTCAATACTTTTATAAATTCGTTGTTGGAATTCGTTTCTTTTTGTAGAATACAAAGCTACTGCATCATAATAAACTGCGTTATCACGAATACGGGTTCTAGTTACAGGGCGTACAATTTTATCGATGTAATTGACACCAATTTGTTTGTAAATTTTTGGAGATTCAGAAGGCGAAACACGGTATAGAACGGTTAAGTCTATAACTACTTCAAGTCCGTCGTTTGATAATACTCGAATGGCGTCGTCGCCTTCTTGAGCACCTTCAGTGTGGATTGCTGACATGGTATAATTTTGAGTTTGAATGTCAAATTCAGTGATGTCCATAAGAGGGTTAATAACATGCAAACCACTTTCTAAAATATCGGGCTGAACGTTTCCATAAAGTGCTTGTACCCCAACTTCACCGGCATCAATTTGCTTGAACATTGAAGACATTAATCCTATTGCTATTGCTAAGATAGCTCCCACTTTGAACGGGCGAGCAAATTTTGATATTGTTGAAGTGCTATTCGACAATGAAGAACCTATTAAGAATAAAATAATTCCAATAATTATGATTAAGATTACCATTTTATATAAATTTAATTAATTGATTTTTGAAGTTGTTGTTTTGTTAATTTGTGAAAGCGAAGATACAAAAATAAAGCTGCGGTTGACAATCCTGCTAAAAGTCCGATCCAGACCCCTACTGCTTTCAATTCGGTGTATTTTCCTAGGAAAAAAGAGATTGGAAATCCAACCACCCAATAGGCAACAAAGGTAATATACATGGGTACTTTAACGTCTTGCAGCCCTCGCAAAGCACCCAATACTACTACTTGAATACCATCGGAAATTTGGAAAACTGCGGCTACTAATAGCAATTTTGAAGCAATGATTATGACTTCTTTATTTTCGATTACTTGATTTACATTCTCCATATTTAGAAACAAATGCGGCAAAAAGTTGTGTAAAATAACAAATAGGATTCCGAAGATCGTTTCCAAAATAATTGCAAGTAGAAAAACTGATCTTGCTACGATGATTAGATTTTTATAATCCATTAAACCTTTATTATTTCCTACGCGAATGGTTGCAGTAACACTTAGTCCCATTGCAAACATAAAAGTGGTTGTGGCCAAAGTAAGTGCGATTTGATTGGCTGCTTGAGTTGTTTTACCAATAGATCCACACAACCAAATTGCAGCTGTGAATAGTGCTACTTCAAATAACATTTGCATTGCAGAGGGAATTCCGAGACTAGCAATTTTTTTGAGAATTGATTTTTTTATTTCTCGGAAACTAAAATTCTTGAAATAGGGATTCAATTGAGCATTATTTTTCATGATAAAATGCATGAAAATGACCATTAATATTCTAGATATTACGGTTCCAAGTGCAGCTCCTATAATTCCTAATTTTGGAAATATCCAAACACCATAAATTAGCATATAATTAATGAATATATGGACAATATTAGCCATAAATATGGCATACATGGAATATTTAGTTCTTGATAATCCGTCGGCAAATTGCTTGTAACCTTGAAAAATGATTACAGGAATTAACGAAAAAGCTACCCAATCTATATAAGGACTTGCTAAATCAATTACTTCTTTTGGTTGATGCATTAAATACATTATTGGCTTAGCCAAAACAATTAGAGTAAAAATAAAAATTCCTAAAATGACACATGAAAGAAGTCCGTGATGAAAAACAGAACGTAATTTATTGTCGTCTTTTTCGGCATCTGCCATTGAAACTAGCGGAGTTATAGCAGTTGAAAATCCTATTCCAAGTGACATTCCAATAAAAACGAAACTACCACCAAGGGAAACTGCAGCCAATTCGGTGGAACCTAAATTACCGACCATCATATTGTCCACAATTGAAATTAAGGTATGGCCAAGCATCCCTAAAATTACAGGATAAGCCAGTTTAATATTGTAGGAAAACTCCTTAGTGTATTGAGATAAATTCAATTAATTTTATTTTCAACAAAAGTAATTAGAATTCCATACTTTTTGTAAGGATTTATCCAAATTAATTTATTTTTCCTACTTTTGTTTAACTAAAATTAAAAATATATGTCTAAAAAATTACTATTATTAGCATTACTAAATAGTTTTGCAATGTTTTCTCAAATTATTTTTAACGACGATTTTTCGAGCTATAGCAGTGGACAACCGTTAAGTGGACAAGGTTCTTGGACCAATAATTCTTCATTAAATGGGGGATTAGGCTCTTGCTCCGGATTTGGATGCGTAAGTTCATCAATTGTTAACAATACTGTTTCGTATCCGAATTATGGTACAGCAACAAAATCTTTATCAATTTCAAGCAATCAAGATGCAGTTGGCACAACATTTACAGGAGTTTCTAGCGGCACTATTTACATTAGTTTTGTAGTTAATTTTTCAGCTGCAGTAAATGACCCAGGTGGTTCTGCATCCCAAGATTTTTTTAGAGTAATGAGTTCTGGAAATTACAATACTGCATTTAGAATTGGGGCTTACAATTCAGGTGGTGGGTTTGTAATTTTTATGCAAAAAGGATCCGGAGCTAAAGTACTCTCTTCCGCATTGACTTATAACCAAAATCATCTTTTGGTGATGAAATATACCTTTAATCCAGGTTTAAATGACGATTTAGTAAGCTTATTTGTTGATTCAAATATGGCTGCTTCAGAACCAACAACTACAATTCAAACTTCAGATGGTGGAGCTGGAACAACGGATTATTTGACTGCAATAGATAGAATGAATTTTAGAGCTAATTATTCTACAATTCCCACAGGAGTTATCGGATTGGTTAAAAGTTCAAAATCTTGGAATGATTTGACTTTAGAAACTTCAAATTTAGAATTTAATTCTAGCTTTATCGTGAATTCAAAAAATGCAAAAGACGGTTTGTTAATCATTAATTCCAATACCAATTTAGAAAATGCATCACTTTCAATTTATAGTTTAGATGGAAAATTAATAGAAAATAGAAACATTAGTATAATAGATTCTGAAAATTCGATTGCTATTAATCCAATTCAAAATAGCGGGGTTTATATCGTTTCAATAAAAGGTAACGGAGTAAATTCCAATCAGAAAATTTATGTAGAGTAAAACTAACATAAACAAAAAAAAGCCCTGCAATTGCTGGGCTTTTTTTATATTAAATTCAAATTATTTTTCGATTTCTCGCAATGACTCCATTTTTTTGTGAGCGAGGAAACCTGTAATATCTTCAAAATGTTCTTTTACTCTTTTATTCCCGAATTCGAATACTTTAGTTGCTAAACCATCAAGAAAATCTCTATCGTGAGACACTAGAATTAAAGTTCCATCAAAATCACGAAGAGCGTCTTTTATGATGTCTTTGGTTTTCATGTCTAAGTGATTAGAAGGCTCATCCAGAATAAGTAAATTAACCGGTTCAAGCAATAATTTTATCATTGCCAAACGCGTTTTTTCACCTCCAGAAAGTACTTTTACTTTTTTGGTTACATCATCACCATGAAACATAAAAGCTCCCAAAATATCTTTAATTTTTGTTCGAACATCACCCACTGCGATATTATCTATTGTTTCAAAAATAGTTGCATTTTCATCTAATAAAGCGGCTTGATTTTGAGCAAAGTAACCAATTTGAGCATTATGACCAATTTCAACACTACCACCGTTTATTTCAATTTGCTTCATGATGGCTTTAATCATTGTTGATTTACCTTCTCCATTTTTACCTACAAATGCCACTTTTTGACCGCGTTCAATTACCATATTGGCATTTTCAAAAACCACATGATCGCCATATGATTTGGACAATTCTTTTACAATTACAGGATATTGACCTGAACGAGCGGCTGGTGGGAATTTTAATTTTAGTGCTGACGTATCTACTTCATCCACTTGAACAATCACTAGTTTTTCAAGCATTTTCACTCTAGATTGAACGGCGTCAGTTTTAGAAAACGTACCTTTAAAACGATCGATAAATGCTCTATTGTCAGCGATCATTTTTTGTTGCTCATCATAGGCTTTTTGTTGGTGAATTCGGCGGTCTTTTCTAAGTTCTAAGTAATGAGAATATTTGGCTTTGTAGTCGTAGATTCTTCCCATAGTCACCTCAATAGTTCTATTGGTAATATTGTCTACAAAAGCTCTGTCGTGAGAAATAACCACAACCGCTTTCGCAGAATTTATCAAGAAATCTTCCAGCCATTGAATACTTTCAATATCCATGTGATTGGTGGGCTCATCAAGCAAAATCAGATCTGGTTTTTTTAAAAGAATTTTCGCTAATTCGATTCTCATTCTCCAACCACCCGAAAATTCTGATGTTTGGCGCGTAAAATCTTCACGCATAAAACCTAACCCGAATAAGATTTTCTCTACTTCAGCTTCATAATTCACTTCTTCAATTGCATAGTATTTTTCACTAAGGTCAGAAACTCTTTCTATCAATTTCATGTAATCATCACTTTCATAATCGGTACGAACAGTTAACTGCTCGTTAATAGCATCGATTTCTGATTTCATTGAAAAAATTTCACCAAACGCTTTAGAAGCTTCTTCCACAACAGTAGCTCCATCAGTGGTAAGTAAATGCTGAGGCAAATAGGCAATTACAGCTTCTTTTGGTGCAGAGATATTTCCGGTTGAGGGTTTACTTTGTCCAGAAATTATTTTTAGTAATGTAGATTTTCCAGCACCATTTTTACCCATAAGGGCAATTTTATCATTTTCATTAATCGAGAAAGTTACATCGCTAAAAAGGGTAGTTCCACCAAACTGAACAGAAATATCATTAACTGTAATCATTTTTTATTTTTTGATTTTAAAGGCGCAAAGATAGTTTAAAATCAGATATGGTCAATTGAAAAATAAGGGGCAATTAAATACTCATTCTGAATTCTTCAATAACAGGATTGGCTTTTCCGAAATCTACTTCTTGGATAAATAGTTCCACAGCCAAATCAGAATTTCCAAAACCAGCCAATCTAGCCGATTGAATGTTGTCTTTTTTAACTGTTGCAACACCTACCGCTTCGATTTTTTCTTGAAGAGCTAAAGCCAAAACTTCGCTTCCAGAAAATATTTTTATTAAACCCATTTTTTATAAATGATATTTTTGATTAGAAATTATTAGTAAAGTAAGTATTGTTTGGATTTATTTCTCCAACCCGCTTGATTTTCATATTCCACGAAAAAGATTTTTAATTCAGCTTGATTTTCATATCTCACGAAGTACAATTTCTTTTTGGCTTGATTTTCATATTTTGTAAAAAACCATTTGCCGTTATTCTTACCAGCTTGATTTTCATAATTAACTTTGTAAACTAATAAATCAGCTTGGTTTTCATAATCTACAGCAAAAACTTTCACAGCTGCTTGATTTTCATATTCAGTTACAAATACTTTTTGAGCATTACAAAATGAAATAGAACAAAAAACTAAACCTAGGGACCAAAATAAATTCTTCATAAAAACATAAAATTTTAGGATTAATAAATTCAAATATACAAATTAATATTCTATAAAATCGAAATGAAATTCTTTATCACTATTAAACCACAATTGCCCTTTCGAAACTTCCAATTGGCAATCAAAATTATTAGTGAATAACGCTCCTGTTCCGAGACCTTGAGGCATTTTATTTTCCTTTAAAAAAGTCCATTGTGCAATAGCATTTAAACCAATATTGCTTTCTAAAGCAGAAGTAATCCACCATTTAATATTATATTTTTCAGCCAATAAAATCCACTCGTTTGTACCGCGAAAACCACCAACAAAACTTGGCTTTAAAATGATGTATTGGGGCATTATTTTAAGTAACAATTGTTCTTTATCGTTATATGAAAACACGCCAATTAGCTCTTCGTCTAATGCGATAGGAATTGGGGTTGATTTACACAACTCTGACATACTGTCAGTGTTGTTTTTTTGTATCGGTTGTTCGATACTATGTAATTTAAAACCAGATAATTGATTTAATTTATTTAAAGCTTCACTTTTATCAAAAGCGCCGTTTGCATCTACTCTAATTTCGACTTCTTCCGGAGTAAAATTCTGTCGAATATAACCTAATAATTTCAATTCTTCATCAAAATCAATAGCTCCAATTTTGAGTTTTAGACAGTGAAAACCTTCAGCTAATTTTACCTCGATTTGTTGCTTCATGAAAGCTTCGTTTCCCATCCAAATTAATCCGTTAATTGGAATGGATTTTAGACCATTTGTAAAGAAAGAAGGAAAGAGCAAAAAAGGGTTCTCACTTGCCAATGATAGGAATGCCATTTCGACACCAAATTGTATTGATGGAAACTCAATTAACGCGTCCCAAAGTTGTTCAACACCAAGATCAATATTCTCACAAGTCCAAGCTAATTTCTCTTCATAATCATGTCGGTCGTCGCAACTTAATCCACGAAGAATTCCGCACTCACCTACTCCTTTTTTATGGTTATTTTCAATGATAATAAACCACGTTTCTTTATGCGTCATTACCCCACGAGAAGTCCCTGCAGGTTCTTTAAAATCTAATATATATTTATGGTAATAAGCTTTCAAATTTTCAAATTAAATTACAATTCTATACCATCTCCGATATTTAAAAGCATTAAATCCTTGCCTTTATCGAAAAATTTCTTGATTGCTTGTTCTTTATTTATTTCGATATAACCGAAAGTATCGTAATGATAACCTAGAATTTTATCGCATTGCAAAAAATCAGAAGCTATAATTGCATCCTCAATATCCATAGTAAAGTTATTTCCTATTGGCAAAATAGCTAAATCTAGTTTGGTTCGCATAGGGATTAGCTTCATATCCATGGTAAGCGCAGTATCACCAGCTATATAGACGTTTTTTCTTTCTCCTTCAATTACAAAACCACCAGGATTTCCTCCATAAGTTCCATCGGGAAATAAGCTAGAGTGGATTGCATTTACATATTTTAAATTTCCAAATTCAAAATTCCAACTCCCGCCATGATTCATAGGATGAGATTGAAATCCTTTTTTACCGTAATAAGTAGCAATTTCAGCATTGGAAACAATTACAGCATTGGTTCGTTTTGCGATAGCTTCAACATCTAAAATATGATCTTGATGAGCATGAGTGAGCAAAATATAATCAGCTTCCAAACTGTTTATATCGATATGTGATGCTTTTGGATTCGCAGAAATGAATGGATCAACAATGATGTGAATATCAGCAATTGTAATACCTAATGAGGCATGTCCGTAAAAAGTAATTTTCATTTTATTATAAATTAAATTATTATCTACCTCCTAAAAATAGGTTTACGAATAAATCTTGGAAAAAATAAATCATACTCAGTGATAATAAAATGGATAAACCAAATGTGCTTAAAGCCACTTTTTTTAATTCTGGATCTAATTCTTTAGGATTATTATTATTGTAAACTGTTTTTAAGTGTTTTATTAGTGGAATAAAAGCAATAGCATATAAATATTGATCAAATGTAAAATCTTTAAAATAAGAGAATTCTAACATTAAGATCATCGCTGAAATGATAAGGAAGTAATGGTAAATTTTTGCATTACTAGCTCCCATTTTTACAACAATAGTATTCTTATTTGACTTCCTATCCGATTCTTCATCTCTCATATTATTTAAATTTAAGACAGCCACACTTAATAAACCTATTGAAGTTGCTGGAAAAAGTAACAACCAATCCATTTCTTTAGCAAACATAAAATAGATTCCTAGAGTACTAACAAGACCAAAAAAAATAAAAACAAATAAATCTCCGAAACCTCTGTATCCATAAGCTGAATTTCCAACAGTATATCGAATTGCAGAGGCAATTGCTAGAATTCCAAGAAGTAAATATATAAATGAAAAAAGCAGATTATGATCTTTAAATGCAACATAAATTAGTGCAATTGCAGACAGTAGCGTTAATAATGAAGTGATAATTAAGGCATTTTTCATCTGTTTAGGAGAAATGACGCCGCTTTGAATGGCTCGCTTGGGCCCAACACGATCTTCATTATCAGTTCCTTTGATTCCATCTCCGTAGTCGTTAGCAAAATTGGACAATATCTGAAATCCTAAAGTAGTTAAAAGCGCCAAAATAACAATATTCCAATTGAACAAAGCTTGTGACATAGCGTAAAAACTACCCACTATAATACCTGATACCGATAATGGCAAAGTTCTTAAACGTGCTGCTTGAATCCAGTGTTTCATTTTGTTTATAATATTATAATGTTAATCCAAATCCTATTGAAATTAAATGAACATTAACATTCGATTCAATAGGTAAGTACTTATAATCTGTTTGAAAATATATTTTTTTATTAAGAAAAATTCTCAAACCGGGATTAATTGAAAAACTGTCAAAGTTGAAGGCTAATGTACTTGGAATCGGCGAAAAAATTGGATCAAAAGGATCGAACACACTGAACGACTGTTGAATTTGATATTTAGCAGTAAATAAGGAATATCCTAAATTTAAATAAGGATGAAGAACTTTACTTCCTTCCAAAGTAATCCCAATATTTGGATTAATCATTAATGAATTCTCTAATTTAAATTGGTTGACAATTTCTCTTCCTTCGAAATAATCCAATCCCAATCCGGCTAGAATACTAAAATAATGATTGTTGTAAAACTTGTATTTAGCATCCACTCCTACAATTCCATTAAAATTATCACTTACAAAATTATTGTTACGGTTATTTCCGACGTAATGAATTGAAATAAAAACTTTATTATCTTTAATTACATTCTTATCTTGAGAATAAGAAGCAATAACCGTCAACAAGACAAAAGAAAAAATTATTATTTTCTTCATAAATATAAAATTAAAGATATTATAAACATATACTTGTTGAAAGTCCGTATTTAAAACTAATTATGGCAACCATTTTTTCTCGAAATTGGGTTTTCTTTTTTCAAGAAATGCGTTTCTACCTTCTTTAGCTTCTTCGGTCATGTAAGCCAATCTTGTTGCTTCTCCGGCGAAGACTTGCTGACCAACCATCCCGTCATCGGTAAGATTCATAGCAAATTTTAGCATTTTTATAGATGTTGGAGATTTTTGTAATATTTCTTGCGCCCACTCATAAGCGGTTGTTTCTAAATCATTATGCGGAATTACTGCATTTACCATTCCCATATCCATTGCTTCTTGTGCGGAGTAATTTCTTCCTAAAAAGAAAATTTCACGTGCTTTTTTTTGACCAACCATTTTAGCCAAATATGCCGACCCATAACCACCATCAAAGCTGGTTACATCCGCATCAGTTTGTTTAAAAATTGCGTGCTCTTTACTAGCTAAAGTCATGTCACAAACAACATGTAAACTATGTCCGCCACCAACTGCCCATCCAGGAACCACAGCAATTACCACTTTAGGCATAAATCGAATTAATCTCTGAACTTCTAAAATATTTAATCGGTGTTGGCCATCATCACCCACGTATCCTTGATGCCCACGAGCATTTTGATCACCACCACTACAAAAAGAGTAGACTCCATCTTTACTCGAAGGCCCTTCTGCGGAAAGCAAAACTACACCAATTGAAGTATCTTCTTGAGCATCGTAAAATGCTTGATACAATTCCGAAGTTGTTTTAGGACGGAATGCATTTCTAACATCAGGGCGATTGAAAGCAATTCTGGCTACTCCGTTGCATTTTTTATAGGTAATATCTTCAAAATCTTTTACTGTTTTCCAGTCTATATTATTCATGATCAAACTATTTTGTGTAAAATTAAGTCATTTTTTACTTTTTATTGCATGCTGATTAAATAATAATTGATTCGCATATTCATAAAGAATTTAGTTCATAAAAAAAGAGGCTTAAAAGCCTCTCTTTATATATTTAATATTCTATTTATTGAACCTCAAAAGTTTGAGTTTCGTTAGCTAAAGCATCTCTTGAATTTAAAGTATTACCAGCAGAATCAACAACAAAAGCTGCAAAATGAATATTTGCTGCTTGAGCACCACCTAAATTATAAACAAAAGATCTTGTGTATACTCCGTTAACAGTAGTTGCTCCAGGAATATCATCACCTAAAATATTAGTTGTTAAAAAGGCTCTTAAAACATCTTTGTGATTAAAACCAACAATTGGATTTACACCACCATAAAAGCTGGTAGAATTAGTTTGATTGTATAATAAATTATCTTCTAATGCATATACAACTAATTTTAAACCTGAGAAGTTTTTACCAAATTTAACATTAACTTGAACAGTAACATTTCCATTTGATGAATTGACTGAGTTGGTCATTGCTAATCCAATTCTAGGATTTGTTCCGCTTGTTAAATTAACAACTTGATTTACATTATTATTCTCTGGATAGGTCCAATCCGTTTTTCTATTTAACATTGCTGTTGGATATCCTGTAAGTCCTATCATAGTTTCTAATACAGAAGCAGCGCTAAAATTATATGGATCAGAAGCACCTCTGTGAATAGCAACTACTACTGCATCGTTGGTTTGTGCACGAACTTGACTAATAGCATAAGATACACGAGGACAATATTGACACCAAGTTCCTGTGTAATCTTCAACTAATACTCTTTTATTAAAATTAATTCCTTGTGTTACTGGAATTTGAATTGTAGGAGAAGTCAAAGAAACTGTACTAGAAACTTGATATACAGCATAAACTGAAAGTGTTCCGGCAGCTGTAGTGGTAAAGAAATTGTTTACAATAGGTGAAGCATTAACATAAATTACTGCTGTACCAGTCACATCAACATTATTGTTTCCTTTAACTGTAAATTGAATATTGTCACCAACATATGCTTCAGTTGGATTGGCCGTAATTGTAATTGACTGAATTGTTGAACCCCCATTATTATTTTCTTCTTTACTACAAGAAATAAATAATCCGAAAGTTAATAGTGCAAATAATAAATGTAATTTTTTCATATGTAAGAAATTTTAATTATTTAATATTACAAATAAACTAATTTTTTTTAAATAAATGCAATATTTATTCTTTATTTGCATTTACATAATCAAAATTCCGCCAGAAAAATGAAAAAAACACTTTTAGTTCTATTTACTTTAATCAGTTTAGCAGGACATTCACAACACCAACTTCCAAATGTTAAAATCAAAAACCTTAAAGGAGAATTAGTGAATTCAAATTTAGATTTTCAAAAAAAAGATGTTCTATATGTTTATGCTTTTTGGGCAACATGGTGTGCGCCTTGTGTTCAAGAATTAGATGCAATTAGTGAAGTTTATGGCGATTGGAAACAAAAAATAAATATTGAATTAATTGCAGTTTCTGTAGATGATTCAAGAACAGAAAAAAGAGTAAAGCCAATGGTTAATGGAAAAGATTGGGAGTACACGGTTTTATTAGACACGAATCAAGAATTCAAAAGAAGTTTATCAATTGCAAATGTACCTTATACAGTTGTAGTTAAAAACAATGAAATAGTATACGTTCAAAATGGCCACTCCCCAGGGGGAGAAAGTGAGTTTTTTGAAAAATTAAAAAGTTTTTAAGATGAAAAAGTTGTTGCTATTAATTTCAATTTGCAGTTCAATATCTATATTTTCACAAAATACTCCTAAAGAAGAAAAGACAAAAGGGAGATTTTTTGGAGGTTTAGAATCTAATTCTCAATGGTATTTAAATGATGTGGAAAGAGGAATTAATCACCCCGATAATCCTATTAGATCAAACAATTATTTATTGGTTAATTATAATTACGGAAAATGGACAGCTGGAATCCAAGTAGAATCATACGATCCGCAACCTCTTTTGAATTTCAATCCAAAATATATAAAAACCAATTTAGGGACTTATTATCTAAATTATAAAACTGAAAAAATAGACGTAACTGCAGGATATTTTTACGAACAATTTGGAAGTGGCCTTTTATTAAGAAGCTGGGAAGATCGATCTCTAGGAATAAATAATGCTATTCGAGGAGGAAAAATTGTGTTACGCCCAGCAGAAAATTTATCTTTTACGGGTTTATACGGGAACCAAAGAACAGGATTTGATGTTTCAAAAGGTACAATTTACGGATTTGACTCTGACATTAATCTATCGGGGATTCTAAATATGGGTAATTCTGAATTCTCCTTAGGATTTTCCTATGTTGGAAGAGATGAGAAAATAAACTTCGACAATCCGGTTTTTAAAGAACTTACCAATTCATTCGCTGGGAGATTTAATTATAGTAACCAATCATTTTACATAAATTCAGAGTACAATTACAAAACTGATGATGCTATATTATATCCAATAACAGTTAGCAATATATTTGTAAAGCCCGGAAGTGCGCTACTTACGAATTTTGGTTATACAAAAAAAGGATTTGGCTTAGACGTATCGCTTAGAAGGATAGAAAACCTGAATTTTCTATCAGAAAGAAATCCGGAAGTATTTTCACCTGAACAAACAAGTTTAGCTTACAATGACCGAATGATGAATTTTGTTCCTAGTTTAACAAAACAACATCACTCCAATTTAGCAAATATCTATGTCTTCCAAGCGCAAAAAAGTGCAAGTATCGTTTCTGATAATGGAATTACAAAGGCAGGTGAAATTGGTGGACAAATTGATTTTTTCTATGAATTTAAGAAAGGTACTTCACTTGGCGGAAAATACGGTACAAAAATCGCAATAAATGCATCCAATTGGTTTAACTTGAGTGGGGATTATACTTTATATCCGCCTGATTATAAAACTGATTTTTTTGGAACAGGAGAGAAATATTTTTCGGATTACAATCTTGAAATTTCAAAAAAATTCAATTCAAATTTACAAGGAAGTGTAGTATTTATAAATCAATTTTACAATCACCGTTTAATCGCAGCTTCATTGAATATTCAGGTAAATTCGTTTATTATTGCACCCGAAATATCCTATAAATTAACAAATACAAAGTCTGTGAGAATTGCTGCAGAACATATGTGGGCCGATTCGGATAGAAAAAATTGGGCTGCAATGATGGTTGAGTACAATCATAATTTAAACTGGTCGTTTTATGTTTCGGACATGTACAATTATGGATTTGATAAAAGCTCTAATTTAATTGATGATGTCAGCGATCATTTTAAGATTCATTTCTACAATTTAGGGACAGCATATACTAAAGGTAGCACCAGAATAGCTTTGAGCTATGGAAGACAACGAGGTGGATTAGTTTGCGCTGGAGGTATTTGCAGATTTGTTCCACCAAGTAGCGGAGTCACTTTATCTTTGACAAAATCTTTCTAAATTGAAAACTTTTGTTTCTTCTAAAAATAGCTATTCATGTGCATTATTGTGGATAATATCCATTGGGCTACTTATTATTGTTTTTATTGAAAAACCAGAAGCTGAAGCACCTCCGATTTACATTTTTAATACAATTATGATAGGAATTATTTCCATGATAATTTGGATTTTGTTAGATACAAAATACAGTATTAATGAGGAAATTTTGTGTTTTTATTCAGGTCCCTTTCGAGGAAAAATCAATATTAATTCCATTAGAAAAATCGAACATCATTCTGGCTTAATTGTGCCAGTAACCTATAAACCTGCATTAGATACTAAAGGATTAATAATTCATTATGATAGTTTTGATGATATTTATATTTCTCCAGAAGAAGAAGATGTATTTCTTGAAGAGTTGTTGAAAATTAATCCAAATATAACAGTGGTTAATTGATTATATGGCTTTAGGATTATTCTTTAATTAAATATATTCCGTCTTCTTTAATTTCAATTACTTTTTCACGATAAAGTGCACCAATTGCTTTTTTAAAGGTTTTTTTACTCATTTTTAAAACTGTTTTAATATCCTCAGGGTGAGAATTATCGGTCAATCTTAAAAAACCTCTACTCGCTTTTAACTCTTCTAATATTAATTGTGCGTTCGGCTCAATACTCTGATATCCTTGAATTTGTAGGGCTACGTCTATTTTATTGTCGGGACGAATTGTTTTAATATAGCCACGCAATCTATCCCCAGTTCGAATAGAATCGTCATAAACTTCATCTTTATAAATCAGGCCTTTGTGTTGCTCGTTTATAATTACATTTATCCCAATTTCTGTTATATGAGAAACAATTAAGTCAACTTCTTCGCCTTTTGCAACGGTTAAATGATCGTTGCTTAAAAACTGATTGGTTTTACTTGAAGCTACCAAACGATTTGTTTTTTCGTCCATATAAAGGTAAACCAAATAGCGTTTTCCTTTTTCCATTGGACGAGCTTGTTCTTTGAAAGGAACTAAAATGTCTTTCTCCATTCCCCAATCCATAAATGCCCCTATTTGATTTACATAGTTAACACGTAATAGGGCAAATTCATTAAGTAGAATGTAAGGTTCAAGTGTTGTTGAAACTGGTCTTTCTTCATGATCTAAATAAACAAAAACAGTTAATTCATCACCAATTTCAAATTTATTTGGCACATATTTATTTGGTAAAAGAATATCGTTTATTCCTTCAGGATCTTCTTGAGGATTTCCTAAAAATAAACCAACTTTAGTATCTCTTAATATAGTGAGCGTATTGTATTTTCCTATTTCAATCATTATTCAAATTTTCTAAAGTACAAAGGTACGAAATTGAATGCTATCGAAATAGAATTAAAGATTTGGATTATTGAGAAACAAAATAATTCCATTTAAATATAGATTCTTAATTATTTGTATATTTGAATTCTAACCACTTTATTAAAAGGTAACAACTAAAAAATGAAATCAATTTCTGTTTTAAATATCTTACTTCTATTCATAACTATTAATACCACTTTTGGTCAAGTTGCAATTTATGACCCCGAAATAAAAAAAATGGTTTCTGAGGTTAGTTCAGAGAATATGGAAGCAACAGTAAAAAAATTAGTTTCTTTTGGGACTCGACACACTTTAAGCGACACCAAAAGTTCCACCCGAGGAATTGGAGCAGCACAACGTTGGGTAAAATCTGAATTTGACAACTATGCCAAAGCATCAAATGGAAGATTAACTTCGGAAATTGATTATTTTACAATAAAAGCCGATGGAAGACGTATAAAAAACGACAGTCAATTGGGTAATGTAATGGCCACATTAAAAGGAACTGACGCAACTGACGATAGAGTATTAATTATAAGTGGACACTTAGATTCAAGAGCCACAGATGTTATGGACAGTACCATTGATGCGCCAGGTGCTAATGATGATGGATCGGGAGTTGCCGCTATGATGGAATTGGCAAAAATAATGTGCAAAAGAGAGTTTCCATTTACAATTATTTTTGTTGCTGTTGTAGGAGAAGAACAAGGATTGTATGGTGCAAAATATCTTGCCGATAAAGCTAAGGATCAAAATTGGAATGTAATTGCTATGATTAACAACGACATGATTGGAAATAGTTTGTCAAGTGGCACCCAATTAAGAGACAACACACAAGTTCGTGTATTTAGTGAAACCATTCCCTATTTAGAAACTGAAGCTGAAGCGAAAATCAGAAAATCAACCAATAGAGACAACGACAGTCCTTCACGACAATTAGCACGCTATATTAAAACGGTAACCAATCAATATGTTGAACAATTAGATATTAAATTAGTTTATCGAAACGACCGTTTTTTAAGAGGTGGCGATCATACTCCGTTTAGTCAAAATGGATTTACAGCAATTCGTTTTTGTGAAATGAACGAAAATTTTGATCACCAACACCAAACGGTTAGAAAAGAGAATAATATTCAATATGGAGATCTTCCAGAATTTATGGATTTCGAATACATGAAAAAAGTGGCATGTTCGAACTTAGCCACTTTAAGCAATTTAGCTTGGTCTCCAAAAGCACCAAAAAATGTTGGAATTGAAGTGAAAGAGGTAACCAATTTCAGCGTTTTGAATTGGAATAAACCCGATGGAAAACCAATATATGGTTATAACATTCTAATTAGAGAAACTTCATCTCCAATTTGGGAAAAATCAATTTTTGTAAAAGATACAAAAGCAGAAATACCGTATTCAAAAGATAATTATTTCTTTGCCGTACAATCTGTTGATGAATTGGGACATTCTAGTTTGCCTATTTTTCCAGTACCAATTCGTTAATTATTTAATATTAAACTAACTCTTTAAAAAACTGCAGTAATATTTTATCGTTTTCACGAGTTGGGGTAAATACTTCTAAAATAAATGGCTTGTTATTATTTGAATACAAATTCACAATTCCTTTTACAAGGGTTGCTTCATCACTTGCAATTGCATAATTAAAATCATACATTTTGGCTAAGTTTTTAGCTGTTAAACAGTGAGAAGTTTCAAAAAATGTATTGAAAACTGGGGTTTCATCATGTCCTGGTAAAATTCTAAAGATCCCACCTCCTCCGTTATTAATTAATATAATCTTGAAGTTTTTGGGTATATAATCATTCCATAATCCATTAGAATCATAAAGGAAACTAATATCTCCTGTAATTAAAACGGTTTGTTTCTCATTGGCGACAGCAGCACCAATTGCAGTTGAAGTACTTCCATCAATTCCACTTGTGCCACGATTGCAAAATACTTCGATTGAAGGATGAATATCTATTAATTGAGCATAACGGATAGCAGAACTATTTCCTATTTGCAAATGAGAATTAATTGGTAAACTTTGAATTATTTTTTCAAAAACTTTAAAATCAGAAAAAGGAATTTTAGATAAATAAGTTGCTGTTTTATGTTTTCGAAGTTGGTTTAGAACTTCAAAATGATCAAAATAATCACTTTCAATAGGCTTTAAAAATGGAATGAAATTTTTGAAAAAAACATTTGGATTAACCTGAAAATGTTCCGTCAAACAACCATAAGTATCATAGGCTCGAAGTGAATCTATGTGCCAATGGTGCTGTGGTTGGTATTTGCGTAAAGCGGCTTTTATTCTTTTTGAAACTACCATTCCTCCAAAAGTTATCAATATTTCCGGTTGAAATTTCTCAAAATCAGATTGTGAAAATGGAGTAATTATGGTGTCAATGTTATTTATAAAACTTGGATGATGTAAATTGGAAGTGGTTTCCGTCATCACTACAACAGAAGTATCATTTGCCAAAAAATCAACTATTGAGGTATCAATTGAATTGGGATCATTAACCCCAACAAGTACTAATTTCCTTTTTGATGAATTCCAAATAGCAGCAAAATCATTAACATTTTTCATTTCACCTGTTGGAGTAACATTTGCAATAGCGGAAGTAGTTACATTAACAGAAAGCTCGTTTACGGTCTCATACAAAGGTTCTTCAAAAGGAGCGTTTATATGAACTGGGCCTTTTTTTATGATTGAAAAATGAATTGCTTCTGTAATTTTAAGATCGTTTTCAATAGTGGAATCCCCAACTAAATTGGCATTGAATAATGAATGATTTTGAAATACATTTTCTTGACGAATGGTTTGACCCTCACCAATATCAATTTTATCAGAAGGACGGTCAGCACTAATAACCACCAATGGGATTTGGCTATAAAAAGCTTCCGCAAAAGCAGGGTAATAATTTAACAAAGCAGATCCAGAAGTACAAATAAGCGCTACTGGCTTTTTGGTTTGCTGAGCAATACCCAAAGCAAAAAACGCGGCACTCCTTTCATCTGCAACACTATAACATTTAAATTTTGGATTGTTTACAAAACCAATCGTCAATGGTGCATTTCTTGAACCAGGAGAAATTACGATATGTGTTAAACCTTGAGCAAGACAAATTTCAATTATGCTTTGCGCTAAGGGTATTTTTGGATATATCATTATTAGGTTCAAATTAGATTACAAAGGTACAAAGTTGTAAAGGTTTATACTAGAAACTACAAATAGTTTTATTATTTTTGAGAAACTATTTTACCTTATGGAAGTTCAAATTAGATCCTTCGAAATTAAAGATACACAATCAATTTTAGAAATTATCAACTATAATATTCTTAATTCAACGGCTTTATACGATTATAAAACTAGGGATTTCGAAACTCAAAAAACGATATTAGAAGATAAGATTGAGAAGGGATTTCCAGTAATTGTTGCAGAAAGTGATGGAAAAATAGTTGGCTTCGGGATGTATAGCGAATTTAGATTTCGTGAGGCCTATAAATTTACAGTTGAACATTCCGTTTATGTTTCTTCAGATGAAATGGGGAAAGGCATTGGTAAAAAGATAATGACTCAATTGATTATTATTGCTAAAGCTCAAGGCCTTCACACTATGATTGGCGTTATCGATTCAGAAAACAAGAGCAGTATTATTTTCCACGAGAAATTTGGATTTAAAACTGTGGGAATAATTAAGGAATCAGGATATAAATTTGATCGTTGGTTGGATTCTGTAATTATGCAATTGCTATTAGAATAATTACTTTTCTATCCAGTTTATTATTTTTTCATCATTTGGTTTAACCCCCGACATATAAACTTGTTCTAGTTGTCCTTTTTCGTTAATTAGGTATTTTTGAAAATTCCATTCTACTTTTGAATCTAAAACACCATTTAATTTCTTTTGAGTAAGAAATTGATATATTGGATGGATATCTTTTCCTTTAACAGAAATTTTCGCCATCATTGGGAAAGTTACTCCGTATTTACTTTTACAAAAAGTAGCTATTTCAGCATTGGTTCCTGGTTCTTGCCACATAAAATTATTAGCTGGAAACCCAATAATGATTAAGTTTTTATTTTTGTATTTATTATAAACAGCTTCTAATTGTTCGTATTGAGGAGTATAACCACACTTTGAAGCAGTATTCACTATTAAGATCTTTTTTCCTTTTAATGAAGCAAAATCAAAAGTATTACCTGATAAATCTTCCACTTTAAATTCATAGATGGATTGAGTTGTCATAGGCCTTGAAGTATTTGTAGTTGTAGCCATAGTTGATTGTGCCTTGTTTTGACAACTAAACAATAATGCGATACAACAGGTTAAAGCAGCTAGTTTCATTAGTATAAGTTTTAAATGAATTGTAAATGTAAAATTTATAAATGAAAACCAACGTTAAATAATTGATAAATAGTTTTATAAAAAAGGCCCAACTTATGTTGAGCCTTTTTTATACTAAATAAAATTAATATTTTTTTAAAATCAAAGCAATTTTAACAATCTAAAAATAATTAATAGTAAGTAACCACTAAAAGCACACTTTGTCCTCCGTCCATTGTTGCTTTAACTTCATAAGAATGAATACCATCATTATAATATTGAAAAATTGTTGATGTAAGAGTAGAATAATAGTTTAAAACTAAATCACTTACATTCTGATTTGTTGTTGATACACTTACTATTTTATTATCATTTGTATTTCCCAAATAGGAAACACATTGATAATCACCAGTGGTTGATGATTTTACAACCAATTTTACTCCAGCTCCGTTTGTTGCAGATGTTGGTACAATTGAGAATGTTAAATTTCCGATTGAAACCTCCGATTGTGCAGTGCAATTAACAAAATTGTTAAAAGTTTGAGTAAATGATCTTACAAACTTTGGACTTGCAGGAAGGGTTGTCCAAGTTGCAGCCCCACTTCCATTAGAAGTTAATACTTGACCATTTGTTCCAGCAGCTGTTGGATAGGTTATATTTCCTGTAGTTAAAGTACCATTCACAACTAAATTATTTGAAAAAGTTTTTACACCAGAAACTGTTTGTGCAGTTGTTAAATCAACAAAATTTTGAGTTGAAGATCCCGTTCCTCCATTTGCAATAGCAACAACACCCGAAACATTAGTCGCAGTTCCTGAAGCAATTTGATTGTTAACATAGGTTTTTACTGCTAGTTCTGTTGGAAACTTAACGTTGGTTGCATCAGACAAAGTTACATCTGTAGATTTATTTGCTGAATTTTCTTTCAAGGCGGTAGCCGCTGCAGCAGTTGCAGCATTTGATGTTACCGTTGAGCTCAACGCATTTTCTGCAGCTGTAGCTCTTGTTAATTCTTGTAATAAGTTATTAGTTAAAGTATTATCAACTGAGGTAGCTCTTGAAACCTCAGCAGATATATTAGCTATTAAAGAATTATCTCCTGCAATTCTTGCAGCTACTTCTGCATTTAAATTGGTTGTTAGAGAAGAATCACTTGCATCAACATACGTTTTGATTGCTCTAACAGATGGGTATTTTGTAGTAGATGATGCATCTGTAGTTACGTTTGATGACTTGTTAGCTACATCTTCTTTCAATAAATCAAAGTTAATTCTACTTGTAATTTCAGTATTTAATGCATTGTTTAAAGCAAGATCTGCAGCTGCTCTAATATTTGCCTCGTTAGTTAAAGCTGTTCCACCTAAATTAATACTTGAATCAACATAATCTTTAACTGCTTTTACAGAAGGATATTTTGTATTTGAAGCTCCATCAGTTGTAACGTTGGTAGATTTGTTAATTAAATCTTCTTTTAATAAATCGGCAGCTGCTCTAATATTAGCTTCATTTGTTAATGCTGTTCCACCTAAATTGATATTTGTGTCAACATAGTCTTTTACTGCTTTTACAGAAGGGTATTTAGTATTTGAAGCTGCATCAGTTGCAACGTTAGTAGATTTATTTGATAAATCCTCTTTTAAGTTTAAGGCTGCTTGAGTTGCTATGCTTATTGGTTTATTGATATCCCGAGTATTATCAACATTCTCTAATCCTAAATTAGTTTTAGCACCTATTACGCTATTTGCTCCAGTTCCACCATTTTGAATTTGAACAATCCCAGTAACATTATCTGCTCTAAAGGCATTAAATGAATAAGGAACACCTGTAAAAAATTGATTACTTATTTCAATAAAATTAGTACAAAGACCAAAAGTATCTAATCCAACTTTCATGCTTTTATTTGGAAAACTCCAATTAATATTTCCAAAAGAAGTAGCATATCCTCCAGTTCTTGTTCCAGTACCAATTACAGTATTAACCATTCCAAATTCATCTGTTCTAACAGTGATTTTTTCTTGGTATTCAGTTAAATTCGCACTATCAACAATTGTAAACTGCAAGCAAATATCTTTGTTGGCTAATGGTGAATTTGAATTATTATATCCAGGAATAACTTCCCCGTTTGGATTGTATATAATAGCTTGATAGCTAATTCCTGTTGATTGAGCATAGAATGCTGAAGAAACGAATAATAATAAAAGTAATGTTATCTTTTTCATATTGCTAATTATTTATTGATATTGAAGTGAATACCAAATAGTATTTGTTGATTATTAAATATAACTTTTTCTTGGGTGCTGTTAGCAGTGTTGAAACCATTGCTATAACCATATCCAAAACTTAAATAACCTGAGTCATTTAATTTGTAGTTAGCACTAGCTCCTCCGAAATAAGAGAAATAAAGTCCTGAAAATTCTTTCTGATCTAATAGATCGTAAACTACGCCATTAAGGTTTTGTTTTCCGTAAACAATTTTGGAAACATTTACCCCAGCTCTTAAACCTAATTTAAATCTCTTTGTTACTTTATGTAAATAATTTAATGACATTTGAGCTCCTGCATATTTCGTTTGCCAGCTGTATGAATTTGCTGATGAACCTGCAACTGCGTTGTATTCATTTAAAGTTAAAGCTCCTGAATAAGATAATGCATCACTATTTAATGAAAAATCATAACCTACTTCATAAAAAGAACCTGTTCCAGCTTGAAGAGGAGTTGCCATAGTTTCACCTTGGCTGTTAAAATTATATTTAGTGAAGTTAGTACCTGTTAAAAAGTAAACTTCTTGAGAGTAAGAATTGGTTAAAGCCAATAAAACAATTAATAGTAGGTAAAATTTTCTCATTTTGATTTTAATAAATTAGTGGAATAGTTATAATTTTTTGCGGATAACTTAACAAAATATACCCCTTCTGTTAAAGAAAGTTCATTTATAGTTAATACATTATCGTTGGCTGGTTTTTCTTGAAAAGCTACTAATCTTCCCATTACATCATATAATGAAAATTTAATTGGCCCTGAAATCACAGACGAAAACTCAAAGTTAATTTGATCAACAAATGGGTTTGGATAGGTAGTAGTAGTAACAGTAATAACCGGGGCTTTTACTGTTTTCATCATTAAACTTTGTTGAAATCCTTGACCAACAATAACATCAGAACCTCTGTAATTACCAGTCACACTCAGCTGTCCTATAGTCTGGGAAACTTTTAAACCGCCTGCAGTAGTAGAAGTACCTTGAGAAGATAACATCTGATGATGCAAACTTTGTGAAAACCCAGTAAATGTAATAAATAAAAATAAAATTATTTTCAAAGCAAGTTTATTTTATATGAATAATTCACAAATATAAAAATTTAAATTAAAAAAATAAATTATTAATAAAATATTTTTAAAAACTTATTTAAAAGTGATATAATTTATCACTAAAAGTCTTTATTTATTTGAGAATAAAATAAAAATTGAGAAGAACTTTGTATATTTTATATTTTACTTATAGTACTTTTTATATTTAGGGTAAGATACTAATCCAATTATTGAAATAACTAAAAATGTTTGCCAAATCCAATCTAATGAAGTAGCCTCACCACTAGCATACGAATGCAGCCCTACTAGGTGGAAATTTACTCCATAATAAGTAAATAATATGGCTATAAAAGCATACATACTCATCAAATTAAAAACCCATTTTCCACGGAACAAGGGTACAAAACGAGAATGAATTACAAAAGCATAAACCATTATACTAATTAAAGCCCAAGTTTCTTTTGGGTCCCAACCCCAATAACGTCCCCAGCTTTCATTGGCCCACTGTCCGCCAAGAAAGTTTCCAATTGTTAACATGACCAATCCAATAGTCAATGCCATTTCATTGATATAAGTAATCTCTTTTATATTTAAAGCCATTACCTCTTTATTCTTTTCATTGGTAAAGAAAATAAGCAGTAAGGAAACAAATCCCAAAATCATTCCTAAAGCAAAAGGCCCATAACTAGCAACGATAACCGCCACGTGAATCATCAACCAATAGGAATTTAATACTGGCTGTAAATTTGCAATTTCAGGATCTACCCAATTCATATAGGCTGCCATCAAAATCATAGAAGTTACAAATGCAGAAGACGCTACTGTTAATTTAGATTTTCTATCGAATGCCAATCCGAAAAACATAGTAGCCCAGGCCACGTAAATTATAGATTCGTAAGCATTACTCCAAGGCGCATGACCAGAAATATACCAACGCGCTATCAATCCTAAAGTATGCAAGCCAAATAAAACCCCAATAACAACATGCATCACATCAACAGAAATTCGAGTAAACTTATTGTCTTTGAATATTTTAATTATAGTAAATAGCAACATTAAAAATCCTGCAGTCATATACAAGTAAAATAGTTTTTTGAAAATATCATACTTATTGTATATTATTTCTGCTGTGATTTTATCTTCAGAAGGAATTACTTTAGTTCCAAATTTACTTTGGTATTTTTTTATTCCATTCAAATAAAAATCAACATCTTTATAATTATTGTTTATGGCTGCATTTTGCAAAGAATTGATGTACAAAGGCACAATTTGAGAGGCAAAAATAGAATCCATTCCTTTTAATCCTGCGTGACTTAACTCTAAATGAGAAACCCATTTATTATTTTCATCTCTTGGTATTGGGAAAATTCTAAGAATACTTCCAGAAGTTGCTTGATTTAATAAATTGACTTTTTTATCGGTTTCAACAAAATCTTTTTCAAAATTATTTGGGTTTGCAGTTTTGTAAGCTTCATCTAAGTAAGGTGATAATTTATAATTTCCAGCTTTATCAAAAAACGCAATAAAAGGAGCATATTGAGCCGATTTTTCTATACCAATGATCTTTCGAATACTATCATTTCCCGATTTAATATAGATCAAAGGAATTTCGTACCAGGCTGTTGGAAATTGAGTCATTGACAAAAATACTTGATCAGAATTCATTCCATTATATGTGTCTTTATGACTCACTTTTCGCAATAATTCTGAAGAAAATGTATTTACCGGCTTCATTCTTCCGCCAGCATCTTGAATTACTAATCGTCCAAATTTTGCTGCATGTGCCTCAGAAACTTTGAATTTCAATAATAGAGAATCTATCTGTTTTACCGTTAATGGCTCTTCTTTGTGCTGTGAAAACGAATTAAAACTAAGTAACAATAATAGTATCGTAACCAACTTCGATTTCTTTGATTTAATTACTTCTAATTTTCTTTTTAAGTCTGCAAAACGAGAATGTTTGGTAAATAAAATTGCCATCATTCCAAAAAACAACATGAAATAACCAATATAGGTAATTAAAGTTCCCCAAAAATCATGATTGACGGATAAAACAGTTCCTTTTTCATCTGGATCAAATGAAGATTGGAAAAAACGGTAGCCTTTATGATCTAAAATATGATTCATATAAATTTTAGCATCAAATTTATTTTGCCCGTCCAAAACGGTTACATCGCTTTCAAAAGCAGAATAACTTTTTTCTGTCCCAGGGTACTTCATCGCTTTAAAATCGTTAAGTTTTATATTAAATGGTAGGATATGAGCTTTGCTACCAAAGAAAAATGTATATTCTAAATTTCCGATTTTTACCATTTTTGATTCGCCAACCGATCCTTTAGTTCCCAATAAGGTAACTTCTTTATTTTGACCTTCGGCTATCAAATTTAAAGTTAAAGCATCTTCATGTGTTTTAGCTTTATAATCATTTTTTGCAACGTAACTAATTGAACCTTTCGTTGCTGGATCAGGAAAAACAAATTGTGTGCCTCCTACATTATATAAAGAACGCATCATTAACGGTTGAACAGAATCTTTAGCTACTCTTCCCTTAAATTGATCAGCCATTCGCATAAATTGACCTTCAAATGGAGTTTGAATGGTTGACGAATTTTCATTTATAGTAATATTTGTAGCTCCTATTACAAATTTATTTAATGAAAAAAGCATGTTGTGAATATTCTGAACTTCGCCTTCTTTCAAATAATGCTCGTGGCGGGTTCCATCGCCAGATTCAACCATTTTTAAATACAACTCTCCTTTTGGATCTGGTTTTATAGTTTTGGTTGCACCTAACAGATAATCTTTGTAAGAAATCTCAAACTGGGTGTCAGCAAAATTATTTGAAATAGTAAAATTATTATTCGCAACTGGCGATAATAACAAAGATTTTTCAAAAACTCGGCGTCTCATTTGTCCTTGATAATCACCATCAACAAAAACAGTTAAATACATTTTATCTGAATAAAACTGATTTTCAGAAGCTCCTTCACGAATTGGCATTACGCCTTCATAACTTATATAACGGGTGATGAACGCCCCAGAAATGATAAAAATAAATGAAATGTGAAGTAATAAAGTAGCCCATTTCTCTTTTTTCAAAAGTTGGTATCTTTTAATATTACCTGCAAAATTTATTAAGAAAACCCCCATAATTGCCTCAAACCACCAGGCATTATAAATCCAAATTCTAGCGGTATCGGTATTGTATTTACTTTCAATAAAAGTTCCACAAATCATCGCTAATGCGAATGACAAAAATAAAAACGCCATTAATCGCGTTGAAAACAAAAACGAAAGTATTTTTTTATCCATGTTATAGATGATGTTTTTTCAAAAGTGATACAAAAGTAATTCAATTTTGTTAAATTCTTAGTTTTGATCTCTTATTTAAGTATTTTTTAAGTGATGTTTTTTAAATACTGAAATAGGATATAGTTTAAAAAAAATCAATAATTTAGCAAAATGATAAAAATAGGCATAATTGGATCTGGAAATGTAGCACAACATTTGATTGTAGCACTTCAGAAATCTATTTTAGAAGGTGCTGAAATAGAAATAACAACCGTTTTTTCAAGACAAAAAAATGCACTTTCAAACCTACTGAATTCTGAAATTATTTGCACGGATTGGAACAATTTAAAAGAAGCTGATTTGTTTATAATTGCAGTTTCAGACACCGCAATCACTGAAGTTTCTGAAAAAATACCATTTAAAAATAAATTGGTTGTCCATACTTCAGGAGCAGTTTCAATAGACGCTATTAATTCAAATAATAGAAGAGGCGTTTTTTATCCTTTACAAACATTTTCAAAGAATGTAGCTGTCGATTTTAAATCCATTCCTATTTGCATCGAAAGTGAAAACCCAGCTGATATTGAACTCTTAAAAAAAGTGGCAAATTCAATTTCAGATTCAGTTTATGAAATTAATTCTAAACAAAGAAAAGCGTTGCATGTAGCGGCTGTTTTTGTAAATAATTTCACAAATAATCTTTACAAAATTGGAAATGACATTTGTAAAGAAAATAATATTCCATTTGAAATTTTATTTCCTTTGATTAAAGAAACATCAGAAAAAATTACTCGATTGTCACCTGAACACGCCCAAACAGGACCTGCAATAAGGAATGATGTTGAAACTATAAACTCCCATTTGGAATTTTTATCTGATGAAAATCAAAAAAACATTTATAAAATATTAACCCAATCTATTCAAAATAATGGCAAAAAGTTATAAAGAAATAATGAATGATATTACTACATTCGTTTTCGACGTAGATGGTGTACTTACTGATGGTTCTGTAAATATTTCTCCTACCGGTGAAATGCTTCGTAAAATGAATATTCGTGACGGCTATGCCATGAAAGCTGCCATTGAAAGTGGTTACAATGTGTGTATTATTTCTGGAGGAAGCAATGAAGGAGTTCGCATCCGATTGAGAAATTTAGGAATTACAGATATTTATTTAGGTTCGCCAGACAAAGTAGAAACCTTCAAAGAATATTGTGAATTGTATTCCATTTCTCCTGAAAAAGTGCTTTACATGGGTGACGATATTCCCGATTTTCATGTGATGCAATTAGTAGGATTACCAACCTGTCCTCAAGATTCTGCTCCAGAAATTAAGTCGATTTCCAATTATATTTCTCACATAAATGGAGGAAAAGGCGCCGTTCGCGATGTAATTGAACAAGTAATGAAAGTTCAAGGAAAATGGCATCTTTACTATAATGGAAAACACGATTAAACCTTTTATTTCAATGATAAATTACTTAAAATTAATACATTACCGTCATTTATTACTTCTTGCTTTCATGCAATTAATATTCAGATACGGTTATTTAAAACTTCAAAATATTCCTTTAGCTCTCATCGATTGGCAATACATTTTATTGGTGCTTTCTACGGTTTGTTTAGCAGCAGGAGGAGCAATAATTAATGCTATTTTCCAACAAGATTCTGATGTAGAAAACCAACCTGAGTTTCAAGTAGTAGGCAAATATGTATCTGAAAATACCGCGTATAATTTATATGCAGCTTTTACATTTATAGGAGTATTGATCGGTTTTTATTTATCAAATGTAATTCAGAAACCAAATTTTGCAATTTTATTTATTTTAATTGCTTCAACACTCTATTTTTATGCATCAAGTATGAAAAATAGTATTTTGGTTGGCAATATAATTATCGCATTTGTGAGTTCAATTTATGTTTTAATCATTGGCCTTTTCGATTTATTGCCTGTGACATTTGATGTAAATCAAACTGTAATGGGAATTAATTTTAGCATATTGATTGACTATGCCATTTTTACTTTTATAATTACACTATTACAAGAAATGGTTTCAGATATTAAAAATATCGAAGGAGATAAAAGTCAAGGATTAAGTACTTCAGCGATTGCATTTGGAATAAATAAAGCCAAGAAAGTAGTTTTTATTCTAAGTTTAATTCCTATATTTTTAGTAATTTACTATTTAAAAGTTTACCTATTTGACGCAAAACTTTTTTACAGTTTAATTTACGGGATAATTTTCACCCTAATTCCATTAATCTATTTTGCGATAAAAATAGTTAAGGCAAATGAAACTAAAAAATTTCGCCATTTAAATGTGATTTTGAAATGGATATTATTTTTTACTTATCTATCAATAGTTGTAATAAATCTAAACATTCGATACAATGCTTAAGGAAAAATTGAAAAATCACAAGATAATTTTAGCATCGGGATCTCCGAGAAGACAACAATTTTTTAAAGATTTAGATTTAGATTTCGAAATACGCATAAAGGAAATTGAGGAGATTTATCCAGATCATCTAAAAACCCATGAAATAACAGATTATTTAGCTGTGCTTAAAGCAAATGCATTCGAAGGAGAATTACTAGAAAATGAAATATTAGTGACTAGCGATACTATTGTTTGGCACAAAAACAGAGCATTGGGAAAACCAAAAGACCACGATGACGCTTTTCAAATATTAAAAACGCTTTCCAATGAAACGCATGAAGTTATCACTTCTGTGTGCTTTAAAACAACTAAAAACAGCAGCGTTTTTCATGAAATTACTAAAGTTACTTTTTCAACTTTAAGTGACGAAAGCATTGATTATTATTTAAAAAATTACAAACCATTTGACAAAGCGGGAGCATATGGGATTCAAGAATGGATTGGTTTTATTGGAGTTTCAAAAATCGAAGGCTCGTATGCAAATGTAATGGGAATGCCAACCGACAAAGTATTTAATTATTTATTGAACCTAAATAAATAGCATCATTCTTTATAGATCCGATTCATCCAAATAATCTTCTACTTCAAAGTGCTATTTTATCCTAAAAATAAAATACTGACCAAGAGTTACATAATTAACCCATAAATTTCCCGATTATTTCAAATAACAGCCGAATATTACTTCGCGTTTGTAAATTAAACTATTTATAAAGTAATTTATAACTTTATTAAAGAGTAGTAATTACTATTTTATTTTTTGGAAATTTTAGTAGATATTAAATTCTCAAAAGGAATTTAACCCTTTATTTAAATAGAAAATGCTACTCTTTATTTATTTGGAAGTTCAATTAGGTATTTTTTTCTAGTTTTATTATCCAATTTAGTATCTCTCAACCAAGGATTATATAATTTTAAAATCTTATAATTTACTCCTTGACGAATCGCAAAATCAGCAAGATTATTAACCGAACTGTCAATTTCTATTTTACGAGTTGGATACAATTCATATAAATCTTGTTTTGGAATTTCAAAACCAAATTTATGTGGAGCCTTCATTATTTCTTTTAAAGCTAAAATTCTAAATACATATCTTGAAGTTTCATCATTTAATAATAAATCATAATAATTGGATACTTTTTGTATATCAATTTGCTTGTTTACACCAGTAATTCCTCCATTATAGGAAGCAGCTGCTAGTGTCCAAGAACCAAATTTTTCTTTTGCAGCCAATAAAAATTTACATGCAGCTTCTGTTGATTTTTCCAGATGGTATCTTTCATCCACGCATTCATTAACTTCCAAACCAATTTCCTTTGCGGTAGCCGGCATAAATTGCCAAACTCCTTTTGCTCCCGCTGGCGAAACAGCATTGATTAATGAACTTTCAATAACAGCTAAATACTTGAAATCATTAGGCACTCCGTTTTTTTCTAATATAGGTTCGATGACCTTAAAAGCCCTATTCGCTCTTTTAATTATCAATATTGTAGATGCATGTAAGTTGGCATTCACCAATAATTCTCTATCAAAACGCTCTCTAACATCAGGGATTTCCAATGGCATATTTTCACCTGCAAAATCAACTTCTGTTGGGAAATAAAAAGTTGTTCCTTCATGGGTGATTTTGTTTTTATCTTCATTAGAAATGGCAAATATCAATAGGCTACATAAAGTAATTATCAGTAATAATGAAGCTCCTTTTTTAATCCAATTCATTTTTATTTATTTTAATATTTATAAAATTACAATTTGACATCTACTTTTCAATGATAATTTTAGGTAAATTAGCATTAATCCATTTGTATTTTGTTAGAATCATGATGTGTGTTCCTCCTTTAACAACGATACAATCTTTAATATATTTAATTGGGAATACCTCATCAGCATCACCATGAATATGAACTACATTTGGATCTGCTTTTTTTCTATCCCATAAAATTATACACTCAATTGACCAATCAAGGTATTTTTTATCTCGAACTGTCAGGAACATCTGGTATAATTTTAGGCGTTTTATCACTTTTTCTCCAAAAGTAAATTTAGCCAAATTATATACATTATCAATTAAACTTGTAGGTATTAATTTGTAGGCTTTGGTTTGTTTTGCCAATTTAAAAGCAGTTGGAAATTCCAAATTACTCTTAACACTCGAAATAATAATTATTTTCCTAGGGTTTAAAAATTGAGCTATTTCTTGAACTAAAATTCCACCAAAAGAGACTCCAACTAATACTGGGTTATCATGTGTAACTTTCTTAGAAATTCTTTGTGCATATTCACTCAAAGTTTCATTATCCAATGGAATTTCCCATTCCATAAAATAAGTGTCAAACTGATTTTCAGGAAGTGAAATTCTCTCAAATATAGAAGCATTTGCAGCTAAACCTGGCATAAAATAAACCGAGATTTTTTCCATGGTAAATGTTTTATTGATATTATAAGAATTAAAAGAAAATTATCACGAAATTTGCATAAAATTATATCATTTAATTGGAAATAATATTCTTTTCTCAATAATTAATTTTACAAAGTTATGAGCACTCAATTATTTAAAGCTTCTGAACGTGGAACTGCTAATTTTGGTTGGTTAAATGCCAATTATTCTTTCTCATTTGCAAATTATTATAACCCTCAAAGAATTCAATTTGGAATGCTACGAGTTTTAAACGATGATACAATTGCACCGGCAATGGGTTTTGGAATGCATCCACATGAAAATATGGAAATTATTACGATTCCATTGGAAGGCGCTTTAAAGCACATTGACAGCATGGGAAATGAAGGCACAATTACCTATGGCGAAGTCCAAGTAATGAGCGCTGGAACTGGTGTTCAACATTCTGAAGTGAATGCAAGTACAACTGAATACTTAAAGTTGTTACAAATTTGGATTTTCCCAGATACCGAAAATGTTACTCCGAGATACGACCAAAAAGCCTTTGATTTAGAAAAAAATATAAATTCTTTCGTGAATATCGTTTCCCCGAAAGATTCCAACGATGGAAATGCACTTTGGGTTCACCAAAAAACATTTTTTAATTTGGGAATTTTCGAAACAGGTAAAACTTCCTATAAAAATAACTTTACCGATAATAACGTATATTTGTTTCTTATTGAAGGTAAAATACTGATAGACAATCAAATATTATCTTCAAAAGATGCGATAGGAATTTCAAATTTAAATGAATTTGAGATTGAAATATTAGAAAAAGCCAAAATTCTAATCATCGAAATACCTACCAAATAAAACAAATTAATTAAAGGAGCTTAAACAAAAAATGGAAATTAAAGACAATACCTTTTCAAGACAATTTGAAACTTTTTTAGACGGTAAATTGATTTCCTTAGAATATTCTTTCCAAGAGAAAAAGATATTTCTGACAAAAATCCACACTCCTGATCATTTCGATAATGAAGATTTTATAAATGATTTCCTGAAAAATATTATGGAAATTGCCTACGAAAGAAAACTGAAGGTAGTTCCAATATTGCCAAAAATAGCAGCCTTTTTTAGAAAAAATGCTATTTATAAAGATTTGCTTCCTCCAGGAATTAAGTTGTAATTGTAGCGTTCAAAAATTCCATTCTCACGCTACCGTCTTCGTCTATTTTGGTTAAATTTATTGGATGTAACGTGTTAACTAATTCGGGATTCCAAGGCGTTTTTACTTTTACATAATTCTCTGTAAACCCATGAATGTAGCCTTCTTTATTTTCACTCTCAAACAATACAATTCGATCAGTTCCTAGCTGGCTTTCATAAAAAGCTCTGCGTTTTTTAACTGATAATCCACGTAACATCTTACTTCTTTTTGCTCGAACAGCGGCAGGAACAACACCTGGCATATTCGCAGCCTCCGTATTGTCACGCTCAGAATACGTAAATACATGCAAATACGAAATATCTAAGTCATTTAAAAAATGATAGGTTTCAAGAAAATGTTCGTCGGTTTCACCAGGAAAACCTACAATTACATCCACACCAATACAAGCGTGAGGCATCACTTCTCGAATTTTATTTACACGCTCCGTATAAACCTCTCTCAAATAACGACGCTTCATTAATTTCAAAATTTCATTACTCCCCGATTGCAACGGAATATGAAAATGAGGAACAAAAGTCCTACTTTTAGATACAAATTCTATCGTTTCATTTTTCAATAAATTAGGCTCAATCGACGAAATTCGTAAACGCTCAATTCCTTCCACTTTATCCAATTCTTGAACCAATTCTAAAAAAGTATGCTCGTGTTTTTTATTCCCAAATTCTCCCTTTCCATAATCCCCAATATTCACTCCTGTCAAAACAATTTCTTTTATGTTTTGTTCCGAAATTTCCTTGGCATTTTTCAAAACATTTTCCAAAGCATCACTTCTAGAAATACCGCGTGCTAAGGGAATGGTACAATAAGTACATTTATAATCGCATCCGTCTTGAACCTTTAAAAATGCACGAGTTCTATCTCCAATTGAGTAACTTCCAACATAAAAATCAGCCTCAGAAATCTCACAAGAATGCACTTCTCCCATGTCATTTTTAGACAAATCATTAATATAATCGGTGATTTTAAACTTTTCTGTAGCACCCAAAACCAAATCCACACCCTCCACATTTGCCAATTCTTCGGGTTTCAATTGCGCATAACAACCTACTGCCGCAACAAATGCTTTATCATTCAATTTCATCGCTTTTCGAACTACCTGCTTGAATTGTTTATCGGCATTTTCAGTCACCGAACACGTATTTATCACATAAATATCGGCAACTTCTTCAAAATCAACGCGGTCAAAACCCTCCTCCGTAAAATTTCTAGCTATAGTAGAAGTTTCCGAAAAATTCAGTTTGCAACCCAAGGTATAAAAAGCAACTTTTTTTCTTTCTGTCATATTTGTATTTTTTGGGCGAATCCATCCGGGTCGGGCTATTCGCTGTATCCACGCAAAAAAGCGTGGGATGCCGCTACTATCCCTTTCGCAAACACGAGGCAAATTTACACACAATATTCGTTATTATGAAATTCTTATTGGAATCAAAAAAGCCACAACCGAAAAAATCAATTGTGGCTTTATTTATTTTTTAAATCAAATTATTCATTTCTCCACTTTTTCGATAATTCAAAAACGTGTTCTAAAATAGCTTTATCTTGATCGGTAAATTCAACTTGTCTTCTGATCATTGCTTTTTTTGCAACCTCAAACGCTTTGTGGGTTTGATACGTTACAAATCCTGATGCGCCGCCCCAAGAAAAACTAGGAACAAAATTTCTAGGAAAACCACTACCAAAAATATTGGCGCTTATGCCCACAACAGTTCCAGTATTAAACATGGTATTGATTCCACATTTACTGTGATCTCCCATCATTAACCCACAAAATTGCAATCCCGTTTTAGCGAAACTTTCGGTTTCAAAACTCCACAATTTTACTTCTTCATAATTGTTCTTCATATTCGAATTATTAGAATCGGCTCCAATATTACACCACTCTCCCAACACAGAATTTCCTAAAAAACCGTCGTGACCTTTATTGGAATAACCAAATAAAACCGAATTATTAACTTCTCCTCCTATTCTACAATGCGGACCAACAGTGGTCGCACCATACACTTTTGTAGCTAATTTTACTTGTGCTTCCTCACACAATGCAAATGGACCACGAATAACAGAACCTTCCATGATTTCAGCATTCTTACCGATATAAATTGGCCCCGTGGAAGCATTTAATGTCACAAATTCCATTTTTACACCTTCTTCAATAAAAATGTTTTCAGCAGAAATTACATTAACACTTTTCGGAATTGGCTGAGAGGATCTACCTTCAGTTAATAGAGCGAAATCTTCTCTAATTGCACTGTCATTTTTGGCAAAAATATCCCAAGTGTGTTCCACTGTTAGGCAATTACCTGTATATTCAATTATTTCATATTGATCAAAATCTACTTCTTCCTGAGAATCATTGGCAAAAAAAGCGATAACCGCATCGTCTTTAAAAATCGCTTGATTGGACTTTAAATTGGATATAATTTCTACTAATTTTTCATTTGGCAAATAAGAAGCATTGATCATTACATTCTCTTCTAATTCTACCATTGGATATTTATCAGATAAATATTCTTCGGTTAATGTAGTTGTGGTTGAACCCAAATACTTCTCCCATTTTTCACGAATTGTCAAAATTCCGATTCTGATATCGGCAACAGGACGAGTATAGGTAAATGGCAAAAGAGCAGTTCTTGCAGGTCCGTCAAAAAGAATGTAATTCATAGAATTGGTTATTTGTTGATTTGGTTATTTGTTTATTCGATAAAAAAAACCATTTAAAAACTATAAAAATCAAAGTTACAAAGATTAATAAGAAAAAGGAAAAGTTATGTTATAAAAAAACCTCGCGAATTGCGAGGCTTTATATAATTTGAACACCGATAATAATTATTTACCGTGTTTAGCGTATTTAGTTTTAAATTTATCGATACGTCCTGCAGTATCAATAAGTTTAGATTTACCTGTATAAAAAGGGTGAGAAGTTCTAGAAATCTCCATTTTTACAACTGGATATTCAACACCTTCGTGAACGATTGTTTCTCTTGTTTCAGCAGTAGATTTAGTTATAAAAACGTCTTCGTTTGACATGTCTTTAAAAGCAACTAATCTGTAATTTTCTGGGTGTACACCTTTTTTCATCTTAAATCTTTTTTTTATTTGTTTCAATTATAAGTTGTTGCGAAGCTTTTCATTTCTCAGAAAAGGTATCAACTCATTATAACTTTTTGTTGTAACTTTATTATTTTGAGTCTGCAAATTTACACTTATTTTTCAATAAACAAACCTATTGCTTCTTTTTTTTTATTTATAAGGAATTTACAAATAGTAACATAGGTAAATTGGGAATTACTATATTTGTAAATTAATTTAAAACAATAGTATTATGATAAACGAGATTATTAAGAAAAACGCCATCACTTTTGGTATTTTCATGGGAATTGGTTCTGCATTAATTACAACTTTAATTTATGTAATAGACTTAGAATTATTTATAGCATGGTGGACTGGTTTAGTAAGTGCTGCTTTTTATATCACGATTGCAATTATACTTCTTTCAAAAACCAAAAAAGAATTGAACGGAATCTTTAGTTTCAAAGAGGCATTTACAACCTATTTTATTTGCGGACTTGTTGGAATCGCAATTTCTGTAGGCTTTAATATAATTTTATTTAATTTTATTGATCCCTCTGCAAAAGAAACTATTAAAGAGCTGACAATAAAATACATGATTAGCACCTTGCAAAAATTTAACTCCCCAACTGAAGCAATCAATGAAGCAGTGAAAAACCTTCAAGAAAACGATCAATTTTCGATAGTAGGTTTATTAAAAGGCTCATTAACATATATTGTTATTAATTCAATTTTTGGATTAATAATGGCAGCATTTTTCAAAACTAAGCAAACAAACCAAGTATAATAAATAATGAATCTATCCATTATTATTCCACTTCTCAACGAAGAAGAATCATTACAAGAACTCCATAATTGGATTGTTTCTGTAATGAAATCTAATAATTATTCCTACGAAGTTATTTTCATAGACGATGGTAGCACCGATAAATCATGGGATATTATTGAGCAATTATCATCTGAAAATCAGAATATTAAAGGGATTCGTTTTTTAAGAAATTACGGAAAATCGCAAGCGCTTCATGCAGGTTTTGCAAAAGCGCAAGGTGATATCGTAATTACTATGGATGCCGATTTACAAGACAGTCCAGAAGAAATTCCTGGCTTAATCGATATGATTACCAATCAACAATATGATTTGGTATCTGGGTGGAAAAAGAAAAGATACGATTCAGTTTTTGCTAAAAATTTACCTTCAAAATTATTCAATTGGGCCGCAAGAAGAACCTCAGGAGTAAAACTAAATGATTTTAATTGCGGATTGAAAGCCTATAAAAATGTGGTAGTAAAAAACATCGAAGTTTCAGGTGAGATGCACCGATATATTCCCGTTTTAGCTAAAAATGCTGGTTTTGGAAAAATTGGCGAAAAAGTGGTTTTGCACCAAGCCAGAAAATATGGTGAAACTAAATTCGGAATGGAACGATTTATCAATGGCTTTTTAGATTTAATAACCATTTGGTTTCTTTCTCGTTTTGGAAAAAGACCCATGCACTTATTTGGCGCTTTAGGTTCAATTATGTTCCTGATTGGGTTTTTAGCTGCCGGATTTATCGGGTTTTTCAAGTTATATAAATTATACCACGGAATGCCTTATGAATTGGTAACAAATAATCCTTGGTTTTACATTTCATTAACCACCATGATTATTGGAACACAATTATTTTTAGCTGGATTTTTAGGTGAAATCATTTTAAGAACAAAGAATAACGAAGAACGATATAAAATTTCAAAAGTATTGAGTTAAACTCATAAATTAATGGAACTACCAACAAAAATACTAACTGCCGTAAACGAATGGTTAACACCCATTTTCGATAAAGAAACTCACGATGAAATCAAAGAAATGATGACCTCATCACCAAAAAATTTAGAGGAGAGTTTCTATAAAAATTTAGAATTTGGAACTGGAGGAATGCGCGGAATTATGGGCATTGGAACCAACAGAATCAATAAATATACTTTGGGAAAAAACACGCAAGGACTTTCAAACTACATGCGAAAAGTGTTTCCAAACAAAGATTTAAAAGTGGCGATTGCATTCGACTGTCGTCATAATAGTAAATCGTTAGCAAAAGTAGTTGCTGATGTTTTCTCTGCCAATGGAATAAAAGTCTATTTGTTCTCCGATTTGCGACCAACACCTGAATTGAGTTTCGCCCTAAAATATTTAAATTGTCAAGCTGGAATTGTTTTAACTGCATCTCACAATCCTCCGGAATACAATGGATACAAAGTGTATTGGGAAGATGGCGGACAACTAGTTCCACCGCAAGATGCCGAAATAATTAATGTAATTGAAGAACTTAAATACGACGAAATTAAGTTTGCCGCAAACGAAGATTTAATTGAATACATCGATTCAGAAATAGATGCAGCTTTTATTAAATCATCCATTGAAAACGCAAGCTTCAATATTCCTGCTGCTGCAAAAAGTGATTTGAAAATTGTTTTCACTTCATTACACGGAACATCAATAATGTCTGTTCCTGAAACTTTAGCACAAGCCGGTTATACCAATGTGAATTTGGTTGCCGAACAATCAGAGCCAAATGGTGATTTTCCAACCGTTAAATCTCCGAATCCTGAAGAGCCAGAAGCGTTGAAAATGGCACTGGAATTAGCCGATAAAATTCAAGCCGATATTGTCATAGGAACCGATCCAGATTGTGATAGATTGGGAGTTGCTGTAAGAAATAATGAAGGAGAAATGATGCTTTTAAACGGAAATCAAACAATGGTTTTGATGACTGGTTTTTTATTAGAAAAATGGCAAAATGCAGGAAAAATAACTGGAAATCAATTTGTCGGAACTACAATTGTTTCTACACCGATGATGATGGAATTAGCAACAGCTTACAACGTAGAATGCAAAGTGGGATTAACAGGATTTAAATGGATTGCAAAAATGATTAACGATTTTCCTGAACTAGAATTCATCGGTGGTGGTGAAGAAAGTTTTGGATTTATGGTTGGAGACGCCGTTCGCGATAAAGATGCCGTTGCTTCTACACTACTAATTTGCGAAATTGCTGCAATCGCTAAAGCAAATGGAAGTTCGGTTTATCAAGAATTATTAAATTTATATGTAGATTTCGGTTTTTATAAAGAATTTTTGGTTTCAATTACCAAAAAAGGTATTGAAGGTTTAGAGGAAATTAAGCAAATGATGGTTGACATGCGAACCAATCCACTGAAGGAAATTAATGGTGAACGTATCATTATGATGGAAGATTATCAAACTTCTGTAGCAACCAATTTATTGACGGGTGAAAAAGAAACCATGTCCATTCCAAAATCAGATGTGTTGATTTATTATACCGATGAAGGTTCGAAAATTGCTGCTAGACCAAGTGGAACAGAACCTAAAATAAAATTTTATGTAAGTGTCAATACCACTTTGGATTCAGTTGATGATTTTAAAGAAGTAAACTTACAATTAGATACTAAAATCAAGAGGATTTTAGAGGATTTAAATATTGATTAATGAGTAATTTTAAGAAAATAGTTCCCTTTGTACTTCCTTATAAAAAGTACGCTTATTTAAACATCTTTTTTAATGTTTTATACGCTCTTTTTGGAACACTTTCCTTTATATCATTGATGCCAATGATGGATGTGTTGTTTGGTCAAGCAAAGCAAAATTATATTGAACCTACTTATTCCGGAATTTTTGAATTAAAAAAATATCTTTCTGATTATTCAAGTTACTATTTAACAAACATGACCGACACTTATGGAATTGGTTATACTTTAGGAGTACTAGTAGCGGGAATTATTACCATATTTTTATTAAAAAACCTCTCTGATTATTTAGCTTTATTTTTTATTACTTTTCTTAGAAATGGTGTTCTAAAAGATATCCGTAATGCGATGTACAAGAAAACCCTTGATTTGCCATTAGCCTTCTTTTCAGAAAAACGTAAAGGAGACACTATTTCAAGAATTGCCGGTGATGTAAATGAAGTTCAAAGTTCCTTTTTATCAATATTGGAATTAATTGTAAAAGAACCATTAACTATTCTATTTACGATTATAGCTATGTTTACCATCAGTGTGAAACTGACGATTTTTGTATTTATTTTTATTCCAATCTCAGGAACGGTAATTTCACTTATTGGAAAAAAATTAAAGAAGCAATCTACTAAAGCGCAAGAAGAACAGGGGATTTTTCTTTCAATTATTGAAGAAACCCTTGGAGGTCTTAAAGTAGTAAAAGGCTATAATTCAGAAAAGTACTTCGGGAAAGTATTTCAAAATTCAACAGATAAATTTTTTAGTTTATCAAACACCATTGGCAATAGACAAAATCTTGCATCTCCAATGAGTGAATTTATGGGCATTATGGTTATCGCGGTATTATTGTGGTTTGGCGGACATATGGTATTAATCGAACATACATTAAATGGGGCTGCTTTTATTACCTATATGGGATTGGCCTACAATATTTTAACACCAGCAAAATCAATTTCAAAAGCTTCCTATAATATTAAAAGAGGAAATGCCGCAGCAGAACGAATTCTAGAAATATTGGAACAAGAAAATCCAATTGTAAATAAAGAAAATGCAATTGAAAAATCGAGTTTTGATGATAAAATCAATATTGAAAACATCAATTTCAAATATGAAGAGGAATATGTTTTAAAAGACTTTTCATTGGAAGTAAAAAAAGGACAAACAGTAGCTTTAGTAGGGCAATCGGGAAGCGGAAAAAGTACTATTGCTAATTTACTGACTCGTTTTTATGATGTAAATGATGGTAAAATAGAAATTGATTCTGTTGCAATTAAAGACATGAATTTACAATCTTTACGTGGTTTAATGGGATTAGTTACTCAAGATAGTATTTTGTTTAACGATACAATAAAAGCAAATATTTCGTTAGGTAAATTAGACGCAACAGATGAGGAAATTATCGAAGCATTGAAAATCGCAAATGCCTATGAATTTGTAAAAGAGTTACCAAATGGTATTTATACTACTATTGGCGACAGCGGAAACAAACTTTCAGGTGGTCAAAAACAAAGATTATCAATTGCACGAGCAGTTTTGAAAAATCCGCCAATTATGATTTTGGATGAAGCAACCTCAGCATTAGATACAGAAAGTGAAAAATTTGTTCAAGTTGCTTTAGAAAATATGATGCAAAACAGAACTTCGATTGTAATTGCGCACCGACTTTCTACGATTCAAAAAGCAGACAAAATTGTGGTTTTACAAAAAGGAAAAATTGTAGAACAAGGGACCCACGACGAATTAATTGCCTTAAATGGAACTTACAACAAACTGGTTTCAATGCAGAGTTTTGAGTAAAATATTGTTCATGTTAAATTCAATAAATGTTTATAAACGACAAAAATATCAAGCTTCCTGAAGATCCGGACACTATTGTTTGGAAGTATTTGGACTTGTCAAAATTTGTTGATTTATTACTTTATAGAAAATTATTTCTCTCTCGTTCGGATAAATTTGAAGACCAATATGAAGGCACATTTAGCGAGCCTACATTTGAAGAAATTCGGAAATTATCCATCAATAATCCAGCGTTTTTAGATTATTATAAATCACATCGTGAAAATGTGGTGATAAGTAGTTGGCACATAAATGAATATGAATCTTTTGCTATGTGGCAAATTTTTACTCAAAAAAGCGAAGGATTGGCAATTCAATCGACTGTTGGAAGAATTCAAGAGGCTTTACATTTAGATAAAACCTATGAACAACACATCGGTGAGGTAAATTATATCGATTATAAAAAAGAGTACATCCCTTTTGATAATGCCTTTTTCCCATTTTTGTTTAAACGGAAGAGTTTCCAATACGAACGAGAAATTCGAATAATTACTGACGTTACTGAATTTGATTTAAAAATTGATAACGGTTTGAAAATTGATGTTGATATTAACCAATTAATTGAAAAGATTTACATCCATCCAAAATCCGAAAACTGGTATAAAAATCTAGTAATTGAATTGGTTCAACGATTGGGATTTGATTTTAAAATAGAAAAATCCGATTTGGAAAGCGATATTCTAATTTAGAATTTAGCCGATATTTTAAAGTTGAAAACTCTAGTAGTCATATAATTAGGAATTCCATACTGGTTTTTAGTATAAACGTCGCGAACCCAAGTATTGGTAATTGCATTCATATTATTAAACAAATTGAAAATTTCCATTCCCGCGGATAAATCCTTGAATTTTTTTAACCAATGACCATCTGGTAAATTCTTGTTGTTATCAGTGAATACTTTAAAAAATCCAACATCAGCACGACGGTAATCTCTCATTTTATTTTGATACAAATACGGATCTGCATAAGAAGGCGAACCACCTGGAAGACCAGTATTATAAACCAAATTCATGTATAATTTAACACTTGGAAGGTTCGGCATATAATCTTGGAATAAGATCCCGAATTTCAAGGTTTGATCAGTAGGTCTTGAAATATAGCCTCTATTATCAATATTTTCTTCTGTTTTTAAATAGCCAAAACTAAACCATGATTCTGTTCCTGGAACAAATTCACCGTTCAATCGAAGATCCAAACCTTGAGCATAAGCAACAGCATTATTATCTGCTGCATATCGAATTCGGACATTATCCAAAGTATAGGTATTCACATTATTTAATATCTTATAATAGGCTTCTGAAACCAGTTTGAAAGGGCGATTCCACATCTTAAAACTATAATCGCTACTCAGAACAAAATGCATTGAATTCTGAGCTTTTACGTTTGGAAGTACTGTTCCTGTTGAATCTCTAAGTTCTCTATAGGATGGAGGTTGAACATACAAACCAGTTGAAAATCGGAAAACGATGTCTTTTTCCCAGTCGGGTTTAATAGCAAATTGAGCTCGTGGACTAAACTCTATTTGACTTTTGCCCACTTGATTGGCTACATTTACTTTCCAATGGTGCATTCTAGAACCTATATTAAACCAAAAATCATGATTTCCTATCTTTGTTTTTCTATTTAACTGAACGTAACCCGAAAGTCTATCGATGGTTGAAAAATTTAAAGCTCTAACGTTTTGAAATGGCACTAACGGACCGATATAAGGATGATAAGGTTGGTCATTTATGGTTAAATTCAAATTCGGTGGGTTGATTGAAAAACCTGCAGAATCGATTACTTCCCATTCCACTACTCTATCACGAATATCTTCGCGAGTATATTTGAAGCCCCATTCCACTTGATTTTTTTTCAAATCATGAAAACCTTTAACCTCTGCATTAACAATTAAGGCATCCAAATCATTTCGAGCATGATTTAATTGAGTCCCAATTGCACGACTGAAAGTTACACCACCAAAGGTTTCAGAGCCAATATTGGTATCAACTTCGCCTAAATAATATCCTGCAAAAATGTCAAAATATTCTTGCTCTAGGGTATGATAAGCAGAAGATATGAATTTTAATGTGAAATTATCTGTCGGTTTATAAGTTGTTTTAAAAGCTCCAAAAAAAGTGTCGTATTTATCTTTTTCTTGACCTTCATAATATACTTGTAACGCAATTGGTTCATTTATAGTTCCAAAATTTGTTTGTCTTGAAATCGGTTGGTAGTTGTATTTATTTTGAGAAATATTACCTAAAAAACTCCATTGCCACTTGGTTGACGCATTATAAATGATATTCGTTTGAAGATCGGCAAAGGTAGGTCTGAAATTAGTTTCTGTTTGTTGGCTATTGACTAACAAACTATTATCTCTGTAACGAACTCCTGTAATTGCTGACCATTTTTGATTTTTTGAAACGGCATCAATAGCCAAACTTCCACCTAATAAACTTGCTTCGGCAGTAATTCCAAACTTTGTTGGTCGACGATATGTAATGTCTAAAACAGAAGATAATTTATCACCATATTTAGATTGGAAACCACCAGCGGAAAAATCGACATTTTGAACCAAATCAGTGTTGGTAAAACTCAACCCTTCTTGTTGACCTGATCGAACTAAAAACGGTCGGTAAACTTCTATTTCATTAACGTAAACTAAATTCTCATCGTAATTTCCGCCACGAACAGCATATTGTGTACTCAATTCATTGTTTGAATATACACCAGGTAGTGTTTTCAAAATATTTTCAACACCTGCATTTGCACCTGGAATTTTTCGAATCATTTCAGGTTCAATCGTAGTGATCCCTTGAATTCGTTTTCTGTTTTTTGCAGTAATAATCACCTCTCCCATTTGCTCAGCATTGTCATTCATAGTAACATTGAATTCAAAATCCTCGTTGGTTTTTAATTCTAATGTGGCTGTGGCTTTTTTAAGTGAAATATGAGTAAAAACAAGGGTGATTTTTTTATTTGCTGGCACAGTCAAAGAATAAAAACCATTTGCGTTGGTAATTGTAGATTTCGTTTGATATGAAATATTTACATTTTCGACAGGGTTATTATTGTCATCTAAAATTATTCCTTTTACCCTAGCAAATTGAGCAAAAACAGAATTTACTATGAATAATAACGCTATGGTAAAAAGTAGGTTTTTGATTTTCAAGAAAATTTATTTTTTTATTTGACTTCTGAAAAATTGTGTTTCAAAGATAGTAGAATTTCCAACATTATCGGAAACTACTACTTTTAAATTATTTTGCCCTTCAGCCACAATTCCATCGTCAAAATAGTGAACTATTTTTTTTGTTTTATAATCGTATTCGAATAAAATCCAATTTCCGTTTAAATATCCATCGTATGTTTTTATTCCAGATAAAGCATCGGATATTGTAAATTCAATTGATTTTTTATCGCTAATCCATTTACCTTCAATGCTTTTAGCAATTTTAATTGTAGGCGGAACTACATCTTTTATTAATGAAAATTTACCCCAATTTTTGGTATAAGTTGAAAACGTATTGTCTTTTAATTTGGTATAATTGAAATTAATTTTTTTATCGTCGATAGAACCGATAAACATTTTTTCTTTATCTTCTTTAGAAGAAATAGAATCAATTACAGAAACTAAAAAATTAGAATGAACAGGAATATTCTCATTATTTAATAATAAGGAATTGCTTTTTTCTTCAAAATTCAAATAAAAGTCATCGTAGAAAGTACCCTTTGGAACATAAAAAGACCAGTTCCCCTTTTCAAAATTATATTCATTGTCTGATTTTACTAAAAACTTAGTCTTTTTTACTTTTAAAGTATCGGTTGCTTCTTCATTAGAAAATTCAATTGGAATTGTTATGGTTGTTTTATTTGAGTATAAATCAGATACTTCAATGCGGTAATTTATGTTGGTATTTTGCGAAACATCAATCTTCCCATTTTCATCGAATTTATTAATAATACTCAACGGAAAAGGAGTTTTCATAAATAATTTTTGAGCTCTTTGACCCGTTTTTTTGTACCTTTCATAGTCAATTAAAGCATTGATATAACGCATTTCATCAAAGGCATAAGTATCAAATTGATACCCAAAAATTGTTTTGCCGTTTAAAAAAGTTTCTACTTTATAAACGCCATTTCTATCCCAAGATAAATCCGACAAATCGTAGGTGTTAATTCCAAAACCTATTGGTCCTTTTGCTAAAATTTTATCGCAATTATAGTTTCCATCTTTTTGTAAAGATAGATTAATCATGAAGGGGTTTTTCGATTTATTTACAACAGAATTTTCGTCTAATGGGTAAACAAATAAATTGGTAATAGCAGGTTTTTGCGTGTCCTTAATATCGACATCAAGACCAAAAAAAGCAGGATTAATGACTTTTTCAGTTTGAGAATCTCTGATTTCAAAATGCAAATGTGGCCCTTCAGAACCTCCCGTATTTCCGGATAGTGCTACAATTTCATTTTTTGAAATCAAAATATCTGTTGGTTTTAAATACAAATCAACTTCATAGGATTTTAATTTATAATGTTCCGCTTTTACATAAGTATCAATTTTAGGACTTAACGAGCTTAAATGCCCGTAAACTGTTGTAAAGCCGTTTGGATGGGTGATGTAAATTGCTTTTCCATAACCAAAAGTGGAAATTTTTATTCTAGAAACATACCCTTCAGCAGCCGCATGAACATTTAAACCTTCTTTTTTTTGAGTTTTATAATCAAATCCCGCATGAAAATGGTTGGGTCTTAATTCACCAAAATTTCCTGATAACTGAGTTGGAATTTCTAAAGGAGAAGAAAAAAAATCTTTAGGATAATTAATTTGCGAAAAAACAGAGGCAGATAAAAGTAAAAATAAGAGGTTGTATTTCATTTTAAAGGTTTCCGCTAAATTAAAAAAAGTTTCACATCTAAAAAAGAAAAAGTACTATAAACTACTAAATTTCAAAATATTAAAAAATATTATAATAATTGGCAAAAAAAAATTGACAAAATAGCAGATTAATTAAATAGGAATAGTAACTTTGTAGATTAAGTAATGATTTAGTTTCAGAATGAGTGAATTTGCAGAAATAATTAAAACTCTAGAAAGTAATATTGAAAAACTCTTTAGTAAAATAGATACTTTAGAGAAAAATAATACTATCTTAAGTAGAGAATTAAACGATTCTGCTCAGACAATTAAAAACCAATCTAAAGAGATTGAGCTTTTAAAATCGCAATACAATTCAATCAAAATGGCTAATTCGTTGCTTGGCAGTGAAGAAAACAAAAGAGATACGAAGCTAAAAATAAATTCATTAATCCGTGAAATTGACTACTGTATATCGCAGTTATCTGATTAGAAAACTATGGATGAGAAGCTTAAAATTAAATTATCAATTGCAGACAGAGTTTATCCGTTAACGGTAGATATGTCTCAAGAGGAAGGACTAAGAAGTGCTTCTAAAAAAATTGATATTATGATTAAGCAATTTGAAGAAAATTATGCTGTTCGAGATAAACAAGATGTATTGGCAATGTGCGCCTTACAATTTGCCTCTCAATTAGAACAAAAGCAAATTGACAAGTCAGTCGATAATGTAGAAACTAACGAGCGACTTAAGAAAATCAATGAATTATTAGCCAATTATCTTGATAAATAATACGTTCTTAACATAACTAAGATACTGCCTACATTAGTTCCTATTTGGTAAACTCAACACTAACAATTTAGAATGAGCGAATCTTCATTACTATAGCATGTCACCATTGCGTGAAAGCTTGAACAATGAGTTAGCTCAAAACTTGTATTTCCGAGTTTATTCAAGAAATCTAATGTGGGCTTTTTTTATATATAAATTTTACACAAACATGGACAGTACATTAATTATAATTATTTCGGGAATAGTTGGTATTGCAGGAGGTTTTATTCTTGCAAAAGTGATGGAAAAAAGCAGTGTTTCTAGTTTAGTTCAAAATGCTAAAAAGGAAGCCGCTTCGATCTTAAAAGACGCAAATTTAGAAGGAGAAAACATCAAAAAAGATAAAATTCTTCAAGCTAAAGAAAGATTTATCGAATTAAAATCGGAACACGAAGAAGTAATTCTAGGAAGAGAAAGAAAGGTTGCCGAAGTAGAAAAAAGAATTCGAGATAAAGAATCTCAAGTTTCAAACGAGTTGGCAAAAGCTAAAAAAGTCAACGACGATTTTGAGGCAAAAACAGCTGAATACACTTCTAAAATTGAAATTCTAGACAAGAAGCAAATTGAAGTTGATAAAATGCATAAAAGCCAGCTAAACCAATTAGAAGTAATTTCAGGTTTATCGGCGGAAGAAGCAAGCAACCAGTTAATTGAAGGTTTAAAAGCAGAAGCTAAAACCAAGGCGATGGCACAAATTCAAGACACCATTGAAGAAGCCAAGTTAACTGCACAACAAGAGGCTAAGAAAATAATTATCAATACTATCCAAAGAGTGGGAACAGAAGAAGCAGTAGAAAATTGCGTTTCTGTTTTCAATATTGAATCTGACGATG
>NZ_JBIKQP010000057.1:0-18685 GCF_044349645.1 Flavobacterium sp. | reverse complement strand
TTGAAAACCCTGTTTCTAACGAGACGGGGTTTTTTGTTTTTGCGTGAGCGATGGTAGTGGAAATCCTCTGTGGAGTGAAACGCAACAGAGATTGTAGCGGACAGCGCGACCGAGTTGAACTAATAGTGCTTCGTTAACTCGAAATGGCTAAACGAGGGCACGCCCAAATACTATTTATCCTATAAAGTGAATTGCTAAATTAAAAGTGATTTCTCTTGTAATTATGTTAATTATGAATAATTCAAGATTTAATTATCTTTTAATCATTAATTGTTTACGTTAACTAAGCTATTCTATAAATATAATTTATTTTTATTATTTTTGTGCAAATTACATAAAATCAAGAAAGTAAATGAGAAAATATATACTATTAGTTGCAGTGATCCTATTGAGTAATCAATCTCTTTTTTCTCAGTTGCCCTCCTATGTACCTTCTAATGGACTTGTTGCTTATTATCCATTTAACGGAAACGCTAATGAAGAAATTGGCAACGCAAATAATGGAGTTGTAATTGGTGCAACATTGACAGCTGATGTTAATGGAAACACAAATAAGGCATACAGTTTCAATGGGGTAAACAATTATATAAATTTACCAAATAATTTTTATGGAGGACAAACCGCAAATGTGGTTAGTTTTAGTCTTCGTTTTAAAATTAATTCAAGTGGTGATTATTATATTTGGAACAAAGATGGATCCTGGTTAGAAGCGGGAATTTATACCACTGCAAATGGTGCTTTTGGAATTTTTTGGGCTTATCCAAATCAATACAATGGAATTGTTACAACTAATGGAAGTATTGTACCAAATATTTGGTATGAAGCTGTAATAATAATTAATGGAACTAATTCAAAAATCTTCTTGAATGGAGTAGAACAAATAGGAATTACTATCAATAATCCTAGTAATAATATAGGATTTGGAGATGCGGGTACATGTGGAGTTGGAATAAATAGATTTGGTTTTAAAAAATCAAGTTGTTCTCCAGGCAATTACTTTAATGGTATTTTAGATGAATTTATGTTATTCAGCAGGATACTTACCCCACAAGAAATTTCTAATTTATATACTTCTTGTGTCTCTCCAGCAGCCCCTACTGGCGCATTAACTCAAACTTTTTGTACATCACCAGCGCCTACAGTTGCCAGTTTAACGGCAACTGGAACAGGAATTCAATGGTATGTGACAGCAACGGGTGGGACCCCTTTGGCAACTACAACGACATTAGTAAATGGAACAACTTATTATGCTTCGCAAACAGTTAGTGCTTGTGAAAGTACCGCTAGATTAGCAGTTACCGCTATTATAAATGATCCTCAAATTTCGGCTAGCACAACAACTGTTTGTACTGGAACATCAGTAACTTTAACTGCTTCATCTGGAGTGCCATCAATTTTTTCTGTGGGGTCAATTGGACCATCTGGTGGATATGTATTTTATGATCAAGGTAGTGTTTTAAACGGTTGGAGATACCTCGAGGCAGCCCCTTCAGATAATGGTATTAATGACGGTATCGGATGTTATTGTACTACAATTCCAAATACTTCTACATTAATTGGTACTGGAAAAGCAAATACACTGAATTGGATAAATTCAGGATGTAATGGAGCCTGGTTAACTACATCTTCTAACATAGCTATAAATGGTAATAATAATTGGTTTATTCCATCAAAGGAGGAAGTAAATTTAATGTATACTAACCTTAAATTAAATAATTTAGGTAATTTTCAAAATTTACAATATTGGTCATCTTCTCCAGCATCGTATGGAAGCTGTGGAAATAATGGAGGAGTTTGGGTTCAAAATTACACTAATGGTAATTTTGTATCAGAGGCACGAAATGGATATGGCGGTGCAGGTAATTTAAGATTAGTTCGTCAGTTTTCTACAGGAATGCCTTTTGTAACCTATTTATGGTCAACAGGTGCTACCACCGCAACTATCAATCCAACACCTACAGCAACCACCACTTACTGGTGTGATGTAACGGTTAATGGAGTGACTTGTAGAAAAACGGTTGCAATTACCGTAAACAGCAGCACGCCAACCCCAACAGGCGCCTTAACCCAAACTTTTTGCGCAACTCCAGCACCAACAATTGCTAGTTTAACGGCTACAGGAACAAGTATTCAATGGTATGCTGCGGCAACAGGAGGGACCCCTTTGGCAACTACAACGGCATTAGTTAATGGAACGACTTATTATGCTTCGCAAACTCTAAACGCTTGTGAAAGTACGACTAGATTAGCAGTAACGGTTACTCTTAACGACCCACAAATTACCGCGAGTGCAACTACAGTTTGTAGTGGTACGCCGGTGACTTTAAGTGCTAGTACCACAGCAACCGTAGCCCAAAATGGAAATTTACCTGCCAATTTACAAACAGGTTTAGTTGGTTATTGGCCATTTAATGGAAATGCTAATGATGCTTCAATTAATGGTAATAACGGAACGGTGAACGGCGCAACCTTAACAACTGACCGTTTTGGAAATGCAAATAGTGCTTATAGTTTTGATGGGAATAACAATATTGTTTTTCAAAGTTTATTTCCATTCAACCAAAATTCTGATGCATCTATATCGATTTGGATAAATAGTAATCTGCCAAATAATGGATCTCAAGGAACCTTCTTAAAATCAAGAATTTCTTCACCAGACAATAACAGATTCAATTTTTTTATAAATCCAAATAGTAATCAATTAAAGTTGAATTTTGATTATAGAGAATCAAATGTTAATATTCATGTATTAAATATTGATTTCATTCCAATTTCAACATGGAAACACATAGTTTTTGTTAGAAATATAAATAGTTATTCATTATTTATTGATGGTTTATTATCAAATATAATAAATGATATTAATCCAAATCTCCCAACTTCTATTGGTTGGTTGCTAGGAGATGATCCTTCTGGAAATTCTGATTTTAATGGTAAACTTGACGACATTGCCATTTACAACCGCGCACTTTCTCCATCTGAAATTACCCAACTTTATACTGCTTCACCAACCTACCTATGGTCAACAGGTGAAACAACAGCAACCATAAATCCAAGCCCAACTGCTACGACTACTTACTGGTGTGATGTAACGGTAAATGGAGTGACTTGTAGAAAAAGTGTAACAATTAATGTAAATACCACGCCAGCCCCAACAGGTGCCTTAACCCAAACTTTCTGTGCTATACCAGCGCCAACAATTGCTAGTTTAACGGCTACAGGAACCGGAATTCAGTGGTATGCTGCTGCAACGGGTGGGACCCCTTTGGCAACGACAACGACATTAGTAAATGGAACAACTTATTATGCTTCGCAAACTCTAAACGCTTGCGAAAGTACGACTAGATTAGCAGTAACAGTAACATTGAACGACCCACAAATTACGGCGAGTGCAACTACAGTTTGTAGTGGAACGCAGGTTAATTTAAGTGCAAGTACTACAGCAACCGTGGCTCAAAACTGTAATTTACCTGCCAATTTACAAACAGGTTTAGTTGGGTATTGGCCATTTTGTGGAAACGCTAATGATGTTTCAGGAAATGGAAATAACGGAACCGTTAATGGAGCTACTTTGACCACTGACCGTTTTGGAAATGCGAATAGTGCCTATAGTTTTGATGGGGTGGATGATTTTATTCAAATCCAAGCACCTACTTTTAACAATACTATTTCAATGAGTTTTTGGGCTTTTGATGAAGGAGGCTATCCAAATTCTTTTAGTCTTAATCCAAGATATATTTCTTCAGAATTTTGCAATGGTGGATTTGCATTAATAAATAATGTTAATACCCCAGGCGGTATCTATTTTACTAGAAATAGGGGTAATACTTCAGCTGAACTTTTTGCATCTTCGTCTCCAACTTACCAAATATATCAACATATTGTATTTACATTTGATGGTGATATTGGAAAATTTTATATAAATGGTAACCTAATAAATACGGTATCAAATTCTGGTACAATTTCACAGTCAACAAATTTATTCATTGGTAAATCTGGTTGCGTGTTTGGTCAAATGATAGATGCATTTAAAGGTAAATTAGATGATATAGCCATTTACAATCGGACATTAACATCAACTGAGGTAACACAGTTATTTAATACAAATTCAGCTACCTATCTCTGGTCAACCGGTGAAACCACCGCAACCATCAACCCAAGTCCAACTGCAACAACCACTTACTGGTGTGACGTAACAGTAAACGGAGTGACTTGTAGAAAAAGTGTAACAATTAATGTTAATACCACGCCAGCCCCAACAGGTGCCTTAACCCAAACTTTTTGCGCAACACCAGCGCCAACAATTGCTAGTTTAACGGCTACAGGAACAGGAATTCAATGGTATGCTGCTGCAAATGGTGGGACAGCTTTGGCAACTACAACGGCATTAGTAAATGGAACAACTTATTATGCTTCGCAAACTCTAAACGCTTGTGGAAGTTCGACTAGATTGGCAGTAACAGTAACATTGAACGACCCACAAATTACGGCGAGTGCAACAACTGTTTGTAGTGGAACTCCGGTTACTTTAAGTGCTAGTGCTACAGGAAACGTAGCACAAAACTGTAATTTACCTGCTAATTTACAAACCGGTTTAGTGGGTTATTGGCCATTTTGTGGAAACGCGAATGATGTTTCAGGAAATGCCAACAACGGAACCGTTAATGGAGCAACCTTAACAACAGACCGTTTTGGAAATGCGAATAGTGCTTATAGTTTTGATGGGATTAGTAATTATATTGATGTAACAAATGCATTTTTTAATAATGGCTGGCAAGATTATACAATAAGTCTTTGGTTTAATGCAAATTCAACTACTGCTACTACTTTTGGTGGATTAACTATGTTAAATACATTGCCACATCAAGGTTTAGGTGTTGGATTTAGCTATAATAATAGTCAATATATTTATCATTTTAAAAATTCTGATCCTTCAATTAGTGGAACAAGTTGGAATATTTATGCAAATGATAGTTTTAATACATTCCCAATTAATTTAAATTCATGGTATAATATTGGAATTGTTAAAAATGGGAATAATTATTTATATTATTTAAATGGAAATTTAGACAAATCAACAACTGCTAATTTAAGTCCAATTTCATATTTATGTAGCATGAGATTTGGCGGAATTACATTAGGCACAACTTTCGAAATATTTAACGGAAAACTAGACGACATAGCTATATACAACCGTGCACTTTCTCCAGCAGAAATAGCTCAACTTTACAATTCTAATCAAGCCACCTACTTATGGTCTACCGGAGCAACAACTCCTACAATCAACCCAAGTCCAACTGCAACAACCACTTACTGGTGTGACGTAACAGTAAACGGAGTGACTTGTAGAAAAAGTGTTACAATCACGGTAAATCCGAATATCACACCAACATTTACACAAGTAGCACCAATTTGTAATGGAGCAACGTTAGCGGCATTGCCAACTACTTCAACAAACAATATCACAGGAACTTGGTCGCCAACAATCAACAATACAGCAACTACCACTTATACTTTTACACCAACAGCAGGTCAATGTGCTACAACAGCTACAATGACGATTAATGTAAATCCGAATATCACACCAACATTTACACAAGTAGCACCAATTTGTAATGGAGCAACGTTAGCAGCATTGCCAACTACTTCAACGAATAATATCACAGGAACTTGGTCTCCAGCGTTGAATAATACATTAACCACAACGTATACTTTTACACCAACAGCAGGTCAGTGTGCGACTACAACTACGATGACCATTACGGTAAATCCGAATATCACACCAACATTTACGCTTGTGGCACCAATTTGTAATGGAGCAACTTTAGCGGCATTGCCAACTACTTCAACGAATAATATCACTGGAACTTGGTCGCCAGCGTTGGATAATACGGCAACTACCACTTATACTTTTACACCAACAGCTGGTCTGTGTGCGACTACAGCTACAATGACGATTACGGTGAACCCAAATGTCGCTCCGGTATTTACGCAAGTAGCCCCTATTTGTAATGGAGCAACGTTAGCAGCATTGCTAACTACTTCAACGAATAATATCACTGGAACTTGGTCGCCAGCGTTGAATAATACGGCAACCACAACGTACACTTTCACGCCAACAGCTGGGATTTGTGCTACAACAGCAACGATGACTATAACGGTGAATCCAATAGTAACTCCTACATTTACGCAAGTGGCAGCGATTTGCTCGGGAACAGATTTATCACCATTGCCAACTATTTCAACGAATGGTGTTAATGGAACCTGGTCGCCAGCATTGAATAATACGGCAACAACAACGTATACTTTTACACCAATATCTCGTCAGTGTGCAACTACAACTACAATGACCATTACCGTGAACCCGAATATCACACCTACATTTACGCAAATAGCAGCGATATGCGCTGGAGCACCTCTAGCACCATTGCCAACTATTTCAAATAACGGATTCACAGGAACTTGGTCGCCAGCGTTGAATAATACAGCAACAACAACGTATACTTTTACACCAACAGCTGGTCAATGTGCTACCACGGCAACAATGACGATTACTGTTAATCCATTGCCGCTGCCGCCAACGGGAACCATTACGCAAACTTTCTGTGCGAATATTTATCCTACGTTGCAGAATATAGTAGTGAATCCAACTAACGTCAATTGGTTTAGTTCACTCACAAGTTCAACGCCATTGCCAATAACCACTAATTTACCAGTAGGTTCAACTACTTACTACGCTTCACAATTTGATGCCGTGACTGGTTGTTCAAGCAATGGAAGATTGGCAGTATTAGCGACGGTATTACTTGAAAATACGCCGTCAACACTTACTGATCAAACGTTTTGTAGTACAGATTTAAAAACTCTTGCCGACTTAAAAACGAATGGCTTGAATATCGTTTGGTATTCTTCTGCAAGTGGTGGAACTCCATTGTTGGGTAGCTATGTATTAACGTCCAGTCAAAGTTTATATGCTGCGATTTATAATGCTACCACGGGTTGTGAAAGCCCAATTAGACAAATGGTTCAAATTACAATTATTAATTGCCAATTGGTTGCCAATAATTTATTGACTTTAAATGACAATAGTTTAAATGATAATTTGAAAATTGAAAACATTGAGAATTTCCCAATTAACCAAATTGAAATTTACAATCGTTTTGGAGAATTAGTTTGGAAAACAGAATATTATAATAATGATACCAATACCTTCAAAGGAAGAGCCAATGTAAGTGGTGTGTTCCAAAAGGATAGTGATTTACCAACAGGAACTTATTATTTTCTTTTAAAATATTATGACTCTTATCGAGGAAAATACACGGATTTGAAATCATTTTTATACATTAATAACAATAACTAAGGGTCCCCATGAAAAAGTATATAATTGCATTTAATTTATTAGTTAGCGTATTGGTTTTTTCACAATCGGATCCTAAACTTTCTATATTTAGTTACAATCCGCTACAATACAATCCTGCTTATGCGGGCGCCTTTGACGGACTCAGTATTACAGGAATTTATAGTTCACAATGGGTTGGTTTTGAGGGTGCTCCAAAAACAATATTTTTCTCGGCGCATTCTAATGTGATTCAGCGTGAAATAGGAGTAGGAGTAAATATTACTAGTGATAAATTAGGACCAGTTCAAGAGAATCAAATTGTAGGTAATTTTGCTTACAATATATTTTTAAACGACGAGCTTAGTTTGAATTTAGGATTAAAAGCGGGGTTAAATAATTTTAATTTAGATTACCGTTTGTTGACTATTGAAAACCCTCAAGAGGCAGGAATTTTTGATGGAAATTTGAATCAATATTCGCCAATAGTAGGAGCTGGTTTTTACCTATCTAATCCAAGCGGTTATATCGGTGTTTCAGTTCCAAATTTGTTAAAAACGAATTACATTACGGGCTCTCAAATCTCAATTGCAAACACAAAACCAAATTACTTTTTGACTGCAGGGTACAAATTTGATTTACAGAATGAGATTTATTTAATTCCAAATGTTTTAACCAGAGTTACAGCTGGTGCGCCAGTAGCCAATTTGATTTCTTTAAATTTAGATTATCAAAAAAATATTAGGCTAGGAATGAATGTGCAGCCAACCTCAAGTTTTGGAGGTTTTTTCGGTTATCGATTTGAAAACAATTTGTCCATTGGTTACGCCTATGACTCAGCAATCAATAATTTCAGTACCGTATCGGGTGGAATTCACACGTTTTATATGAACTTCCGAATAGACGAACTTTTATCCAATCGTTATGGATTCGGTACGTTTTAGTGGTGTTGAAAGTTAGAAAATTAGAACCTTTAATTAATTTTAAAGGTTTTTTTATTCCCAATATATTTGCTTACTTTTGATGTTTAAAAATTATAACAATTATGGCTGTAGTTACATTAGGAGGAAATCCAATAAATACAAGTGGTGAATTACCAAAAGTGGGTTCGAAAGCAATCGATTTTAAATTGGTTCAAAAAGATTTATCAATTGCTAGTTTAGCGAATTTTGCTGGAAGCAAATTGGTATTTAATATTTTTCCAAGTATCGATACTGGAACTTGCGCTACCTCTGTTAGAAAATTCAATGAAAAAGCAAGCGCTTTACCTAATACGAAAGTGTTGTGCATTTCTAGAGATTTGCCTTTCGCACAAACTCGATTTTGCGGTGCTGAAGGTCTTGAAAATGTAATTAATCTTTCTGATTTTAAAACGGGTGCTTTTGGAAAAGACTATGGATTGGAAATTGTAGACAGCGTTTTAGCTGGTTTGCATTCAAGAGTAGTAATTGTAGTTGATGAAAATGGCGTTGTTATTTATTCTGAGCAAGTGCCAGAAATTGCAGATGAACCAAATTATGATGCTGCTTTAGCGGTACTTTAATATTTAATATGGAGTTTCAAAAAGACAATACCTTCTTTACTGGTAGATTAAAAAGTTTAGTATTTGCTTTAAAAGGAGCTATAAAATTAATTACTACTGAACACAGTATCATGGTGCAATCGACCCTTGCGGTTTTGATTACTATTGCTGGTTTTTATTTTAATATTTCTCATGAAGAATGGTTGTTTCAAACTCTTGCAATAGGTTTGGTATTAAGTATTGAAGGTTTGAATACTGCGGTAGAAAAAGTAGCCGATTTTATTCATCCCGAATACCATACCAAAATAGGATTTATAAAAGACATTGCTGCAGGGGCTGTATTTTTTGCAGCCATGACAGCAATTGCAATTGGTTTGATGATTTATTTACCAAAATTTATATAATAGTTCCCTTGTTTTAATAGAAATTAGTTCAATTAAGAATGGCAAAAAAAACACTTACGACGAAAAAAGGAACCGATCCTGAAGATAAATTACCTTGGAAACTAGGAAAGCAATATAAAATCTTGTTGGGTTTTATAATGATTTTATTTTCTGTGGCTTTGCTATTGGCTTTTATTTCTTTTTTCATTTATGGTCAAGAAGACCAGAGTGCCGTTGCCGAATTAGTGAATCGTTCCGAAACTGTGAACAATTGGTTGGGTAAATTTGGTGCGTTCTTAGCAGATTTATTTATCTATAAAGGATTCGGAATTGCCTCGTTTTTATTTGTAAAATTCTTCTTCCTAACCGGTGCATTTTTAGTAATGGACATTCCATTTAAAAGACTAAAAAGCGTTTGGTTTTGGGATTTGTATGCAATAATTGTAATCTCTATTTTATGTGGATTTTTTGCAACTACTTTACCAGAATTAGGAGGTACTGTAGGCTATGAAATGAACCTGTTCATGCAAGATTATGTGGGTAGTTCAGGAACGTTTTTAATCTTGTTATTGGGAATTTTCATTTATTTGATATTTAAAATAAAAATTTCTCCAGAGGCTATTAAAGGGTTCTTTGAAAGAAGTAAAAAAGAAATTGATTCGGAGTTAACGCCTGTTAATCAACCTGTTTCAGATTCAAACTACAACCTGGAAGAATATGCAGTTCCTGATGAAGAAGAAATTGAGGAGCCAACGATTAAGCCTACTTCTCAATTTGAAATAAATAAAGAAGCGTTGAAACCAACAATTAGTTCTGCTTCAGAAATTAACATGGATCCTATTTTGAAGCCAAAAGTGGAAGAACCAATTGAGGATGATTTTGATGACTTAGAACCTGTTACTTTACCAATTGAAGATATCGACAGCGATTTTGTAATTGAAAAAGCGCACGAAGAAGATATCGTGGAAGAAAATTTAGCTTCCCGTTTGGTGGCCGATTTTGGTTTGTTTGACCCTACATTGGAATTATCCAACTACCAATTTCCAACATTGGATTTAATGAAGGAATATTCTACAGGTGGAATTACCATCAACCAAGAGGAATTAGAAGAAAACAAGAATAAAATCCTTGAGACATTACGAAATTATAAAATAGAAATAGCGCAAATTAAAGCTACGGTAGGTCCCTCAGTTACCTTGTATGAAATTGTGCCAGAAGCAGGAATACGAATTTCAAAAATTAAGAGCTTAGAGGACGATATTGCATTGTCATTATCAGCGTTGGGAATTCGTATTATTGCTCCTATCCCAGGAAAAGGAACTATTGGAATCGAGGTTCCAAATAAAAATCCTACGATGGTTTCTATGAAAAGCGTGATCGGATCGGCGCGTTTTCAAGAGGCCGAAATGGAATTGCCAATTGCTTTAGGAAAAACCATTTCCAACGAAACTTTTGTGGTTGATTTAGCTAAAATGCCTCACTTATTGATGGCTGGTGCTACCGGTCAAGGTAAATCGGTGGGATTGAATGCAGTATTGACTTCGTTATTGTACAAAAAACATCCAGCCGAAGTAAAATTTGTTTTGGTCGATCCTAAGAAAGTGGAATTGACGCTATTCAATAAAATCGAAAGACACTATTTGGCAAAATTACCAGATTCTGGCGATGCTATTATTACTGATAATGCCAAAGTGGTGAATACTTTGAATTCTCTTTGCGTGGAAATGGACAATCGTTATTCTTTATTGAAAGACGCGATGGTTCGTAACATAAAAGAATACAACGAGAAATTTAAATCGCGTAAGTTGAATCCTGAAAACGGACACCGATTTTTACCTTACATCGTTTTGGTAGTCGATGAGTTTGCCGATTTAATTATGACCGCTGGTAAAGAAGTGGAAACGCCTATTGCTCGTTTGGCGCAGTTAGCGAGAGCAATTGGAATTCACTTGATTATTGCTACGCAACGTCCATCGGTGAATGTAATTACGGGTTTGATTAAAGCCAATTTCCCGGCTAGAATTGCCTTTAGAGTAACCTCAAAAATTGACTCTCGTACCATTTTGGATACGCAAGGAGCCGATCAATTAATAGGTCGTGGAGACATGCTTTATACCAATGGAAACGATGTGGTACGTGTACAATGTGCTTTTATAGATACTCCAGAAGTGGAGAAAATTACGGAATTCATCGGTTCTCAAAAAGCTTATGCCGATGCGTACTTGCTTCCTGAATTTGTGGGTGAAGAAAGTGGCATTAATCTTGATATGGATATTTCCGAGCGCGATGCATTGTTCAGAGAGGCTGCGGAGATTATTGTTACTGCCCAACAAGGGTCGGCATCGTTGTTGCAACGCAAACTAAAATTGGGTTACAACCGTGCGGGACGATTGATTGATCAAATGGAAGCTGCAGGAATTGTAGGTCCATTTGAAGGAAGTAAAGCCCGAAATGTGAACATTACCGATTTGGCCGCTCTAGATCAATTTTTCAGTAATGAACAAAACTAATTTACAAATGACTACCAATAGATTATCCTTATTTACAATTTCGAATTTGAAAAGTGTTTTATTACTTTTTGCTATAGCATTATTAATTAGCACTTCAACTTATGCGCAGGATAAAAAGGCAAAAGCATTGCTGGACGCGGTGACAGCAAAAATAAAAAGCTACGACAATATTGTAATCGATTTTAAATATTCATTGAACAATTTAAAAGAAAATATCAATCAGGAGAGCAAAGGAAATGTGACCATGAAAGGCAATAAATACGTTTTAAATTTGATGGGCGTAACCAAAATATTCGACGGGAAATTCAATTACACCATTAACCCGGAAGACGAAGAAGTGGCGATTTCAAAAATGAATGAGAAGGATGAAAATGCCATTACGCCATCAAAATTATTGACTTTCTTTAACTCTGGTTACAAATATACTTGGGACATTCCTCAAAATGTAAAAGGTAGAAAAATACAGTATATTAAGTTGGTTCCCAATAATTCTAAAGACCAACGAAAGGAAATTCTTTTAGGAATAGACACCCAAACCAAGAATATTTACAACCTAATTGAGGTGGGAAGAAATGGTACCAAAACTACTTTAACTGTTAATTCTTTTAAAATTAACCAACCGTTATCAAAGAATCAATTTACCTTTGATGCTAGCAAATACCCAAAATATTACATAAATAAACTAGACTAGTTGAAGATAATTGATAAATATATTCTTAAAACATTTGCGATTACATTTACCACAGTATTTGTAATCTTGTTTTTTATATTCATACTTCAAACGATCTGGTTGTTCATTTACGATTTGGCTGGCCGTGACTTGGATTTAATGTTGGTCGTTAAATTCTTACTTTACGGAATGCCACGAATTATCCCATTAGTAATTCCGCTTTCTGTATTATTGGCCTCCATTATGACCTTCGGAAGTTTGTCAGAGAACTACGAATTTGCGGCAATGAAATCGGCAGGAATTTCATTACAAAGAGCCATGAAAGGGTTAACGATTTTCATTTTAATTTTAAGTATTACCTCTTTTTTCTTTGCGAATAATGTGATTCCGTATGCTGAATACAAATTCATTAATTTCAGAAAGAACATTGCCCAACGCAAGCCCGCTATGGCAATTGCAGAAGGACAATTCAGTCAAATAGGTTTGTATTCTATAAAAGTAGATAAGAAAACAGGGGAGAACGGCAACCACCTTACGGGAGTGACCATTCACAAAAAATCGATTAATGGCGAAGGTGTTCGTACGGTTATCAAAGCCAAATATGGAGATTTAGTGAGTAGTGAGAATTCAAATTTTCTTAAACTCGTTTTAAATGACGGTTATTATTATGAGGATATTATCCCAAACAAATGGGAAGATCGTAGGAAAATTCCATTTGCGAAAGCGACTTTTAAGAAAGACGTCATCAATATGGATTTGTCAATATTAAATGGAGCTCAGGACAATCAGAGTATTACCAATACTTCGAACATGCTGAATTTAAGCGAGTTGAATTATACGATTGATTCTTTGAGAAAAAATTATAAGCGCGATGTTATTTCGTTTGCCGATAATGTGCACCACCGATCACCAATATTGAATGAAAATAAATCGATTTTACCAATGAAAGTGGACGTGGTAAAACCCGATTTAATGGCTTTATTGACTACCAGTGAAAAGCTACAAATATTACAATTTGCTTCAAGCAATGTTAACAATACACTCTTTTCGATTGAAAGTTCGAAAGACGAATTGAATATGAAACAAATAGCAATAAACGATCATTTAGGGGCTGTTTATGACAAATTTGTAGTGGCATTTGCCTGCTTGCTAATGTTTTTTATTGGCGCGCCTCTAGGAGCAATTATTAGAAAAGGAGGAATTGGTTTGCCAATAGTTTTTGCGGTGGCTATATTTATATCTTTTCACTTTATCAATACCTTTGGAAAGCGATTGGCTGGAGAAAACGGTATGGATCCTTTTTTAGGATCTTGGTTGGCCTCGTTAATATTAACTCCATTGGCTATTTTACTGACATACAGAGCGACCAATGATTTTGGTTCGTTCAATTTAGATGTGATCACGGTACCGTTCCAAAACTTAATGAAAAAAATATTTCCAACACAAAATTAAATACAATGACCCTTCCTAAATTTAAATTAAATACAATAGAAGAAGCTATTGAGGACATTCGTCAAGGGAAAGTCATTATTGTTGTAGATGATGAAGATCGCGAGAACGAAGGTGATTTTTTGGCTGCAGCCGAAAAGGTAACGCCTGAGATGATCAATTTCATGGCAACCCACGGTCGCGGATTAATATGTGCGCCGTTAACCGAAAACAGATGCAAGGAATTGGGATTGCACGTGATGGTGAACAACAACACCGACCCAATGGAAACGGCATTCACAGTATCAGTAGATTTACGTGGTAATGGAGTTACCACTGGAATTTCTGCTGCCGATAGAGCCAAAACAATCTTAGCGTTATGCAATCCTGATACAAAACCACACGATTTAGCGCGCCCTGGGCATATATTTCCATTAATTGCAAAGCAAGGTGGTGTATTAAGAAGAACGGGGCATACCGAAGCTGCAATTGACTTTGCGCGTCTCGCTGGATTCAAATCGGCGGGGGTAATTGTGGAAATCATGAATGAAGATGGCTCGATGGCTCGATTACCACAATTGGTTGAAGTGGCCAAAAAATTCGATTTAAAGTTAGTTTCAATTGAAGATTTGGTAGCCTACAGAATGCTTCACGATAGCTTGATTGTTAAGAAAGAAGATTTTGATATCAATACTCGATTTGGCACGTTCCGATTGAGAGCGTATTTACAAACTACGAATAAGCAAGTTCACATTGCGTTATCCAAAGGAAATTGGAATTTGGGTGAGCCAATATTGACGCGCATCAATTCCACTCAAATCAATAGTGACATTTTAGGGGCTTTAACCCACGATGCCGACAAAAACTTAGATTCGATATTCAACGTAATCAATAAAGCAGGAAAAGGGGCTGTATTGTTCATTAACCAGGAGTTGGAGTCTTATAATTTGTTGAATCGAATTAGTGAATTGAAAGTATTGCAAACACAGGGAGAAATGAAGGCGCCATTGATAAAAATGGACGCTAAAGATTTCGGAATAGGAGCACAGATCCTTCACGATATTGATATTTCCAACATCCGATTGATCTCTAATTCCGAGCAAACCAAGCGCGTTGGAATGATAGGGTATGGGTTAGAGATTTCAGAATACGTAAAATACTAGCTTATATTTTTTATTCTAACTTATGGTAAATGAAATAATTACTTATTTGGGTAGTTATTTTCTTGATATTTTCTAAATAAATGTTTTAGAAATCAAAAAAAGGTTACTATATTTGCAACCGCATTCAGCAAAAGGGTGCAACATATTGGAGAAATGGCAGAGCGGTCGAATGCGGCAGTCTTGAAAACTGTTGACTGTAACAGGTCCGGGGGTTCGAATCCCTCTTTCTCCGCAACAGAAAACCCGAAACGTGAGTTTCGGGTTTTTTTATTTCTTCCCATTCCAAAAGTTTACTTTTGGGAGTGAGGAAGAAATAAAAAAACCAACCAAAATTCATTTTAGTTTGGGTATTCGTTGTAGGACCCCCCCCTCTGGGATCATGGAATAATCTCTTATGTTTTTTGAGTGACACGACAAAAGGCACTTTGATCGTTTTTATTCTTTATGAAGAAATCTTCTAAAAGCGACTGGAACAGGCCAATGGAATAAAGCAAATGAATATTGAGAGAACTCATGATAATCATTAAATTATTAATTAATCTAGATTTTTTAACTTGATGTTGACATTTTTCTTAAATGTCTAGTATCAAAAAAAATTATATCCATTTTCTTTATATGGATTAAATTTGAAATGATTATAATTTAATATCTAATTATTGAGAGTATTTTTAAGTTATTTATTCAATTTCTACCAATAAATATAGACCTGTCCTCTAGCTCCTCTACCGCCTTGTCCTCCCCAATATACACTTGTTCCACCACCACCACCACCTGGTGCGAAGCCTGCAGACCCTCCTCCTGAACCTGTTGCATAGTTTCCGCCCATTCCACCATTTCCTCCATCGCCCCCACGCTCACCTGTTCCCAATGAAGTATATACAGGACTTGGACCATTTCCTCCTGATATAGTATACAAACCATTAATGGTTGAAGTTGAAGTCCCTCCAACACCTCCAGAATGATTGAAATTATTTGCGTCTGAACCCCCCGTAGCTGTAATTATAGTGTCAAAACTACTTGAGCCTTGATTACTATCTCCGTTTGATCCAACTTTAATAATATATGTCGTTCCTGATGTTACTGAAAAACACTGATAACCATACCCGCCGCCGCCGCCGCCACCGCCTGACCAACCATTGGTTCCATTTGATCCATTGCCTCCTGCTCCCCAAACTTCGACACAAATTGAATTAACCCCAGGAGGTACTGTCCAATTATATGTTCCTGGTGTTTCAAATTTCTTTGGAGATTGAAAAACAGTAGGTAATTGAGAAACCGAATTTGTTAAGCCACTTATTCCTGAGGATGAAGTTGGTAAAGTGGTATTGAGCACTGTCAATCCTATACCTTCAACTTTCCATGCTTTATTCAGTGGGACAGTTTGTGCCGATGTTAAATTGATTACTTGATTAAATTCCAAAGAGGCTCCATTTATATTAAACTCTAATATAGAAACTGATTTAGCATTGTTGCCTATATTTATAGTTTGTCCACCCTTTAACCAATAAGGTAATGAAACATTTGAAAATTGAGTATTAATATTATCTACAATTAAAGTCGGAACAACTTGTGCATTTAAAATGGTAAATGGAAAAATAAGTATAAATATGAGTATTTTTTTCATTCTCTAAGTTTATTTTTTTTGTATCTAAATTTTCTAATTATGTTATCTGGAGAGTTTATTTCTTCGATATATTTTAATTTAACTTGTTAAATTCTAAAGCACTAAAAGAATAGTTAGAAGCATTAATATAAAAAGTGTCTCCTTCTTTAAGCCAAATAGGATTGCAATTAATTGTGTTATCATATGAAATAGGTAAAGACTCAAAAACATCTTGTATTGAAATTCCATTAATTACTAATCTATTTCTTGTATGTCTCTCTATTTTCCATATTTTACCCGCTGGCACTGTGTATACAGGAGAAGAAGTGCCAGTACCGTATTCGCTTACGACAGAATTAAATGTAAGTTTGTTTGCTGAATTTCCAGAATTAGTAGTATTATATTCTATTCCATTAAAATAATAGTTTCCAGAATTTAAATAAAATGTATCACCTGGTTTTAACCAGATTGGACTCGTGTCAATTGTTATGCCATATCCATACATTGTATAATGAGTGTCCTGAAGTCCTATTCCATTTACAACTATTCTATCTTGAGTATAGCGTTCTATTTTCCATACCTTTCCACTAGGTACCGTATAAATTGGAGATGGGTTCTCAAAACCATATGCGCTAATTACATTATTAAATTGCAAATTAGATTGCGAAAAAGAGTAAGTTGAACATAAAATAAATAAATAAATAAATTGTTTTTTGTAAATCTTATTTTTCATATTTTATTTAAATCAAAGTTAGAAGCCTCTTGTTGTATAAATTAAATCAATCGAAGTATTTGTTGAATTAGTATTTGAGTTATTGTTGATATTTTTATTCAAAATCTGAAAGTTAGTACCATCATATATTACTATTACCATTTCACCTAAAGCAATATCGTTGGCTGCTATATCAGTAGTTACTAATTTCTTGATGGTTTTAGCTCCAAGCCCGTTGATGTTTAAAGTTGCCGCACCTGTATTAGCCACATTGGCTTTAAAGGTTAGCATCATTCCTGCTTGGTAAGCAGTTGGGGGTGGTGTTAGTGCAACTTCATAAGCATTAGCAGGACCTGTAGCTGCACCATATATTAAGTTACTATTTTGTACCACTTCGGCAGTTACGGCATCTTTGGTTGCGGTTGGGTTGGCTAAGTTTTTAATTTGTTTGCTGCTTACATATACATTACCAGTTGTACCAGGGATAAGCGTTATGTCTTGCCCTGAGTCTTGCGCTTTGATACTTCCAGAAAGCATGAAATTGCCCGTAACATGTAATTTTTCTGTAGGTGTAGTCGTTCCAATACCGATGTTGCTTCCGTTGTTGTATAGATTACTGCTGTTTACAATCCAGTCTATACCATTCCAATAAATAGTATTTCCAGAAGCAGTGCCATTAGGTAAAAAACCAGTTAGTCCTTGAATTCCTTGTGGACCAGTTGCTCCAACAGCACCCGTTAAACCAATTGGTCCTTGTGGTCCCGTTGCACCTGTAGGTCCTGTCAATCCAACCGGCCCTTGTGAACCAGTCGCACCCGTTAATCCAACTGGCCCTTGTGGACCAGTTAATCCAACAGCTCCCTGAGGTCCTGTAGCACCCGTTAATCCAACTGGCCCTTGTGGACCAGTTAATCCAACAGCTCCCTGAGGTCCTGTAGCACCCGTTAATCCAATAGGTCCCTGAGGCCCGGCCGGTCCCGTTGCACCTGTAGGTCCTGTCAATCCAACCGGCCCTTGTGGACCAGTCGCACCAGTTGCTCCCGTTAATCCAACAGCTCCCTGAGGTCCTGTAGCTCCAGTCAATCCAATAGGTCCCTGAGGTCCACTCGCACCAGTAGCTCCTGTTAAACCAATTGTTCCTTGAGGTCCTGTAGCACCTGTCAATCCAATAGGTCCTTGTGGTCCACTCGCACCAGTTGCTCCCGTTAATCCAACCGGCCCTTGTGGTCCCGTTGCACCAATAGCACCTTGAATTCCTTGAGGTCCTACTAATGAAACTCCATTAGTAGGCCATCCTGTAGCTGTTTTTGGGCCAAAAATTTTGTTAGTGGTGGTATTGATATAAAAGTCACTAGGTG